>CAZUFP010000055.1:22919-27948 GCA_964619835.1 uncultured Gemmatimonadaceae bacterium | reverse complement strand
CGGCCTACCTATCGCCATCCTAAAGCTCGCGGCACGCAGCCGCGAGCCCTTCCTCCACAAGCGCGACCCACACCGAGCTGCGCTGTCGGTCGTCCTTGCCTTGATCGCGCCGTCTGGACCGGCGCCCCAGGCGCGACCCACACCGAGCTGCGCTGTTCGGGCGAGGACCCCTTGTCTGTTTTTCCAGAGCGGGCGACCGGGCTCGAACCGGCGACCCTCAGCTTGGGAAGCTGATGCTCTACCAACTGAGCTACGCCCGCGCGTTGTACGCCAGCCCAACGGTGTTCCCATGCGCTCCCAGAGCCACCTGTCGGACTCGAACCGACGACCCCGTCATTACGAATGACGTGCTCTACCGACTGAGCTAAGGTGGCGTGCCCGCCGTGGCGAGCCGGCGCATCGGCGCCGCAAGTGGAGCTGAGGGGACTCGAACCCCTGGCCTCCTGGGTGCGATCCAGGCGCTCTCCCAGCTGAGCTACAGCCCCGAACTGCATGGTCGCGGTGTCTGTGGCACCGCGCCGGATGGGCGCGAGAGGACTCGAACCTCTGGCCTCTACGATGTCAACGTAGCGCTCTAACCAACTGAGCTACGCGCCCGAGCCCGCCGTCCCTCGCGAGGCGGTTGTCGCGATCCGCGTCGCCGACCCTCCGTTCCCCATCCGGGACGCGAGTGGTGGGGGAAGGATTCGAACCTTCGTAGGCGTAGCGCCAGCAGATTTACAGTCTGCCCCGGTTGGCCGCTTCGGTACCCCACCGCCTCCGGCCCGGCGGCCAGCGCCGGCCGGGCGAGTATGCTGCGTCGCCCGCCGCGTGCCGCGCCGGGCCAGTGCCCACGACAGGACTCGAACCTGTACGCCGTTTCCGGCACTGGTCCCTCAAACCAGCCTGTCTACCACTTCCAGCACGTGGGCAACGCCGCCTGTCGGTCGCCACGACGCGACGCATGCTTCACAGTGCGACGAAATGCTCGGAGTGGGATTCGAACCCACACAGGGTTGCCCCCACAGGATCCTGAATCCTGCGCGTCTGCCAGTTCCGCCATCCGAGCGTGGGCCACAATCCAGCCGTGGTCCAGTGGAGCTGAGGGGAGTCGAACCCCTGACCTCCTGAATGCCATTCAGGCGCTCTCCCAACTGAGCTACAGCCCCAGCGTCCGACCCGAGTTTTCAAACATGTCCAGCGGGGCTGACGGGACTTGAACCCGCGACCTCCGGTGTGACAGACCGGCACTCTAACCAAACTGAGCTACAGCCCCTGAGAGCGGGCGACCGGACTCGAACCGGCGACCTTCTGCATGGCAAGCAGACGCTCTACCAACTGAGCTACGCCCGCACACACCCGCTCTTCCCTCGACGCGTCTCACGACGTGTTCGGCGGTCGTGTTTCGCGGTCCTGCAACCAACAGCGCCCCCACGGGGAATCGAACCCCGGCTGCCAGCTTGAAAGACTGGCGTCCTAGCCGTTAGACGATGGGGGCCGGCCCCTCTCCTATACCCCCACGGGGAATCGAACCCCGGTCTCTTGGCTGAGAACCAAGTATCCTAGGCCACTAGACGATGGGGGCGTCGCGCCCTTCTCAGCGCTTTCCCGTTCCGTTTTCAAAGAGCGCCAGCAGGCCCGGAGGGACTTGAACCCCCAACCGCCGGTTTTGGAGACCGGTGCTCTACCAGTTGAGCTACGGACCTATCGTTCCGGTTCCCCGTTCGCCTGCCGCCTTGCTTCCGCCAGGTCGAACCCCACGCTCCAGTGGCCAGGGACGGAGTTGAACCGCCGACACCGCGATTTTCAGTCGCGTGCTCTACCAACTGAGCTACCTGGCCGTCACGCCGGCATCCGGCGACGAAAAGCCCCGTCCGTTGTCGGCGCGGGCGGGGCGGGAAATGGAAGGCTTCGGGATCGCTCCGTCAAGCCTCTCCTGCCCCGGGCGCGCCACCCGGCCACGCGTCCGCCCCGGCGCTGGAAGCGCCGGCGAAACGAGATCGCGGGTACGGTCGCAGCTTCCTCACAGGGCGTCGACTCCTGTCCGTTTCAGCCGTTCGGCCGGACGAACGAACGCCCGGCCGACGAGTAGCGGGGGGGGGATTTGAACCCCCGACCTCCGGGTTATGAGCCCGGCGAGCTACCAGACTGCTCCACCCCGCGCCAATTCGTTTCAAGCAGGGGAAGAATAACCCGGGCCGGAGAAGCCGTCAACCCCTGTGCGCGGGCCGTTTCCCCTGTCGCCACAGGCCTGAACGGCCCGGCCCTGCGCGCCCCCGCGCGTTCTGGACGGGGCCCTATCCGACCACCAGGTTCAGCAGCCGATCCGGCACGAAAATGACCTTGCGCACGGCCTCGCCGTCGACGAAACGCTGCACGTTCTCGTCGGCCAGGGCGGCGGCGCGGGCGTCGTCCTCGGCGATGCCGCGGGGCATGAGCAGCCGTGCCCGCACCTTGCCGTTCACCTGCACGACGAGCTCCACCTCGTCGGCCTTCGTTTTGGCCGGGTCGTAGTCGGGCCAGTGATGGGCGCCGCGCTTGAACAGGCTCTCGCCGTGGCCCAGCCGCTGCCATAGCTCTTCGGCGATATGGGGCGCGAACGGCGCCACCAACGGCACCAGCGGCTCCACTTCGGACCGGTTGGCCGACCGGCCGCCTTCGCGCACGGCGTTCAGATACTCCATGAGCGCCGCGATGGCCGTGTTGTAGCTGAGAGCGCCGATGTCGTGCGTCACCTTCTCGATGGTGGCGTGGAGCTTCTGCTCCAGGGCGCCGCCAAGAGGCGCATCGCCCAGCTCGTCCACCGGCACGATGCTGTCCCACAGCCGGCTCAGGAAGCCGTACGGGCCCTGGATGCCCTCATCGCGGAAGTCGCCGCCCTCCTGGAACGGGCCCAGGAACATGAGGTAGGTGCGGATGGTGTCCGCGCCCCAGCGCTCGATGTACTCGTCCGGGACCACCACGTTGCCCCGGCTCTTGGACATCTTGGCGCCTTCCTTGATGATGAGCCCGTGCTTGCGGAAGACCCTGTACGGCTCCTCGAAGTCCACGTGCCCCAGGTCGTGCAGCACCATGGTGACGAACCGGCTGTAAAGCAGGTGCAGCACCGCGTGCTCCTCGCCCCCGATGTACATGTCCACCGGCAGCCACTTCTTCGTGAGGGCTTCGTCCATGGGCCCCTCGTCCACATCCGTGGACGGGTAGCGCAGGAAGTACCAGGCGCTGTCCAGGAACGTGTCGCTCACGTCCGTCTCGCGCCGGGCCTCTCCGCCGCACTTCGGGCAGGACACCTTGTACCAGCTTTCGACCCGGGCCAGCGGGCTCACGCCGCTCTCGTCCGGCTTGTAGTCCTCCACGAACGGCAGCTCCACCGGCAGGTCCTCCTCCGGGACCGGCACCGTGCCGCACGCGTCGCAGTAGATGACCGGGATGGGCGGACCCCAGTAGCGCTGGCGCGAGATGCACCAGTCGTGCAACCGGAAGTTCACCCGCGGCTCCGCCAGCCCTTGCTCCTGGAGCCAGGCGACGATGGCGCGGAAGGCTTCCCGCCACTCCATGCCGTCGAACTGACCGGAGTTCACCAGCGTGCCGTCGCCGGTGTACGCTTCCGCCAGCGGCGTGTCCGGCCCGTCGCCGGGGCCGGCGATGACGCGCGGGATGGGCAGCTCGAACTTCGTGGCGAACTCGAAGTCGCGCTCGTCGTGACCCGGTACCGCCATGATGGCGCCGGTGCCGTACTCCATGAGCACGTAGTCGGCGATCCAGACGGGAATGCGCTGCCGCGTCGCCGGGTTCACGCAGTGGCCGCCCGTGAAGACGCCCGTCTTCTCCTTGTCCGTCTTCTGCCGGCTCACCAGGTCCGTGGCCGCCGCCTTCCGCCGGTACGCCTCCACCTCCGCCCGCTGCCCGTCGCTGGTCAGCCGCTCCACCAGCGGATGCTCCGGCGCCAGCACCATGAACGTGGCACCGAAGAGGGTGTCCGGGCGCGTCGTGAAGACCTCGATGAACGGGCCTCCGGACGACGACGTCGCCTCGGACGACGTCGTGCCCGGCTCGTCCCCGGACCCGGCACCGCCTGCCGACGCGTGGTTGCCGTCCACCGGGAAGCGCACCACGGCGCCCTCGCTCTTGCCGATCCAGTTCTCCTGCGCCCGCTTCGTCGTCTCCGACCAGTCGATCCAGGACAGGTTGTCCAGCAGCCGCTCGACGTAGTCCGTGATCTTGAAGAACCACTGCGACAGGAAGCGCTGCTCGACGGGCGTGCCGCAGCGCTCGCACTCGCCCGCGATCACCTGCTCGTTGGCCAGCACGGTCTTGCAGCTGGGGCACCAGTTCACCGGCGCGTCCCGCTTCTCCGCCAGGCCCGCCTTGAAGAGCTGCAGGAAGATCCACTGCGTCCAGCGGTAGTACGTCGGGTCCGTCGTGTTGACCGTGTGGCTCCAGTCGTACATGGCGCCGGTCCGCCGCAGCTGCCGCGTGAAGTTCGCGACGTTGCGGGGGATCAGCTCCATGGGATGCGTCCCCACCTTGAGGGCGTAGTTCTCCGAGTGGATGCCGAAGGCGTCGAAGCCGATGGGCTCGAACGTGTCGTCGCCGTTGAGCCGCCGGAACCGGCCGTAGATGTCCGCGCCCGTGAACGCGTAGATGTTCCCCACGTGCAGACCCTCCGCCGACGGGTACGGGAACATCATGAGGTTGTAGAACGGCCGGTCCGCATCGCGGAGCTGCGCGTCCGTGAACCGGTTCGTGCCTTCGTCCTCCCAGCGCGCCTGCCACTTCGCTTCCACCACGCCGGGCTCGTATGCCTGTTTGTCCGCTCTGTCCGTCATCAGTCGTTCGCCAGGGTTCGCGCAAAGTCACGAAGTATAGCGGGGCCGCGGGGCCGAGACCAAGCCCTGAGCGCGGAGGGCGCAGGGGAAGCAGAGGGCGCAGGGACAGCTCTCACGCAGAGACCCAGAGGGCGCAGGGACGGCGATCACGCAGAGACGCGGAGAACGCAGAGTGGCGCTGCAGGCGGTCCGGTTCGGGTGAACGCTCCAGGCGAGGCTGA
>CAZUFP010000055.1:20584-22819 GCA_964619835.1 uncultured Gemmatimonadaceae bacterium | reverse complement strand
GGTTCAAACCCGGAAACCCCGGACCTCGCCGACGCCGCGTCGCACGAATCCACCGGGAACCCCCAGCCCGCCGGCGACGGCGATTACGCAGAGACGCGGAGAGCGCAGAGTGGCGCTGCAGGCGGTCCGGTTCGGGTGAACGCTCCAGGCGAGGCTGACGGACGGATATGGGTTTTCGCGGGCGTTGGCGGACGCGGGCCCGTTTCCCTTACGCCGCGCCCGTTGGTTCACCGGTTCAAACCCGGAAACCCCGGACCTCGCCGACGCCGCGTCGCACGAATCCACCGCGAATCCCGACCCCACCCCTCTGCGCTCTCTGCGACTCTGCGTGATACCGCCGTCCCCGCGCACTCAGCGTGGCGCTGTGTCCGCGCCCTCGCTGGCCCGCGCCAGCGCGGCCAGCCCCGTGAACGGATCGTCCTTGTGCTGCTTCGCCATGGCGATGATGGCTTCGATGGCCGGGCGCAGCGTGCCGTAGCGCTGGTAGATGTCCTCGAACTGGTCCAGGCGCCGGTAGTAGAGCCGCGTGCCGATGAGCGTCGCGTTGTTGAGGGGCCGGCTCAGGAAGTAGCGGAACGACCGCGTGCGCAGTTTCGGCACGACGTCATCCTCGAACCGGTCACGGGCCGCCTGGAACACCGCCTGCCGCTCCACGATCTTCTGGTCCGCCGTCAGGTCGGTGCGGGCGTAAAGCTTTTCCAGGCGGGCCACCAGGTCTTCCAGGTACGCGCCGAACACCAGGTTGTCCGCCCAGTCGTCCCGCGCCTCCTTGCAGTGGGGGCCGTCGGGGCCCTCCAGCTGGCAGAAGTACTGCGCGGCGCCGCGGCCGCCCACGAAGTTGGCGAAGCTCTCGTTGAACGCCGCCTGGTTGGCCAGGTAGATGGTGTTGTGGGTGAGCTCGTGGATCACCGTGTTGGCCAGGGACACGTCGTCGTAGCGGAGGATGGTGGACAGCACGGGGTCGTTGAACCAGCCGAGCGTGCTGAACGCGCCGCTGGGCCGCACGTAGCTGTCGTAACCCTCCTCCTCCAGCTTGCGGCCCTCCGCGTACGCGGCGTCGAAGTCGAAGTAGCCCTTGTACGGCACACGCCCCACGATGGGGAACCACCACGTGTACGGGATGAACGCGTCCTTGCGCGCGCCCGAAACCACCATCAGCAGCGTGTCGTGGTCCACGCGGGCGTACGTGGTGTAGCTGTCGCCCACGTTCAGCCCGAGCCGGCGCTTGGCGTACGTGCGCGCTTCCAACACCAGATCCAGCTTGTGCCGTACCCACGCCGGCGTCGTCGAGTCCTTCACCACCGCCTGGATCTCCCGGCGGCGGCTCAGGATCTTCGCTTCCTGCACGCCCGCCCGGATCACGTACACCGGCGAGCAGAACAGGAAGCTGGCGGCGATCAGCGCCAGGATCACCACGGCGATCATTTTTTTCATTGTGGCGTTCACGGGCCGGGCCTGCGTGGGTGCACGAAGGGCTCGACCGGCAAAGGTAGTGGTGCGTGCATCTCGGGGCACGCCGCCGACTCATCGCAAGGCTCGCGCCCACCCGACGCACGCGCTGGCCGTTCTGCGCCGGCGGCTGGTCGTCGAACGGCCACCCGCGTCCACCGCGAACGCCGTCGGTCGTCGATCGTCCATCATCGATCGCCGCGGGGTGGTGGGGGCAAGCCCTGCCGTGCTACGTTCCGCCATTCGGAAGAGTCGGTTTACGCCACGATCAGGGGATTGGAACGCGACCATGGACCGCACCCTCTTCGCCACCGGCGCCATCCTCGGGCTCCTCGCCGTCGCCGCCGGAGCCTTCAGCGCACACGCTCTCGGCGGACGCATCTCGCCCGAGCGCATGGAGTGGTTCCAGCTGGGGGCACGCTACCAGATGTACCACGCCTTCGCCATCCTCGCCGCCGCCTGGGCCGCCACACGCTGGCCCGGCGCCCTGCCCACCGCCGCCGGCTGGCTCTTCCTCGCCGGCATCCTCGTCTTCTCCGGCAGCCTCTACGCCATGGCCCTGGGAGCGCCTCGCTGGTTCGGCGCGATCACGCCCATCGGCGGCACCGCGTTCCTCGTCGGCTGGGCGCTGCTGGCCTGGAGCGCGATCCGGGGCGGCTGATCGGCGGCCTGCCGGCCGGCTACTAAAGAAATAGTTGACAGCGGAGGCGCGGCCCGTTATCTACTAACTGTGTAGTAGAAACGTGAAGCGTGAAACGTGAAACGTGAAGCGTGAAGCGTGAAGCG
>CAZUFP010000055.1:0-20484 GCA_964619835.1 uncultured Gemmatimonadaceae bacterium | reverse complement strand
TGTAGTAGAAACGTGAAGCGTGAAACGTGAAACGTGAAGCGTGAAGCGTGAAGCGCACGTCGTCGATCAGCGATCGTCGATCAAGCACACCCGCCGCGAACGCAGACTTCAACCGGAGAGCCGGCCATGCCGGACATCAACTTCACCGACCGCGAGCTGGACGTCATGGCGGTGCTCTGGGAGCACGGCGGGGCCACTGTCGCGGAAGTCCGTGATCGGCTGTCGGACGAGCTGGCGTACACGACGGTGCTGACGGTGCTGCGGACGCTGGAGGACAAGGGGTACGTGGCGCACGAGCCGACGGAGGGCCGGGCGTACCGGTACCGTCCGCTGGTGGCGCGGAAAGCGGCGGGTCAGAGCGCGTTGAAGCGGGTGGTGGGGAAGCTGTTCGCGGGCCGGCCGGAGCTGCTGCTGACGGAGCTGGTGTCGGACCGGAACCTGACGGAAGAGGACCTGGACCGGATGCGACGGCTGCTGGAGGAGCGGCTGGAGGAGGAGCGATGATCGCCTGGCTGCTGTACACGGTGGCGACGTCGGTGTTGGTGGCCTTCGCGGCGCTGGCGGCGGACGGGGCGTTGCGGCGAGGCGGCCGTGCGGGGCGCTGGGTATGGCTGAGCGCGCTGGTCGCGGCGGTGGCCCTGCCGCTACTGGCCTGGCTGGAGCCGGGGGCGGTGCCGGCGGTGGTGCCGGCGCTGCCGGCGAGCGTGATCGCGTTGCCGGCCATCGGTGCGGACATGGGCTCGTCGGGTGGCTCGCTGGCGTGGGCGGTGGCGGCGGTGTGGTCGTGGGTGGCCGTCTCGGCGGTGCTGCTGGCCCTGGCGTTCCTGTCGGCGGCGGCCCTCTGGCGGCGTCGCAGGCTGTGGCGCCGCACGGAGGTGGACGGTGTGGCGGTGCTGGTGTCGGCGGACACGGGCCCGGCGGCGCTGGGCGTGGTGCGAAGCGCCGTGGTGGTGCCGGAATGGGCGCTGGCGCTGGTGCAGCCCCGTCGTCGCATGCTGGTGACCCACGAGCACGAGCACGTGCGCGCGAGGGACCCGGCGCTTCAGCTGGCGGGACTGCTGCTGGTGGTGGCGATGCCGTGGAACCCGTTGATGTGGTGGATGCTGGCGCGCCTGCGCCTGGCCATCGAGCTGGACTGTGATGCCCGCGTGCTGCGCCGCGAGACGGACGCGCGCGCGTACGGGACCCTTCTTCTGGAGGTCGGCCGCCGCCGGTCCGGTCTGCGCTACGCGGCCGTCGGACTGGCGGAGTCCCCCTCCATGCTGGAAAGGAGAATACGCATGATCGGACGACCCTTTGCCCGCAACCGCTGGGCGATCGCCGGCCTCGCCGTGACCGCCGGCGTGGCGCTGGCCCTGGCCTGCGAAGCGCCCACGCCCACGTCGGACCGGCAGATCATCAAGCCGAACGCGGCCGACGGACAGAAGACGGTGACGGTGGCGCCCCTGGTGAAGGTCGACGAAAACTGTTCGCCCGCCTTTGTCCTGAACGGCAACAAGGTGGACGGCCAGGCCATCCGCGCGCTCACGCCGGACCAGATCAGCAGCGTCGAAGTGTACAAGGGCGCCCGGGCGGTCCAGGAAGCGAAGGCACTGCACCTGGACGCCGGCTGCGGCGTCATCAAGATCACGACGAAGGTCGGGGAGGGCGTGGTTGCGGAGGGCGGAAGCGTCCAGGAGTACCGGCAGCAGGCGGCCGTTGCCGTCGGGCCGACGTTCACCCCCTTCACGGAACGTCCGGAGCTCAAGGACAAGGAGGCGGTGGCCAAGGCGCTCGAGAGCTACTACCCGCCGCTGCTGCGCGACGCGGGCATCGGTGGCACGGCGCAGGTGTGGTTCTACATCAGCGAGACCGGGAAGGTGGAAGAGGTACAGCTCAAAGAAACGAGCGGGCACAAGGCCTTGGACCAGGCGGCGCTGAAGGTGGCGAAGTCCATGGCGTTCACGCCCGCCAGGAACAAGGGCAAGCCGGTGCCGGTGTGGGTCTCCATTCCCCTCGTGTTCCAGACGAAGTAAGGCGGAAAGGCGGACGTATCCCCCGGAACCGGAGGTGATGGCCGATGACCGGGAATCGACCGGACACGAATCGGACGCCTGAAGTCCGCGAAACGGCGAACGAGCGGTTCAAGCGCGGCTTCAACAGCTGGTTCTGGGGTTCGCTGACGGCGGCGACGCTGTTCCACTTCGTCGTGTTCGCGTTCATGCCGCGGTTCTCGGCGGCGGACATGAGCACGGGCCCGGCCACCGAGCTGGAGACGGTGGAGCTTCCGCCGGAGATCAAGATCCCGCCGCCGCCGAAGGCCATCGCGCGGCCGGCAGTGCCCGTCGTGGCCACGGCGTCGGTGAAGGAAGACGTGACCATCGCGCCCACGACGTTCGAGTCGAACCCCATCGAGAACCTGCCACCACCGCCCTCGGCGACCTCGGAAGACATCTCGGCGGCGCCGACGTTCACGCCGTACACGGTGAGGCCCCGGCTGAAGAACGAGGCCGAGGTGCAGAGGGCGCTGATCCGGTTCTATCCGTCGCTGCTCCGGGATTCGGGCGTCAGCGGCACGGTGACCATGTGGTTCTTCATCGACGAGAACGGCAAGGTGATCCGGAGGCAGGTCAACCAGTCGAGCGGCTATGACGCGTTCGACGAGGCCGCGCAGAAGGTCGCAGAGCTCATGCGGTTCTCGCCGGCGCTGAACCGGGACAAGAAGGTGCCGGTCTGGGTCTCGATTCCCATCGTGTTCCAGACGCAGCCATAGCCCCGGCCGTGGCTCATCGATCCACGCAGTACAGGTGCTCCTTCACGCGGTCGCCCGCGTAGCTCCGGTTCTCGCCATCGGCGTCGCTGCGGTAGCGCTTGTAGTCGCGCCTGTATTTCCGGTAGGTGGCGGCGCGGCCGTGGGCCTTGAGCACGCGCTCGATGGTGGCCGCCGGGATGATGCCCTCGTCGTTGTAGCTCATGACCAGGCGCGACCAGCGGGCGGTGGCCACAAGCTCCTCGAAGGCGTCCTCGCAGCGGCCCCGGCGGGACCAGTCGCTGCGGCGGTCGTCGTCGGGCATGAGCCCGGTCTTGCCGCGCAGGCGGACGCCGCCGTCGTACCAGCCGGTGGCGATGATCTCGGGCACGTGGTAGTAGCCGGGGTACTGGCGGGTGTTGTAGGGCGGGTCGAGGTAGAGCAGGTCGAAGGGCGCCTCTTCGCGCGCGATGACCAGGGCGTCGGCGCGGTACGCCCGGCAGCCGTTGCCCGGCACGATGCGGGGCGGGTTCAGCTTGAGCCGCCGGCGGGCATTGGGCTGCCACGTCTTGACGAAGGACGCGTACACGCCCGTGGTGTTGGCCACCCGGTCGGCGGCCTCGATGAGCGCCGCGAGCAGGACGTGGAAGCCGTCGTCGTCGATGCGTCCGGCCTGGTGCCAGGCCTCGATGGTGTCCCGGACGGCGTCGATGCGTGCCGCGTTGGCCGCGGTGAAGTACATCCGCCCGTAGCGCCGGCCCACGTCGCCCGCGGGCGAGAAGTGCCGGTGGATGAACCCCGGCCGCCGCGGCAGAGCGTTCAGGTACGCGACGACGCCGGCCGGGCTCGTGTCCCCCACCTCTCCGCCGACCCCGGCGAAGTCCGGCTCCCCGGTCACCGCCACGTACGCCCGGCCGAACACGTAGCCGTACTCCATGACGTCCGCGGCGACGACGTGGAAGCCGCGTTCTTTCAGCGCGCGCGCCACGCTGGCCGTGCCGGTGAACGGGTCCACGGCGCGGCCGGCCGTGATGCCGCGTTCCTCGAGAACGCCGAAGATGAAATCCAGCAGCCGGGTCTTGTTGCCTATGTAGCGCACGCAGGCGAATATAGAGGTGTTCCAACGGACAGTCCATCACGAAACTTGGCAGCCGGCCGATGGCACTCTTCCGGATCACGATCCGCTACGGGGAGCCCCGTCAACGGTACGAGGTGCTGGACATCGAAGCGGATAGCCTGGTCGCCGCCTTGCAGCGCCTGGTCGCCGCCTTCCCGCCGGACGCGGAAGCGACGGCGGATCTGGTGGAAGTACGCCGGCAGACGGCGCCGGACGAGCGCGCATACACTCCCGGGTAACGAATGTCCCTGCGGGAAAATCTCTACGAGGCGATGATCATGGCCGGCCGGCCGCTGCTCAACCTGGCCGCGCCGTTCAACGCCAAGATCCGGCGCGGCCTGCAAGGGCGCCGGGTGGCGCTCCAGCGCCTGGCCGAGTGGTCGTTCCTGCACCGGGACCGCGACCGCCCTCTGGTCTGGTTCCACGCGCCGTCGGTGGGCGAGGGCCTGATGGCGCAGGCGATCATCGCGGCCTTGCGGGAGCGTCGGCCGGACGTGCAGGTGGCGTTCACGCATTTCTCGCCGTCGGCGGAGCGTCTGGCGGAGCGGCTCGGCGCGGATGTGAGCGCGTACATGCCCTGGGACCTGCGTTCCGACGTGCGCCATGCGCTGGACCTGCTGCGGCCGGCGGCCATCGCGTTCGTGCGCACGGAGGTGTGGCCCGTACTGACCCGGGAGGCGCGCCTGCGCAAGGTGCGCATGGTGCTGGTGAACGCGGTCCTGCCGGAAGGCTCGAGCCGTCTGCGCTCCGGCGCCCGGGTGCTGCTGGAGCCTGTGTACCGGCGGCTGGAGGCGGTGGGCGCGGTGTCGGAGGCCCACGCCGCGCGCTACACGAGCATGGGCGTGCCCGCGGGCCGTGTGATTGTCACAGGTGACGCCCGCTTCGACCAGGTCTGGCGGAAGGCGGAGTCCCTGGGCCTGCGGAGCTGGCGGGCGGAGATCGACGTGAACGGCCGGTCCTGGGAGATCGTGTCCGGCCGGCCCGAGGAGTGGGACCAGGCGGGGTCCGCGCGGCGCCGGCCGTTGTTCCGGCTGCTGCACGACCCGGACGCCATGACGCTGGTGGCCGGGTCCACGTGGCCGGGCGATGAGCGGGTCGTGGTGCCGGCGTTCGCCGCGGCGGAGCGGAAGGGCCGGGTCCGGCTGATCATCGCGCCGCACGAGCCCACGGAAGCGCACCTTTCGGCGCTGGAGCAGCGCCTGGACCGGCACACCCTGTCGCATGCCCGGCTGGGTGCGCTGGAGACGGCGGGCCGGCGGCTGCCGGAGGTGGTGGTGGTGGACCGGGTGGGCGTGCTGGCGGAGCTCTACGCGCTGGCCACCGCCGCCTACGTGGGGGGTGGATTCCACGCCGCCGGGCTGCATTCGGTGGTGGAGCCGGCGGCGTTGGGCGTGCCGGTGCTGTTCGGGCCGGGTCACGGCAACGCCCGGGAAGCCGGCGACCTGCTGGCGGCGGGCGGCGCGGCGGTGGTGGAGACGGCGGCCGACGTGAAGCGCTGGCTGTTCACCTTCCAGTCCGATGCGGAGGCCCGCCGGCGCATGGGCCAGGCGGCGGAGGGCTACGTCCGCTCGCAGCTGGGCGCCGCCGAGGCCAACGCGCAGCTGATCCTGGACCTGTTGCCGTGACCCGACTGCGGCACCGGACCGCGCGTCCGGGGTAGGCATGCCCGTGCTGGACCCGAAATTCGCCGTGTCGGGATCCCCGATCCGCACGGCGGCTTCCGCTCTCGAGAACATGACACGGTACGCCCCGGCGGTCGCGCGACCTGGCGCGCCGTCCGGCGTTCCTTTGCGACCCGGAGGACGGACAGGCCGATGGCCGACGTGAACCCGGTGGTGGGGCTGGACCTGAGTCCCGAAGAGCTCCAGCGCTACGCCCGCCACATCGTGCTCCCCGACGTGGGCCTGGAAGGGCAGCGTCGTCTCAAGGCGGCGCGCGTGCTGGTGGTGGGCGCCGGCGGCCTGGGCTCGCCGGTGGCGCTGTACCTGGCCGCCGCGGGGGTCGGCACGCTGGGGCTGGTGGACTTCGACGACGTGGACGCCAGCAACCTCCAGCGCCAGGTCCTGTACGGCGAGTGGGACATCGGCCGCTCCAAGCTGGACGCCGCCGAGGAGCGGCTCCAGTCCGCCAACCCGCACGTGCGCATCGAGAAGCACCCCGTCAAGCTCACCAGCGCCAACGCCCTGGAGATCCTGGGCAGCTACGACGTCATCGTCGATGGGACCGACAACTTCCCCACGCGCTATCTGGTGAACGACGCCTGCGTGCTGCTGGGCAAGCCGTGCGTCTACGGGTCCATCTACCGGTTCGAGGGCCAGGTGTCGGTGTTCGACGCGGACAAAGGGCCCTGCTACCGCTGCCTGTTCCGCGAGCCGCCGCCGCCCGGGCTGGTCCCGAGCTGCGCGGAGGGCGGCGTGCTGGGCGTGCTGCCGGGCGTCATCGGCTCTCTCCAGGCGCTGGAGGCCATCAAGCTCATCACGGGCGCCGGCGAGCCCCTCGTGGGGCGGCTGCTGCTGTTCGACGCCCTCAAGCTGCGCTGGCGCGAGCTGAACCTGCGCCGGAACCCCGATTGCCCGGTGTGCGGCGACGCGCCCAGCATCACCGAGCTCATCGACTACGACGTCTTCTGCGGCGTGTCCCCGGCGGACGACGGGGTCGGCGCGCCGGCCGAGCGGGACGGCGAGATCACGCCGGCGGAGCTGAAGCGGCGCCTGGACCGGGGCGAGGCCATCACGCTGCTGGACGTGCGCGAGCCGTTCGAATGGCTCATCGCCAACCTGGGCGAATACGGCGCCCGCATGATCCCCATGCACGAGATCCCGCGGCGGACGGGCGAGCTGGATCCGTCGTCGGAGATTGTCGTGTACTGCCAGTCGGGCGTGCGCAGCGCCGACGTGCAGCGCTTCCTCCAGAGCGCCGGCTTCCGGCGTGTCCGCAACCTCACCGGCGGCATTCTGCGCTGGCAGTACGACGTCGATCCGACGATCCGCCGGTACTGAAACACCGTCCGCCGCAAGGCTTCCTCCGCGAAAGACTTGCGACGAAGGCCCCCTTTCCTGCAATCTTGTTGTTCGACCCTCCCCGGACGACGTAAACCCAAGGAGTGACGTGTTGAAGCGTGACGGTCACGGCCACGAGCCTGCCGGGGAGGCCCGCGGGCGCACAGCCTTCCGCGCCATCGTCATCACGGGAGTCAGCGCCGTGGTGTTTGCGGGCGGCATCGCCCTCGCCGGCTCGGTCCGCCAGGATCCGCAGGAAGCGGCCCCGGCGCCCGCCGGCGCCGCCCAGGCACCTTCCGCGCAGCGGGCCCCCGCACAGGCACGCCTGGCCGATGCCTCGATCCGGTCCGCCGCCGCCCACCCGTTCCGCGACGACGGAGCCGCAGCCGGCGACGAGGGCGCTGCCGCGGGCGCGCAGGAGGCGGGCGCGCATGACCCGGCTGGCCAGGACCCGGCTGGCCAGGACCCGCCTGCCCAGGACCCGGCCACCCAGGCGCCGGTCCCGGAGGCTCCGCGTCTGGCGCCGCTGACCAGCTGGCCCGCCGCCGACGCGCCCTTCGCGGTGGAGGACCCGCTGCCCGAGAGGGAGCGCGTGCCCAAGCCGGAGGCCGTGCGCGGCCTCTATCTCAACGCGTGGGCCGCCGGCTCCGGCCGCAAGGTGGCTGAGCTTCTCGCCCTGGCCGACTCGACGGAGATCAACACGTTCGTCATCGACGTCAAGGATGCCTCCGGTTACCTGAGCTACCGGTCCAGCATCCCGCTGGCCCAGGCGATGGGCTCGGACCGGGACGTGCGCATCCGCCACCCGCGGGCCCTCCTGGCGAAGCTTCGGGACGCCGGCATCTATCCCATCGCGCGCATCGTCGTGTTCAAGGATCCCGTGCTGGCCGCGCGCCGTCCGGACCTGGCCATCCAGAAGGCGGACGGCTCCCTGTGGATCGACCATCACGGCGAGATCTGGGTGGATGCGTACAACCGCCAGGTCTGGGACTACAACATCGCCATCGCCCGGGAGGCCGTCGAGCTGGGGTTCTCGGAGATCCAGTGGGACTACGTCCGGTTCCCCGACGTGCCCCGGTCCTACCAGCGCACGGCGGTGTACCCGGCTCAGTCCGGCCGCAACCGCCAGCAGGCGATCCGGCAGTTCATCCAGTACGCGCACGCCAATCTGGACAGCCTGCACGTGCCCATCACCGCCGACGTCTTCGGCATCACCATCGCGTCCAGGACCGACGTGGGCATCGGGCAGCACTGGGAGGACATGAGCGACGTGGCCGACGTCCTCCTGCCCATGGTCTACCCGTCCCACTTCCCGCCCGGCTCCTACGGCCTGGCCGACCCCAACGCATCGCCGTACGACATCGTCCACCTGGCCATGGAACAGGCCGTGGAGCGGTCCGCCAGCATCCCCGACGCCGCGGCCGTGCGGCCGTGGCTCCAGGACTTCACGCTGGGCCCCCCGTCCTACGACGCGCCGCAGGTGCGCGCACAGATCCAGGCCGTGTACGACGCCGGCCTGAAGGAGTGGATCCTGTGGAATCCCGGCAGCCGCTACTCGTCCGCGGCGCTCGTGGGTCCCACGGGCGTGCCGCCGTACTTCCCCGAGTGGATGCCGGCGCCGCAGATGAAGGTCCCCGTGCCGCGCGTGAAGCTGCAGGCGGGGATGCGGGCAGGGGCGGTGCCCCAGGCGGAGTTGACGCTCCCGCCGCCGGACCGGCAGCCCCCCGGCCCCCGGTAGCGCGCCGCCGGTCGCTCGAACCGCCGGTCGCTCGAACCGCCGGCAGCCCGGAAACGCCCCCGCCCCCGCCTGCCGGCTCAGTCCAGGCCCACGAGCCGGACCAGCTTGAGGGCGTTGGTGGACGTGGCGACACCCGGCCGGAGCTTGTAGTCGAAGCTCATGGTGGGTGCGTCGGCGCCTTCCCCGACCGTTTCCTGGAGGTGGACCGCCTGGCGCGCGGTGAGGAGCGGCTGTGCGTCGGCCAGCTCCAGGTCGTGCGTGGAGATGGCGCCGATGGCGCCGGCTTCCAGCAGGTGGGTGACGACCCTGCGCACCGCCACCTGCCGTTCGGCGGAGTTGGTGCCGTGCAGGATCTCGTCCAACAGGTAGAGCAGGACGCACATCCCCTGTTGCGCGCATTCGGTGGCGGCGTCGGCGATGGTTTTGAGCCGGCGCAGCTCCGCCATGAACAGGGAGACGCCTTCCTCGAGGGAATCCTCGATCCTCATGCTCGTGTGCAGGCGCACGGGCGGCATGCGCAGCGCCCGGGCGCACACCGGCCCGCCTGCGTGCGCCAGCACCACGTTCACTCCGATGGCCCGCAGCAGCGTCGTCTTCCCGGACATGTTGGAACCGGTGACCATGAGGAATGATCCCGGTGGACCGACGCTCACGTCGTTGGCGACGCGCACGTCGTCCGGCAGCAGCGGGTGTGCGAGATCGTGGGCCTCGAGCAAGGGTTCATCGGTTGCGTCGACGGGCACGAGCTCGGGCATGCACCAGCCGGGCTCTTCGAAGGCGAGGCCGGCGAGGGCGGAGAGGGCGTCGACGTCGGCGACGGCGGTGAGCCAGTCCCGGACGCGTGTCCCGGCGCCCGCCTTCCAGTGCTCCAGGGCGCGCAGGACGTGGAAGTCCCACAGCGTGAGCGCGTGGATGGGCAGCCAGAACATGCCGTTGTTCCGCAGGTCGGCCAACTCCACGAGCCAGGCGAGCCGCCGCAGGCTGCGAGGCGCGCTGTCGCCGCCTTCCGGCGCGACGCACTGGTGGCTGTCGGCCAGCCGTGGCGAGGAGAAGTCGGCCTCGCACAGAGTGGTGAGCAGCTCGGCGTAACCCTGGAGCCGTCCTTCCCCGAACGACGCGCGCTCGAACGCGCCGTGGACGGAGCGGCGCACCACCATGGTCAGCGTTCCGCCCGCCAGGATGGGCAGCAGCCAGAAGTTCCCGGCCAGCGTGCCGTGCACCTGGAGGGCGATGAGCACGACGGAGGCGAGGGGCACGACCCAGGCCGCCCAGCGCACCAGCGGCCGGGCGGCCAGCCAGCCGGGGGTCTCGACCCAGTCGAGGAACCGGTCCAGGTCGGCGGCCTGGAGGTTGCCGGCCAGGCGTCCGGCCACCTCCAGGCGCTGGCGCAGCTCGATCCGAGGCGTCAGCTCCCGCACGGCGCCCTGCCGGGCATGGATTTCCTCGACGGGCGCGGCCTCCAGCAGCCACCCCGCCAGGCGTTGGCGGCCGCCGGGCGTGCCCGTGCTGAGCAGTCGGGCGAGGGACGCGTGCCCGAACAGGTCCAGGTCGCGGGCGTAGGCGTGTCCGGGGGGCCCCGCCGGCGGGCCGTGCTGCGGCAGTGCGTTCCAGTCGCGCCGGAGACGGGCCAGGCCGTCCTCGTTGATGACCTGGAGCTCGTGGGCGCGCCGCCGCCGGTTCTCGGTCCGGGCGTGCAGCCCCACGAGCACGAGGAAACCCACGAAAGCCAGCACGGCCAGGTAGAGCGCCTCCGGTAGGGAGTTGGGCGCCCCCACCTCCGCCCACACCAGTGCCGCGACGGCGGCGAGGAAGGCGGCGAGGCGGAGGTTCGCGAGGCGGGCGGCGCGCCGGGCGTGCGCGTCGCCTTCCTCCTTGAAGCGATCGCGGCGTTCGGCGTAGACCTCGCCCGGCGTGGCAGTGTCTGGCATGGTTGGGCCGGCTCAGCCGGTGGTTCCGGTGGGTGCGTTGCGAGCGAATTGCAGCTCGTAGAGACGGGCGTACAGGCCGCCGCGCGCCAGCAGCTCCCGGTGCGTGCCCTGCTCCCGCAGTTCGCCGTGGTGCAGCACCAGGATGCGGTCGGCGTTCTGCACGGTGGACAGGCGGTGCGCGATGACCAGGGCCGTACGACCGCGCAGCAGCGTGTTCGCGGCGTGCTCGATCTGCGCTTCCAGCTGCGAGTCGACGGAGCTGGTGGCCTCGTCCAGCACGAGGACGAGTGGATCGAAGGCGAGGGCTCGGGCGAAGGCCAGGAGCTGCCGCTCGCCGACGGAAAGGGACGTGCCGCGCTCGCCCACGGGCTCGTCGTAGCCGTGCGGCAGGCGGTCGATATGCGATGCGGCCCCGATGCGCTCGGCCGCCGTCCGGATACGCGCGTCGCTGATGTCGTCGTTGCCCAGGCGGATGTTGTACTTCACGTCCCGGCTGAACAGGAAGATGTCCTGGAGCACGAGACCGATGCGCTGCCGCAGCTCGGCAGTGTGGACACGGTTCAGCGGCACGCCGTCGAACAGGATCTCGCCCCGCTGCGGCTCGTAGAATCGCATGAGCAGGTTCACCAGGCTGGACTTGCCCGCACCCGTGTGGCCCACGATGGCGATGCGTTCACCCGGCTTCGCCTGGAAACTGACATCGCGCAGCACCCAGTCGGGCTCGCCGTCGTCCGTCTGCTGGTAGGCGAACCAGACGTTGCGGAACTCGATCTCGCCTCGCCCCGGGCTGGGCAGCGGCACCGGCTGTTGCGGCTCCTCCACCTCGATGGGCGAGTCCAGCAGCTTGAAGATGCGCTCGGACGACGCCATGGCGCCCTGGAGCATGTTGTACTTCTCCGACAGGTCCTGGATGGGCCGGAAGAACCGCCGGGAATAGAGCAGGAACGCCGCGACGGTGCCCACGGTGATGTCGTGGGCGAGCATGCGCAGGCCGCCGTAGTAGATGATGAGCGCCAGGGCGACGGCGGTGAGCAGCTCGATGAGGGGGAAGAACAGGGCGTAATAGGTGATCGAGCGCAGGTGCGCGTCCAGGTAGTCCTGGTTGATGTCCCGGAACCGGCGGCTGGTGGCTTCTTCGCGGCCGAACAGCTGGACCACCGCGACGCCCGTGAGGCGCTCCTGCATGAAGGCGTTGATGCGAGCCAGCCGGACCCGGATGTCGCGGTAGGCGTCCCGCACGTACGCCCGGAACATGAACGCGACGACGGCGACGAACGGCATCACGGTGAGCGCCGCCAGCGCCAGCTTCCAGTCCATGTAGAGCATGATGCCCACGATGAACACGAGCGTGAAGACGTCGCCGAAGACGGTGACGATGCCGGAGCTGAACAGCTCGTTCAGCACCTCGACGTCGTTGGTCACCCGGGTCATGAGCCGGCCCACGGGATTGCGGTCGAAGTAGCGCAGGCTCTGGCGCTGGAGGTGTGCGAAGATCTCCCGGCGCAGGTCGAACATGACGCGCTGGCCGAGCCAGGTAGTGATGATGGTCTGGATGTATTCGAAGACGAAACCGAGGATGAGCGAGCCCATGTAGGCGAGGGCCAGCATGCCGAGGAGGCGCAGGTCCTTCTGGGGGATCGCCTGGTCCAGCACCATCTTGGTGAGCCACGGTCCCACCAGCTCCAGCAGGGCGACGGCGAGAAGAACGCCCACGGCGAGCGCGGCGCGCATCCGGTGCGGCCGCAGGTACTGCAGCAGGCGGTGCATCAGCTGCGAATCGTAGGCCTTGCCGAGGGCTTCCTCTTCGGCCTGGTACGGGCTCACCATCCGGCTATCTCCGCCGCCGCCGCAGAATGCCGTCCACGCTGAAATCGCCGCCGCCGCTGGCCACCAGGTACAGGTAGAGAGCGGCGTAGAGCAGGGCCAGCTCGCCGCCGTTCATGATGGGGACCAGGCCGCGGTGCAGGTGCACCTGCACGTACGCCCAGATCATCTCGATGAACAGCAGCGCGGCTACGGGGCGCGTGCCCAGTCCGATCACGATGAGCAGGCCGCCGAAGAACTCGAGCGCGCCCGCGAAGCCCATCTGCGACAGGTACGTGGGAACGGCGTCCCGGCCGAACCAGCCGAACAGCTTCTGGGCCCCGTGTTCCATGAACAACAGGCCGACGGCAATGCGCAGGATGTTGAGCGTTGCCCCTCGAAAAGACCTCATGTTTCCTCGTGCTGGCCGTGGGGTTCGGGGACGCCGAAACATTGCAAGCCGGGGGCCATGGCGCAACGCCGTGATTGACAGCACGTTAGCGAGCGGCGTATTCTTGGGCGCCTCCCCGTAGAACCGGAACGTTTTTTCGATGCGCTCCATACTGGAATATCTGAAGGGCATCCAGGGCCGGGTGCTGATCGCTCTTGTCCTCCTGGGCGTGGGCTCGCTGGTGGTCTGGTGGTTTGGCGTGGTCACCATCGGCACCTTCGGCCGCGAGGTGTCCACGCGGGTCGATGCCCTCTACGAGAGCTCTTCCGTTGGCAGCCGTCTCGAAGGCACGGCACTCGAGCAGCTCATCGCGGGGGAGCATTACCTGGTGAGCGGGGACTCGGCGACGGCGAGCCGGTTCCACAAGCTGGGCATGATCGTGCACCAGCTGAGCAACCAGCTGTCGGCGGCGCGCGACCTGACGCCCGACGAGCAGATGTGGGTGGCGCGGATCGAGGACCTGCATTCCCAGCTGGAAGTGCAGTACGCGCTGGCGCACGCCCTGAGCGATCTGGGCGAGCCGTTCGAGGCGGTGGAGCGGGCCCAGGCCGCGCAGCCCACGCTGCAGAAACTCGTGTCGCTGGTGCGTTCGCTGGCGGCGGACCAGGCGGCGAAGGTGTCCGCCGAGGGGGACACCATCCGGCGGGAGACGCAGCAGCGCCGCCTGGCCATGCTGCTGATCCTGGTGATCTCCTCGGGCATGGGCGTGCTGCTCATCTTCCGAACGCTGCGCAGTCTGAACCGGCCGCTGCGCGTGATGGTGACGGCGGCCGAGCGTTTCGGGACGGGCGACCTGACGGTGACCATCCAGGACCGCATGCCCACCGAGCTGCGCCGCCTGGCCCTGGCATTCACGCGCATGGCGGAACGGCTGCGCACGGTGGTGAGCGAGACCATCGCCACGTCGGACCAGGTGGGCGCGTCGGCGTCCGACCTGTCCAGCGTGTCGCAGGAGGTGGCGGCGTCCAGCGGGGAGGTGTCCACGGCCATGGTGGAGATCACCACCGGCGCCGAGCACCAGGTGGAAGGGTTGCGCGCCATCGATGATGCCCTGAACCGCGTGCGCAGCCATGCCACCGAAGTGCGGGACGGCGCCGACCAGGTCGACCGGTTGGGCGGCCGCATCCACGAGCTGGCAGAAGGCAAACGCGACGACATCGGCCAGGCCCTCGAGCTGCTGCACGAGGTGCGCGGCGTGGTGCAGCAGACGGGCGGCCACGTGACCGAGCTGGAAAGCGGCTCCGACCGCATCGCCGAGTTCGTGGAGACCATCCAGGGCATTGCCCGCCAGACCAACCTGCTGGCGCTGAACGCCGCCATCGAGGCGGCGCGCGCGGGCGAGCACGGCCGCGGCTTCGCCGTCGTCGCCGACGAGGTGCGCAAGCTGGCCGACCGCAGCGAGCAGGCGGCCGACGAGGTGGCCGCCACCGTGCGCTCCATCCGGGACCAGATCCGGACCGTCGTGCAGTCCATGGAGGCCGGGTCCGTCGCCGTGGGGGACGTGGAAGTGGTGTCCAAGGACGCCGAGTCGGCGTTCGAGGAAATCATCGCCGCCGTCGCCGTCGTCCGGGACGCCACCGAGCGCGTGTCCCGGGCCGCGGACTCCAACCTGGCCCTGGTCGCCGAGACGGAGGCCAACGTGCGCATCGTCAGCGAGACCGCCGAAGCCCACGCCGCCGGCGCCGAGGAGGTCAGCGCCGCCGCCGAGGAGCAGTCCGCGGCCACCGAGGAGATGAGCGCCGCCAGCGTGGAGCTCCTCCACGCCGCCGACCACCTGAAGGAACTGGTCTCCGGGTTCCGCGTCGAAGGCGAGCAGAAGGTGCTGGACGATGGGACGCTGGACGGGCCGCCGTCCGACTGACGCGTCCATCAACGTCGTTCTTCCCCGTCCGCCGCCGCTCGCCCATCCGCCCGGCGCGGCGGCGGACGGCCCGCTGTCCCACCTCCGCTGAGAAAAAATAGATCACGGCCGGAAACAATTTACGCTGCTCCCGGCCGTGCCCGGCGGCGTTGTGGCGCGCCAAGGCATTCAGCGACAATGACTTGCAAATGCCGCGCGCACGGGTACGAGGGTTGCCATGGTAGCGTTCCCAGCACTACCGGCCGGCCGCGTTTTCGGCTCTGCCCAATCTCAACGCCAACTGGGGAACGACCCATGCCCCGCCTCCTGCGTAACGCGGCCATCGGTTTCGCGATTGCGGTATCTGCCACCTGCGGCGACAAGAATCCGCTCAGCGTCGAATCCAACCATCCACCCGTCGTAGCTGCGGTTCAGCTGACCGTCGACGAAGACTCGGGCGGCGTCGCGGACGTACTGGCCGCCGCGCGGGATGCCGACGGCGATTCGCTGGTGCTGGCGGGATGGGGCCAGGGCAGCCACGGGGCCGTGGCTCGCGAGGGTGCCGGCCTCCGGTACACGCCGGTGGCGAACTACAATGGACCCGATGCCTTCCCGTTCACCGTCGGTGATGGCCAGGGCGGAGAAGCGCAGGACACGGTGCACGTGACGGTGAGGCCGGTGAACGATGCGCCGGTCGCAGCCGATGACAGCGCCCGTGGCAGCGAGGACTCGCCCCTGGACGTGGACGTGCTGGCCAACGACACGGACGTGGATGGGGACAGCCTCTTCATCGCGTCTGCCATGGACGGCGGGCACGGCGCGAGCCTCATCGACGCCGGCCGGTTGAGGTACGTGCCCGAGGCGAACTTCAGCGGGACCGACACGTTGCGCTACGTGGTCGAGGACGGGGACGGCGCGCGGGACAGCGCCCGGGTCGTCGTGACCATCGTGCCGGTGAACGACGCCCCCGTCGCGACGGACGACTCGGTGTCGGTGAACGAGGACGACTCGGTCACCGTGGACGTGCTGGCCAACGACTCGGACGCCGACGGCGACTCCCTCGCCGTCGCCTCCGTAGCCGACCCGGCGCACGGCCAGGCGGCGGTGGAGGGTGGCGCGGTCCGGTACACGCCCGCGGCGAATTACAACGGGGCAGACTCGTTCAGCTACGTGGTGAGCGACGGCAACGGGGGGGCGGACACAGCCGCGGTGACCGTGACCGTCGTGGCGGCGAACGACGCGCCGGTTGCCCTCGCCGACTCGGCAACGGTCGCCGAGGACGGCACGGCACTCATCGACGTGCTGGCCAACGACGTCGATGCGGATGGCGATTCGCTGGTGATCTCAGCGTTCACACAGCCTGCGCACGGCGCCGTGACCGCCGAAGCCGCCGGGCTCCGCTACTCGCCGTCCTCCGACTACAACGGCACGGACGCGTTCGCCTACACGGTGGACGACGGGCATGGCGGCACCGCGACCGACTCCGTGCGCGTCACGGTCACGGCCGTGAACGACGCCCCGGTGGCGGCCGATGACTCGGCGTCGACGCTCGAAGGCACGAGCGTGCTCATCGACGTCCTCGCCAACGACGGCGACGTGGACGGCGATACGCTTGTGCTGAGCGGCTACACCGTGCCGGCCCATGGGTCGGTGAGCCAGCAGGGGAACGCGCTCCGTTACACGCCGGACCCATACTTCAACGGCGCCGACAGCCTGCGCTACGTGGTGAGCGACGGCGCGGCGGCGGACACGGGCATCGTGCGCATCGGCGTGAGCTCCGTGAACGATCCGCCGGTGGCCGGGGACGATTCCGCGACGGTGGCCGAGGACGGCACCGTGCTCATCACAGTCCTGGCCAACGACACGGACCCGGACGACCCGGTCCTGAACGTGGCGGACGTCACGCAGCCCGCCCACGGCGCCGTGACCCTGGAGGGCGACCAGTTCCGCTACACGCCCGCTCCGGACTACAACGGCCTCGACAGCTTCACGTACCAGGTCTCGGACTCGGCGCTCGCCGACACGGCGACCGTGTTCCTGACGGTCTCCGCCGTGAACGACGCACCGACCGCCGGGTCGTTCGCCATCACCACCGCCGAGGACCTGCCGGCTCACGTGAGCCCGCTGGACCACGCGCAGGACGTGGACGGGGACGCCCTCGTCCTGAGCGCTTTCTCGCAGCCGGCCCACGGCACAACGAGCGCCGACTCCACCGGCGTGCTATACACGCCGGCCGCCAACTACAACGGCACGGACGGCTTCACCTACGAGGTGAGCGACGGACACGGCGGCACCGCGTCCGGCTCCGTCAGCGTCACGGTCCAGGCTGCCAACGACGCGCCGGTGGCGGTGGCGGACAACGCCTCCGTGGACGAGGACGGGACGGTGCTCATCGATGTCCTGCTCAACGACTCCGACGTCGACGGCGACGTCCTGGCCGTCACCGGCTTCACCCAGGGCAGCCATGGTTCGTCGACCCAGGAGGGCGACGCGCTGCGCTACACGCCGGCGGCGGACTACAACGGCACGGACAGCTTCAGCTACGACATCAGCGACGGCAACGGCGGCGTGAACACGGCCACCGTGACCGTCACGGTCAACGCGGTGAACGACCCGCCGGTGGCGCAGCCGGACTCGGCCGCGCTGGACGAGGACGGCAGCGTGCTGGTGGACGTGCTGGCCAACGACAGCGACCCGGACGGCGACGCCGTCGCGCTGAGCGGCTTCTCGCAGGGTGGCAACGGGGCGGTGACCCAGGACGGGGCGGCGCTGCGCTACACGCCGGACGCCAACTACAACGGAAGCGACAGCTTCTCCTACGTCATCGCCGACGGGCAGGGCGGTGCGGACACCGCCTCGGTCTTCCTGACCGTCCGCGCGGTGGTGGACTCCGTCGTGGCGGTGAACGACTCGGCCACCGTGAGCGAGGATGGGTCCATCGTCATCGACGTGCTGAACAACGAGATCAACGTCGACCACTACGCCCTGGTCATCGTCGGCTTCGGCCAGGGCGCCCACGGTTCCGTGAGCCAGGTAGGCAGCTCGCTCCGGTACACGCCCGCCGCCAACTACAACGGGCCGGACAGCTTCACCTACACCATGTCCGGCGGGTATGGGGGCCTGGGCACGGCCACGGTCTTCGTGAACGTCGTGCCCGCCAATGACGCGCCGGTGGCGGCGGCGGACAACGCTTCCGTGGACGAGGACGGGACGGTTCTCATCGACGTCCTGCTCAACGACTCGGACATCGACGGCGACGCGCTGGCCATCACCGGCTTCACGCAGGGCAGCCATGGCTCCGTGACCCAGGAGGGCGACGCGTTGCGCTACGCGCCGGCGGCGGACTACAACGGCACGGACAGCTTCACCTACGACATCAGCGACGGCAAAGGCGGTCTGAACACGGCCACCGTGACCATCACGGTGAACGCCGTGAACGACCCGCCGGCGGTGCAGCCGGATTCCCTCACGCTGGACGAGGATGGCACCGTGCTGGTGAACGTGCTGGCCAACGACAGCGACCCCGACGGCGATTCCCTTACGCTGAGCGGCTTCACGCAGGGCGCACACGGGACGGTGGCCCAGGAGGGGGACTCGCTGCGCTACACGCCGGACGCCAACTACAACGGCACGGACGCCTTCACCTATGACGCGAGCGATGGCAACGGCGCCACCGTCACCGGCAACGTGTACGTCACGGTCAATCCGGTGGGCGACCCGCCGGTCACCGTGGCTGACACCGTCGTGATCGACGAGGACCACTCCGCGACCATCTGGCCCCTGACCAATGATTGGGATCCGGATGGGGACGTGCTTCACGTGAACGGCAATACGATGGCGTCCCATGGCTATGCCGGCAGGTACGGGGATTACTTCATCTACAATCCCAATTCCAACTTCTACGGGACCGACGGCTTCAGCTATCACGCGGTCGATCCTGCCGGGAACGGGGCCTGGGGCACGGTGACGATCATCGTCAATCCGGTGGAGGACCCCCCCACGGCCGTCGATGACAGCGCCACGGTGAACGAGGACGCGACGGTGGACGTGCCGATGCTCTGGAACGACACCGATCCGGACGGGGCCATGGACACGCTCACCATGACCGGCTACACGCAGGGGAGCCATGGCGCCGTGTTCCCCGTGAACAAGGATCTGTTCTATAAGCCGGACGCGAACTTCAACGGCAGCGACAGCTTCACGTACTCCATCAGCGACGGCCACGGGGGGACCAGCAGTGCAACCGTGTACGTCACCGTCACACCCGTGAACGATGCACCGACCGCCAACGGCGACAGCGCGACCGTGAGCGCGGACAGCACCGTCCTGATCGATGTCCTGGCCAACGACGTGGACGTGGACGGAGACTCCCTGACGGCCACCGCCGCCTGGGGCGCCGCCCACGGCGCCGTGACCCTGGAAGGCAACAGTGTCCGCTTCACGCCGGCTGACGGCTACACGGGTACGGACCAGTTCTCCTACACGGTCACCGACGGAACCGTGAGCGTGGACGGCTCGGTGACGGTGACCATCGTGGCCGGCGCATTGGCGAGCATCACGGTGACGCCCAACCCGGCCAACATGGGAGTGAACAGCACGCAGCAATTCACCGCGTCGGGTTGGGACGCCCACGGCAACGCGGTGGCCATCTCGCCGGCCTGGTCGGTGGTCAACGGCGGCGGCAGCATCTCGGTCGCGGGCCTGTTCAGCTCGTACACCATGACGGGGACGTTCACGAACACGGTACGCGCCACGAGTGGTGGCGTATCGGGCCTGGCGACGGTGGTCGTCTCGCCCTAGGCTGCCGGCTCGCTGTCGCCCGCCCGCTCCGCGAGCACGGCCAGCACCCGGTCCAGGGTCACGCCCGCGGCGGCACAGGCCGTGAGCGTGTGGTACAGCAGGTCCGCCGCCTCCTCCGCCGCGCGGTCCTCGTCGCCATCGGCGAGGGCCGCCACCAGCTCGGCCGTCTCCTCGCCCAGCTTCTTCAGGCGCAGGTTCCGGTCGCCCAGCAGCCGCGCGGTGTAGCTCCCCGCGGGCGCGTCGCCGGCCCGCTGCGCGATGACGGCGGCCAGCGCCGGGAGCGTGGGCGCCGCCTCGAAGCAGCTCCACGCCCCCGTGTGGCACGACGGTCCCGCCGGCAGAACGCGGGCGAGGACGGTGTCGTTGTCGCAGTCGGCGTGCAGCGCCACCAGCCGCTGCGTGTTGCCGCTGGTCTCGCCCTTGTGCCACAGCGCGTCCCGCGAGCGCGACCGGTACCACATCTGGCCGCTCTCCAGCGTGCGGGCCAGCGCGTCCCGGTCCGCGTACGCCACCATCAGCACCTCGCCCGTCCGCGCGTGCTGCGTCACGACGGGCACCAGGCCGCCGCCCTTGGCAAAGTCCAGCCGGTCCAGCTCGGCGATCTCCCGGATCCTCATGCGCCGCCTCCCAGGATCTCCCGGACGACGCCGGCCAGCGCGGCGTTCGTCGCGACCGCGTGGCCCGCGGTGTGGTCCGGCCGCCCGTCCCAGTCGGTGAACACGCCGCCGGCCTCCTCGATGACCGGCCGCACCGCCGCAACGTCCCAGACCCGCACGATGGGGTCGACCATCACCTCCGCGCGGCCCGTGGCGACGAGGGCGTAGCCGTACGCGTCGCCCCAGGTCCGCGCGACGCCCGCGGCCGCTTCCAGCCGCCGCAGCTTCGCGACGCGCGCCTCCGTGCCCGGCGGCGTGTCGCCCGTGGCCAGCACCAGCGCCCGGTCCAGCCGGTCCACCTCGGAGACGTGAACGCGGCGGCCGTTCCACCAGCACCCCGCCCCCACCGCCGCCGCCACCACCACCCCCAGCGCCAGGAAGGGGAGCACGCCCCCCACCCCCACCCCCACCAACACCCACGCCC
>CAZUFP010000054.1:0-28232 GCA_964619835.1 uncultured Gemmatimonadaceae bacterium | reverse complement strand
ATCCGGTCCACGTCACAGGGAGCGAGATCCGCCACGCCCGAGTGCACCTGTAGCGCCGCCTGGAGCATGAGGCCCGAAACGATGATCCGCGCAGACACCTCCGGGTCCACGTCGCGGCGGAACTCGCCGCTGTCCACTCCCGATTGAACAACGTCGCGCACAATCGACCACCCCTGGATCGGTCCCTCCTCCACCCACATCCGGAAGAACGCCGGAAACTCCAGGCCGACCTCCCCGAACATCAAGCGGAATGCGTACCCCCAGGAGGGCTCCATCAAATGCTGCCACAGCCGCCTCAGCACGTGCCGGATCTTCACCGAAGAGGGCGCCTGCAACGCCTCCAACTCCTGCTGCATTTCCGCGAAGACGGTCGCGTGCCGGTGCTGTACGGCCCGCCGGAGCAAATCCTCTTTCCCGTCGAAATGGTAGTAGATCGCGCCCTTCGTGAGGCCGGCTTCCTCGGCCACCTCCTCGAGCCGGGTGGAACGATACCCTCGTGTGGCGAACACCCGGAACGCTGCATCCAACAAGACTTCCGGTGGTGACGTCGTTTCCTGCTCGGCGGATGACGATTCGGACCAGGACATACTCACAAGTTCAATTGAGGTGGCTGACCAGTTGTGCAGATCAAAGTTATTAACGATTGCAAGACAGGCAATACCAACGTACGTGCGAGTATAGTGCATCGCGCGGCCCGTTCTACGACGGCGTCCTTTCGACAGGAGGAACGCAACCCCATCAGACCCGTCGTCGCTCTCGCAGCTGCAAGGCCTTCGCGTGTCTCATAGGGGCCGATCAGTGCCAGTTCTTGAACGTCCGGGCTAGTAGAAGAACAGTTCGCGGTGGACTCGTGAGGGCCTCACGCCGTGCCTCTGCTCGAGACCGTGCAGGACCGCAGACTGCATCGGCGGGGGGCCGCAGAAGTAGAAGGAGGCGTCCGCCGATGGGACGTGGCGAGCCATGAGGTCCTCGCTGACGCGTCCGCTCTCGAAGGTGACGCCCGGAGCGCCTTCCGGAAGGGCATCAGGCTCCGTCTGGCTGAGAATGTGGACGACGCGTAGCTCCGTCGCTGCGGCAACAGCCGCGAGCTCGTCGCGGGCGATGATGTCGGCAGGACTCTTGTTGGCGCACAGCAGGACGATGCGGGCGCCGGGCGCGATTCGCCGGGCGTGGCGGATGTGGCTCAAAAACGGGGTGACGCCGACGCCGCCGCTGATCATGACGATCTCGGTCTCCCGGTCGGGCTCGAGGGTGAAGACGCCGTAGGGTCCCTCGCAGAGCACCGGGGTGCCGGGCGCGAGAGACGGGATCGCGGAGGTGAAGCGGCCCCCCGCCTTGATCGTGAACTGGAGTTCCTCTGTACCCGGCGGGGCCGAGATTGTGAACGGGTGCGGCTCGCTCCACCGATTGCCCCGACGCACGCGGATGATCGCGAACTGGCCGGCCCGGCGGCGGGCGAAGGGGCCGGGCCCCTCGCGGCGGGAGACGACGAGCGTCGTCGTGTCGTGCGTCTCGGTTACGAGGTGATCGACACGCCACGTGCGGCGGCGGTCACGCCCGATGCTGTAGTGCAGCCGGTACGCGCATGCCACGAGCACGACGGCGGCGAGGACGGCGAACACGGCGAGGTTGGGGGCCTGCATGAGCTCGGCGCTACCCTTCAGCCAGGCGTGGGCAAAGGCGAGTGCAACCACCCCGTAGACGATGAGGTGCATCGACTTCCACGGTCGGAAAGGGATGCGGCGCCGGCCAAGTGCGGCGAGAGAGATCAACAGGATGAGCGCGTAGAGCGCCACATGGCCAAGGAGCAGCGCCGGGTCGGCGGTGCCGGCGTAGAAGAGGAACGACCACTCCCAGCCCCCGCCGTGCTGCAACGAGATGCGCAGGGTCCGTAAGAGGGCGTGAGCGACGAATGTCGAGAAGACAGCCACGCCGAGCGGCTGGTGGAAGCGGTAGACGCGGTCCAGCCCGAACGTCCGCTCGACCCAGGGAAAACGGGTCCCCGTCGTCACCATGGCGCCGAGGCCGATGAGGCCGAGGAGCGCCAGAAGATCGCCGACCGAACCGGCGAGCGCGCCCAAGGTGGGCGACCTCCAGGGCGGCCGGAAGGAGAGCCACGCCCCGAACGTGGTGGCGGCGAGCGCTGCGGGCACGCTCAGCAGCGCAACCCTCGCGACCTTCCGTCGGTCCACCCGCCACCTCCTGCGAGACGAGAACCGGCCTGGCCCGCCGTTACTTCGCCTTCGCCGGCCGGCGGCCCCCGATAATCGTAGCCGGCGTCCGCGTTCATAACCAGGGCGTGGCTGCCCCGGGGGCTCGCCCCGTCGGTAGTGCTCGACGATGGGGTCGAGGGGCGTGGTCGTGGGCCGGCGGCGGCGGTAGACGGCCGCTTGGCCGGCGGTGGGGATGGCCGCGCGGGCTCGGCGACTGTGCTCCCTGGCCCAGGATCGGGTGTGGGTGGAGGCGGACATGCCCCGGAGGGTTCGGCGAAACCCGGGGCACCACCATGGCGGAGCGGGACGCGCTGAGAGCCGTCAGCGGAGGCGAGGATGGCCCACACCCAAACCCACACCCTGCCCGTCGAAACCGCTCATGTTCGTTGCGGTTGCTGGGAAATCGCGATTCGGAGCCGGTGGACCTCGTGCCCGTTCGACTCCCGCCGGCTCCACTATCCGTTTCGTGCAGGATGCGAGACCACCGCCCGGCCAGAATTGTGAAATTTCCGGCCGGGCGGTTTGGCATCGGGGGTCAGCCAGATTCCCACACCCAAACCCACACGCGACGGTCCATGCCTTCGCTAACAATAATCACGACAATACGATACGCCTTGGTAGGATTGGCTAGCCAGGTGCGGGTTCGATTCCCACGGCAACTGCAGAGCGGTCGGGCAAACCGATGGGGTTCGGCGAGAATTGACGTTGCAGGATGGGAGGATTAGCCGGTTGCTAGCAGCAGGCTAAGAGGCTCCATAGCCCACACCTTTCGGGGCCCGTAGCGCGAGGTTCGGCGAATTCGCTGCGCTTGGTGGATCCAGCGGCCCTCGGCGCCCCCGGGCCTATCGCTTCCGCAGCGTGATCCCGGACACCTCGATCCGGTCGATGTGGCCTCCCTTGCCTCCGAAGGTGAGCGCCTGGCCCGACGCGAGGGCCACGGCCTGGTCCGGCGCCGTGAAGACGATCTCGCTGCGGTCGGCCTGGCCCGCGACGAGCCCGTAGAGCCGATCCCCTTCCCGGGTCACGGTGAGGGTCACGTCGGGCTGGGTGGAGACGTACTCGCCGACGAAGGGCGCGAGCGCGGCGGAGTCAAGCGGCAACGCCTGGATCTCACGGGAGCGGTAATCAGCCCAGCCGTATTCGGCGCCGATGGCCAGGAGGATCTCGGTGTCCAGGCTTGCCCCGCCGTCGCTGTTGGTCATCACGGCCGCCCCCTGCCCGGTCTCGGGGAAGTAGATCACCTCGCAGCGGAAGCCTTCGTTGCCGCCGGTGTGGCCGAATCGGAATCCCCGGCCGGTGCCGCCCAGCATAGGCCCCAGGCCGCTGGGCTCCTTCTGGACCGTGAGCATCTGGGTGGCCATGGCCTGGGAGAGCAGGCCCGTGGCCGTGCCGTTCCGCGCCGCCGTGATGGCCTGTGCCCACTTCAGCAGGTCGGTGGGCGTGGTCCAGAGTCCCGCCGCCGCCATCTCCGGGTAGGTGTGCCAGCGCCCGGGGATCATGGTCCCGTTGGTGCGGTACGCGGCGGCCGCCTCTCCGCGACGGCTCTCCGGAAGCGGCTGCTCGTACGTGCTGCTGGTCATGCCCACGGGATCGAGGACGAGACGCTTCATGAGCTCGGGGAAGGCCTCGCCGGTGACGTCGGTGAGGACGAGCTGCTCGACGGTGACGCCCCCGCCGGAGTACCGCCAGTTGGCGCCGGGGAACGTGTCGACGCGCACCGCCGGCGTGTTGGCGGGCTTGGCGCCGTCCAGGATCTGGGGCACGGTGGGGATGGCCGCGCCCTCCTCGTAGCCGGGGAACCCGTGGACGGTGAAGCCCGCGTTGTGCGACACGATACGCCGGAGCGTGACGGGCTCCTTCGCGGTGAACCTGTTGTCCGGCACCTTCCAGCTCTTCAGGTACTTGTTCACCGGCGTGTCCAGGTCGAGCTTGCCCTCCTCCACCAGGCGGAGCATGGCCGTGGCGGCCACGGGCTTGGAGATGGAGGCCGCCTGGAAGAGCGTGGCGGCGGTCACCGAGTCGGCCGTGCCCACCTCCTTCACGCCGAAGCCCCGGGCCCACACGAGTCGGCCGCTGTCCACCACGGCGATGGAGACGCCGGGCACGTGGTAGTGCGCCATGCGCTCGGCCAGCGGGTAGGTCACCCGCGGCCTGCCCTGGACGACGAACGACGGGCGCAGTCCCGCGGTGACCCGCGCGACGGCCGCCTGGGGGCCGGATGCCTCCGGAGTCTTCGCGGGTTGCGCGCATGCCGCGCACAGGGAAGCGGATGCGACGATCAGCAGCTTACGCATGGGTACTCCTTGGGGCGAGGGCGCTATCCCCCCAGCGTGGACGCGATGAAATCGTGGATGTCTCCGGTGAGCTTCTGGAAGGACGGACCGTGCAGGTAGATCATGTGCCCCGACTGGTAGTACGTCCGCTTCACCCGGCTCAGGTCGATGCCAGGGCTAGGAAATTCAAACGCCGTTTCGGTTACCTTCGGCAGGATGGGTGTGGTGGGATGGGTGGGTCAAGAGTGGTGGTGATGGGTGGGCGGGCGGGATTTGGTGGAAATTCCGGCGGATTCGGCGGGCGGATGTGGGTGTGGCTGGCGCATGGAGCGGTTGGCGGGCGCACGTCGCCGGGCAGGCGCCGGGGGGCTGATCGAGGTCGAGCTCGGGGGCGGGCTCCGGCTCAGTCGGGTAGAATGCAGGCGTCTGGTCGAAGTCGTCGGCAGGGAGGGGGACCACGTGAGCGACGGGATCGGGGTCCAGTGCGAGTGCGGCCTGGGGCGGTCCGCGGGCTTTACGCTGCAACTCCCCACGACGTATGCACTCCAGGCAGTGCCGGCATCACTGAAGCCCCCATGTTGCCGAGGCTTTCCGGTCTGTCGCTGCCGACCGCTGGCTGCGCGTCGGAACGCCGAATGTCGCCTCAACAACATTCGACGGACAACCAGCTCTCCGACTACCTGGGGACGGCCGCCACGACGATGGGATCGTCGCGCGAGAGCCATTCCTGAGCAAACGTGGCACGACCATTGAGATTGAAATGCACGTGCCGCTCACAGCCAGGGAACGGCAGAAGTCTTCCTTCGCTCTCGTGCTGCCCATCCGCCGGCCGATTCGGGAGCCGTACACAGGGACCGCGCCCTCACCCCGATGAGATGTGGGAAGCGTTCCAAACGGCGCCGTAGGACCGTTCTCCCGGGCCGCCGAGGCCGCCGGCAAGCTCAAGCTTCCTTCGAGAGGCTCGCGATGCGCCCGAGATAGGCCGCGTCGCGCGGCGCCTTGGGACCAATGCGCCGGTCGACGAAGTGATCGACCAGCTCGCGCTCGGTGCCGTCCTGCAGCATCGCCGCCGCCCAGTGCAGATAGCTCATCCTGGCGCCGAGCTCGCGCATGCGGATCGTCGCGAGCGCCGCGTCCCCCACGAGCATCTCCTTGAAAGCCGCCGCCGTCTCTCGGACCGCCGCCTCGAGCCGCGCATGGCCCGAGGCGAGCCCCGCGAGCACGGAGAAGAAGCCCTCGTGGAGCCCCTTGCGCTGGCAGTCGCGCAGGACCTGCAGGAGCAGGACGTTGTGGCTGCCTTCCCAATTCTCGAAGACGACGTTGTCGCGCAAGAGGCGCGGCAGGACCGAGAAAGTCTCGACGGTGCCGTTGCCACCCAAAATCTCGATGCCCGAGTTGATGACCTCGTGGGCCGCGATGGCCGTGCGGGTCTTGTTGAGGTTGAGCGCGACGCGCACAAAGGCTGCGTGCTCGGCATCGAGCCTGCCGCCCTCCTCTTCGTCCAGCAGATGAACGAGCTGCATCGAGCCGGAGGTCATCGCCGCCGTCTCGGCGCGCATGTCGGCGAGCGTCTCCTGGACGAGCGGGTAGCCCAGAATCGGCGCCCCGAAGCCCTCGCGGTGCTCGGCGTAGCCATGCGCCACGGTGCAGGCACGCCGGGCCGCCCCGCTGCAAGCCACGGCGTTGAAGATGCGCGAGGTGTTGATCACGTAGCGCATGACATTGCGAAAACCGTCCTCGATCGAGCCGACCTGGAAGGCCACCGCCGCGTCGAAGTCGACCTCGGCGGTCGCCATGGTGCGGGTGCCGAGCTTGTCCTTGAGGCGCCGGATGTGGAAGGCGTTCAGGCTCCCATCCTCGAGCCGGCGCGGCACGAGAAAGAGCCCGAGCCCGCGCGTCCCCTCCCCCGAGCCTTCGGGGCGCGCGGTTACCAGCATCAAGTCGGCCGTCACGTTGGAGCAAAACCACTTCTCGCCCGACAGGCGCCACTCGCCTTCTGCGCCTTCGACCGGTTCGGCGCGCAGGGCGTTGGCCCCCACGTCGGAGCCACCCTGGACCTCGGTGAGAAACTGCGCCCCGTGGGCAAGCAGCTCGTAGTCCGTGAGGAGCAACCGCTGCAGGTAGAGCTCGCGCTGCTCGTTCGACCCGACAGCGCGCAGCGTCTTGATGAGGCCGGCGGTGCAAGCGAGCGGGCAGTTGTGGCCCGCCTCGCCGTTTTGGGACGAGAGGTAGAAGAGCGTCAGTGAGCGCAGGTGCCCCTCGGGCTCGCCGAGCGCCGTCATCATCCCCGAGGCATAGATGCCGCGCCCCGCGGTGTGGTAGCTCGGGTGGTGCGCCACCTCCTCGATGCGCTCGCCGAAGCCGTCGAAGCGGTCGAGCACCGGAAGGTTTTCCGTCAGGTTGTTCGTGCGCACCGCGGCGTCGATGAAGCCCGCGGCCTCGGCGCCGAAGACGTCGAAGTCCTCTTCCCACTGGCGGAGCTTGTCTTCGCCGGCCCAGCGCCCGATGACGCGGCGGATGTGGGCGTCGGCGCGCCAAAAGTTCTCGGGTTGGGTGGCGCCAAACTCTTCGAGGTCGGCCCGTCCGCGCTCGTTGTCGTAGCTCATGTCGAATCACCCCAGAGCAGCTCGATGAAGCCAGGGATAGGAAGGGATAGGCATCGTAGGGGCAGCGCGTCTGTGACCGGAGGTAGTGCCGTGGGGCGGCTGACCCGAGCGAGCACGTGGCGTTCTCCTGAGGGGCGGGGCACTCTGGGATGTGCGAGAGCCCGGAAAACCCCACCCCCACAGGAGAGCGCTCATGGACAGGTATATCGGGCTGGATGCGCATGCGTCAAGCTGCACGCTCGGCGTGGTGACGCCGGCTGGCAAGAGGGTCGGATCGCACGTCGTGGAAACGAACGCGCGTTGCCTGGTCGAAGCGGTGCGGCAGATTCGCGAGCCGCGCCACATCTGCCTGGAGGAGGGCACGCTGTCGGAGTGGCTCTACGAGGTGCTCTCGCCGCAGGGGCAGAAGTGAGCGAGAGTCAGGCCAGCGGGTGCATGCGCCGCACCCTGGACGCGGGCATCAGGCAAGTGCCCCTGCTCGATCGCTCATGCCGGACGAGGGGTATTGTGGGATGCCGTTCGCCGCGGCAAGATCGTCGAGGATGCGCGGCGACATGGCCTTCCCCCCCGCGCGCCGAATCACTCGCGCACTATGGAGCTCCGAATGGCGCACGCGCGTTCAAACCACGCGGATCCGGAAGTCGACACGGACCCGCAGCGGGGTGGGGTGCTGTCGCTCGGGCTGCTCTCGGTCGCTGTCGGCGCGTGGACCGGACTGGTCGTGGCGCTCTTCCGATTGGGACTGGCCGGCGCGGACCTGCTGCGAGGCACCTTTCTGGCCGCGTCTCACCGCTGGTCGGGGATCGGGTTCGCGGCATCGCTTATTGCGTGCGCGGGGGCGGCAGCGCTCGCCGCGTGGCTGGCGCGCCGGTTCTCGCCATACGCGGAGGGGAGCGGGATCCCCGAGGTCGAGGTCGCACTGCAGCGCGAGCTGCCGCCGACGCCGCTGCCGAAGCTGCTTCTGGTCAAGTTCGTGGGCGGGTTGTTCGCGATCGGTGGGGGCATGGCCCTCGGACCGGAAGGGCCGAGCGTGCAAATGGGCGCGGTCGGGGCCCGGCTTATCGGCGGCCGCTTCCGCCGCGGCTGGCCCGATATGCGTTCACTGATTGCGGCCGGAACCGGCGCGGGCCTCGCCGCAGCGTTCAACGCCCCGATCGCCGGCACCGTGTTCGTGCTGGAGGAGTTGCATGGCCAATTCGACAGGCGCGAGGCGCTGGCCGCGCTCGGCGCCTCATCGACCGCGATTCTGGTGGCGCGCCTCTTCCTGGGCAATGCGCCGCTGTTCCACGTCGCGGCGGCCGGGCCGGCGCCGTCCGCGACGGGTCCTCTGCCGTACGGGCCCGCGGCCACGTGGCCCCTGTACCTCGCGCTCGGCGTCGTCGCCGGACTGGCCGGCGCGGTCTACAATCGGGCGCTGACCGGAGCGCTGGCCCTGGCGGAGCGGATCGACCGGTGGCCGGTCCGGCCGCAGCCGGCGGCGGTGGGTGTGCTGGTGGGCGTCATCGGATGGTTCGCGCCGCACTTCATCGGCGGCGGTGAGACGCTGACGCAGGATATTCTCGCGGGCGCGGTGGTCGTCGGCGCGATCCCGTTCGTGTTCGCCCTGCGCTTCCTGTTCGGTGCGGCGTGCTACGGCGTCCGGGCGCCTGGCGGAGTGTTCGCCCCGCTCCTGCTGCTCGGTGCCCAGGTGGGGTTGATGTGCGGAGCCGTGTGCCGGTGGGCGTTCCCCGGGCTCGGCATCCATCCGCAGGCCTTTGCCGTGATCGGCATGGCGGCCTTCTTCACCGGCGTCGTACGGGCTCCGGTCACGGGGATTGTGCTGGTGATCGAGATGACAGCGGCGTTCACGACACTCCTGCCGATGCTCGCGGCGAGCTTCGCCGCCCTGGTCGCCGCCGACCTGACGCGGATTCCGCCGATCTACCATTCGTTGCGCGAGCGGTTGCGGGACCGCATTCGCGCGCATGAATAGCGCGCCGGCGACTCGCCCGCCGGGGCCATGACGTCAGCGGATCGAGTCTCCTTCTGTCGTGGGGTCGCGCCACAGCGCACCACCCTTGACCAGCCACGACAGACCGAACGCCCAGAGCGCCAGCGTCTCCAGGAGGAAGATGGGGCGGACCAGCGCGAGGCGCACTGTGAGGTGCGTGAGGTCGAACACCAGGATCAGCCCGACGCAGACCATCATGGCAACGGCACAGCGGCGGTAAACGCGGTTCCGCGTCAGCTTCGCCTCCGTGGGGTGGTCGTCCTGTCGGGTAAATCGAAAGTACGAGATATAGGCCAACAGCACGAACAACGCGGTGGCGAAGATGAAGTGGAGCGCCTGCTGGACCCCCGGGTCAGTTGACGGCACCAGGGCGACGAGCACCGCGCAGGCGCCAGCCGCGTGGGCGGCGACGTTGTCGTGGGTGTCGTACCCGTGGTACGTGAAGAGAAAGCAGCCGATCGTACACAGACAACCGACGAGCGCATCGCGGGCACGGAGGGAATAATAGGCGCTGATCGTGTCGAGCCAGACACGCTCGCCGAGCACGCCCCACGTGAACAGGATGATCGGCAAGGAGATGCCCAAGATCCCGAGGGCGCGACGCAGGGTCAGATACGAGACGACGATCATCGGTCCAGCACGGAGTTCGCGCACGGATCCACCTCCTGAGGAAGGAAAGGGCGGCCGGATACTTTCCCCACGCGGACGGTCCGCTTCCGCACCGCGGAGAACGGCCCAGCGGAAACGAGTCGTTCGCCATCGTTAGTCCAGGCGTCGGTTTCCACGCTCATGAACACGCAGATGGTGCGCCACGTCGCTGGGCGCTCCAGCGACGCTCCGTCCCGGCCGGCTCCCGCCCACGGCCCGGGCGGTTTCTTGTGTAGGGGTCGTGAAAGGCGGGCGTCTCAACGGCTGCGGTGCTGAGGCACCGTGTCACGAGCGCCTGGGATCGGGCGGACTGGGCGGGCCATAGGGTTGCCGCTGTGAGTCTTGACCCTCCCCGCCGGAGGCCGGTAGATTGACAGTGTAACTTTGGTTACACTGTCATCCTCCGGACAGGAAGGAATGATGGCCACGCTCTCGAGCACGACGCGGGCGCAGGGTGCTTCCATCGTGACCACCGTGCCCGCCGAGGTGGTCCGTCGCCTGGGCATTCCTCCGGGCCAGCGGTTGGACTGGATCGAGGATGGCCTCGGCGGGTTCCGCGTCGTCCCGCATTCGGAAGATCTCTCGGAGGCTACGCAGGCGCACGAGGAGATCATGGCGGAGTACGACGGAGTGTTTCGGGAACTGGCGAAGTGAGCCATGGCCCGGATGGCGGAGGAGCCACGGTGGCTGACCGAGGCAGTGCTCCTGGCCATTCACGCACAGCAGGTCGAACGATATGGCGGAGCGCACGGCGTGCGGGATGGAGACGTCGTGCGCTCCGTTCTCGCCCGGCCGATCCACCGGTGGGCGTATGACGACGAAGCGGACCTCGCGGATCTTGCCGCCGCCTACCTGGTGGGCTTCGCCCGCTCCCGGGGGTTCAACGACGGCAACAAGAGGACGGCCCTGGCCTGCGCGTCGGTGTTCCTGCGATTGAACGGCTACGTGCTGCATGTGCCGGGCAAGGAGCTCTACGCGCTGACGATGCAGACAGCGACGGGCGAGGCAGACGACAGAATCGCTGCCGCCTACTTTCGCTCGCGCACGGAAGCCGCACCAGACCGCTGAGCCGTACCCGTGCTGGCCGCGTTTCGAGCGCCACCGGTGCGTCGAGCACCCCCCGAAACGTCTGCTGGCGGAGTGCGCCTGACCGTGTCGCTCCCACACCCGATTACTGAATCCGTGACATGCCAGCATCCCGCCATCAAACCCGCGCGCTCGGTGGTATGATTCCGGACGGGTGTCTGGGTCCGCGTGGACCCTGGACAGCTACGGGAACGGGACGAGAACAAGCGGCCCGTGAACCATCGGGTCCGGCCCGAGCGGGCCGGTGACCCGACCCGATCCCGGCCCAATGACCCGACCGCGACGTTAAAGTGTGCCGAAAAGCCGGTCGCCGGCGTCGCCGAGCCCGGGGACGATGTAGCCGTTCTCGTTCAGCTGGCGGTCGAGCGCGGCGGTGATGATGCGGACCTCCGGGTGGTCCTCCTGCATCTGGCGGACCCCCTCGGGGGCGGCTACGAGACACATGAGCTGGATGTCGCGCGCCCCCGCCGCCTTGAGCTCGGCCACGGCCGCCGAGGCCGACCCACCGGTGGCCAGCATGGGATCCAGCACGATGAACTGCCGGGCCTCGGCCTGCCCGGGGATCTTGAAGTAGTAGTGATGGGGCTCGAGGGTGTCGTGGTCGCGATAGAGCCCCACGTGGCCCACCCGGGCCGAGGGCATGAGCCGGAGCACGGCGTCTACCATCCCGAGTCCCGCCCGGAGTATAGGGACCAGGACCACCTTCTTTCCGGAGATCTGCCGGGCCTCCATCTCCTCGAGGGGAGTGCGCACGGTCACCGGCTCCAGCGGCAGCTCGCGGGTGGCCTCGTAGGCCAGCAGCATGCTCAGCTCGTCCACCAGCTCCCGGAACCCCTTCTTGGAGGTGCTCACGTCGCGGAGCAGCGCCATCTTGTGCTGCACCAGGGGATGGTCGACCACGCGGAGGTTCGGGTGCGCGGCGTTGCGGTGCTCGTTCGGCATGGTCCGGGTCACAGGCGTCCCGTTCGGTTCGTCTCGATCCACCCTTCCCGGGCCCGGAGCGTACGGGCCCGGACCCAGTCACCTTGCGGTCCACGGGGATCAGCCCCGTGCCCGGCTCCTGGGTGGTGGCGGGATCCGACCGTAGCGCCGGACCCGCCCGGAGCGGGGTGGTGTCCAGCACGATGAGGGTTTCGCGTCCGCACGTCGACCCCCCACGCGCCGGCCAGGAGCAGCGCTGCCGGTGCAGCGCCTCGTCGCCCGTGACCACGATCTCGCTCATCACCGCGGCGTCGGCGCTGGTGTCCGCCAGCACGCCGCATTCCCGGTAGATCTCGCGCGCCGTCGGGTCGATGCCCGTGAAGGCGACTACGCCGGCCGGACGTTGTGGTTGCTCCGGAAGAAGTTGTCCGGATCCCACTTCGCCTTGATCTGCGTGAGGCGGTCGTGATTCTTCCCGTACGCCGCCCGCGCGCCGTCCTCCTCGTCGCCGCCCAGGAGATTCACGTACGTCCCCCCGGTGGCGTTGGGGGCCAGGTCGGCATGGAAGCCCCGCGCCCAGTCCATCAGCTCGGCGTCCTGTGCCGCCTCCGACCAGCCGGGGAAGATGTGAAGGGCGTACTCCGCCCGGCGGTGCGGGAACGCCGTGGCTTCCGGGTCGACGCGGCCGACGGCGCCGCCCTCGCGCTCGAAGTAGACCATGGTGAACGGGCCGGGGAGGTCTTCGGTGGCGGTGAGGGTGAGGTCGATGACGTCGTCGGAAAGCGCATCGAGGTAGTGGGCCTTCGAGTACCAGCGCAGCCCCTTGGCCATGCCGGCGTCGAACGCGCGCTGCACTTCCACGTACGGCTGCGGAGCCACGAGCTCCAGGATGGGCGTGCCGAAGTCGCGCAGCGGCTTCAGCTCGGCCTCTCCTTCGGCGATCACGCCGGCGTAGCAGAAGACCAGGAAGAGCGCCACGCGGCCGCGGTGCTCCTCAGGGAACGGCTCCACCGGCGGCACGCGGATGAGGAAGGCGTACGCCTGCAGCGCATCGGGCGCATCCGCCATGAAGTCGCGGTAGAAGCGAAGCACCCTGCGGGCGTCCTCGAAGGGGTGGACGATCTGGCCCGCCAGCACTTCGGGCCCGACCTCGTGGAGCCGGAAATCCAGCGACGTCACCACGCCAAAGTTCCCGCTCCCGCCACGCAGCGCCCAGAAGAGGTCCGGGTTCTCCGTGGCGGAAACGCGGATGATCCGGGCGTCCGCCGTCACCACCTCGACGCCGGCGAGGTTGTCCAGCGCCAGCCCGTGCTTCCGAGCCAGGTACCCGGTGCCGCCGCCGAGCGTGTAGCCGGGCACGCCCACGGCGGACACGGTCGCGCCGGTAGTGGCGAGTCCGTGCGTTTGGCAAGCGGCATCGAACGCGCCCCAGCGCACGCCCGGAGCGACTCTCGCCGTCCGCTCTCCGGCATTGACCTCGACGCCGCCCCTCGCCGACAGGTCGATGAGCAGTCCATCGTCGATCGTGGAGTTGCCGGCGTAGCTGTGGCCCCCGCTCCGCACCGCCGCCGGGATGGCGTGCTCGCGGGCGGCCCGGATGGCGGTGACGACGTCGGCGGCGTCCGCGCACCGGGCAATGGCCCCCGGACGCCGGTCGAAGCGGCCGTTCCACCCCCGGCGCGCCTCGTCGTAGCCGGCGTCGCCGGGCCGGATGAGGCGGCCCCGCAGGTCGGTGGAAAGGGAATCGAGCATTGCTTTCGGAAGCTGAGGCATGGTCGGTCCGGTCTGGAGGAACGGAGGGTTTCCACGGCGGGGACGGACGCGCTCCGGTCTCCCGGAGCCGCCTATCCTTCCATCCTGCCGTGGATGGGCCGGGCGCGTCAAATCAGAAGCCGCCCGGGCGCATCACGTGCTCGTCGATGGGCAGCTCGAGCCGCTCGCCGATTTCGGCGAACCAGGTCTCGACGCCCACAAGTGGCGCCGTGGTCGCGCCCGTGGGAAGACCGCGCTCCGTGAGCAGCGCGCCGCCCGTTCGGTCCGCGAGCTGAAAGTCCGCCAGGAGCGCGCCGTCCGCATCATGGAACCGGAACCGGAACGTGTACCAGCCCGCTTCCGTCACCGTGTACGCGGCACCGCCGACCGTCACCTCCAGGCCGCCGGCGGACGGCCCCACCGCCACCTGGGCTCCGCCCGGATAGCCCCCGGCGTCATCGAAGAAGAGGTCCATCAGCCTGAACGCCGTGGGCGGCGAGCTTGCCGGGTCCAGATAGATGTCCAGCCGGTCCACGAAGCCGCTCGCCGGGAACCGGCGCCACGTGCCGGCCCCGATCGAGTAGGGGCCCGTCGGCGCGAACACGCTGTAGGCGGCGACGCAGCCCCCCGCTTCCAGCGTCGCGTACCCCGCCCCCGCCGACGGTGCTACCGGGCCGCCGCCCCGGGCATGGTAGCTCACCGTTCCGCACCAGCCATCCCCATAGCCGTACCACCCCTCCGTCCCGTGGTTGAAGCCCTGGTGCCACACGGGGAACGGAGCGCTGGACAGCAAAGGCGCCGCCGCGGCCAGGGACCGGGTGGGCGCGGGGGCGGTGGCGCTTTCGCCGCAACCGCTGGCCGCGAGCGCGGCCACGGCAAGGGTCAGTATCAGCGCTGTGCGGTCTCTCGACATGGTCCTCTCCTTCGCTCGGGGACACGGGTATCGGTGCGTCTGTGCTTCCAAGGTAGGCGCGGTGTCTTTGCTCACGGTCATGGCGGGATTAGAATGCGTCTAAGACTCTCCATGGAGGTGCCGTGATCCGTTTCCAGCTGCTGGGACCGCCCGACCTGCGCGACGCCGAGGCGCGGCCGCGGGCGATCACGGGCGCGAAGCGTCTGGCGCTCCTGGCGTACCTGGCGCTCGAGGCGCGGCGGGGGCCGGTGCGGCGGGACACGCTGGTGGCGCTGCTGTGGCCGGAATCGAGCCAGAAGCGGGGGCGCAACGCGCTCAGCAACGTCGTCTTCCACCTGCGGAAGGCGCTCGGTCCCGACGTGTTCACGGCGACGGGGACGGAGGCGCTGGGGTTGGCGGCGGAGGCGGTCTGGTGCGACGCGTTGGCGTTCGAGGCGGCGGTGGTGGAGGGGCGGCTGGGGGAGGCGCTCGACCTGTACCGGGGGGACCTGCTGGAGGGTTTCTTCGTGCAGTCCGCGGGAGCGGAGTTCGACCACTGGGTGGACGCGGAGCGTGCGCGACTGCGTCGCCTGGCGACGGATGCGGCCCGGCGCCGGATCGAGGAGGCGGAGGGACTGGGCGACCGGGTGGAAGCGCTCCGGATTGCGCGCTGGGTGTGCGGTCGTGTGCCGGAAGACGAAGCGGCGGCGCGTCGCCTGATGTCGCTTCTGGACAGTTCGGGAGATCGGGCGGGGGCGCTGCGGGCGTACGAACGGCTGGCCGGGCGACTGGAGCGCGAGCTGGGGGTGGAGCCGACCGCGGAGACGCGGGCGCTGGCGGAGCGGGTGCGGCTGCGGGACGAGGGTGGGGCGCGTGGGCGCGCCGCGGGGTCGGGCCGTGGCGAGGCCGCGGGTGGGGCCTCCCGTCGCGAGCCGGCCGCGCCGGAGCTACCCGTGCGGACCGTTGCGGTGCTTCCGTTCGCGAACCTGGGGGCGACGGCGGACGCGGAGCCGTTCGTCGTGGGGCTGCACGACGACCTGCTGACGGAGTTGTCGCGGATCTCGGCGCTGCGGGTGATCGCACGCACGTCGGTCCTCCGGTACCGGGGAACCGACCTCCCGGTGGCGGAGATCGCGCGGGAGCTCGGCGCGGGCACCATCGTGGAGGGCGGGGTGCAGGCGTCCGGCGGACGGATCCGCTTGAACGTGCAGCTGGTGGACGGGCGAGACTCGACGCACCGGTGGGCGGATCGGTTCGACCGCGAGCTGAGCGCGGAGACGATCTTCGAGATCCAGCAGGAGCTGGCCGAGCGGATCACGCGGGCGGTGCGCGCCGACCTGACCGATGCCGAGCGGAAGCGCGGGGCCGTGCCGGCGACGGAAGACCTGCGGGCGTACCGCCTCTACGTGAAGGGGCGGGGCTACCTCGACCAGCGGACCGAGATCGGCATCCTGAAGTCCATCGCCTTCTTCGAGCGGGCGGTCGAACTGGACGAGCGCTATGCGCTGGCCTGGTCCGGGCTCGCGGACGCGGTGGTGCTGCTCCACGACTACGGCTTCGACGACGACGCCCACGATCTCACCGTGGCCGAGTGTGCGGTGGAGCGAGCCCTCGAGCTCGGCCCGGAGCTGGCCGAGGCCCACGCCTCACTCGGAATGGTCCACAGCATCCGGCGCCGCGGAACCGAGGCGCTCGCGGCGCTGACGCGGTCGGCGGAGATCAGGCCGGGCTACGCGGACGCCCACAACTGGCTCAGCTGGCACCGCAGCGTGTTCGGGATGCCGGGGCCCGCCCTGGAGAGTGCCCGGCGGGCCGTGGAGCTCGACCCCGTGGCGCCGGAGCCCACGTCGAACCTGGCGCTGTCGCTTCTGATCAACGGTCACCTGGAGGAGTCGCTCGCCATGGCCCGGCGGACCACGGCGCTCCAGCCGGACTGGACCACAGGGAGGTTCATCGAGGGCCTCGCCCTCTACGAGCTCGGCCGGTTCGAGGAGGCCGCCGAGGTCCTGCGCGGCCTCCGGGTGGAGTGGGTCGACGATGGCCCGCGCGCGGCCTTCGCCGTGGCCTGCGCCGCCATGGGGAACGTGGTCGAGGCGCGCTCGCTCCTGGAAGACTTCGAGCGGCTCGGCGCCCCCTTCTCCGCGGGGCTGGTCCGGCTGGCCCTCGGAGAGCGCGACGCCGCGTTCGCCCATTTCCGGCAGATCGAGCGCTGGAGCTACTGGCCGACGCTGGCCCTCCACCATTTCTTCCGCGCGACGCTCGCCCCGCTCCGCTCCGACCCGCTGTTCGGCGCGCTGAAGGCCGATATGGCCGCGGCGTGGGGGCTGCGGTCCGCCCCGGGCGAGCAGCCCGACATGGAGACCCTGCCGAGAAGCCGATGAGCCAACGCGAGCCTGCAACCCGAGTGCGGCCGTTCACGCCCAGGCAACCGGGGTACGCCCCAGCGGCCCGGCGGTGGCCGGAAGAACACCAACCGAAGGAGGAGTATGCCGTCCATCCAGCGACCTCTGTCCGGGGACATCCTCGTCTTCGACGTCGACGAGGAACGTGAACGTGCCGCCGACCCCGAGCTTGTCGAGCGAAGCGGCCGCAACGCCCGGACGCTGCTCAAGAACGGTCCACTCCGCGTGACCGTCGTCGCGCTGGGCGCAGGTGGCGAGCTGGCCGAGCACGAAACGGCCGGCCCCATCACGGTGCAGGTGGTCGAGGGCCGGATTCGGTTCATCGCGGGGGGGAAGGAGCACGACGTCGGCCCGGGTCAGCTGCTCGCCGCCGGCCCGGGCGTCCGCCACCGGGTCACATCAACCGAGGGTGCTTCGTTCCTGCTCACGGTTTGTCAGATTCCCCACGGCGAGTGAGTGCGACGTCTGCCGCTCGCCGCCAGAAGCACGTCAGGCGAGCCGCCGCGGCCTACTATCCTTTCCTGGTCGGGACTGAGGTGATTCGGGCGACCCGTTGCGCTGAGTCCTCCGCGCCCTGGCGGCGCTTACCCTGGCGGCATCCTCGCCGCTACCCCCATGGCCTCGGTCAAAGTGGGGTGGGGATGGATCGCGGCGGCGAACTGCTCCAGCGTCAGGCCGTGGCGCACGGCCAGCGCCGCCTCGCCCATGATGTCCGCGGCCCCCTCGACCAGGACGTGGATGCCCACGATGCTCCGGTCCCCGCGCCGATAGACGATGCGCAGGCGGCCAAAGGCGTCGCCGCTGATCTGGGTGCGCGCATCGCCGCGGTAATCGTACTCGGCCACGCCCACGTCCAGCCCGGCCGCACGGGCCGCCTCTTCGGTGAGCCCCGCCATGGCCAGTTCGGGATAGGAGAAAATCACCGCGCTGTTGTATTCCGGGCGCGGGAAAGCGACCGGCGCACCGAGCAGATGACGAGCCACGGCCAGCGCCTGCGCGGTGGCCCAGTGCGCGAACATTGGGTTTCCCACCAAATCGCCGGTGGCATAGATGCCGGGCTCGTCGGTCTGCAACGTGTCGTCGACCTTGACGCCGTGACGGTCGTGTCGCACCGCCGTGGCCTCCAGGCCCAGCCCCTCGACGTTGGGATGGCGGCCGGCGACGATAGCGACCACCTGCGCGGCCAGCTCGTGCGGCTGCCCGTCCTGGCTGTAGCGAACGGTGTGCCGGTTTGCCTCGGCTTCGATCGACTCGATTCTCACGCCGGTTTGCAGGCTTATGCAGTCCGCCTTCAGGCGTTCGGCCAGCAGGCCTGCGAGCACGCTGTCCACCGGCCCGAGAATGCGCGGCATGGCCTCCAGCAGCGTCACGCGCGCCCCCAGCATGGCGAAAATCTGCGCCATTTCCACGCCGACCGGTCCGCCGCCGATCAAAGCCAGCGACTCCGGCACGGAATCGATTTCGATGAGCCCCGTCGAATCGAGCACGCCGGGCAGGTCGGCACCGGGAATGGGAAGGCTGGAAGGCAGGGAGCCGGTGGCGAGGATGGCGCGATCGAAACGCAGCTCGCGCCGGCTACCGTCCGCCTCGATCACTGCCGTACGCGGCCCGGTGAGACGGGCCCGGCCGAACGCCACCTCAAGGCTCGGCATCGCCTTGGCCTTGGCCAGCGCGCCCCGGGCGCGCTGCTCGAGGATACGGTGCCGGCGAGTCTGCACTACGCTCCAATCGACAGCGGCGGCGCCCGCTCCGGGGAGCTGCAAACCGAATTCGGCCGCACGGGCTATCTCGCGGCGCCGGGCCGCCGTTTCACGGAATATCTTGGAGGGAATGCAACCCTCGAACAGACAGGTGCCTCCCAGGCCCCGCCCGGCCTCCACCAGCAGGACACGCTTGCCAGCCTGCGCCAGAGCCAGGGCGGCCGGCGTTCCGCCCGGTCCGCCACCGATCACCAGAACATCGATATTCTTTTCAGCGTTCATCTCGACTCCGCATGCCCGCCACGCCCTCGGGCGCGACGTCGAAGGCGTTGAAGACGACGTCCCCGGGCGAGAGAACCGGGACCCCACGCGATGCATGCATCGCGTGGGGTCGGGTTTCGCCGACTCCGAGCCCCTCCCCGAGATCGACCTCGATCAGACCCACGGCGCCTGGCGGCGCGGTACGCCCCACCACACCAGCCCCCATCGTTGCGAAGGTAGCCGAAACGGCGTTTGGATCTGCTATCCTCCGGCCTCCGCCACGGGGATCTCGAACCAGAAGCAGGCGCCCCGGCCGGGCACGCTCTCAACGCCGATCCGGCCGCCGTGCGCCTCGACCAGGCCCTTCGCGATGGCCAGGCCGAGGCCCGCCCCGGCGCCGCCCGTTGTGTCCGCCCGCCAGAAGCGGTCGAACACGTGCGGGATGTCTGCCGGCTCGATCCCCGGGCCGGTGTCCGCCACCTCGAAGTGGACGCCGCCCTCGCGCCGAGCTGCCGAGATGGTGACGATTCCGCCCCCGGGCGTATGCCGGATCGCGTTGCTCAGCAGGTTGTCGAGGACCTGGAGTAGACGCTCGCGGTCGGCGAGCACGTGGGGCAGGTCGGAGTCGGCCACCGCCCGGAGCGTCACCCCCTTCTGCTCGGCCGGGGCCGTTGCCACCGTGACGGCGTCGCGGACAAGGGCGACCGTAGACTGGGCCGCCGCCCTTACCGCGAACGCCCCCTTCTGCAACCGGGACGCGTCCAGGAGGTCCTGAATGAGGCGCAGAGCCTGCTGCAGCGAGCGCTGGATGGTCTCGGCATACTTCGCCTTCGCCGGTTCGGCGGTCTTCGGCTCCAGCAGGAGCGAGGCGGCAATCCCGATGGTGTTGAGGGGGCTACGCAGGTCGTGCGACACCGCCGCGAGGACATCTTCCCGATCCCGAACCGCCTGCCGCGCTTCCTCGTAGAGGCGGGCGTTTTCGATGCTCAGTGCCGCGCGGCTGACAAGGTCCCGGGCCAGGTCGAGGTCGGCTTCGTCGAAGCGGCGGCGTGGATCCGTCGAGACCAGCGTCACCGCTCCGATGGCTCTCCCCCGGGCCGCGAGTGGAACGATCACCGCCGAGGCCGGGGCGAGAGCCCTTGCGACCTCCAGCTGCCGGGGATCGTCCAGGGTGGTGCGCAGCAGCTCATCCGTCACTTCGGGGATCAGATGCGATTCCCGGTCCGCGATGGCCCGGCCGATCCTGCTGAGAGTCTCCGGACCTGCGGCCCAGTCCCGCAGCTTCCCGGCAAGCGGTCGGCACGCCGGGTCCCGGTGCAGGGCGACGGGACGGCTGACCTGCCCGTCGTCGTCTACCAGGTCGATGAGGCAGAGATCGCAGAGGGTCTCCGTCAACAGACGGGCCAGCGAGTCGAGCCGCTTCTCGACGGCCATAGGGGCGCTCATGAGCTCGGCCGCCCGTGCCAGGATGCGCTGGCGCCGCTCGCTCTCGCGCAGGGCGCGCTCGGCGGCCTTCTGCTCGGTCACTTCCTCGGCGACGATGCTGATCCCGAGCGCTTCTCCCCCGGGGTCCAGCAACGGGATCCAGGATTCCACCCAGGTCCTCCTCACCCCCGGGCGCGCGGGCGTCTCGCCCGTCAGCTCCAGCCCGAGCACCGGCTTTCCCGTCCGGAGCACCTCCCGCATCCGGGGCTCAGCGGACTCGGAGAGCTCTGGAAGGACCTCGCGGATGGTGCGTCCGATGTGCGCCTCGACGGGGACGCCGTTGGCCTCCGCCATCCGCTCGTTGATGCGGACCCAGCGCAGCTCCCGGTCCAGCACGCACAGACCCACGGGGGCGTTACGGTACACCGACTCGATCTGGGCGAGCTGGCTCGCGATGGTCTCCTCGGCCCGCTTCTTCTCCGTGAGGTCCACGTTGACGGCGACGGCGCCGACGATGGCGCCGTCCTCGCCACGAATCGGCTTGGCGTAGTTGAGGATGTGCTTGAAGGTTCCGGAGGCGGTCCGGATCCGGATCTCCTCGGGCCCGGACGTCTCGCCGCAACGGGTCGCCCGCGCCAGGCCCCATCGCTCCGGGGTCACCGGCGTCCCGTCCGGCCACCAGGCGCGAGGCGGCCCTCCGGCCTCGTCCTCCGGCTGCCGCAGGCGCACATCCTCCCCCCAGACCTCGATTCCGGCGGCATTGCCCTCGAGGATCCGGCCGTCGGCGTCGGCGATCCAGACGCCGACCGGCAAGGCGTCCAGCACGGCGCGGAGACGACTGCGCTCCACGGCCGTTTCGGCCTGGGAACGTCGCACGGCGTCAAGCAACTCGTTACGCTCCGCGAGCGCGGTCTCGGCGGCCTCTCTCGCGCGTTGCTCCCGTTCCAGGAGAGCGGCCCGCTCGCGCTCCGCGGCCTTTCGCTCGGTCACATCGAGCAGTGAGCCGATCATCCGAACCGGCCGGCCCTCGGGATCGCGCGCGACGTAGCTCCGGTCCAGAACCTCCGCCCAGCTTCCGTCGGCCTTCCTGAAGCGATACTCCACGGCGAAGTGGGTCTCGCGGCCCGTCCTGGCGTCGTCCAGGGTGTGCCGCAGGCGCTCCCAGTCGTCCTGATGCATCCGGCTCGACCACCACTCCACCGAGTCGTCGGTCTCGGAAGTCTGATAGCCCATGACACGGGAGAGGCCGTCGCTCCACCAGACCCGGCCTCTCTCCATGTCCCAGTCCCAGATCACATCGTTGGTCGCACGGGTGACCAGGTCGAAGCGCTCCTTCGCCTCCTGAAGCTTCTCCTGCGCCGCCGCCTGCTCGGTGATGTCGAGGTTGATTCCCGTCCAGGCGACGACCTGCCCGCCCGGTCCCCGGATGGGCACGGCCCGGGTGAGCACGTTGCGGTACCGCCCTTCGCGGTTCCGGAAGCGGTTCTCCGACGCCCACGGGATCTCCTCGCAGAGCGCCGTCTCCCAGTCCCGCACGGCGCGAGCGGCGTCCTCGGGTGGCAGACGGGACGCCCACCCGAGGCCCTTGGCCTCCTCGAACGTCATGCCGAGCAGCTCGAGGAAAGATCGGGAGATGTGGAGCGCGCAGCCGTCGGCGTCGCACATCCACGTGCCGTAGTGGAACGCCTCCCCGAAATCGCGCAACTGCTGCTGCAACTGCGCGAGCACCTCTTCGGAGGGCCTCTCCGGGTCGAGACGGAGCAGGCCGAGGATCAGACCTTCCGGCGAGGCTTCGTGCATGGCACCGCTCCGCCAGCGTGGTGAACGGTGGGTCATTCCGATGGTGGAATCGGCAGGTACACCGTCCGTCGAATATCGGGGGCGGCGGCGGGCCGAGCAAGCGCACGCGTCAAGTTGCACGCTCGGCGTGGTGACGCCGAGGGGTTCGGGGCCCTGCCTGGTGCCCGCGCCCGTGCCCCAGGCGAACTACTGAGTGGGAGCTACGTCGCGGTGCAGATCCGTGCCGGAAGCACGTCAGGCGAGCCGCCGCGGTCCCTTTCCTTTCCTGGTCGGGACTGAGGTGATTCGGGCGACCAGGGTGGGGGCCATGCTCCGCCGAGGACGCCTCGCCGCGATCGATTTCCACGGCAGCCGCATTCAGGGCGGCAAGGGTCTCAAGCTCGTCGAGTCGGTCGAGCAGCTCCTGGTAGGCCTCCGCGTTCTGAACGACCAGTTCGGCGGCCCCGTTGAACGGCCCGGGCGGTTTTCCTCGGCACGCTCAAGCCTGGTCACTGCCTCCATCATCGCGCTTCTCGCCGGGTTGGGCGCCGAGGTTCTCTGTCACGCGCCGGAAAAGGCGGCGCGCCCAGAGGAACTGTGATGCCAGAATGATCAGGCCGACCGGCATGACGAGGAGGGCGGGGCCGGGGAAGAAGATCATCGCGGCGCCCACGGCCAGGGTCGTGCCGCCGACGAGCAGGTTCAGGGCTCTGCGTGCCCGGGGTGCCGTGGTCATGGCAAGCTGGTGTGGCTTGAGAGGCGCCTGTAGCGCTGCGGCGCTGCGACCCCGACCGGTGAGGGACGCGACGAGTCCCACCGTGAGGATGACGGCGACAACGGCGAGGGAGGCGAGGGCGGGGATGTGGTATGTATTGGCCAGAAGCATCTTGACGCCGACGAACACCAGGATGACGACGAGGCTGACCTTGAGGTAGCGGAACCTTTCGAGCAGGGGAGCGAGAGCGAAGTAGAGGCTGCGCAGGCCGAGGATGGCGAAGACGTTCGACGTGTAGACGATGAACGGGTCGCGGGTGACCGCGAAGATGGCCGGAATGGAATCGACGGCGAACATGACGTCTGTCGTCTCCACCATGAGCAGCACCAGGAAGAGGGAGGTTGCCCGGCGCGCTCCGTTTTCACGGGTGAAGAACCGGCCCCCGGCGAATCCCGGCGCGAGCGGCACCCAGCGGCGGGCCGTTCGCACGAGGAGATTCTCTTCCGGCGCCAGGTTGTCGTGCCGGACCACCAGCATGCGCGCCGCCGTCAGGAGCAGGAGGGCGCCGAAGACATAAGTCATCCACGCGAAGCTGTGCAGAAGCGCGGCGCCCCCGGCGATCATGGCACCGCGCAGCACCAGGGCGCCGAGGACACCCCAGAACAGGACGCGGTGCTGATAGATGAGCGGGACCTGGAAGTAGGCAAAGATCAGTGCGAAAACGAAGATGTTGTCCAGGCTCAGCGACTTCTCCAGCAGGTAGCCCGTCAGGAATTCGACGGCCGCCTGCCGGCCGCTGATGTCCTCGGGGAAGGCCAGGCCGACGCCCATCCAGTTGTGCTCGTAGAGCCAGAAGACCAGCACGTTGAACGCCAGCGCCATGCAGATCCAGAACGCGGTCCACCCCAGGGCTTCGGCGACGGAGATTTCATGGGCACGACGGTTGAACACGCCGAGGTCGAGCGCCAGCAGCACAAGGACCAGCAACACGAAGCCACCCCAGAGGAGGGCGCCTGGAATCGTCATGTGTCGACCGCCGGTGTGCGGAGATTGACCGTCGTCCAACGAATCGGGGGCGCCAGCCGGCTTGCGTCAAGGGCGATCGAGGCGGCATCGAGGGCGGCGGCCAGGGATGTCAACCTCCCGCCAGTGCGGAGCCCGTCTCAATGCTCCCGCGCGCCCGGAAGCGCTGCGAAAACGTGTCCCGCGGGTCAGAGGAGAGAGAGCACGGCGAGCGCCGCGATGTCGCTCGCGACTACCGTCCAGCCGACGCGTTTCAACGCGCGCGGGTGAACGTGCGTCACGTTCACCGCGAACACGGCGCTCAGCGTGACGGCAAGCGCGAGTCCCGGCAGCCGGAGCGGCGGCTCGAAAATCGCAAGCGCAACGGCGGCGCCTCCCACGGCGACCGTGCTCCAGACCGCGATCGGTCCGATCCAGCGGTCGCGTTGCTTGAGCCTCGCCTTGATGGCGTGTACAGAGAGCGTGGCGAGGAAGAAGGAGGCGAACCAAACCAGCGCGGGGCCCCACAGGGCCACGCCGTCGGCACCGCCCGCGGCGGCGAGCGGCAGATGCATACTGGCCAGGGCACCCGCCGTGACCGTCTCACCGGCGAGAGTCTTGACCCGTCGCGCCGGCAGGAGCGGCGCGAGCAGCGCCGCGAGTCCTGCGGGCACGAGCATCAGCATCCGCGCACGGGGCGGCGCCGCGAAGAGGGCGATCGAACCCAGCACCAGCGCAGCCGCAACGCTCACCGCGAGCTGGCGGCGGGCGGCCTCTGCATGCTCGCGCTGCAAACGGACGCCGCGCACTCCGAGCATCACGGCCGCCGGCTCATAGGCCAGGAAGACGCACACCACGGATAGGGCGAGAGCCGCTGAGGGGAGCGTGAGCCCGCCCAGGATCAGGCCGGACAACAGTGGGAAGACGAGCTGGGCGTGCGTGCCGTGCTCGCGGGGTATCAGCATGTTCCGCGTGGTGGTCGCTCCCGCCTTTGATTGCTCTGCAGCTCCATGCACGGCGTCTCCTTGGTGTTGGGTTCGGCCGTCCGCGCTACTCCGGGCCGCCGTCTCCGGGCGCCATCAACAGCGGCCCGGGAAACGACGGCTCGCCGCCGTCCAGCAACTCCGCGATACTCGTCCGTTCGAATTCCTCCTCCACCAGCCGCAGCGCCTCATCCAGCGTGCGGTGCAGCGGACAGAGCGAGGGGTTGTGGCTCTCGATCCCGAGCGGGCAGGTGTGGATGCGCTGGATGGGGTCGATCGCCTGCACCACGTCGAGCACCGTCAACGCGGTTGGCGCGTGACTCAGCACGAAGCCCCCGTGCAGCCCCCGGTACGAATCCACCAGCCCCGCCCGCGACAGGCTCTGGAGCACCTTCGACAGGTACCCGGCCGGTACGCGCGCGGCGGCCGCGATCTGCTGCGTGGTCAGTGGCTCGCCGTTCTGCACGGCCAGGCAGGTCACCGCCCGCAACGCGTATTCGGCAGTCTGAGAGATCACATCGCCTCCCGGTCTCGCCCGGCAAAACTGGACCTTAAGGTAAAGGAGAACGAGATGATTTCGTCGAACAGATTGGACTTCGGGAAGCCCGTCGGAGAGCTCGTTGCGCAGCGCCCGGCACGTGCGCGGGTGTTCGAGGAGCTGGGCATCGACTACTGCTGTGGTGGCAAACGGCCGCTCGAGGAGGTGTGCGAGGAGAAGGGGCTCGACGTTGCCCGGGTCGCCGATCGGCTCGAAAGGGCCGAAGCGCCGGCCTCGGACGAGGTCGACTGGAAGGGCCGCTCGATGAGCGAGCTGGCCGACCACATCGAGCGCACTCACCACGTGTACCTCAAGGCCGAACTCCCCCGCCTGGGCGCACTGGTGGCCAAGGTGGCCGGGCGACACGGTCCGAACCATCCGGAGCTTTCGCTCCTCGGCCGTGTTTTCGAAGGGGTCCGGGCCGAGCTGGAAGCCCACCTGATGAAGGAAGAAATGATCCTCTTCCCGGCCATCCGCCGCCTGGAGGCGGGCCCCGACGAGGCCGCTTTCTCCGGCGAAGGACTGGCCGCTCCAATCCGGGTCATGGAACAAGAGCACGACAATGCGGGCGAGGCGCTGGCCCGCATGCGCGAGCTGACGGACGACTACACCGTGCCGGCAGACGCCTGCAACAGCTACCGTGCCATGCTGCACGACCTCCAGCGCTTTGAAGAAGACATGCATGTGCATGTCCACAAGGAGAACAACATCCTCTTCCCGCGTGCGCAGCAGACGGGGCGGAGGTCGACGTCGAAGTAACCGTGACTCTGGATCGCCTTCCCGGTGAGCGGGACGTCCGCTGTCGTGCGTCGTGACCGTCCCTGCCGGAGCCAGGTAGAACAGACCGCTGAGCCGCACCCGCCCTTGCCCGGTTCCGAACCACCATCGGTCGGGTCAGGCGGGCCTCCCGGGACGTCGTTCTGGCGGAGCGCGCCCGACCACGCGGCGTTGGTCAGCGGCCGGCGGGCACTTTCGGCGCCTCCCGCTTCGCCTTCGCCATCTCCCGATCGCGCAGCTCCCGGCGCAGGATCTTCATCATGCTGCTCTTGGGCAGCTCCGGGACGAGCTCGATCTGCGTCGGCACCTTATAGGGGGCGAGCTCCCGCCGGCAGAAGTCGACCAGATCCTCGACCGTGGCCGAGGCATGGGGACGCAGCACGATGAACGACTTGACGGTTTCGCCCCGCTTCGGGTCGGGGATGCCGATGGTCGCGGCCTCCAGCACCGCCGGGTGGCCGTGCAGCACGCGGTCCACCTCCTCGGGGTAGACGTTGTAGCCGGCGGCCACGATCATGTCCTTCTTCCGCCCCACGATGGTTGTGTAGCCGTCCTCGTCCACCTGGGCCAGATCTCCGGTGTAAAGCCATCGGTCGCGCAGGACCTGTGCGGTCTCGTCCGGGCGGTTCCAGTACCCCGTCATGACCTGCGGCCCCTTCACGCACAGCTCGCCTTCCTGGTGGTAGCCGAGTTCTTGTTGCCCCGTCTCCACGTCCACGACCTTCATGTCCGTGCCGGGTACGGGGACCCCCACCGAGCCGACCTTCCGGAGCCCGTACAGAGGGTTCGCGTGGGTGACCGGCGATGTCTCCGTGAGGCCGAACCCTTCGGTGATCTTGCTCCCCGTGAGCGCCTCGAACCGCTCCAGCACCTCCACCGGCAGTGGCGCGGAGCCGGAGAGGCACATCGCCACGCTGGAGACGTCCATCGTCTCGATGCCCGGATACTCGTTGATGGCCTGGAAGAGCGCCGGCACCGCCGGGAAGAGCGTCACGCGGTACTTCGTGATGCTCTTGAGCAGGTCCGGGATGTCCCGCGGGTTGGGGCCGAGCACGATGTGCCCCCCGATGGCGATCGGGAACAGCATGGAGACGGTCATCCCCAGCACGTGGAAATAGGGCAGGCACCCGAGGAAGACCTCCTCCCCCGGCCTGGTGCGGGCGAACCAGAGCCGGCCCTGCTGCACGTTGGCGGAGAGGTTCCGGTGCGTCAGCATCGCCCCCTTCGACACGCCTGTCGTGCCGCCCGTATACTGGAGCACTGCCAGGTGATCGAACGGGATGTCGACGGGCGGTGGGGCGGCCGGATTGTCGGCGATCATGTCGCGGAAGAAGTGGACGCCCTCCTCGCGGGGTACCTTTACGTACTGCCCCGTCTTCCGGAGCTTGAGCGGCGCGAGCCAGTTGAGGGGGAACGGCAGGTAGTCGGGGATGGAGGTCACGACGACGTGCTCGACACCGGTCCGGTCCAGGATTCCCCGGAGCCGGTTCCACCACAGGAAGTCCAGCGTCACAACCACGGTCACGCCGGCGTCGTTGAACTGGTGCTCGATCTCGCGCTCGACGTACAGCGGGTTCGTGTTCACGACCTGGGCCCCGAGTCGGAGCGTGGCGAAATAGGCGATCACCAGCTGGGGGAGGTTCGGCATCCACACGGCCACCCGGCTGTCCTTCGTTACGCCGAGCGCGGCCAGCCCTGTGGCGAAGCGGTCCACCTGGTCTTTCAGCCCGACGTACGTGAGGGTCTTTCCCTTGAGGGTGACTGCGGGGTGGTCCGCCCACCTGATCGCCGACTCATCCAGAAAGGCGAGGAGCGTCTTCTCCTCGAGATCCAGGTCCGCGGGGACACCATCGTCGTAGTGCCGGGTCCAGATCCGGTCCATTGCCCACCTCCTGGCGCTCGGATGCCTTGCCCGGGCCTCACCTCCGCTTCAACAGGACGTCGCCCAACCGTACCGTCACCGGATGAACGCGCACGCCGTTCCATGTTCCTATGCTAGTCGCGACGCTTCCAGTCCCGCAATGACATTGCGCGGAACGCACAAGGGGCCTGGGCAGTGGCAACCAGATCGACCAGGCCGGTTCAACCGCGTCGGTGGAGGTCGTCGATGAAGCGTCAGAGCCTCAGGTCGATGACGGGCTCATCGGATGCGGAAGGACACGGCGCTGGAAGACGCGCAACAGGATTCTTTCTTCAACGACTCTCCCTGATCTTCTGAGTCAGCACCGGAAGCAGATCCATGAGGTCGGCGACCACGCCGACGTTGGCG
>CAZUFP010000053.1:0-28665 GCA_964619835.1 uncultured Gemmatimonadaceae bacterium | reverse complement strand
GTGTAGCGGTAGGCCGCGGCGCTGTCGCCGTCGATGGAGCCGAAGTTGCCCTGGCCGTCCACCAGGGGGTAGCGCAGGGAGAAGTCCTGGACCATGCGGACCAGGGCGTCGTACACCGCCATGTCCCCGTGGGGGTGGTACTTGCCCAGCACCTCGCCCACCACCGACGCGGCCTTCTTGTAAGGACGACCCGGCATGAGGCCCAGGCCGCTCATGGCGAAGAGGATGCGCCGGTGCACCGGCTTGAGCCCATCGCGCACATCGGGCAGCGCGCGCTGCACGATGACGCTCATGGAGTAGTCCAGGAAGGACTCCTTCATCTCTTCTTCGATGAGCCGCGGGACCACCCGTTGTCGGCGTTCTGCACTTACCATGTCTGGCGTAGTCTTGGTTCGAGTTGCCTGTCCGTGTGTTGTGCCCGGGGGTGCTGTGGCGGAAGGGAACGAATCGGGGGTCGTTAAGCAAGCGGGAGACCGGGTAAGCCTGGTTCGCGGAGTTGGCCGGGGTCGTGGGGGGCTTCTTGGTCCGTGGGCCTGGAGACTGATGGGGAGACGGGGGGACAGGGAGAGTCGTGGGGGGGCCCGGGTGCGGGTGCGCGTGCGGGTGCGCGCCACGTGCCCGGTGGTTCCCGCGTCCGGTTGCGCGTCCGCGTCCGTGTCCGTGGGCGGCTTTTGGCAAACGGATCAGGGGAACAACGTCGGGCTCGATTCTCGCACCCGCACCGGCACGCGGACCGAGGTCCACGGCTCTCCCGTCTCCCATTCCCCCCGTCGCCCCGTCACTGTCCAGGCGAGCCGGACATCGCCGACGCCGCGAACGAACCAGGCCCGGGAGCCGGGATTACGCTTGGTCCCCCCGCCACTGTCCAGGCGAGCCGTACGTAGCCGACGCCGCGAGCCGGCAAAGCCCGGGGACCGGGATTACGCGCGTTTTCCGAGCAGGTTGAGTTTGAAGCGGCGGATGGTTTCGGGCGGGATGATGTCGCCTTTTGGGGTCTGGAAGTGGAGGGCGTCGAAGGGGCACTGTACGATGCAGGCACCGCACTGGACGCAGTTGGCGGCGCCGGGCATGGTAGCTTTGCGGCGGTCGTGGTCGACGACGAAGACGCGTACGGGGCAGACGTCCTCGCAGAATGCGGCGCCCTTGCAGGCGTCGTGGTCGAGGCGGATGGCCAGGTGGCGGTCCTCGTGCAGGCCGCTCTTGTAGGTGGGCGTGCTGCCGGTCAGATCCAGGCCGAGGATGAGCACGACGACGGCGGCAGCGATGCCCCAGCGCAGCAGCAGGCCGCAGGACAGTGTACCGGCGAGGGCGGCTCCGGCGGCGAGGACGGCCATGAACAGGAGCCAGGCCAGGAGGGGGACGGCGCGCTCGCCGACGTCGAAGAAGATGAATCCGTGGTGCGTGCCGCCGCGGCCGCCGGGGCCTCCGCGCGGCCGGCGCAGGCGGCGCTCAAAGAGCGGGAAGCCGAGGAACAGGGCGAAGGCGAAGGCCCAGACGATGCCGGCGACGGGCAGGATGCCGGTGCTCCAGAAGGGCAGCAGGGCGAGGGCGCCGAGGAGGGAGATGGGGAAGGCCCAGGCGATGGCCATCTCGAGGCGTGCGGGCCACGGGAAGCGGACGGCGCGCATGGGGGGCGTGGCGGTGCGGCCGTGCAGGAGGTAGTCGGGGATGTCGGCGGCGTGGACGGGTCCCCAGTGGACGCGCCAGCCGGTCTTGCGGAGCACGACGGCGCCGTCGATGCCCGTGGCGGCGAGCTGGGGCAGGACCACCTGGCGATGGTCCACGAGCCGGTCGATGCCGCTCGTCTTGAGGACGGAAACGACGTCGTGGTTTGTGAACATGCCGCCGGTGGCTGCGCACCAGACGTTGACGCCGCGGCTGTTGGCGATGAGCAGCCAGGCGTCGAGGCCGCGGAGCCGGCGGCGGAGGCGGGCGACGGTCAGGCCGAAGTTGCCGGTGAGCAGGACGGGCGAGTCGCGGCCGGGCCGGCCGAGTCGTACGAGGCCGGTGCGCGTGGGGAACGGCAGGAAGCGGAACAGGGTCTGGACGAGGGTGATCCAGGCGTAGCGGAGCGTGCTCATGGGCGTTCGGCGGCGGGCACGTCCCGGCCGTGGCGCGGGCGGTGGTCGTCGCGGTCGTCGTCGGTCGGGCGATCGTCTCTCGTCTGGGGGGCGCGGCCGGCCGGGTCGGGGCGTCGGGCAACCAGCTCGGCGAAGCTGCCGGACGCGTTGGTGCGCAGGTCGACCACTTCGAGCCCTGCGGCCTCGACGCGCTCGGGCAGCCGGCTGACGGCGTGCGTCGTCTGCTGGGTGAGGAGCCAGGCCAGCGCGACGAGCGGCGCTCGGCCCGCGGCGTGCAGCACACGGCGCAGGGGGCCGCGGGGCCGGACCTCGTCGGCGACCAGGAGCAGGCCGCCGGGCTTCAGGATGCGGACTACCTGCGTCAGGGCGTATCCCAACTCGTCGTCGCTCAGCTCGGAGAAGCACAGGCCGCTCATGACGACGTCGTAGCCGGCGGGCTCACTGTCCAGCTCGGCGGCGCCTGCCTCCACCAGATCCACCCGCGATTCCAGGGCGGCCGCGCGCGCCCGGGTGGCAGCGATGTCGAGCATCCGGGGATTCACATCCATGCCGCGGACGATGGCGCCGCGCGCGGCGGCACGCAGCGACAGCGCGCCGGTGCCACACCCGATGTCCAGCACGCGGTCGCCGGGACGAACGCGTTCCACGAGCCGGTCATACGCCGGGTCCAACCGACCCAGCGTCAGAAGCCGGATGCCGTGGTCGTAACGCGAGGGAGCCGATTCGAGGACCCGCATGAGAACGTAGGTGCTCATGGGGTCAATATAGCGTGACGCGATCCCCGTCGTCGGCCTGGCGGTGCGGCGGGAGACGGGGAGGAGAGCAAGGTACGGGGTGTGGCAGTCCCGTCAGAATTCCTGGGCGATAATGTCCGCCACGCGGTCGCGGAGCTCGGTGGGGCAGGGTGGTTGTCCCTGAGCGGCGCGGTGCAGGGCTTCGTGGAAGGAGGCGGTGAAGGCGAGGTGCGGGTAGCAGCCTCTACAGACGTCGAAGTGGTGTTTGACGGCTTCGGCGTCGTCGGGTTCCAGCTCGCCGTCCAGGTAATCGTAGACGGTTCGCAGCGCTTCTTCGCAGGTGATGTTCTTCATATGTCCGTCTCGGCATCCGCCGGTCCAGCGTTCGGCTTCACGTAACCGAATTCCACAGCGTAGTCGTAAAGTTTCTTCTGGAGCATGCGGCGACCCCGGAAGAGCCGGCTCTTGACCGTTCCGAGGGGCACATTGAGGATCTCGGCGACCTCCTGGTAAGGCAACCCCTGGAGGTCGCTGAGCACGACGGCCTCGCGGAAATCGGGCGACAGCTGGTCGATGGCATCCAGGATGGTATCGTCGATGATCTCGCGGAAGAAATCGCCTTCGGGGTCGTAATCGTGGCCGCCGGTGAAGATGGGCGCCTCGCGGGCGGGCGAGTCGTTGAGCTCGGGGTCCGACTGTGCGGCGCGGTGCACGAGCTCGGTGCGCCGGGTGTCCCGTTCCCGCTGGCGCAGGTACGCGTTGCGGCAGATTGTGAACAGCCAGCTCTTGGCGCGTGTGCCGGGCGTGTACTGTTCCCAGGCGCGGTAGGCGCGCAGGTAGGTGTCCTGGACCAGATCTTCCGCCGCGGTGGGCGTTCCGCTGAGCCGCAGGGCGAATCGGTACACGGCGTCCAGGTGGGGGAGGGCCTCCTTTTCGAACGACTGTGTGCGGTCCATAGGCTCGGGCTCGGGGAGGGGTGGCCGCTGGTTCCGGGGGCATCCATACCCCGCGGGTGCGCGCCAGGTTCGGGGGCGCAGGGACAGCTGTTCACGCGGGGGCGCAGGGACGGCTGTTCACGCGGGGGCGCAGGGACAGCTGTTCACGCAGAGGCGCAGAGGGCGCAGGGACGGCTGATCACGCAGAGGCGCGGAGGGCGCGGGGACAACCGTTCACGCAGAGGCGCGGAGGGCGCGGGGACGGCTTTGAAAGGGTGGTTGCGGGCGGCTCATGCGTCGATGGCGGACTACGCCGCGATCGCCGGCGCACCAGGAGTAAAAAACAAAACCACCCATGCCTGCATAGAGACGGACGTGGTTTGTACGTCCCCGAAGTCTCAGCAATCCGTTCTCCGCGTCCTCTGCGTCTCTGCGTGAAAAGACGTCCCTGCGCCCTCCGCGTGATGCTTCCCCGGCGGACTCTGCCTTCTCCGCGCCCTCACCCTCCGAGCTCTGCGACCTCGTCCCGGAACTCGTCGGCCATGGAGGGGTGGCCGTGGTGCCGGGCGGCGTCGATGCCGCGTTCGTAGGCGGCGCGGGCCTCATCGTCGCGGCCGGTCTCGCGGAGGGCGCGGGCGAGACGGCCCCAGGCGTTGCCCTGGTCGTCGGCGGCCTCGAGGTATGCGGTCAGCTCGGCGATGACGGCGTCCCAGTCCTCGATTTTCTCGTACTCGTTGGCCAGGGCGAAATGCAGCCGCGGGTCGTCCGGGCTGCGCTCCAGCATGGCGCGGAGCGCCTCGATACGCGAATCAGCCACGAATCACCTGCCGAACGCAGTCGTCGCCGGCGCGCGGTGACCCGGGCGACGAACGCCGCTGAAAATGGAACACGAAGGCGCCCCCGACGATGAAGACGCCTGCGACCGTGCCTCCACCGCGAACCCGCCCTCGAACTCGAACTCGAACTCGAAAACGTCGCCCCTGATCACGTCCCGGCCTCTGCCTGCTGCCCTTCCGCCCGGTACACCACTTTCCCGCCCAGGATTGTGTAGTCGACGCGCGCGCCGGGGATCTCCTCGGCCGGTATGGTCATGATGTCCTTCGACAGGATGTCGATGTCGGCGAGCTTCCCGGCGGTGATGGACCCCTTGATGTTCTCCTCGAACGCCGCGTACGCGTTGTTGATTGTGTAGCTGCGCAGCGCCTCTTCCCGTGTCATGACCTGTTCCGGATAGAACTGCTGGCCGTTGTTCATGCGGCGGGTGACGGCGGCGTAGAAGTTGGGGATGGGGTTCGTGTCCTCGACGGGCACGTCGGTGCCGTTGGCGACGATGGCGCCGGAGTCGATGAGGTTGCGCCACACGTACGACTCCTCGCGAGCGCGCTTGTCGCCGATCCGCTGGGGGACCCAGGGCCCGTCGGAGGTGCAGTGGATGGCCTGCATGGCGGCGATGACGCCGAGCTGCGCGAAGCGCGGCTGGTCCTGGAGGGCGATGTGCTGGGCGTGCTCGATGCGCCAGCGGCGGGCTTTGCCGTCGATGCCGGCGCCTTCGAACGCGGCCTGGTAGATGTTGAGCACCTCGCGGTTGGCGCGGTCGCCGATGGCGTGGGTGGCCACCTGGTAGTCGTACTGGATGGCCAGGTCGGCGATGTTGCGGATGTGGTCGAGGGACGTGGTGTTGAGGCCGGACGTGGACGGGTCGTCGTCGTACGGCTCGAGCATCCAGGCGCCGCGGGAGCCCAGGGCGCCGTCCATGTACTCCTTGATGGCGCGGACGGTGAGGAAGTTGTTGCCGTATCCGATCATGCGGTATTTCGGCAGCTCGTCGCGCATGCGTTCGACGGCGTTGTCGCCCACCATGACGTAGAGACGAACGGGCAGCTCACCGTCGGCGGCCATCTGCTTGAACAGGTCGATGGTAGCGAAGGACTCACCGGCGTCGTGGAACGTGGTGATGCCCTTGGACAGGGCGTCCTGGCCGGCGAGCTGGACGACACGGCGTCGTTCGGCGCGGATCTCCTCGGGCGAGCGCTGGTTGCGCCACTGGTTCAGGTGAATGCCGGCGAGGCTCTGGGCCGTCTCAAGGAGGAGGCCGGTGGCGTTGCCACGGCGGTCGCGGACGATCTCGCCGCCCGCGGGGTTCTTCGTTGCGCGCGTGATGCCGGCGATCTCCATGGCTTTCGCGTTCACGAACGACATGTGCCCGCTGGCGTGGGTCAGGTAGACCGGGTTGTCGGGCGTGCGCGCGGACAGCGAGGTGTGGATGGGCAGATTGAGCAGGTTCGGCGATGGCGGGCGGTCCCACTTGTCCTGGTGCCAGCCGCGGCCGACGATCCAGTCGCCCGGCTTCGCGCTGGACGCCGCGTCGGCGACCATGTCCACGATGTCCTGCCAGGTGCGCGCCTTCGTCAGGTCCAGCTCGATCTTGCTCTCGCCCAGGCCCATGAAGTGGCCGTGCCCCTCGATGAACGCGGGGATGACCAGCCGGCCGGCCGCGTCGATGACCTGGGTGTGGCGGCCGATGTAGGGCTGGATGTCGTCCGCGGTGCCCACGGCGACGATGGTGTCGCCGGACACGGCGATGGCTTCGGCTTCCGGCATGGCCTCGTCCACGGTGACGACGTGGCCGTTGGTGATGACCATGTCGGCGGGCGGCGTTCCGCCGCAGGCGGCAAGGAACGCGAGTGCGGCGAGACTGAGCAGGGCGGTCGGGTGGCGCGTCATGGCAGGTCGGCTCCGTGTGGAGGGGTCTGGGCGCAAGATGGGGTGTGGAGGCGGGCGGGGAAAGCGGGGTGAGGAATGCGGGAGCCCGAGGGCGGAAACCGGAACGCGGAAAGCGGGATCGGATCACGTTGGCTGCGTTGGAAACATCGGGTCCGCGCGGGCGGCCGGTGCTCCACTCTCGGGGGCCGGACCGTATCCGTGCGCCGCGCACGCAATGCGATCCCTGTTTCCGATTTCCGCTCTCCATTCGGCGGCTCTCGTGGACACTCGCGTGGGCCGGGCCTAGCTTGGTCCCCCGGGCCTTGCCCGGTCCGCGTCGTCCCCCTCACCAAGGAGCCTTCCATGAATCGGGTGCTGCTCTCCTTCATCGTCGTGGTCCTGGCGCTCGGGCCGGCCGGCTGCGGGCCGGCCGGTGCGGCGGGCGGGCCGGTGCCGGCGTCGTCGTTCGTGATTGCGAACGCGATGATCGTGGACGGGACGGGCGCGCCGGGCCGGATCGGGCTGGTGCGGGTGCGCGGGTCGCGGATCGCGGCGGTGGGCCAGATCCAGCCGGAGCCGGGGGAGCCGGTGGTCGATGCGACGGGGCTGGTGCTGGCGCCGGGCTTCATCGATGCGGACAGCCGGGCGGCGGACACGCTGCTGTGGATGCCATCGGCGCTGGGCGCGGTGAGCCAGGGTGTGACGACGGTCGTGGTGGGCGTCGATGGGCGTTCGCCGTACCCTCTGGCGGCCTGGCTGCGGGTGGTGCGGGACACGGGCGTGGCGGTGAACGTGGCGCCGTTCGTGGGGCATGCCACGATCCGGCGGCAGATCATGCGGTCGGACACGGAGCGGGCGGCGACGGGCGGGGAGCTGGACGCCATGGCCAACCTGCTGACGACGGAGCTGGCGTCGGGTGCGCTGGGCCTGTCCACTGACCTGGCGCGCGGGGCGGGCTATTACGCGACGACGGACGAGGTGGTGGCGCTGGGGCGTGTGGCGGCGGCCCGGGGCGGGCGCTACGCCATCCGCCTGCGCAGCGACGACCGGCACCTGTTCGAGGCGCTGGACGAGGCGGTGCAGGTGGGTCAAGAAACGGGCATGCCGGTGCACATCAACGACCTGCGGCTGGCCATGCGGTCGCTCTGGGGCCAGGCCGGTGCCGTGATGGCGCGGCTGGACGATGCCCGGGCCGCAGGCGTCGACATCACGGCGGACGTGGTGCCGTACACGTACTGGGAAGGGCCCATGACGGAGCTGTTCCCGACCGGTGCCGCCATGGACAAGGAGTCGGCGACGTTCGCGCTCCAGGAGCTGGCGCCGCCGGGCCGCCTGGTCATCCAGCGGTACCCGCTCTACGCCACCTACCAGGGACATACGCTGGAGGAAGTCGCGGACATGCGGGGGCAGGACGCACCCGGCACGCTGCTCCAGCTCATCGGGGACGCCCGGGCGCAACACCTGCCGGCACGCATCCTCGCCGTCGGCATGGACACGGCCGACGTCGTCACGCTGTTGCGCTGGGCGCACGCCAGTGTGGCGTCCGACGCCGGCCTGACCGACGCCCATCCGCGGGCGTTCGGCGCCTTCACACGCGTGCTGGGCCCCTGGGTGCGCGACGGGCGCTTCACCCTGGAACAGGCCGTCCACACGATGACGGGGCTGCCCGCGGCGGACCTGGGCATCGCCGACCGGGGCGTCATCCGCGCCGGCGCCCATGCCGACCTCGTCCTGTTCGATCCGGCTACGGTCCGGGACCAGGCCACGCCCGAGCATCCGCACGTGCTGTCGGCGGGCATCGAGCGCGTCTGGGTGAATGGCGCCGAGGTGTATTCGGGCGAGGGCCGGACGACCGGGGCACGGCCGGGCGAGGTCATTGTGCGGTCCGGGATGGGCGGGAGGGCCATGGGTGGTGGAGGCGGCGCTGGCGTTTCTTCTGCCCGGGCCAGTGGCGGGGAGACCGCGGGGTCCGGTGGGCCCGCGCCCTCGAGTGCGCGGCCGTTGGCCGGGCCGGGCACCTGGAGGGCGGAGGGGGGACGGGGCGACTGGGGGCGGCCGTCGAACGGCCGTCGATCGTCGATCATCGATCGTCGATCATCGCCCATCGGGTGGGCGGTGGACTCCATCTTCGCGCCGTACGACCGGAGCGACGCGCCGGGGTGCGCGGTGGGCGTGATGGAGGGCGGGCGGCTGGCGTACGCCCATGGCTACGGCATGGCGGACCTGGAACACGGGCTGGCCATCACGCCGGCGTCGGTGTTCCGCGTGGGGTCGGTGTCGAAACAGTTCACGGCGGCGGTGATCGTGCTGCTGGCGCAGGACGGCGTGCTGTCGCTGGACGACCGGGTGCAGAAGTGGATCCCGGAGCTGCCGGACTACGGGCCGCGCTTCACGATCCGGCGGCTGCTGCACCACACCAGCGGGGTGCGGGACTACCTGGTGCTCATGGACCTGGCCGGCAAGCGGGAGGACGACTACTACACGGACGACGAGGTCGTCGCCATGCTGGCGCGCCAGCCCGTCACAAACTTCGAGCCGGGCGCCGAGTTCCTGTACAGCAATTCCGGCTACTTCCTGCTGTCCCAGATCGTGAAGCGCGCCACGGGCCGGAGCATGATCGACGTGGCCGAGGCGAAGCTGTTCGGCCCCCTGGGCATGACGCACACGCAATTCTACGCGGACCACACGCGCATCGTCCCCAACCGCGCGATGGGTTATGCCCCCGCTCCGATGGAAGAAGAGTCGCCGGATGCCGGCGGGCCCCGCGAACCCACGTCGATGATCGATCGTCGATCATCGATCCCCTGGGTGATCAGCATGACCACTCTGCCCATGATCGGCGACGGCGGCGTGTTCACGACGGTGGAGGACCTGGCGAAGTGGGACCGCAACTTCGACGACCCGGCGGTGGGCGGGCCGGCGTTCGTGCAGGCCATGCTGGAGCGGGGCGTGCTGAACGACGGCGACACCATTCCCTACGCCCTGGGCCTGGAGCACGGGATGCAGCGAGGGCTGCCAACGGTGGAGCACGGCGGCGCGTTCGTGGGGTTCCGGGCTGCCACGCTGCGCTACCCCGACCAGCACACGGCGGTCTACACCGTGTGCAATCGGGCGGACGCGAACCCGGGGGCGCTGGGGCACGCGGTAGGGGCGGCCCTGCTGGGCGACGCCATGTCAGCCCCGGCGCCGGACCGGGGACGCGCGGCACGAGCCCGCGCGGCCGTGGACACGCTGCGGCTGCCCGCCGCCAGGCTGCGCCAGTACGTGGGCGACTACCACTCGGACGTGCTGAACGCGACGTACCGGATCCGGCTGCGGGCAGACACGCTGATGCTGGAGGTGGGCAACTACCTGGACGGTCCCCTGGCGGCCGTGGGCGAGGACATGTTCCAGCGCGACGACCTGCGCCTGCACTTCGTGCGCGGGAAGGGGCTCGGCTTCGACGTGGATGCGGGGCGGGTCCGGGGAATCCGGTTCACCCGGCGGTGACCGTGAGAGCGTAGGGCGCCGGTCTAGGGATGCCGCCCGTTCCGCAGCACTTCGGCCACGTGCTCGAGGAGAGTGCGGGGGTGGAAGGGCTTCTCCAGCACGGCGCAGTCGGGGTCGGCCTCGGGGTAGTTGCTGAGGAGCAGCACCTTGAGGTCGGACCAGCGGCGGCGGAGCTGGCGGACGAGCTCGCGGCTGTCGGAGTTGGGCAGGCCGACGTCGGCAATGAGCAGGTCGGGCCGGTCGCCGGCCCGGGCGAACGCGGCGCCGGCATTGTCGACGGAGGTGACGTTGTAGCCGGCGCGCCGCAGGATCCGGCCGGTGAGGGACCGGATGGACGCTTCGTCTTCCACCAGCAGGATGGCCTCGGCCGGCGCTTCGCCGGATGACTGGACGGGCGAGGCGGCCTTCTCCGGCAGGTCGTCCATGCGGGGCAGGAGGATGCCGACGCGGGTGCCTTCGCCGGGCGCGCTCTGGACGTCGATGAAGCCGCCGTTCTGCTTGACGATGCCGTAGACGGTGGCGAGGCCGAGGCCGGTGCCCTTGCCGATCTCCTTGGTGGTGAAGAACGGGTCGAAGATGTGCGGCAGAAGCTCAGGCGGGATCCCCGCGCCCGTGTCCTCGACGGCCAGCTCCACGTAGTCCCCGGGCGGCACGCGGTACCCGATCGCGCCCGTGGGCGGCTGCCGCAGGACGACGTTTCGCGTGATGACGCGCAGCGCGCCGCCGTCCGGCATGGCGTCGCGGGCGTTGACCGCCAGATTCATGAGCACCTGCGCGATCTGGCCGCCGTCGGCGTAGACGGCGTGCAGGCCATCCTGGAGTCGGAGCTCCAGAAGGATCTGTTCTCCGAGGGCGTGGGCGAGGAGCTTCTCGACGCCGCGTACGGCTTCGTTCAGGTCCAGCTTCACCGGCTGGATGAGCTGGCGGCGGCTGAAGGCGAGGAGCTGGCGCGTGAGGTCGGCGGACCGCGCGGCCGCGCCGCGGATCTCGGCCACGTAGGTCTGGGCCGGCTCGTTGTCTTCGATCTCGTCTTCCAGCAGGCCGGCGAAGCCGGTGATTGCGGTGAGCATGTTGTTGAAGTCGTGGGCGACGCCACCGGCCAGCCGGCCCACGGCCTCCAGCTTCTGGGCCACGCGCAGTTGGTCCTCCAGGCTCTTGAGCTCCGTCACGTCCTGCTTGACGCCGATGTAGTGGGTGATGCGCCCGTATTCGTCCACCACCGGCGCGATGACGGCGCTCTCGCGGAACAGCGACCCGTCCTTGCGACGGTTCACGAACTCGCCGCTCCACTCGCCGCCGCCGGTGACCGTGTCCCAGAGGTCCTTGTAGAAGTCCGCTTCCTGTATCCCCGAGTTCAGGATACGCGGGTTCTGCCCGATGGCCTCGTCCCGCGCGTAGCCGCTGGCCACCGTGAAGTTGTCGTTCACGTAGACGATGGTGCCCTTCGCGTCCGTGATCACGATGGACACGGGCGACTGTTCCACGGCCTTGGACAGCAGACGAAGCTGCTCCTCCGCCGCCCGGTGCTCGGTCACGTCCGTATGGGTGCCGATCATACGAAGGGGCTGGCCCCCCTCGTCCCGGTGGACGACGCGGCCGCGATCCAAGATCCAGCGCCACGTCCCGTTGCGGGCCCGCAGTCGGTACTCGGCGATGTAGATGGGCGTCTCGCCCGAGAGGTGCTGGCTCAACGCCTTGACGACGCTTTCCAGGTCGTCGGGATGCAGCAACGCTTCCCAGCCTTCGAACGTGGGCATCACCTCGCCCGGATGATAGCCCAGCATGCTGGTCCAGCGTTCGTCGAAGAAGATGCTGTCGGCGCGGATGTCCCAATCCCACAAACCCTGGTCCGTTCCGCCCAGGGCCAGCGCCAGACGCTCCTGGTTCAGCCGGGCCAGCTCAGCGGACCGGCCGTGCTGGATCGCTGCCCCCAGCATGCCGGCGGCGGCGCGCAGCAGCTCCCGCTCGTTGTTGTCCCATTCGCGCGCTTCACCGAGGTCGTCGAAGCCGAACGTGCCCCACCAGTCGTCGCCCACGAAGATCGGCACCATCAAAACCGACTGGATGCCGTACTGCTCCATCAACGCCCGTTCCGGGGCCGGCAGGTCTGCAACCGGTCCGCCGATCAGATTCCCCCGGGTCAACTCCCGGCGCCAGCGGCCCAGGCCGCGACTCTCGTACGGCCTGCTCTGCGGCCCCATGTCCGTGATCGAAGGCACCCCATCGTCCGCCAGCCACTCGGCGCGATGGATCGCGTACAACTCACCATCCACGACGGGCTGGTTCTCGAACAGGTGGACACGGCTTACATGGGCGGCCGCCCCGAGGCGGGCGAGCACGTCGCCGATGCACGACGCCCAGTCGCTGCTGCGCAGGAATCGCTCAGCCGCGTCAGCCAACGCCTGGAGCAGCGCCGCACGCCGTTCTTCGATCTGTATGGTCGCGTCTAAGGGCATCCGGATTCCGTCCTCAGGCTCGCTTCACCCCACGAACCTGGAAACGCGAACATCCGCGGCAAGATTTTTCGTCCGGGAGACGATGCGGGACATCATGCAACGAACGAAGATGTGGGGTGACCGTCACAATAGGCAAGGCCGGCGGTGTTCCAACGGTCTGCGGTCATTGGTCGTCCGTCGCAGCCTAGCCCGCCAGCCCTTCGCCGCCCACGCGGCGGAAGCCGATGAGGAACACGATGGTCATGAGCACGATGAGGATGACACCGTACGCCGCGGCGGCACCGAAGTCGAACGCCCGCAGCTGCGACAGGATCTCCATGGAGATGGGTCGCGTCCGGTGGGTGTACAGCAGGATCGACGTCACGAACTCGCCCAGCGCCGTGACGAACGCCAGCAAGGCGCCGGCGGCGACACCCGGCAACACCAGCGGCAGAATGACGCGCCGGGTCGTCGTGGTCCAGCGGGCGCCGAGGGATGCGGCTGCTTCCTCCAGTGCGGGGTCCAACTGGCGGAAGCTGGCCAGTGCGGCGCGTGTGACCAGCGGGATGTTCCGGATAAAATACGCGAGCGGCAGGATGGCGAACGTGCCCACCAGGACGAACCGGCCGGCCCAGGGCTGGTCGGCGCTGAACGTGGTGGCCAGCGCGATAGCGAGCACGGTACCGGGCAGCGCCCAGGGCAGGACGACGAGTGCGCCCATGAGGCCGCGGCCGTGGAAGCGCCGTCGCACGAGGAGCCAGGCGGCGGCCAGGGCCAGGAACACGTTGGCGACGGTGGCGACGGTGGCCATCCGGAGGGAATTGAGCACCGGCGTGAGCAACTCGGGCCGGGCGATGAGCTTGGCGTAGTTGCCCAGGGTGTAGGTGGGCGGCAGCAGCTGGGTGGTCCAGGTGCCGGCGGGCACCAGCGAGACGAGGAACACGGTGAGGTGCGGCAGCAGCAGGAACAGCACGACGAGGGCGGCGATGGCGGTGATGGCCCAGGCCTTCAGGCGTCCGCGCCAGCCGGCTCGGGCGAGCTTCAGGGGGGGCCGGGGCGTGCCCTTGCCGGCGCCGGTGTAGACCCGGTCGGCCTCGTAGCGCTGGAGCAGTGCGAGGAAGATGAGGGAGCCGAAGGCCAGGAACACGGTTTCGACGGCGGTCATGGCCAGCTCGCCGTTGAGCTTGCTGGCGAAGATCTGGGTGGTGAGCACGCGGAAGCCGCCGCCGAACACGTAGGGTGCGCTGAAGGAGCCCATGGCGGTCATGAAGACCAGCAGTGCAGCGCCGCCGATGGCCGGGGCCAGCATGGGCAGCGTGACCCGGCGCATCGTGGTCCAGCGGGAAGCGCCCAGGGATGCGGCGGCCTCGCGGTAGGCGTCGTCGAGGCGGGCCAGGCCGGCGGACACGAAGAGGTAGAAGTAGACGTACATCGTGTAGGCGTGGACCAGCAGGATGGCCCACGCGCCCTGGAGCTCCCACGGCGGGTTCTTGAGGCGCAGGAGCAGCTGCAGCCCGCGGGTGAAGAACCCCGTCTCGCCGTAGAGGAACAGGAACGCGACCACGCCCACCAGCGGCGGGAGCAGCACGGGCAGCGCCACCAGCGCGCCCAGCACGCGGCGGCCGGGGAAGTCGTAGCGGCTGAAGAGGAACGCCAGCGGGATGCCGATGAGGGCGGAGAACACCACGCTCAGCGCCGAGATCCACAGGCTGTTCCAGAGCGCGCGTAGCTGCGCGCTCGTGTTGAGGAAGCGGACGTAGTGGGCCAGGGTCCAGCCGCCGTCCGCCGCCCGGAAGCTGTCGCGCACCACGAACAGGTTCGGGTAGAGCACCAGCCAGAGGAGGAGGCCCAGGACGACGACGATGAGGGCTTTCTTCATCGTGCCGGGGCCGGTCGTGGCGAGGGCAGGATTCCGGCGGCCTGCCGGCCTGCCGGCGTTGCGCCCGTGGGAAAGGGAAAGCGGAAAGCGGGATCGCTCGGCGTTCGGCGCGGCGTGAAGGTGCCAGGCGCGACAACGTCCGGTGACGCCCGCCTCGCCGGGAACGAGCGGGGCGCTGTGAACCTGCCCCCATCCGGCTCGAACTCGAACTCGAAACGGCCCCGCCTACGCATCCCGAGCCTCCGGGCCGGGGCCCTGCGCCGCGTCCTCGGGCGGAAAGGCGAGGACGGTGGTGCCGCGGCGGGGCTGGAGGCGGTAGCGGTCGTAGGCCACATCGTCGCCGGTGACCAGCAGCTCCTGGTCGCCGACCTGGAAGCGGTAGTGAATGGCGGCGCCGGCGAAGCGTCGTTCGAGGAGGCGGACGCGCAGGGCGTCGTCGCCGCCTTCCTGGTGGGGTCCAAGGATCTCGAAGGCTTCGGGGCGGACCATGAGGTGGACGTGGGCGCCCAGCGTTGCAGGCGGCAGGGCCGTGCCGGGCCGGGCGTGCCAGTGGATGCCGTCGGCCAGCTCGCACACCAGCTCGCCGTCCTCGAGGCCGCGGACGGTGGCGGGCAGGAAATTGGCGCGGCCCAGGAATGACGCGACGAAGCGGTTGGCGGGCCGGCGGTACAGCTCGGGCGGCGTGCCCAGCTGCTGGAGGCGGCCGTGGTTCATGACGGCGACCCGGTCGGCCAGGGCGAAGGCTTCGTCCTGGTCGTGGGTCACGAACACGGCGGTGATGCCCAGCCGTTTGACGAGGGCCCGGAGCTCTCCGCGGGTCCGCTCGCGGAGCGCCGCGTCCAGGTTGGAGAGGGGCTCGTCCAGCAGCAGCACGGGCGGCTCGGGCGCCAGGGCGCGGGCCAGGGCGACGCGCTGCTGCTGCCCGCCGGACAGCGCCTGCACCGGCCGCGAGCCGTAGCCCGGCAGGTCCACGAGGGCCAGCGCCCGTTCCACGCGCTTCGCCACCTCGTCCGGCGGCGCGCCGCGGGACTTGAGTCCGAACGCCACGTTCTCGTTCACGTCCAGGTGCGGGAACAGGGCGTAGTTCTGGAACACCATGCCCATGTTGCGCCGCTGGGGCGAAAGCCGGGTGACGTCGCGGCGCTCCAGCAGGATCCGCCCGGACGTGGGCGTCTCGAACCCCGCGATGAGCCGCAACGTCGTCGTCTTGCCGCAGCCGCTGGGCCCCAGCAGGGTGAGCAGCTCGCCGCGACGCACGTTGAGGGACAGGTCGTCGACCGCGGTGGTGGGCGTTTCGCTGCGGGCGCGGGCGGGCCAGCGCTTGGTGAGGGACTCCAGCACGAGCAGAGCGGGGTCGGGGGCCACGGCAGCGTTCTTGGCGTTGTCGTCAGGGGTCATCGCAACGTCGTCCTCGCCGGGAGTCGCACGGCGCGCCAGCGCCCGGATGGGAATGTGTGCTCAGGTTCGGAAAAATCAACGCGCACTGCGCACGTGTTCGTCCCAGTAGCGCATCCAATCCGAACCGTGGGCCTGAAGCATCGCCCAGTCCATCGGCTCGGTGACGATGTGCTTCTGCGCATCGCGCAGCGACGGGCCGAGGGCCGAATCTGGCACGTCAGTGCGGGCGGGCAGGCGGTGGAACTGGCGTGCGGCGAGCTCCACCTGGTCGAGCTGGCCGACCCAGTCGATGAAGGCTTTCGCCAGCTCGGGGTGTTTCGCGCCGGCGACCAGGGCGATGGCGTCCATGACGACGGGCGTGCCGCTGGTGGGCAACGTGTACGCGATGGGCAGCTTCGTCGTGGACTGGAGCGTCTCGATGTCGGGCAGGTCCCAGAGCGTGATGAGACCTTCCTGCCGCGCCAGCTTCTGGTAGAGCAGGGTGGGGTTGAGGACGTACTCCTTGGTCTGCGCGTCCAGACGACGGAGCCACTGGAACCCCTGCGCCGTGTCCCCCGTTTCGCGCAGCGACCGCTCGATGATCATGCCGAAAATCGTGCGCATGGTGCCGCTGGCCAGGGGGTCCCGGATGAGCACCTCGTCCTTCCAGCGCGGCTCCAACACGTCGGCCCAGTCTTTCGGCGCGGAGTCCGCGGGCACCGCCTCGCTGTTGTAGGCGATGACCATGGGCGTCAGGTAGAGCGCCCACCAGTCGCCCTTCGCTCCGTGGGCGTCGCCCACCCTGTCGGCCCAGGACGGGTGGTACGGCGCCAGCAGGTCATCCTGCGCCGCCGTCTCGAACATCTGCGACGGTCCGCCCCACCAGATGTCCGCCTGCGGGTTCGCCCTCTCCGAGCGCAACCGGTCCAGCACCTCCTGTGACCCCATGTCGATCCACTGCACGTCCACGTCCGGATGCGACGCCTCGTACTTCTGCTCGAACGCGGAGAGCAGGTCGCGCCCGTGAGGGGAGTAGATGGTGAGGACCTGGCGCCCGTTCCCGCCGCTGCAGCCGGCTCCCAGGGTCGCCGCGAGCGCGGCTACCGCGAACAGCTTTGTGGCCGCCGATCGACCCCGCCACCCCCTGGCCGGGCGCCATGACCGGCCCCCCGGACAAGTGTGGGCGGGCCTATGTCGACGGGGTGACGGGGAGACGGGGGGACGGGGGGAGCCGGTGTCTTGCCCGCTCGCCGGCGAAATGCCGGTCTGCGGCCGGGCCGCGTCCGCATCGCGGCGCTGGCGCGCCGGGGCGCGCCCGCGAACCCAACTACCGCCCCGCACCCCGCGCCCCGAGCGAAACGAGATTGGCCAGCAGCCGATACGCCCCCGGCACCCCCACCGGCAGCTGCCGGAACAGCGACAGGCCCGTGTACACGTACGTGCCCTTGCCCAGCCTGGTCTCCACCATGCCGCCGTCCAGGGGCGGATCGCCCGGGTCGTGCATCTCCAGCAGAGGGGTGAAGTGATTGTCCCAGGTGTGCAGGAAGTAGAGGCCGCGCTCCTGCACCCAGCCTTCCCAGTCTTCGGCGCCGATCCTGTTGGGCACGTTGAAGATGGGGTTGTCGGGCTGGAGGATCTTCACGGCCGCCGTCTCATCGGTGACGCGGTCGTGGGGGTGCGCCATGGTCACGGGGTAGGGCGCGTAGCCGCCATCGGCGAACGGGTACTTGTTGTACTGCACGATGAGCGTGCCGCCGTTCCGGACGTAGTCCAGCAGGCGCTGGTTGTGGGCGTCCAGGTCGGGCCGCACCTCGTAGGCGCGGATGCCGGTGACGATGACGTCGTACTGGCCGAGGTCACCGGTGGCGAGGGCGTCGGCGTCGAGGGAATGGACCTGGATGCCGAGCTGGGCCAGGGCGTCGGGTATGTCGTCGCCGGCGCCGGCGACGTATCCCACCTTGAGCCCGCGGGCCACGCGGACGTCGAGGGCGCGCACCGTGGTGGCGGCGGTGGAGTAGAGCCGGTGCGGGCGGATATGGGGATAGTCGATGCGCTCGAATCCGACGTCGTAGCTGTGGCCGTCGGCGGCGTGGAACACGGCGCGAACATCGTGAGCGCCCGCCGGGACACCGGACGGCGGCCGCACGGCGAAGCGGACGGTGCTTTCCTGGCCCTGCTTCGCCAGCTTGACGGGCGCCGACGCAGGCTGGACGGACCAGCCGGCGGGCGCGGCGAGCGTGAGCGTGCCGCGGGTGCCATCGGGGGCCCGGGCGGTGACCTGCGCGCTCAGCTCCATGGTGCGCCGGCCGGCTTCGGCCAGCGGCAGGATGGCCAGCCGGGGCTCCAGCCGCACGGTGACGTCCGGCACGACGGCGACGGGCACGTGCACTTCGCCGCGGTGCGGGTCCACGTCGATGTACGACGCGGGCTCGTCCACCGGCACGTGGGCCGCGTCGATCTCCAGGTCGCCGGCGGCGCGCACGCGCTGCGGCTGGAACGGCAGGCCCCAGAGCGACGGGTCGTTGGGCCACTGGTACAGGTCGCCCTTGCGGGGCTTCAACAGGAAGTAGGCCCGGGTCGGCCTGGCGTCGAGCGGCACCGTCACGGTGAAGGTGCGGCGCCAGAGCCCGCCGGGCTCCACGGCGGTGGGCGGCGCGCCGCTGTCGGTGACCTGGATGGCGCTGCGGCCGCGGAAGCCGCCGTCGTCGTCGGCCACGGCGGCTTTCGGCTTCACCGACCAGCCTTCGGGCAGGGCCGGCGCGAAGTCCTGCACGGTGACGGGCACGGCGCCGCCGTTCCACACGATGGTGCTCACCTCGAACGACTGGCCCGGCACCACCTCGTCATCGCTGGCCGTGATGTCCACCTGGACATTGGCGGCGTCCATCAGGGCCCGGTCCATCTGGCGCAGCTCATCGTCCAGGTGGAAGCGCAGCTCGGCGGCGGCCGGGTCGTCCAGCGCCGCGACGGACCTGCGCACGTCCGCCAGGCTGTTGCGTAGCCGCGCCAGCGCGCGGACCTGGTCGGCGGGGTCCATGAGCGGCAGGTCGTGGCGGACCTCGGCCACGCCCCTGTCGTAGTCGGTGAGCACCGGCACGGCCCGCTCGAGGACGGGCCGTGCGCCGGATCCCGCCTGCCGCGCCAGGGCCGCCGCGCGGGCGGCCAGGCTCACCGGTACGCCGGCGAACAGCGAATCCGACGGGTTCGCCACCGGCTTGTTGGTGCGCGGGTCGATCTCCACCAGGCTGACGGTGCGCGGCCCGGGCGCCTGCCGCACGCCCATGTCCTGGGACTTGTGGCGGCTGCGGGCGGCCATGGCGACCTGGTGGTACGACCGGCCCAGCAGCGGGTCCAGCTCGCCCGCGTCCAGCGTGGCGTCCACGCGCCCGCGCCAGCCGTAGGGCGACTGGTAGAACTTGGCCGGCGTGAACGGCCGCAGCCCGGCGGCGATCTGCTCCGGGAACCGGTTGGGGTCGCCGGCGGCGAGCATGGCCTCGCGAGCCACGATGCCCGACGCCTGATGCTGCCCGTGTCCGTCCCGGGGCGTGCCGGTGAACACGGCGATGACGATATCCGGCCGGTACTTGCGGATCACCGCGACGACGTCGGCCAGCAGCGAGTCGCGCGGCCAGTGTTGGAACGTCTCGGCCGCGGTCTTGGAGAAGCCGAAGTCGTAGGCCCGGGAGAAGAACTGGCTGGCGCCGTCCAGGCGCCGCGCCGCCAGCAGCTCCTCCGTGCGGATCAGCCCCAGCCCTTCGCCCAGCTCCGGCCCGATGCCGTTCTGGCCGCCTTCCCCGCGGCTCAACGACATGTACGCGACATCGACCCCGCGGTTCAGCGCCAGCGTGGCCAGCAGGTCCGTGTTCTCGTCATCGGGGTGCGCGCCGATGTGCAGCACGCGCACCGTGTTGCCGAGAGGGCGCAGCGCGAGACCGAGCGCCGTGGCGCCCCGGTACTCGGTCCGGGTCTGTGCGGCGGTGGTCGTCGCGGTGCTCGCGAGGGCGATGGGGACGACGACCGCGCGAAAGCATCGAGCCAGCATGGGCCGCAAAGCTAGAGGAGCATCAGAAGAGCGCAAGGGACCTCGCCTTCGCCGGGGACTCGTCAGGCATGTTCCGCAGGAGACTTGACTGCAACCCCGGGGCCATGGGGTGGGTTCCAGGGTTCGCCAGGGTTCGTCGGCCTGGACCGTTCGCGGGGCTGCGGCGCTGCCGGGCCTGGAGGCTGACGGGGAGAAGCCCCCTTCGTCCCTCCCACCCCGACGGGGGGAACCCCCTTCGTCCCTCCCACCCCGACGGGGAGACGGGGAGAACCACCCATCGTCCCTCCCACCCGACGGGGGGACGGGGGGAGGGGCGGGGGCGTACTATCCGGCGGGGACGGGCTCTGCCAGCTCGATCCGGTCGAGTGTGACGCGGCAGCGGCGGGCCAGCACGCGCACGCCGGCGGCCTTCGCTTCCGCCAGCGCTTCGGCGAACGCCGGGTCGATGGACGCGGCGGCGTGCACGCGGCGGGCGTCGTCGCGCTGGAGGACGAACAGGATGGCCGCGTCCCAGCCGTCGCGGCCGGCCAGCTCCGTCAATTCCCGCACGTGGCGGGCGCCCCGCGCCGTCACGGCGTCGGGGAACAGGCCGACGCCGTCCACGACGAGGGTCACGCTCTTCACTTCCAGCGCCAGCCGGCGCCCGTCGGGGCGCGACAGCAGAAAGTCGATGCGGGAGCGGCCCAGCGGCACCTCGCGCCGCTCCAGCGACCAGCCTTCGAATTCCTCCAACGCGCCGGCTTCCAACGCGGCGCCGATCAGTTTGTTCGGCTTCGTCGTGTCCACCGAGATGAGCTGCCCGCCCGGCCCCTCCACCAGCACCGCGCTCCACGCCGTGCGCCGCGTAGGGCTGGACGCCGGCCGGATCCACACGCGGCAGCCCGGCAGCAGCAGCTCCTTCAGCCGCCCGGGGTCCGCCAGGTGCACCTCCACAGGCTCGTCCGGTCCCGCCTCGAGCACGCACCGCAGCAGGAACCGGTTCGGCCGCTCCACGAACCGGGCGGGCGTCAACGGCCCGTCCAGCATCAGCATGGCCTTGCTACGTGGATGGCTGGGGCGGTTCACCGGGCCATGGAGGGGAGACAGGGAGACGGGGAGACGGGGAGACGGGGCGACGGCGAGGCAGGGAGACGGGGAGCGCCGGCAGATCGCGCGGGCGGGAGGCGTTGATTCCACCGCGCGCGCGAATCGATCCCGCTGTCCGCTTTCCGTTTTCCGCTCCACGGTTCACGCTCCACGCTCCACGGTTCACGCTCCACGCTCCACGTTCCACGGGGAGGGTCGGGCCGCGGGAGGGTTGGGCCGCGGGACGGTCGGGCTGGGGGCCGGGGCCCTCGCCATGTAGACGTCGTACCACCCGATCATCCCCTTGCGTACCCACACCGTCTGCGTCTCCGGCCGGTATCCGGGCGCGCGCACCCGCAGGATCACCTTGTCGCCCGGCGGCACGTTGCAGAACACGTAGGTGCCGTGGGCGTTGGACACCGTCGTCCTGGGCGTGGGGGTGGAGTCCGGCGTGGCCGGCGCCTGCACCATCACGACGGCGCCCGGGATGGGATCTTCCGTGGGCCGGTCCCGGATGACGCCCACCAGCAGGCCGGTCTCCCAGGGCCGCGGGTCCTCCCCGCACAGCTCCGGCAGGTGCCGCTGCAGCATGGTATCCCGATCGATGGCATCGCCCATGATCTGCATGGCGCTCGTGGACACGAGCTGGTACTGCACGTCGCGGTGCAGCAATTGGCCGGCGCCCAGGTCGAAGGACGCGGTGCTCATGCTGGCGTAGCCGGGGAGCTGCACGTACAGCATGTAGCGGCCGGCCGAGGACGCACGCAGCAGGAAGCGGCCAGCCGCGTCCGTGCGCGCGGAATCGGCGTGCGTCTGGTCCTCGCCCATCAGCCAGATGCGGACACCGGGGAGCGGCATGCCGGTGGCCTCCGTCTTCACCGTGCCCGTGACTTCCTGGGCGGCGACGGGTGGGGGCGGAGCGGTGAGCCAGAGGAGCAGGATGGGAAGGGCACCGGCCGCCGCCCGGCGCCAACGGGCTGCACCCGGTTCCGGCCGTGTCACGAGTCGTCGGGGCGCGGCGTGGGCGGTGGGTCCGGCGAGCGCGGCGCGGCAACCGCGGGCTGCAGCGTCAGATCCTGCCACAGCACGACGCCGGCCTGCACACGAAACGGGATGATGTCGGGTTGCCAGCCATCGGCGTGGGCCTGGAGCGATGCATCGCCGGCCTGGACGTTGCACAGCACGAACGTGCCGTGCTCGTTGGACACGGCGGTGACGCCGCGAGGCCCGGCTTTCTCCTTCCTGGCCTTCCCGTTGGCGGCGGCCGCGCTGTCCGGTGCGGGCGGCACCAGGCGGACGAGGACGCCCGGCACCGGTGCCCGGTCCGTCCCGGCCCGCACCACGCCCACCACGATCCCCGTCCCGGCCCGCGGTTTCTCGCCGCAGATCGTCGCCAGGTTCCGGTGGAGCATGGGATCGTCGCGCACCGATGCGCCGATGCGCTCGAGGGCGGAGATGGGGATGAGCGGCAGCGCGAACTGCTGCTGGACCATCTCGTGGGTCCGGATGCGGAACGGCGCCGAGGAGAAGGCGGCGAACCCTTCGATATGGGCGTAGAGCACGAACGTGCCCGCCGAGTCCGCGGCGAGGCGGGCGCGCCCCTCGCCGTCGGAAAGGGTCGAGTCCACGGTCACGCCGTTCTCGCGCACGAGGTAGACGCGCGCACGTCGTACGGGCCGCCCGTCGTTCTTGCCGACGACGGTGGTCCAGACGACCTGGGCACGGACGGGCTCCGGGCCCGAGGCGAACGTGAGCAGGACGCCCAGGGCGAGCGGGAAAAGAACGGAGGCGCGGGAGATGCGCATGGGTGCAATTTACGCTTCGCCGGGCGATGAGCCAGCGTGGGGTGTTGGCGTTCGCCGGCGACGGTGGGTCAACGTGTGAGGACGAGAGCCAGGGCGCCCCAGGCGACGGTGACGAGGGTGATGGGCACGCCGGCCCGCGCGTAGGCGAGGAAGGGCAGGCGTGTGCCACGCGCGGCCGCTCGTTCGGCGACGATGAGGTTCGCCATGGAGCCTACCAGTACGAGGTTGCCCGCGAAGGTGGCGCTCATGGCGATCACGAGCCAGAGGTGGGACGGGTCCGGCAGCTGCGGCACGATGGGCAGCCAGATCATGACGGCGGGAACGTTCGACACGACGTTCGAAAGCACGAGGGTGGTCCCGGCGACGGTGGCGGTCCGCGCCAGACCAGGCTGCGCCAGGTGGACACGGGCGGCGTCCATCACGTTGGCCACGAGGGTCGTGTCTTCGATGCCGCGCACGAGGATGAACAGCCCGGCGAAGAAGAGAAGAAGGCGCCATGCTACGCCGCGAACGGCGTGCGCTGCTCGCCGGGGGGCAGCGAGCAGCGCGAGAACGCCAGCGCCGATGGCCACGCCGGCGACGGGAGCGCCGGCCAGCCAGGCGGCGACGGTGGCGCCGAACACGGCCAGGACCCGCCCCGCCTGTCCCCATCGGGGCGATGCCACCGGTGCCGGCGCCGCCGCCCGCCGGAACGGCTGCGCCAGCTCCTTCCGGAAGACCAGCGTCAGCACCGCGAAGGTAAGGACCAGCCCGCCCAGCCCGGCAGGCGCCATGCGGGCGACGAAGGCGCCGAAGTGGAACCCGCCTTGGACCGCGACCAACATGTTCTGCGGGTTGCCCGTCGGCGTCATGACAGAGCCGACATTGGACGCGGTGGCCAGCGCGACGAGATACGGCACGGCCGGAGTGCCGAGAGGCTCCACCACCGCCAGCACCAGCGGCGTCAGCACCAGGCACACGGTGTCGTTGACGAACAGGGCCGAAAGGAAGCCTGCGACGGCCACGTCGATGGAGGCGGCGGCTTCGCCGATGGGAAGCCTGCCCAAGAGAATCATCGCCACGGCGCCCGCCGTCGCCACGGCGGGCCGGCTCAGATACCGGCCCGGAATCCGGCCGGCGGAGATACCCACGTACGCCAACGCGAACACCACCAGGCGCACGAACTCCGGGCCGTTCACGGAAGCCGGATAGGCGGTGGGGTGGTGAGGCTCAGCGGCGTTTCCCGGTCACACGCCCGCGCCCGCCGGCTCCGGCGTTCGCAGCGGCCGGCCCGGCTCCCAGGCCGTGACATAGCCGGCGATTGCGCTGGCGGCCACGGCGTACGGCGAGGCCAGGTACAGGCGACCGGGCCCGGAACGGCCCGGGAAGTTGCGGTTCTGCGACGAGATTGTGACTTCGTCGGGGCCGGCGCTGGTGCCGGGGCCCGCGGCGATGCAGGCGCCGCAGCCGGGTTCGATGAACTCGGCGCCCATCTCGTCGAACAGCGCCAGGTAGCCCTGGTCGTCGCAGTACTGCTTCACTTCCTGCGAGCCGCACTGGATGTACATGCGCACGTCCGGGTGCACCCGGAGGCCCTGGTCGCGGGCTTCCTTCAGCACGCGGGCGTACATGTCCATGTCCTCCTTCTTCCCCGCCGTGCACGACCCGGCGTACGCCACGTCGATCTTCACCGGCTCGTCCGCCAGCTCGTCCATGTACAGGCCGTTGCCGGGGTCGCCCGGCAGCGCCACCATGGGCCGGATCGCCGACGCGTCGATCTCGATCACCTTCACGTACTCGGCGTCGGGGTCCGACGCGAGCCCGTCCAGCAGCGACTCGGCGCGCGCCCGGTCCATGCCCCGCTCCGCCACCAGGTAGTCCACGCACTTGGCGTCCGGCGCCACGATGCCCGTGAACGCGCCCACCTCCGCCGCCATGTTCGTCATGGTGGCCCGCTCGTCCACCGACAGCGCTTCCACCGCATCGCCCGCGTACTCGATGATCTGGCCGATGGCCTGCCCGTCCCGGATGTAGGGGTGGCGCAGGATCTCCAGCATGAAGTCCTTCGCCGTCACGTTTTCCGGCTTCTGCCCGCGGATCACCACCTTGAACGACGGCGGCACGCTCACCCGCACGTCTTTCGTGATCCAGGAATTGAAGATGGCCGTCGTGCCCACCCCGAACGCGATGCAGCCGATGGCGCCCGAATGCGGCGTGTGGGAGTCGGTGCCCACGATGAGCATGCCGGGCTCCGCGTACGTCTCCAGCATCTTGGAGTGGCAGATGGCCTCGGAGCCCAGCCGGGCGCCCAGGCGCTCGCCGTAGTACTGCACGCCCTGCTTCTTCGCGAACGCTTCCTGCTTGTCCTTCAGCTGGCGCGCCACGTCCAGCAGCCCCAGCTGCACACGCTCCTGCGGCATCACCTGGTGCAGGTACGTGAGGTGGTCCCGGAACATGATGATGGAGTCCGGGTCCGTCACCTTCGCGTCCGGCCCCAGTTTCTGCTCGAAGAAGATCGCCGCCATGGGCGTCACGTACTCGTGGGAAAACCGGTAGTCCGTGGCGAAGAAGCCCGACTCTCCCGATGCCACCGACGGCACCCCGATCCTGCCGGCGCCGGCGTCCACGACCCAGTGCCGCGCGAAGATCTTCTCCGCGATGGTCATGGGCCGGGCGGGGTCGGCCGTCTCCCCGTCTCCCTGTCTCCCCGTCGGGGTGGGGACGGCCGGGGGGGGCCCCGTCAGCGTGGCCCCGGCAATCGGCGCCCTCGGGGCTACCGCCTTCCCCTGCAAACGCGCCACGTTGTACTCAAATAGGCCGCCGTACTCGATGATCTCCTTCGTGATGGGATCCACGCCCTCCGTGAACTCGAGCAGCGCAATCGCCTCGCCGCTGCGAATCCGCTCGATGAGCGAGAAGTCCGTCGACGTCAGGATGCCCAGGTTCTGGCAGTTCTCGTTGTAGATGCGCTCGATGTTCTCCGCGATGACCACCCGGATGCCCGCCATCATCTCCGCGTACGGCGACTGCTCCCGGCTGCTGCCCTTGCCCCGCCGCTTGCCCGCCACCGAGCACACGAACCCGCCCTTCTTCACGCTGCCGCGCTCGACGGGCGCTTCGCCGCCCGCCCGAAAGCCCAGGTACGGAAACTCGCCCAGCGTCTCGTCGAAGTAGTAGCAGATGTACGCCGGCGTGATCTCGTCCGTGGAGATCTGGTCTCGCAGCTTCGCGCGGAGCTCGTCCGTCAGCTCCAGGTCTTCCCCGGCAAGCTGCCGCCGGATCAGCTCCGCATCGTCCACCAGAAACAGTACGCGGCCCCCGAACCGAAGCTCGGTAGGCCGCTTCTCCACGTTCATGTCGCGCAACGCCGGATGCATGGACCCGCCCCCCCTTCACAGGATGGTCCCGTTTGAATACCGAGAGGTCAGCAATTTGTGCCGCGGCGCCAGGCGCAGCAAGCGACATCGCTCCGTACGCCCGGGGCCGTCGCGCGTGGAAGGGGGCGTCGGCGTCCGGAGCATGCGTGTGCGGTTGGGTGCGGGCGTCGAAAACAGATTTTTCCACTACCAACGTTTTCGACGGTCGAAACGTCCATCCGGTGTGGGCCGCCGGGTGGGGGAGCGGTCACATGGCGCGCGCAATACGCGTTGCATGATCGCAGTTTTCGTTTCACGGGAAAGGAACGGCCGTGCTGTATTTCGGGCCGGAAACGTACATGCCGCTGGCTTCTGCCATCGCCGCCATCGCGGGGTTGGTGCTGGCTTTCTGGCGGCGGTTGGCGGGCGTAGTCCGGCGCGTCGTCCGGCCGGCGCGACGTGACGCCACTTCGCGGCATGGGTCCACCTCGCACAACCCGAAGGACGCGTCGTAGGTTGGCTCCCCGGCGCGTCGCAATCCCTGGAACGTGGTGGGGCGGATGAAGACGCGGAAGGTGGTCGTGGTCGGTCTGGACGGGCTGGATCCGTCCATCGCCGAAGGTTTGATGGAGCATGGGGATCTGCCGAACCTGGATCGGCTGCGCCGGTCCGGCGGCTACTCGCGCCTGGGTACGACGTTGCCGCCGCAGACGCCGGTGGCGTGGTCCAGCTTTGCGGTGGGCGGCAATCCCGGCGTGCACGGCATCTTCGACTTCCTGCACCGGGATCCTGCGACCTACCGTCCGGAGATCGGGCTGTACCGGTACGAGCAGAAGAGCCGGTTCCTGCCGCCGCGGGCGGTGAATCTGCGGGGCGGGAAGCCGGTGTGGACGTGGCTGACGGAGGCGGGGGTGCCGAGCGCGGTGTTGCGGCACCCGTGCACGTACCCTCCGGACGCGCCCCGGGGCCGGATGCTGGCGGGCGTGGGCGTGCCGGACGTGCGGGGTGGTTTCGGCTCTCCGAGCTACTATGCCGACGAGCCGGTGACGCCGAACGGCGATGCGGAGCACGTGGTGGAGCTTGCGCCGGACGGTGCCGGCCGGGCGGTGCTGCCGCTCCGCGGTCCACGCGGGCCCAACGGCGACGCGGTGCTGGACCTGCGGCTGGCGGTGGACGCGGCGGCGCGGCGAGTCGTCATCACGGGGGACAGTGCGGACCCGATCCGGCTGGCGGAAGGCGAGTGGTCGACGTGGCTGCCGGTGCGCTTCCGCATGGGAATGCTGCAGAGCGTGCGCGGCCTGGTGCGATTCCACCTCGTCAGCGCAGCTCCGTTCCGCCTGCATGCCTCGCCCATCCACTTCGATCCCGACGCCCCCGTCTTCCCCATCAGCCACCCGTGGGACTACGCATCCGAGCTGAGCCGGCGGCTGGGCCCGTACCACACGCTGGGCATGGCGGAGGAGCACACGGCGCTGAACAACGGCCGCATCTCGGAGGCGGCGTACCTGCGCCAGTGCGAGGACGTGCTGGACGAGCGGCGTGCCATGATGCACTACGAGCTGGAGCGCCTGGACGAAGGCCTGTTCTACGTGCTGTTCGACACGCCCGACCGTATCCAGCACATGTTCTGGCGCTACCGCGACCCGACGCATCCGGCGCACGGCGGCGAGCCCATGTCCGAGGAGTACGCGCACGTGATCGAGGACCACTACCGCGCGTGCGACGCCATCGTGGGAGAAGCGCTGGAGTATGCGGACGAGGAGACCCTCGTCATGGTGGCGAGCGACCATGGCTTCACGAATTTCCGCCGGGCGTTCAACCTGAACACGTGGCTGCACCGGAACGGGTACCTGGCGCTGAAGGGCGGCATCGAGCCGGGCGCGGCGGCGGGCGACCTGTTCGAGCACGTGGACTGGAGCAGGACGCGGGCGTACGGCCTGGGCCTGGCGGGCATCTACCTGAATCTGCGCGGCCGGGAAGCGGAAGGCATCGTGAACCCGGCGGAGTCCGGGGCGGAGAAGGACGAGATAGCCCGGCGCCTGGCGGGTTTGCGGGACCCGGCCAGCGGCTCCGTCGTCGTGAGCGGGGTGTACCCACGGAGCGCGGCCTATTCGGGCGAACACCTGGACCGGTCACCGGACCTCGTGGTGGCCTGCGCGCCGCCGTACCGGGTCTCATCGGCGTCGGCGGTGGGCGGCGTGCCGGCGGACCTGCTGGAGGACAACCGGGAGCGCTGGTCGGGCGACCACGTGGTGGAGCCCGCCGCGGTGCCGGGCGTCCTGTTCACGAACCGGCCCATCGTCGCTGAAACCCCCAGGATCATTGACCTTGCCCCCACCATCCTCGCGGCCCTGGGCGTGCCGGGCGGCGAGAGCATGGAGGGAGAATCGTTGGTCCCATGAGGATCCTGATCATCGGACTGGACTGCGCGGCGCCCGAGCTGCTGCTGGGCGAGGACCTGCCGAACATCCGCCGCTTGATGGAGGCCGGGTTGTACGGCCGGCTGGAGAGCGTAGTGCCGCCCATCACGGTGCCGGCCTGGATGAGCATGTCCACCAGCCGGGACCCGGGCTCGCTGGGCGTGTACGGATTCCGGAACCGGGTGGACCATTCGTACGACCGCATGCAGACGGCCGACTCGCGCTGGTTCAAGGCCGTGACCATGTGGGACCAGGTGGCCATGCAGGGCGGCCGTTCCGTGACCATCGGGGTGCCGCCGTCGTACCCGCCGCGGCGCATCAACGGCGTGTCGGTGGGCTGCTTCCTGACGCCGGACCCGAACACG
>CAZUFP010000052.1:0-29098 GCA_964619835.1 uncultured Gemmatimonadaceae bacterium | reverse complement strand
GCAACACAGTGAACGTGCCCGTCGTGCCGGCCTCGCTCACCGTCAGCGGACCGCCGGTCACCGTGAAGCCGGCCGCGTCGTTGTCCGTGGTCGTCACCGCAACCGTCTGGTCGGGCAGCGGGTCGAACGCGTTGTCCGAGCTGGCATCCACGACCGAAACCGTCGTCGTGCTCGGCTGGCTCCCGTCCACCAGCCCGTCGTCCACCCCCGTGACCGTGACCGTCTGCGGCGTGTTCCAGTTGGCGTTGGTAAAGGTCAGCGTCGCCGGGGCGGCCGTCGCTTCACCCACATCGTTGCTCGCCACGCTGAACACCACATTCGTGAGCGGCTGGGCGCTCAGCAACACAGTGAACGTGCCCGTCGTGCCGGCCTCGCTCACCGTCAGCGGACCGCCGGTCACCGTGAAGCCGGCCGCGTCGTTGTCCGTGGTCGTCACCGCAACCGTCTGGTCGGGCAGCGGGTCGAACGCGTTGTCCGAGCTGGCATCGACGACCGAAACCGTCACCGTGCTCGGCTGGCTCCCGTCCACCAGCCCGTCGTCCACGCCCGTGACGGTCACCGTCTGCGGCGTGTTCCAGTTGGCGTTGGTGAAGGTCAGCGTCGCCGGGGCGGCCGTCGCTTCACCCACATCGCTGCTTGCCACGCTGAACACCACGTTCGTGAGCGGCTGGGCGCTCAGCAACACAGTGAACGTGCCCGTCGTGCCGGCCTCGCTCACCGTCAGCGGACCGCCCGTCACCGTGAAGCCGGCCGCGTCGTTGTCCGTGGTGGTGACGGCCACCGTCTGATCCGGCACCGGATCATAGACGTTGTCGGAATTTGCGTCGTCCACGGACACCGTGACCGTCGTCACCTGGCTTCCGTCGACGAGCGCGTCATCGACGCCCGTGACGGTCACCGTCTGCGGCGTGTTCCAGTTGGCGTTGGTGAACGTCAGCGTCGCCGGAGCGACCGTGGCCTCGCCCACATCGCCGCTGGCGACCGTGAGCACCACGTTCGTCGTTGGCTGCGTGGTCAACACGACGGTGAAGGTGTCCGTCGTCCCGGACTCGCTCACCTGCGTCGATCCGCCACTCTGCGTGAGGGTCAACCCGGCCGCATCGTTGTCCGTCGTGGTGACGGCCACCGTCTGGTTGGCCAGCGGATCGAAGGCGTTGTCCGAGCTGGCATCGACGACCGACACGGTGACGGTGCTCGCCTGGGCTCCATCCACCTGCGCGTCGTCCACGCCGGTGACCGTGACCGTCTGCGGCGTGTTCCAGTTCGCGCTGGTGAACGTCAGCGTCGCCGGACTGACCGTGGCTTCACCCACATCGCTGCTCGCCACGCTGAACACCACGTTCGTGAGCGGCTGGGCGCTCAGCACCACCGTGAACGTCCCGGTCGTGCCCGATTCGTCCACCGTCAGCGGACCGCCTGTGACCGTGAACCCCGCCACGTCGTTGTCCGTCGTGGTCGCGGTGCGCGTCTGGTCGCTCACCGCGTCGAAGGCATCGTCGGAGCTGGCCGCGTCGACGGACAGGGTGATGGTGGTGACCTGGTTGCCGTCCACCGCCGCGTCATCCACGCCGGTGACCGTGATGGTCTGCGGCTGCGCCCAGTTGGCGTTGGTGAACGTCACCGTCGCCGGGCTCACGGTCGCCTCGCCGGTGTCGCTGCTGGTCACGTTCAGGACCACGTTCGTGAGCGGCTGCGCCGTCAGCACGGTCGTGAACGTCGCCGTGGTGCCCGCCTCGCTCACCGACAGCGGGGTCCCCGTCACGCTGAAGCCGGCCACATCGTCGTCCGTCGTCGTCACGGCCACGGTCTGGTTCGCCACCGGGTCGAACACGTCGTCGGAGTTGGCGTCGTCGACGGCCACCGTGATGGTGCTCGCCTGGCTGCCGTCCACTGCCGCGTCGTCCACGCCCGTGACGGTCACCGTCTGCGCGACGTTCCAGTTTGCGTTCGTGAACGTCAGCGTCGCGGGAGCGGGTGTGGCTTCACCCACGTCGCTGCTCGCCACCGTGAGGACCACGTTCGACGTAGGCTGCGCCGCCAGCACCACCGTGAAGCTGTCCGTGGTGCCGGACTCGTCCACCGTCAGCGGTCCGCCGGCGATTGTGAACCCGGCCGCGTCGTTGTCCGTCGTGGTCACGCTGCGCGTCTGGTTCGCCACCGGATCGAACGCGTCGTTGGACGCGGCGTCATTCACCGACACGGTGATGATGGACACCTGGCTCCCGTCCACCAGCGCGTCATCCACGCCCGTCACCGTGACCGTCTGCGGCGCGTTCCAGTTGGCGCTGGTGAACGTCAGCGCCGCCGGGCTCACCGCCGCCTCGCCCACGTCACTGCTCGCGACGTCCAGCACCACGTCCGTCAGCGGCTGGGCGTTCAGGGCGACGGTGAACCGGTACGTGCTCCCCGCTTCCGTCACGACCAGCGGGTCCAGGTCGGTGATGTTGAAGCCCGGAAAATCGTTGTCCGACGTCGTGACGTTCACCGTCTGGTCCGGCACGGCATCGTACGCGTTGTCCGAGCTGGCGTCGTTCACCGCGATGGTGATGGGCGTGACCTGACTGCCGTCCACCGCCGCATCGTCCACGCCCGTCACCGTGACCGTCTGCGCCACGTCCCAGTTGGCGTTGGTGAACGTCAGGGCCGCCGGGCTCACCGTCGCTTCGCCCACGTCGCCGCTCGTCACGGCCACCACCACGTTCGTCACCGGCTGCGCCGTCAGCACCACCGTGAACGAGTCCGTCGACCCGGTTTCGCTGACCGCCGTCGAGCCACCGCTCTGCGTGACTGTCAGCCCGGGCGCATCATTGTCCGTGGTGGTGACGGACACCGTCTGGTCGGCCAGCGGATCGAACCGATCGTCCGAGTTGGCATCGTCCACCGACACGGTGACCGTGCTCGTCTGGTTCCCGTCCACCGCCGCGTCGTCCACGCCGGTGACCGTGACGGTCTGCGGCGTGTCCCAGTTCGCGCCGGTGAACGTCAGTGTCGCCGGGGCCACGGTCGCTTCACCCGCATCGCTGCTCGCCACGGTGAACACCACGTTCGACAACGGTTGCGCCGTCAGAGCCACCGTGAACGTGCCGAACGTGCCCGACTCGCTCACCGTCAGCGGCCCGCCCGCGATTGTGAATCCCGCGGCGTCATCGTCCGTCGTCGTTACGGCCACGGTCCGGTCCGCCAGCGGATCGAACACGTCGTCGGAGCTGGCATCGTCCACCGAGATGGTGACGGTGCTCGCCTGGTCGCCATCGATGAGCGCGTCGTCCACGCCGGTGACCGTGACGGTCTGCGGCATGTTCCAGCTCGCGCTCGTGAACGTCAGCGTCGCCGGCGCGGCGGTCGCCTCGCCGGTGTCACTGCTCGCCACCGTGAACACCACGTTCGTGGCCGGCTGCGCCGTCAACACCACCGTGAAGGTCCCGGTGGTGCCCGACTCGCTCACGGTGAGCGGCCCGCCCGTCACGGTGAATCCGGCTGCGTCGTCATCCGTCGTCGTCACGCCGACGGTCTGGTCCGGCAACGGATCGAACGCGTCGTCCGAGCTGGCGTCGATCACCGACACGGTGACGGTGCTCCCCTGGTTTCCGTCCACGAACGCGTCGTCCACGCCCGTCACCGTGACCGTCTGCGCCACGTTCCAGGTCGCCGGCGTGAACGTCAGGGTCGCCGGCGCGGCCGTTGCTTCGCTCGGGTCGCTGCCGGCTACGCCGAGCACGACGTTGGACGTGGGCTGTGTGGCCAGCGCTACCGTGAAGGTCCCGGTGCTGCCCGCCTCGCTCACCGTCAGCGGCCCGCCCGTCACGGTGAAGCCGGCGGCCTCGTCGTCCGTCGTGGTGACGGCAACCGCCTGATCGGCGACGGCGTCGAACACGTCGTCCGAGCTTGCAGGGTCCACCGAGACCGTGATGGTGCTCGCCTGGGGTCCGTCCACGACCGAGTCGTCCACGCCGGTCACCGTGACCGTCTGCGGCACGTTCCAGTTGGCGTTCGTGAACGTCAGGGTGGCCGGTGCCGCCGTCGCCTCGCCGGTGTCGCTGCTGGACACCGTGAACACGACGTTGGTCAGCGGCTGCGCCGTCAACCGCACCGTGAACGTCCCCGTCGTGCCCGACTCGTCCACGGTCAGCGGGCCACCGGTGAGGGTGAAGCCCGCCGTGTCGTCGTCCGTGGTGGTCACGCTGCGCGTCTGGTCCGCCAACGGGTCGAACCGGTCATCGGAGCCGGCATCGTCCACCGACACGGTGATGGTCGTGACCTGGCTGCCGTCCACGATCGCGTCGTTCACGCCCGTGACCGTGTCCGTCTGCGCCACGTTCCAGTTTGCCGTAGTGAACGTGAGCCTCGCCGGGCTCACGGTCGCTTCGGTCGTGTCCCCGCTCGTCACCGTGAGCACCACGTTCGACGTGGGTTGTGCCGTCAGCACCACGGTGAACCGGTAGGTGCTGCCCGCTTCCGACACGACCAGCGGATCCACGTCCGTGATCCGGAAGCCCGCCGCGTCGTTGTCGGTGGTGGTGACGCTCACGGCCTGGTCGGGCAGCGGATCGTAGGCGTTGTCGGAGTTGGCGTCGTCCACCGCCACCGTGATGGCCGTGACCTGGTCGCCGTCCTCCACCTGGTCGTCCACGCCGGTGACCGTCACCGTCTGCGCTACGTTCCAGTTGGCGTTGGTGAACGTCAGCGTCGCCGGGACCGCCGCCGCCTCCCCGGTGTCCCCGCTGGTGATTGTGAAGACCACGTCGTCGGCCGGCTGCGCGTTCAGGATGACCGTGAACGTGTCCGTCGTCCCCGACTCGCTCACCACCGTCGAGCCGCCGGTCTGTGTGAGCGTGAAGCCCGGCGCGTCGTCGTCCGTGGTCGTGGCGCTCACCGTCCGGTCCGCCACGGAGCCGTACGCGGCGTCGGAGGCGGCCGAGTCCACCGCCACCGTGATGGCCGTGACCTGGTTGCCGTCGATGAGCGCGTCGTCCACCCCCGTGACCGTCACGGACTGCGGCGTGTTCCAGTTCGCGTTGGTGAAGGTCAGCGTCGCCGGGCTCACCGTCGCCTCGCCGACATCGCCGCTGGTGACCGTCAACACCACGTCGGTGGCCGGCTGCACGTCCAGCACGACCGTGAAGTCATCGGTGGTGCCGCGTTCCGCGACGACCGTGTTGCCGTCGCTTTCCGCGATGGTGAGGCCGGCCGGCGGGGACACGACGGTGCTGGCCGCGGAGGAGTCGTTGGCCGCCACGCTGTCCACGGAGGCCCCGCGCACCCAGGCCCGGTTCGTGATACTCCCCGCCGTCGTCGTGTCCACGTCCACCACGATGTTGTTGCTCTGCGTCCCGGCCGCGGCCAGGGCGCCGACGTCCCACGTCACCACGCCGGAGGACTCCGTCCCCGCGCTCGCGGACACGAAGGTCACCCCCGCCGGCAGGGTGTCCACCACCGAAACGCCCTGGGCCGTGTCCGGCCCGGCGTTGGACACGGCGACGGAGTACGTGATGCGGTCGCCCTGGACGGCCGTAGCGGGTCCGCTCTTCGTGACGGAGAGGTCCGCGATCACCGGCACCGAGACGGCCGTTCTGGCGGCCGCCGTGTTGTCGTTGAGGTCAGGGTCGGGAAGAGCGGAGGCGATCCACACCAGGTTGGTGAGCGTGCCCGCGCTGCCGGCCTCCAGGCGCAGCACCAGGTTCATCGAGGCCGTCTGGCCCATCGCGAGCGAGTCCAGGGGCCAGCGGAGGGTACCGTTCGAGACGGTCCCCGCGGACGCCGACACCACGCTGGTCCCCGACGGGATGACGTCCGTGACGACGATGGAGTCTGCCGTCTGCGGGCCGGCGTTGGACGCCTCGATGGTGTACGTGATGGAGTCGCCCACCATGGCCGCGGCGGGCCCCGCCTTGGTCACGGCCAGGTCGGCGGCGGCCCCCACGATGAAGGCCACCGTCACCGGCACGGGGCTCGCCACCGCCACAGGCGATGTGACGCGCACCTCACCGCGATGCGTGCCCGGGGCCAGGCCCGCGGGATCTGCGGTGATGGTCACCGTGGCCGGCGCCGTGTCCCCGGAAAGGGTCGCGGACAGCCACGAACCGCCCGCCGTCGCGTACCAGATGGATGCGCCGAGGCCGGTGAGGTCCGCGCCGCCCACGTTGGTGACCTGCACGGCCGTCGTGGCCGGCGAGTCCGTGGCCTCGGCCCGCAGCGTGACGCTGTCCTGGCTCAGATGGATGATGGGACGGTCTTCGACCAGCGTGAGCGTGACGGGGACGGAGACCGGGCTGTTGCTGGCGGTCTGCCCGGTGATGGAGACCGTTGCGTCGAACGTGCCTTTCGGCAGCGACGCCGTCGTCGGCGTCAGCGTGAGGTCGGCTGGAGCCGAGGAGTACGCGAGCGCGGCGTCCAGCCAGCCGGTGGGCTGGCCGGCGCCGTACTGGACCGCGGCGAGGAGGCCATCGAGTGTGCCGCCGCCGCCGTTGGTCACCTGAACGACCTGTGCGGCGACGGTTCCGCCCACCGATCCGGAGAACGAGATGGAATCCGGGTCCACGGCAATGGCGGGCCGGGGCGCCACGTTCACGGTCGCGGCGCCGGACACGCCGCGGAACGAGGCCTGGACGTCGGCCGAACCGGCGCCCATGCCGCGGGCGGTGCCGTTCGAGCCGATGGACACGACCGTCGCGTCCTTGCTCGACCAGGTGACGGCGGCCGTGGACAGCACCCGCCCGTCGTCGGCCCGGACCACGGCCGTGAAGTGGACGGTGTCGTCCACGAGGAGGTCGGCGCTGTTCGGATTGACCTCGACGGCGCCTACGACGACGGACGTAACGTCACGGGTCGTGCACGACAGGAGGAGCCCGAAGGCCGCTACCACCGTCGCGAGAGCCAGACCGACTTCGGCCTTCCCAAGCCGGATCCCCCTACGCATGCCGCGCATTTTCGGATCCTCGTCCAGCGTTCAACGAAACGTCACTCGAATGAAGGCCACATCCACACCCCGGCCGTGCCTCTCCACCGTCGGAAGGGCAAGACGCGGCGCAGCCGGCGGCGCGTCCGCCGCGCTCGCGGGCTGCGCGTTGCGGCGCTTGCGCGCCTTGATGTACGCCACCGTGGCACCGACCACCGTGATGGCCGCCGCCGCGCCGATGGACGCCTGGAGATACGGCCGGTTCACCGTCTCGCTCACCACCTGGTCCGACGGGCAACCGCCGGCAGGAACCGGATCGGACAGGCACTGTACGTCCACGCTCTCGATGAGGTAACCGGCCGCCACCGCTCCACCGGCCAGGGAAAGGACCGTCAGGCCGCCCAGCGCGTTGCCCGAATAGAACTGCCCCAGGCCGGGCACCAGCACGCCCAGGAGAAGCGCCGCTCCGGGACTGGGCGATGCGCTCATGCCCATGACCTGGAGCTGCCCCAGCCGCCGGGACACGGCCATGGCATCGGCAGCCCCGGGATCCATCTCCAGGTACCTGCGCAGGTCACGACTCGCTTCGTCCCTCCGGCCGAGACTCGCCAGCACCACGCCCCGGTCGTAAACGGCCGCGGGCCAGTCGGGCGCGCGTGTCGCCGCCGAGTCGAACGAAACGAGCGCGCGCTCGAGGCGGTCCGCGTCGGCGTACGTCAGTCCTTCGCGAAACGCCATGATGGCCGGTTCCGGGATCATGGCACGCTCCGCGGCAATCAGCGCGTCGAGCCGCTGGCGGGCATCGTTCACGCCTTCCACGGGGGAATCGGCCGCCAGAACCCTGCAATACTCGGAAATGGCCGCGTGCCGCTGGTCGAGGTCCTCGAGGACGCGTGCGTGCCGATAGGCGAGGTCCTCGGACGTGGGGTCCAGCTGCGTGGCCTGGGCGAGAAGGGCGTGGGCCCGGTCAAGGTCGCCCAGGATGACGGCCTGGTCCGCCGTCGAGGCGAGCTGGCGCGCCAGCCGCTGTTCCTCTGCACCGGGAGCGGGAGGGGCCGGCACCGACGGACACACGTAGGGCGTCGATCCCGGGATGTCCCGTTTCAGCGGGAGCTCCTGCGCGGAAAGCGGCCACGCGGCCGGGCAAAGGGCTGGGATCAGCAGCCAGATACGTGGCAGACCGAGACACCTGTCCTTCGCTTTCCAACGGGCCATGGGGCTCCCTGCCGCTGAGGTGGCCCCGATCAGGAGACGGGAGGGATCGGGGGTGCAGCGGGACGGCTACCGACGATTACAAGATCCGGCGGAAGCGCTCACAGCGCAACACGGCCGGGCACAGCCGCGCATCGCCCAACGCCGTTTCGCCCGGGAGGCGTCTTGTACGCTCATGGACGAAACGGTACGATCAGGAAACACCCTGTCCGGCCCCTGCCCCCGCGTGAGCCCATGACATCGCAACGATCGATTCCGGGAACGGCCCGTGCCCTGCTGGCCGCGGCCTTGCTGTCGCTGCTGGCCGCCCCGCGCCCCGCCGCCGCCGAGTACACCCGCCTGGGCGCCCTCCAATCCTACGACCGCACCGGCGCCGGGCTCACGCTGCACTGCGAGCCGGGCGCCACCCTGGCCATCCGGTTCCTGACACCCGCCATGTTCCGGGTCACCCTGCGGCGGCCCGGCCAGGACGAGCCCGCGCTCACCCACGCCATCGCCCGCACCGACTGGGCGGCCCCTTCGTTGAAGCTGGACGAGCAGCCCGACCGGCTGGTGCTGAGCTCCGCGGCGCTTCAGGTCCAGGTGGTGCGCGCCGACTGCCGGCTGCGCATCCTGGACGCGGATGGCCGGCTCATCACCCAGGACGAGCCGGGGCTGGGCATCGGCTGGGACGGCCTGGAGGTCCGGGACTGGCGCACCCTCACCGCGGACCAGCAGTTCTACGGGTTGGGCGAGAAGACGCGCGACCTGAACAAGCGCGGCCAGCGCTGGGTCATGTGGAACACCGACCACTTCGCCTACCAGCCCGACACCGACCCCATCTACCAGAGCATCCCGTTCCTGCTGGGCGTGGAGCACGGGCGCGCGTGGGGCCTGTTCCTGAACAACAGCTCCCGCACCACGTTCAACCTGGGGGCGGGCACCGAGCGCTTCTACTCGTTCGCGGCGGAGCGCGGGCTGCTGGACTACGTGTTCATCGGCGGACCCGCCATTCCCGACGTGCTCTCGCGCTATACCGAGCTCACGGGCCGGCCGTTCATGCCGCCGGCCTGGGCGCTGGGCTACCAGCAGAGCCGCTGGAGCTACTACCCCGACGCCGAGGTCCTCGCCCTCGCCCGCACCTTCCGCCGCAAGGACATCCCCGCCGACGTCATCTACCTCGACATCGGTTATATGAACGGGTACCGCGTCTTCACCTGGAGCCCCCAGGGGTTCCCCCACCCGGCGGCCATGCTGGACACGCTCCAGGACCTGGGCTTCAAGGTGGTGCCCATCATCGACCCGGGCGTGAAGGTGGACAGCAGCTACGCCGTGGCGCAGCAGGGGCTGGCCCACGACTACTTCCTGCACGACCCCGACGGGACTGTCCATATCGCGTCGGTGTGGCCCGGCCGGTCCTACTTCCCGGATTTCGGCAAGGCAGACGTGCGGGAGTGGTGGGGAGACCACGACGCGGCCTTCCTGCGCCTGGGCATCGACGGCTTCTGGAACGACATGAACGAGCCGGCGGCCTGGGGCGGGACGCTGCCCATGGAGGTCGTCATGCACGACGATGGGCACGCGTACAGCATGCGGCGCATGCACAACCTTTACGGGTTCCTGATGGCGCAGGCGACGTACGAGGGCATGCGGCGGGCGCAGCCGGACCGGCGCCCCTTCGTGCTGACCCGGGCGGGCTTCTCGGGTGAGCAGCGCTACACCGCCGTGTGGACGGGCGACAACGTCGCATCCTGGGAGCACCTCCAGCTGGCGGTGCGCATGATCCTGGGCATGGGCCTGTCCGGCGTGCCGTTCATCGGCACCGACGTGGGCGGCTTCGCCGGCACGCCGTCCCCCGAGCTCTACGCCCGCTGGGTGGAGCTGGGTGTCTTCACGCCGCTCTTCCGCACCCACACCACCATCAACTCGCCCAGCCAGGACCCCTGGTCGTTCGGCGAATACATCGAAGGCATCAACCGCCGGTCCATCCGGCTGCGCTACGCGCTGCTGCCCTACCTGTACACTCTCATGTGGCAGGCTCACGAGACCGGCAGCCCGCCGCTGCGGCCCCTGTTCTGGGGCCACCAGGACGACCCCGCGGCCTACGCCACCGCCCACCAGGAGGAGTTCCTGGCCGGCGACCATCTGCTGGTGGCGCCGGTGGTGCAGGAAGGCCAGTCGCTGAAGCGCGTCTATCTGCCGGCGGGCAGCCGCTGGCTGGACCTGGCCAGCGACAGCGTGTACGACGGCGGACGCGAGGTGGTGGTGGATGCGCCGCTGGACCGGCTGCCCATGTTCCTGGAGGCGGGCGGCATCCTGCCGCGGCGCCCGCCCGAGCAGTACGTGGGGCAGCAGCCGGCGGACACGCTGTACCTGGACGCGTTTCCGGGAGACAGCCTCGGATCGTTCCGGCTGTACGAGGACGACGGCGAGTCCTACGCGTTCGAGAAGGGCGGCTACCGGGTGACCCGGTTCGAGGTGGTGCGGACGGGTGGGGGTGCGCGTCCCGGACGGCCGGAAATCCGGCTGGCGCGGGTCGTCGAGCACGACGGGTACCGGCCGGCGGAGCGCATGCTCGTGGCCCGGCTTCATGCCGTGCCGGCAGCACCGTCCACGGTGGAGGTGCACGGCGATGGCGCCGGACGGCTGACGGAAACCGCAGCCGGCCGGGGTTGGGCCTACGACCCGGCGCGGCACGTGCTGACGGTGCGGTTCCCCGCCGCCGGCGCCCGCCAGCAGCTGGTCGTCCGCTAGCGGTCGTCCGCCCTCAGCCCCGCTCCGACGACAGCGCAGTCACCGGGTCCAGCTTGCTGGCGCGGCGTGCCGGCACGTAGCTGGCCAGCAGGCCGACGGCGCCGAAGAGGAGCAGCACGCCGGCGAGCGTGACAGGGTCGTCGGCGCCCACCTCGAAGAGGAGCCCGGAGAGGACGCGCCCCACGGCGAGGGCGCCGATGAGGCCGGCGGCGCCACCGATGCCCACGGGTACCAGGGCCTGCCGGACGACCAGGCCCAGCACCTGGCCCCGCCCGGCCCCCAGGGCCATGCGCAGGCCGATCTCCCGTGTACGCTGTCCCACGCCGTAGGCCACGACCCCGTAGATGCCCACGGCGGCCAGCAGCAGAGCGAACGCGGCGAACACGGAGAGGGCCACGGTGGCCACCCTGCGCTGCAACGCCGCGGCGGCGTACGATTCCTTCATCGTCTGCACCATGTAGACCGGCTGCTGCGGGTCCATCTGCCGCACCTGCTCACGGACCGAAGGCAATACGGCCCGCGGGTCACCCCGGGTGCGCAGCACCAGGAACAGCTGGTTCCAGGCGCCCGCCAGCTGGCGCGTGCTCGCGAAGATCTCGGGTGCCGGCGGCACGTCCAGGCCACGATTGCGCGTGGCGCCCACCACGCCCACCACCTGGAGCCACGGGCCGTTCGGACCGCCCATGCTCAGCCGCTTTCCGATGGGGTCCTGGCCGGGGAAGTACCGATCGGCCGCCACGTCGTTGATCACGGCGACGAACGGCGCGTCCGGTGCGTCGTGCTCCGTCAACACCCGGCCTTGCAACAGGGTCATGCCCAACGCGGAGAAGTAGCCCGGGCTCACCAGCGTGGCGAACGCCGTCGGCAGCCTCCCCTCCTCCACGGGTTCGGCACCCTCGATGGTGAACGAGCGCCGGGAAAACAGGCGCGGCGGGATCTCCGATGCCACCGCAGCCGAGGATACCCCCGGAATGGCTGCCGTGCGCTCCACCAGCTCCCGGAAGAACGGCCCGATCTCGGCGTGGGAGTACCGCTCGCCGGCCAGCGTCAAGCGCATGGTCAGCATGTGGTCCGGACGGAAGCCGGGGTCCACGGCGTTCATGCGCAGGAAGCTGTTCACCAGCAGGCCGCCGCCCATGAGCAGCACCACGGCCAGAGCGACTTCCAGCGCCACCAAGGCCCGCTGCAGGCGCAAACGGCTGCGGTTGGCCGTCGTCGTGCGGGCATCCGCGCTCAGCACGTCCCGCATGTCCGGCCGCGAGGCGTGCAGCGCCGGCACCAGTCCGAACAGGATGCCGGCGAGCACCGTGGCGGCCGCTGTCAGCACCAGCACGCGTCCGTTCAACACCACGTTGCCCGGGATCGGCAGCGCCGCCGCCGCCAGCACGCCGTTTACCACCCGCACCCCGAGCAGGGCGAGGCCGACACCCGCCACCCCCCCGCCGAGACCCAGCACCACGCTCTCCGTCAGGAACTGACGCAGGATCCGCCGCCGCGATGCGCCCAACGCCGTCCGTACCGCCACCTCGCGACGGCGGGTCGCCGCCCGGGACAGCAACAGGCTGGCCACGTTGGCGCACACAAGCAGAAGCACGAAAGCCACCGCCCCCAGGAGCACCAGCGCCGCCGCCCGGAACGTGCGCACGTTGGCATCCGTCCACGTGGCCGGCACGATCTGCCAGCCGGCATACTCCTTCATGGCTCCGGCGTATTCCGTTTCCGTGCGCCGGGCAATCGTCTCCATTTCCATCTTCACCTGCGCCATGGTGGCGCCCGGGGCGATGCGCGCCATGACCTGGAACTGCCGCCGCTGCCGGGGATATGCGTCCGGCCCGATGGGCATGGGGATCCACAGGTCCGTGCCGTAGACCAGCGTGCCCGGCGCCATCACGCCCACCAGCGTGTACGGCTCACCATTCACCAGGATGCGGCCACCCACCAGGCCGCGGTCCGCGCCGAACCGCGTCACCCAGGCCCGATGGCTCAGGACCGCCACCCGCTCCCCCCGTTCGATCTCTTCCGCCGTGAACCCCCGACCGATCTCCGGGGGCACGCCCAGCGTCGGAAAGGCGTTGCCCCACCAGAACGCGCTGAACAGGTTCTCCGTCGACTCGCCCACCGTCACCTGGCGGTTGCCCATGTCCCACGCCACCACCCGTTTCAGCGTCCGGCTCTGATTCCGGATGTCCTGGTACTCCGCCGGGGACAGGTTCTCCCAGAACCGGAGCTCTCCGCCCAGCTTCGGGTAGACCGTGCCCAGCGTCACCAGCCGGCCCGGCTCCGGGAAGGGGAACGGATGCAGCACCACGCCGTCCACCACGCTGAACACCACCGCCGTCGCACCGATCCCCAAAGACACTGTCGCCAGCACCGTCAGCGTTAGAGCGGCGTTCTTGCGCAACGACCGCAGCGCGTAGCGAAGATCCTGTATCAACGTCCACATGCCCTTCTCCTCCCCTTTCGCTGCCCGGGGCGAGCCCCGGGACGACGATACCCGCAACCGCACCGCCCACGGCAGCGACCACAACACCTGTGCCCAGAACCACAGCCAGGCGCCCACCGGCCCCGCCCCCAGCGACGCATGCAATTCCACCAGATCGCCCAGCACCGCCGCACGATCTCGCGCCGGAAGCACGCGTCCCAGCAGAAACACCGCCAGCCGCGGAGGCCGCCTTGCCCGGCCCATCATGCCCGCCCCGGCAGTGTGCTCGGATCCAGACTCCCCCACATCCGATCCAGCGTCGTCCGGGATTCCACCAGCGCCCGGGCCCCCGCGCGTTCCAGGCGGTAGTACCGCTTCGCCCGGCCGCCCCGCTCCGGCGTCGCCTCACCCATGCGCGTCGACACGTAGCCCTTCGACGCCAGCCGGTCCAGCGTCCCGTAGACCGCCGCCACGGACGCGCGCCTCCCCGAACGCCGCGCGATCTCGCGCCGGATCGTGACGCCATAACCGGCCCCGTCCAGCCACGCCACGGCCAGCAGCACCAGCTGCTCGAACTCGCCCAGATGCTCACGTTTCGCCATGGCGCATTTATTTTACAAAGTGGAAGAAAATGCAAGAACAACGTCCGCCGGCCGCGTGGTGACGGGAAGGACCGCGCAGATCGCCGGCGGAAAAGGAAGCGGGCGGCCCGCGCCCTGCGGCCGCCCGCCTTCCCAGTCCCGACCCCGAACTCGACCCCGAACTCGAATTCGAACTCGACCTCGAATTCGGCCTCGAGTCCAGCCTACCAGATCTTCTGTCCCACGGCCTGCCGCAGCCGGTACCGGCTCTGGACCAGGGCGTAGCGGGCCCGGAGGTCCATGAGCCGGGCGCCGGAGAGGGACGTTTCGGCATCCAGGATGTCCAGGTTCGTGATGACGCCGGCCTCGTAGCGGGTGCGGGCCAGCTTGAGCGCTGCCTCCGCCTGCTCGACCTGCAGCTCCGAGGCTCGGATCTTGTCCATGCTGGCTTGAACGGCCGCGGCCGCTTGCTGGACCTCGGTGGTGACCTGGCGCTGCAGGGTCGCCACGCGGGCCTGGGCCGCCTGGACGGCGGCTTCGGACTCGCTGACCCTGGTGCGGGTGAGGTGGCCGTCGAAGACGGGAACGGAGAACGCCATGGCGGCCACGAAATTCGGCTCGGGCTTGTTGAGGTCGGGGATGTAGCCGTTCTTGGCGCCCACCGAGAGGTTGAGGCTGAGGGCCGGTCGGTTGCCCAGAGACGCCAGGTGGGTCTGGGCCTGGGCGCTGGCCACCGCGTTCCGGGCCATGGCGAGCTCCGGGCGCTGGCGCAGGGCCATGGCCACGAGGGAATCGGCGTCCACGGCGCTGGTGTCGGCCGCGAAGTCGCCGGCGGGATTCAGCGGTTCATCGGCCGGGGCGCCCATGAGCTGGCGCAGGGCGATTGTCTGTTCCTGGAGGGCGTCCACGAGGTCCACGCGCTGGCTCTTCGCCGTGGCGATGCGCACCTGCGTGGTGAGCACCTCGAAGTCGGTGCCGGAGCCGCTGCGCACCTTCTCCTGCGTGATCTCGAGGTGCTGCTGGAGCGCTGCGATCTCCTCGTCCTGGACGGCGATGTCGTCCCGCAGGAAGATGATGGCGTAGAACGCGCCGATGGTCTGATAGGCGAGGCGTGACTTCACGAGCTCCACGTTGTCCGCGGCGCCCTGCTCCATGGTTTGGGCCTGGTCCACCGCCGCCTGGCGCCGGCCGCCGTCGTAGAGCGTGTGATGGAGCGAGACGTCGGCGTTGTAGTTGTTCGCCGGGTAGAGCTGGAAGTTCTGGCCCTGGAAATCCAGCTTCGCCACAGGCCCGATGCGAGAGTAGAGGCCTTCGGCCGCCACGACGGGCGAGAAGGCGGTCCGCCGTTCCTCGACGCGGGCCCGGGACACCGCGACGCCCTGGTTGGCCTCCTGCAGGGCGGGGTGGCTGGCCAGCACCCGTTCCACGGCCTGCTGCACGGTGAGCGAATCGGCCTGCCCGGCGGACGCGGGCTCCGCGGCGCGCACCCGCTCAGCGGCAGGTGGCGCGGCCTGCCCGGACGGCGAGTCCGGGATCTGAGTCGCGGCGAGTGTCGCCGGGACGACGCATGCGGCCAGCGCCAGCGTGAATATTCCCTTCATATCCCAACCTTTCATTTGCCTCCAAGCCCCGTCAGTCGGTCAACGCGGGCCGGTTTTCCTTGGTTGCATGGTGCGAGCGCAGGAAGAGGACGGGCACTGTTGCCGCCAGCACGGTGATGCCGGCCAGAATGAACACGTCGTCGATGCCGCTCACGAATGCCTGCTGTTCCACGAACGAGAAGAGCAGGGCCTTGGCCTGCGCGGCTGCCTGCCCGATCGTGCTGCCGACCGCGTGCTGCGCGAAGTGCTGGAGCGCCGCCGCCGCGTTCTGGAACGTCTCGGAGTACGGGTTGACCTGTTGCCCGTACAGGGCCGCGTGGAAGATTGTGCGCCGCGTCAGGATCGTGCCGAAGATGGCCACGCCGAAGCTGCCCCCGACCTGCCGGATCACGTTGATCAGTCCCGACGCCTGCGCCATCTGACGGTTCGGGATGTCTGAGATTGCGATGGTGGTCAGGGGCGAGAACAGCAGACCCATGGCCACGCCCCGGAGGTACAGGGGGAACAGGATCTGGGCCTTCATGGAGAACATCGACAACGAGCTGAACTTGTAGAAGCTGAACGCCAGCAGCAGCATTCCCAGAGCCACCGGGATACGGGCATCGGACTTGTCGGCGAACATGCCGGCGAACGGCGCCGTTATGGCCAGCAGCAGGCCCACAGGCAGGAAGACCAGGCCCGCCTGGAACGGCGTGTAGTCCAGTACGTTCTGGAGATAGATGGGCACGAGGAAATTCGCGCCGAACATGCCCAGACCGAAGATGAACAGCACGGCGTTGCTCACCCCGAAATTGAAGTTCTCGAACATCTCGATCTTGATGAGCGGGTGCCGGACGTTGAATTCCGTGATCAGGAAGATGCCCAGGCTCACGAACGCGATGAAGAAGCAGGCCAGGATGAAGTTGGATGTCCAGCCGCCCGTGTTCCACGCCGAGTTGCCGCTGGACAACGCCAGCAGCAGCGCCAGCAGACCGACGCTGAGGGACAGGAACCCGACGATGTCGAAGCCGCCCTCCGGTGCGGGACGGTGCTCCCGCAGGATGATGGACGTTGCGAACAACCCGAAGATGCCCACCGGCACGTTCACGTCGAAGATCGTGTTCCACGCGAACCGGTCGATCAGGTAGCCGCCCAGCGTCGGGCCAAGGGACACGGATGCCGACGCGGCCACCGACCAGAACCCCAGCGCGATGCCCCGCTTCTCCGGGGGGAACTCCCGCGTGATGATCGCCATGCCCACCGGCATCAGGAAGCCGGCGCCGGCGCCCTGCAGCACCCGGAAGGCGATGAGGATGTCGAAGTTCGGGGCCAGGCTGCACAGGAACGAGCCCAGGGTGAAGAAGAACAGGCCGGCCATGAACATGCGCTTGTAGCCCCAGTGGTCGGCCATCCAGCCGGACGACGGGAGCATGACCGCGAAGATCAGCAGGTAGGCCGTCAGGATCCACTCCACCCGGTCCACCGACACGCCGAACGTGGCCATGAGCTTGGGCAGTGCCACGTTCACGATGGTCGCGTCCAGCACGGCCATGAACGTGCCGATCATGACGGTGGCCAGCACGATCCAGCGATACGTGGCGTGGCTCGGGTCCAACGCCGGAATCCGGCGGACCAGCGACTCCCGGAAATGGCTCTCTTGCTCGGGCATCCTTTGAACTCCTACTTCCCGGGATGCTGTACGGTCACCGTCACCGACATGCCGGGCAGCAGCGTCGGCGAATCACCACCCGCGGCGCCCGCCTGCGGCCCGATGGAGATGCGCACGGGCACACGCTGCGTCACTTTCGTGAAGTTGCCCGACGCGTTGTTCGGCGGGATCAGAGAGAACTGCGACGCCGTCGCTGCACCCAGCCGGATGACCCGCCCCACGAAGTGGTGGTTCGGGAACGCGTCCACCGAGATGTCCACCAGGGCACCCACCGGGATCGACGTCAGCTTCGTTTCCTCGAAGTTCGCCGTGACCCACAACTTCTGCAGATCGAACACCGTGAAGATCGGCTGGCCCGGCTGCACGACATCGCCCGGCAGCACCCAACGCTTGGCAACCACGCCGTGGGACGCGGCCGACACTCGCGTATCCTGGATCTGCGTCTCCAACGTGTTCAGACCCGCGCGCGCCTTCTCCACCTGCGCCAGAGCGATGGAATGCTGCACACGCGCCAGGGTCAGCGCCGTGCGCGCGTGGTCCAGCGCCTCCTGGCTCACAGCGTGGCCCTTGAACTGCACGTCTGCGCGCTTGTAGTCGTCGTCCGCCTGCGACAGCCTCGCCGCCGCCAGCTTCACGTTCTCCTGCGCCAGCGCCAGGCTCGCCTTCACCTCCCCTTCCCGCGCCCGCAGGTCCGAGTCGTCCAGCTGGACCAGCAGCTGGCCGGCCTGCACCGTATCACCTTCGTCCGTCCCCAACATCGCGATACGACCCGGCACCTTCGTGCTCACGGCGATGCGATCCCCGTCCACGTACGCATCGTCCGTCGACACGACGCCCCGGATCTTCAGGTACCAGTACCCGACTCCCGCTGCCGCCACCACCACCAGGATGAGAAGGGGGATGATGAGGCCCAGTTTGCCACGCCGCTTCCCGTTCGGCCGACCCGCTTCCGCACCGGGCCCGCCGGCCCCCGCCGGGGGGGGGCCACCCCTGTTGTTCATGTCCTGATTCTCCGCCATGCTCCCGTTCCTCTCTCCTTGAAAGACGGTTCCCCGTCCGAAAAGGCCTGTACCGCCCGCCCGTTCAGCTTCGTTGCTTCAACCCCTCCATGAAGATCTCCACGGAGGAGTCGAAGATGCGGTCCGGCTCACACGGATCCAGCCGCTGCAGGTTCATGTGGATGTGCAACACCGCCTGCCAGGCAAGGCCCGACGAGATCAGGCGGCCCGCCACCTTCGCGTCGACGTCCGGCCGGAATTCGCCCGTCGCCTTCCCCTCATCGATCAACTGCTCGATCATCGACCAGCCCCGGATCGGGCCCTCCTGCGCCCAGGCCTCGAACATGGCCGGCAGCTGCGGCCGGACATCGCCCATCAACAGCAGCAGCAGCGGACCCCATTCCGGCCTGGCCCAGTGGTTCCACACCGCCCGCAGCAGCAGACGCAGCTTCGCCGAGACCGGACGGGTTTCTCCTTCAAGCATCGCGCCCAGATCCTCGATGACGGCATCGATCCGGCTCTTGATCGCCTTCCGGAGCAGGTCTTCCTTGCCTTCGAAGTAGTGGTAGATCGCACCCTTCGACACGCCCGCCGCCGCGGCGACATCTTCCAGGCGAGTCGCGTTGTACCCCCGCTCCGCGAACACCTGCAATGCCGCTTCCAGCAATTCGTTCGGTCGCTCGTCCGGTCGGCGCTTCCACCGGACACCTTCTGCCGTCATCGGCGTTCCCTTCGACGTTTCAGTGATTGGGGCCCCGGCAATCTACCCGCACGTATGCCAGCGCGTAGCGGGGCAGTAACGCAATAACCGCGCCGAATAGAAAGGCGGCCCGACGAGTAATTTACCGGAAAGTCGAATACTAAAGCCGGTGTCAAGGGGAGGCCGAGGGAGAGGGGGGCCGGCCCCCCGGAGGCATCACGGCAGGCGCCAGATGTCCAGCACGCCCGTCGTGGAGTGGCGGTTGGCGTTGCCTTCCGGCAGGGCGATGCGGCCGTCCACGACGATGGGGCTGTTCCAGTGGCCGGAACCGCAGTCCAGCGTGGTGATGCGCTGGCCGGACGCCGGGTCGTAGACGTTCAGCCCGCCGTGGGGGTCGTAGACGTAGAGCAATCCGCCTGCGACGACGGGGCTGGTGCCGCCGGTGCCGTTGCTCCAGGCGGGGTGCAGCGCGCCGCCGCTGAACGTCCAGGCGGCGGTGCCGCCGTTGTCGGCGGCGAACAGCCAGGTGCCGGAGTCGGTGCGCATCACGGCCGGCGCGGTGAACAGGTCGGTGCCGGAGGGGGTGGACACGATCTGGACCTCGTCGTCCTGGTGGGCCGTGGTGCCCTGCATGCGCTGGATGCTGAGCAGGCGGATCCTGCCGTCCTTGCCGCCCTGGGCCAGGAACCCGCCGCCCAGCAGCGCGGGGGAGGTGGAGCCCAGGTCCAGGTCCAGCTGGTTCAGCGTCTGGGTATTGGCCGGCGTGTAGTTGCCGACGATGCCGGTGGCGTCCGGGTTCAGCTCCACGGTGGCGTCGCCCCAGTACGTGGCGCCGTCCCAGGTGGCGTTGCCGGTGGCGACGAAGATATTGCCGCTGGCGGAGTCGATGACGGCGCCGGCCCGGCCCCAGATGGCGGCGTCGCTCTGGGGGCAGGTCGAAGGATCGATGAGCCCGGCCCGGTCGCTACACAGCGCGTTCCACACGTGCAGCAGGGTCCCGCTGGCGGCGTCGAGGATGGCCACGTGCCCCTGGTACGGCGGCTGGTCGCCGATGTAGCCGCCGGTGGTGGCGACGACGTGCCCGTCGAAGTAGTTGAGCGACGACGCGATCTTCTCCCGCTCCGGCAGCTTCGTGATGGCGGTGGTCCAGATCACGTGGCCGTCAGAGACTGCCAGCTTCTGGATGTTGCCGTCAGGCGAGGCGGCGTAGATGGCGCTACGGTCCGGGTCGGCCACGGGCGTCGCCGTGGTGATGCGATACGTCCCGGCCAGGGCGCTGTAGCCGTCGGGCGTGAACGTCCACAGGACGGAGCCATCGTCGGCGTCGATGGCCATGGTCTTCCCGTACGTGGTGGTGACGAAGAAGGCGTCGTGGGCGGCGCCGTTGACCTGCACGGCGTGCAGGTAGATGGGCGAGGCGTCCACGGTGCCGTCCAGGGTCACCTGCTGGTGCTGGAGCGAGTCGAGGTTGGCGGCGGTGATGCCGGTGGCGGTGTCGAACATGCTGGACCGGCCCACGTCCACGCCGAACCGCGGCCAGTCCCGGTGCGTGGGTTGCTGGGCCGACACGGGCGCGGGCCCTGTGCCGTTGGAGCACGCGACCAGGGCCACTACCACGGACAGCAGCAAACTCCTTCGCATCAGGGTCCTGCCTTTCCAGCCGCCGCGCCTACGTTTCGGGCGACGACGTAGTAATCCGGGTCCACCGCGAAATTCGCGCGGGCCTTCAGCGTGAGAGGCGTCGTCTGCCACTTCTCCGAGGGCCGGATGGTGGCGTAGCCGTCGTCCGAGAGGGTGACGGCGACGGGCATGTCGAAGCCCGGCACGACGTCGGTCCAGCGGTAGGCCAGCGTCTTTCCATCGATGCGGTACGCCAGCGTGGGCACCATGGTCGTGGTGAGGTACTGCTGGAACACCTTCGACAGGTCGATGCCCGCCGCGTGGCTCATGTACGCCTCGACCTGCGCGCCGGTGACCGTCTGGTGCCGGAAGGTGCGGTTCAGGCCGCGCAGGATGCTCCGCCAGGTGTCGTCGTTGCCGATGATCTGGCGGATGGTGTGCAGCATGCTGCCGCCTTTGTAGTACATGTCGCCGGAGCCCTCGGCGTTCACCCCGTAGGCCGGGATGATGGGCCGGTCGTTCCGGATGCCGCGCCGGCTGCCGATGATGTAGCGGGCGCCCGCGTCCTTCCCGAACTGGCATTCGGCGTAGAGTCCTTCCGCGTAGTTGGCGAAGCTCTCGTGCACCCACATGTCGGCCTGGTCCTTGGCCGTCAGGGAGTTCCCGAACCATTCGTGCGCACTCTCGTGCACGATGATGAAGTCGAACTTCAGGCCCAGCCCCGTGCCGGACACGTCCCGGCCGCGGTAGCCGTTGGCGTACCCGTTGCCGTAGGCCACGCCGCTCTGGTGCTCCATGCCGACGTGAGGTGTTTCGATGAGCTTGTAGCCGTCGGTGTACCACGGGTATGGGCCGAACCAGTGCTCGAAGCACTTCAGCATGGGTTTCACCTGGGCGAACTGGCGCTTCGCCGCGTCCAGGTGGTACGACAGCGGCCAGTAGTCCAGCGTGAGCGTGCCGTCCTCGCCCTCGTAGGCGTCGCTGAAGTGGGTGTAGTCGCCGACGTTGGCCTCGACGTCGTAGTTGTTGATGGGGTTCGTGACGAACCACTCGTACGTGGTCGTGCCGTCCGGGTTGTGGGTGGTGGAGCGGAGCCGGCCGTTGGACACGTCGATGAGCGGGTCGGGCACCGTGATGGCGATGCGCTGGCTGTCGGGCTCATCGGCCTGGGTGTCCTTGTTGGGCCACCACACGCTGGCGCCGAGCCCCTGGTCCGTGGTGGCGATCCAGGGCCGGGCCAGGCTGTCCTGAGCCCAGGTGAACCCGCCGTCCCACGGCGGCATGCGGGCGACCCGCGGTTTGCCGTGGTAATAGACGATGAGGGTCCGGGTGGAGCCTGCCGGCTGCGGGTCCACGATTCGCGCGAAGAACGCGTTGCCGTCCCGCCGGTAGGCCACGGGCTGGCCGTCCTGCACCACGCTGTCCACCACCAACGGCGTCATGAGGTCGATCTGCATCTCCTGCGCCGGGCCCGTCACCCGGTAGGTGATGCCGTTGGATCCCCGGATGCTGGAGTCGGCCGGGCTCACGGCGACCCGCAGGTCGTAGAACGTGACGTCCCACCAGGTGCGCGCGGGTGCAGTGAGGGAGCCGCGCAGCGTGTCGGCGTGTGTGAACGTCTGTTGCTGGGCGGCGGCCGTTGTCGCCATGGACGTGGCCCAGATCAGGGTACCGACGACGAGCGCGGCTCTCATGGATCATCCCTTGCTGAATGCTTCGATGCGCGGCTCTTCCGCTTCCGCGTAAACCGGGTTGGAAAGGTACCGTTCACCGAAGTCGGGCACCACGGAAACGATGGTCCGGCCCTCGTTCTCCGGCCTCGCCGCGATCTGGAGCGCCGCCCACGTGATGGAACCTGCGGAGATGCCCGCGAAGATCCCCTCCTCCCGCGTTAGCCGCCGCGCCGTGTTGATGGCGTCGTCGTTCGTGACGCGCACGATCTCGTCGAACAGGTTGGTGTCCAGCACGCGGGGGATGAAGCCCGCTCCGATGCCCTGCTGCCTGTGGGGGCCAGACGCGCCGCCCGACAGGACCGGGCTCTCGGCCGGTTCCACGGCCACGATGCCGATGTTCGGCTTCTTCTCTCGCAGGAACCGGCCCGTGCCCGTGATGGTGCCGCCCGTGCCTACGCCGGCCACGAACACGTCCACCTTGCCGCCCGTGTCCGCCCAGATCTCCGGGCCGGTGGTGCGATAGTGGATCTCCGGGTTCGCGGGGTTGTCGAACTGGCGCGGCCGCCACGCGGCGTCCTTGCCCATGCCTTCGGCGATCTCGTCGGCCCGGTCGATGGCGCCGCGCATGCCCCGGGCACCCTCTGTCAGCACCACGACGGCGCCCAGTGCCCGCAACAGTTTGCGCCGCTCGATGGTCATGCTGTCCGGCATCGTCAGGATGCAGCGGTAGCCGCGGGCCGCGGCCGCGAACGCCAGGCCGATGCCCGTGTTCCCACTGGTGGGCTCCACGATGACCATGCCCGGCTTGAGGGCGCCGGACTTGATCCCGTCCTCCAGCATGGCCACGCCGATGCGGTCCTTCACCGAGGCGAACGGGTTGAAGCCCTCGTGCTTCAGCAGGATGCGGCCCGGCAAACCTTCGCCCAGCCGGCGCAGCCGGATGAGCGGGGTGTCGCCGATGAGCTGCGTGATGTCGTCGTAGATTTTGCCTCTGGGCATGGTACTGCTCCTCATACGGGAAAACTCGACGCGGCCGGCCTGGAGAGCAGGCTTGCCGCGCGGCCGGTCGCGGGCGATGCTGGGGAGAACAAGGCCCGGGACGACCGAGGTGGAATTCTATGCAGACCTCATACCGTGGCGCTCGTTGCGTTCGCAAGGATGCGCCGCTGCGCGGCGCTAGGACGCTCGCTTCGCTCGCTGGGACGCGGCCTTCGGCCGCCAGGACGCTCGCTTCGCTCGCCAGGTTGTGGGGCTCGGCGTCGCTGACGCCCTCTTCGCTCTCCGGGTCCCGTGCCGGCTTTCGCTGGTTCGCGGCGGTATCTCTGGCTGCGCTGCTATCCGGCGTTCATTCCCCGGCCCCGGCGCCATTCGGCGCTCACCCGCTGGCGGCTCAACAGGCGGCGCCTGTCTATGTTCCCGAGACCGACACGCTGGTCCTGAAGAAGCTGGACCGCTGGCAGGACCTGAAGCTGGGGCTGCTCATGCACTGGGGAACGTACAGCCAGTGGGGCATCGTCGAGTCCTGGTCCCTGTGCTCCGAAGACGAGCCGTGGTGCAAGCGTTCCATGGACGACTACGCCGAGTACAAGAAGGCGTATGAGAAGCTCCAGACCACGTTCAACCCGACGAAGTTCGATCCGCAGCGCTGGGCGAAGGCGGCCGCGGACGCGGGCATGCGCTACGTCGTGTTCACCACCAAGCACCACGACGGCTTCGCCATGTACGACACCCACCTCAGCCACTACAGCATCACGGACCCCGCGACGCCGTTCAGCAAGGACCCGCGCGCGGACGTGACGAAGGGCATCTTCGACGCGTTCCGCGCCCGCGGCTTCATGATCGGCGCCTACTTCTCCAAGCCCGACTGGCACAGCCCCTACTACTGGTGGCCGTACTTCGCCACGCCGGACCGCAACGTCAACTACGACATCTCGAAGCACCCGGACCGCTGGAAGAGGTTCGTGCACTTCGTGCACGGCCAGGTGGGCGAGCTCATGAGCCGCTACGGCCGCATCGACATCCTGTGGCTGGACGGCGGCTGGGTGCGGCCGCTCACCCGCGAGCAGATCCTCCGACGCCTGGTCAGCCCGGACTACGACTTCACTCACGTCCAGAGCCAGGACATCGACATGCCCCGGCTGGTGAAGGAGGCGCGGTCGAAGCAGCCGGGCCTCATCGTCGTGGACCGCGATGTCCCGGGCCCCTACCAGGACTACCTGACCCCCGAGGCGCGGGTGCCGGACGAGGCGCTGCCGTACCCCTGGGAAGTCCCCATGCCCATGGCCACCAGCTGGTCCTTCGTGCCCGGGGACCACTACAAGCCCGCGCGCGAGCTGGTGCACATGCTGGTGGACGTGGTGTCCAAAGGCGGCAACCTGCTGCTCAACATCGGGCCCGGTCCCGACGGCACCTGGTCCGACACGGCGTACGACCGGCTGGCCAGGCTGGGCGCCTGGCTGAAGGTGAACGGCGAGGCGATCTACCGGACGCGGGCCGTGGCGCCGTACGGGGAGGGGAAGATGCGTCTCACGCGCGCGAAGGACGGGACGGCGTACGCCATCTACCTGGCGGACGCCGGCGAGACGACCATGCCGGCGTACATATCGATGACGGAAGCGCGGCCGGCGGACGGGGCGACGGTGTCGCTGGTCGGGGCACCGGGCGCGCTGCACTGGGAACGCGCCGGCACGGGGTTCATCGTGGAAATTCCCGAGCGGCTACGGGCGCAGCCGCCCTGTGAATATGCGTGGGCGCTCAGGATCTCGGCGCTGGCGGGGGAGGGTTCGAGTTCGAATTCGAATTCGAGTTCGGCGGGAGGGGTAGGCGCGCCCTGATGGGCGGGCGCCCGGGCTCGGTTCTTCTGCGCTCTCGAGGGGGCCGACCTTCGGCCGGCTCATGGGAACACCGTGACGCGGCCGGCTCATGGGAACACCGTGACGCGGCCGGCTCATGGGAACACCGTGACGCGGAGGGCGCGGAGGGGCGCGGAGGCGACGGAGAGCGCCGGCGGACCACGATCGCTCTATGGAGCTTGCCGTGCGGTCCGCCAAGCGACCGGTTTGGGTGGGTTCCGCCGTTCTCGATCCTGCTCCCGCGCAGGGCCAGGCCAGGCACGTCCGGGAGGTCATCGGCGCGGAAACCGGCTCGGGGCCGGATGCGTTCGGGCAGGTCCGGTTCTTGGCCGCCGCCGGGATGGAGGGTCACGGGCCGGGTGCGTTTGCGCAGCCGACGGATATGCTCGTGGAGCCGGGGAGGGTGGGCCAGCCGTGACGGCGCCCGCCACCACCGCCGTCCGGGTGCCGGTGCGCGTGCGGGACCCGCGCCCCTCCAGTTCCTCCGCGTCCGTTTGCGTGTGCGTGTCCGCGTCGGGGTCCGGGAGTCCAATGTTCGGGTGAGCCGCGGCGGGTCGGGTGTTCCTCCGCGCCTTTCGGACACGCAACCGAACGCGGACACGCAAGCGGAATCACGGGAAATCGGGCATGTGACTCGCACCCGCACCGGCACCCGGGCGGGGGTTCATCAGGTGCGCGGGCCGTGGGAGGCCGTCGAATCCGAGCTCGAGTTCGGCGGGAGGGGCGGGCGTCCGCGAGGCCCGGGCGCGGCACCTTCGCTGTCGTCAAATCCCCCCAACGCACCCCGTCGCGCCACCTTTTCCGGATTCACCGTCTCTCAGGCGGTGAAATCCCCAGCGCAGGACCACCGCCCGCCTGCTTTGGTGGATTGACCGTCTCCAGGGCGGTGAAATCCCCAGATCTCCCGGCGCGGGCGAGGATTGGGGATTTGCCGCCACGTCGGCCGGTGCCGGGGTGCCGGTTCCGGGTCACCCGTTTGCGGCGACCCGTGGGTATGGCCCCGGCCGGCTCCCGTCTCGCCCTCAGTGCCCGGGCGGCGGCGTCTGCACGCCGGGACGAGTCGTGGCGCTTCCGCGCCCGGCGCCCCTCCGGCCCTCGGGCTTCTTCTCGGGCTTGTGCCCCCACTCCGTCCCGTCCTCCAGCGCGCGCGGGTCCGCGTAGTCCTTGTCCAGGAACGGCACGCCCTGGACCATCCACGTCGCCTGCGGCGTGCCCTTCAGGTAGTGGTTGAAGAACTCCATCATGCGGATCTGGAAGTCGATCCGGTTCTCTTTCTTGGCCAGGTGGTGCGGCTCGCCGGGGTAGGACAGGAAGATGACGTGCTTGCCCAGGCGTCGCGCCATGGCGTAGTACTCCAGGCCCTGGTGCCAGTCCACGGCGTTGTCGGCGGTGCCCTGCAGGATCATGAACGGGGTCGTGATCTTGCGGGCGTGGAACACGGCCGACTGGTCGATGAAGACGCCCAGGCTGTCGAAGGGCGTGGTGCCCATGCGCACCTGGCCCACCTCCGTGATGCCCTGCTGGAGGGTGCCGGTGCGGCCGTACGTCGAGTTGTAGAACGATGGCAGGTCCGTGGGCGGCGCGCCGGTGACCACGGCGGCGAACATGTCGGTCTGCGTGACCACGTAGGACGACTGGTAGCCGCCCCAGGAGTGGCCCTGGAGCCCGATGTGCTTCGGGTCGGCGTAGCCCAGGTCGATGACCTTCTGGACCGCCGCGGTCAGGTCATCCAGCGCGGAGGAGCCGGGCCGGCCGATGGTGTAGACGATGTCCGGGTTCAGCACCAGGTAGCCGTTGCTGGCGTACGTGGCCATGTGCGGGCGGTCGTCGTACGCGGGCCCCTGATACATGTGGTGGTTCTGGCTCATCTTCTCGTAGAAGTAGACGAGCATGGGGTACTTCTTGCCCTTCTGGTAGCCGGCGGGCAGGCCGAGGGTGGCCTGGAGATGGTTGCCACGCCTGTCGACGTAGTCGATGAGCACGCGGCCGGGGCTCCAGGCAAAGTTAGCCTGCTGCGGGTTGGCGTCCGTCACCTTGCGCGGCTGGTCGAAGCGCGTGTTGCTCACCCAGTAGTCGGGGAACTCCACGAACGTCTGTTCGGTGAACGCGATACGCTGCGCGCTGTCCGCCTTGATGGGCCCGCCCACCGCCTTGTCCAGCCAGAGGAGCGGCTCGGGCTCGCCGCCCTTCGCCACCTGCCAGTAGCCGGACTTCTTGGTCCAGTCGCCGTAGGCCGAGAGCAGCAGCGGCTTGCTCAGGTCGATCTCCTCCGCCTCGCGCCGCATGCCGAACCCCCCGAAGCCCCGGAACGACCGCGGGCCGTCCAGCTTCACGATCCGGAACTGGATGGAGTCCCGGTCGCCGACGCCGGCCGTCAGGTTCGTCGCCTTGCCGCCGTCCAGCGGGACCTGCCAGACGTCGTAGCGGCCGTCCAGGATGACGCTCCGGCCGTCCTTGCTCCAGCCGGCGACGCCGTAGACGGGCAGCTCGTACGGGTGGTCGTCCTGGCGGTTCACGAAGTCCACGCCGGAGCTGGCCGTGAGGTCCACTTCTTTGCCGGAGGCCAGGTTGCGGGCGATGACTTTCTGGTCCCGCAGGTAGAGCCACCACGCGCCGTCGGGCGACGAGCCCATCTGGCGGCCCACGTTCCTGGCGATGGGCTGGCGAGCGCCGTTGTCCAGGTCGACGCGGTAGTAGTCGGCCTGGGTGAAGCCCCACTGGATCTGGTACTGGTACGGCGTCGGATCCTCGCCGATGCCCCACTTCGACGTGCCCGACTGGGACACGGACGCCAGCGTCGAGTCGGCCAGGCGCACGAACGACAGGCCCCGACGGCCCAGGTTGGCCACCGCGTCCCAGGTGTGGTCCCGCTCCCGGGTGGCCCGGGCCATCTGCACCGACTGGGGCTCCACGTCCGCCCAGTGCCACACGTCCACGTTGGCCCGGCCTTCCAGCTTCTCGCGCTTGTCCGACTGCTCCTTGATGCCCAGGAAGATGCGCTTCGAGTCCTTGGACCAGCTCACGGTGCCCAGCTCGCTCAGCACGAAGCCGTCCGGGAAGCCCTTCACCGTGGCCGGGTCCAGCCGCTCCAGGCTCGTTGGCCGGGCCAGGTCCGGCATCACGACGAGCGTGTTCTGACGCTGTACCATGCTGTCCGGCACCGTGCCGGCCAGGAAGGCCAGGGCCGTGCCGTTCTCGTTCCAGGTGAGGCGCGCGTAGGTGCCGGCCTCCGTGGCCAGCGGGGTGATGCGCCGGCCGGCCAGCTCCAGCAGGTACGCGCCGTTGCCGGCGCCGTCCTTCGCGTCCACCAGGTAGGCCAGCTGCGTGCCCGCTTTGTTCACGGCGTATTCCGAGACGTTGCCCAGGTTCAGGGACGTGCCGCTCGCCAGGTCGTACACGACGAGGTCGGCGCCCTCGTAGCCCGCGTCCCGTCCCGGGCCACGCTTGCGCACCAGCAGCACGTGCGTGTTTTCCGGGAAGGACAGCGATGCGACGTCCGCGAACGAGGCGGAGTCGCCCGTGGCCAGGTTGCGCAGCACCAGCGTACCGCCTGGCCGCGGGCCGGCGGGGCCGCCCCTCTGCGGCGGCCCGTTCGGGCGCTCGCCTTCGTTGCCGTTGCCCTCCCGCTCCGGCGGCATGACCAGGTAGGCCACCCAGCGCGAGTCCGGCGAGAAGGCCGGGGACGCGCCACGCCCCACGACGTAGGAGCCGTCGCCATCCAGCGCCTTCAGGTGCAGCGAATCCTCACCCTCCAGCGGCGTCAGGATGTAGCTCATCCAGGTGCCGTCCGGGGACAGGGCCACCGACGTGATGCGCTTCCACGGACCGTAGTCGTCCACGATGACGGCCGGCTTGACGCTGTCGGCCGCTTCCACCTGCTGCGCCTGCAGCGGCGCCGGCATGGGGACCGGCGCGAACGTGAGGACCAGGACAAGGGGAAGGAAGGACCGGAAACAGGCCGGACCACGTGCCGTGCGAGACATGGGTTTGCCTCCGAAGTGCGTGGAATGCAGCGGAGGCCGCCACCTTACGACAACGGGCCCGGTCGCGCCAGTGGCCGGCCGGGCGCCGCGGAGCCGGGTGCGGGTCCTCGTGTGGTGGGACGTCCCGCCGGCGAGATCAGTTGTAGGCGATCCGCACGGCTTCCGTGGCCATGAGCTGCG
>CAZUFP010000051.1:0-29916 GCA_964619835.1 uncultured Gemmatimonadaceae bacterium | reverse complement strand
ACGTTCACCCGCAGGTTGCCCGTGCTGTCCCGCAGCTCGAGGTACGCCACGTCCGGCGACGGCAGCCCCAGCTTCGCCGGCAGCATGGCCACGCCGAAGTACGCGAAGTTCGGGTGGAACCCGTTGGCGTCCACGGTGGCCACCGTGGCGCCGCCCATCTCCAGGGACAGCGTGCCCGTCTTCACCTGGAACGGGTCCAGGGACACGCCGAAGTCACCGGTGAACGACGCCTTCAGCGAGTCCAGGTTCCGGTCCTGGAACAGCAGGTGCGCGCCCCCGTCGCCGCTGGCGTGGAAGCCGCCGGGCCCCAGCGAGATGTCGGTGGGCAGGTCGACGTGGAGCCCCGTCGTGATCTTCGGCGCCGCCCCGCGCGGTACGGCGTGCCACGCCAGCTGGCCGACGGAGTCCAGTCCGGCCTCCAGCCCGAACGGCACGTCGAAGCGGACCACGCCGCCCGTGATGCGGAACGCCAGCGGGTCGATGGTCAGGCTGTCGAACGTGGTGCGGATCTGCTTGTTGTCCGGCAGGTCCAGGTCGTTGCGGCCGTCGATGTGCAGCCCGGCCGTGTCCAGCACGGCGTTGTTCAGCGTGAACGACAGCACCGGGTCCTTCTGCGGCACGTCGAACTTGAACGGCCCCTTGAACGCCAGGCTGCCGTTGATGAGGCGGCCCTGGAGCAGGTCCACGTCGATGCTGCCGCTGCCCTGCACGTCCTGGTCGGCCGCCGTGAACTTCGCGGTGGCCGCACCCGCCAGCCGCAGGGACGGCACGCTGTCCTGGATGCTGCCGAAGTCCAGCGACGCCTGCGTGAACGACACCGTGGCCGCCGGCAGCGCGATGGGACACGGCGGCGCCAGCCCCGTCACCTTGCCGGCCAGGCGTCCGTCCGGCGCCAGCTGGAGCGTGGACGCGTCGAGCCGCAGCGTGCGCTCATCCACCGGGCAGCTGAAGAAGTCCGGCAGCACCAGGTTGCCCTGCACGTTGGGCAGCTGCTGGATCTCGAGCTTCGGCGCCAGCTGGATGGCCAGCGTGCCGCCGATCTTGCGCAGGTCGAAGCCCATGTCCGGCCGGCCCATGGTCAGCCGGCAGCTGCCCGGCGCGAACGTGGTGTCGGGGATCTGCGCCACGAAACGGCCGTTCATCAGCTCCGCCTGTTGGAGCGAGATGGCGTCCGTGCGGATGCAGCCCAGGTCCACCGACGGCAGCTGGGGCATGGTCAGGTCCACATCGAACGCGAAGTTGAACCCGTTGGGCGCGTGCGCCTGCCAGTCGGACCAGGACAGCGTGAAGGCGGGCAGGTGCACGTGGGTCACGCCCAGGCCGAAACCCGCCAGCTGGAGCCGCGGCAGGTTCAGCGGCACGTCCAGCGCCGGGATGGACAGGCCGCTGGTGCTCAGCACCACGCTGTCCAGGGCCGGCAACTCCAGCTGCTGGAGTGCCGGTACCTCGGGCCGGATGTTCAGGCGGAACGCGAAATCGAACCCGGAGCTGGGCGTGTACGCCAGCCGGTCCAGGGCCAGGGACGACAGCTTGAGCTTCAGCCAGCCCAGGTCCGCCGTGGCGCCGCTCATGTCGCACTGCGACTGGAAGTGGTCCACCGACAGGCCGCTGTCCGCCAGGGACAGGTCCAGCGCCGCCGAGCAGGGCGAAGGCCCGCCGGCGTCCACCGCCAGCTCCGTGGCCGCCGTCAGGCTGTAGCTGGCCGTGCCCGCCGCCAGGTCGGCGTTGATGGTGCCCGCCAGCGCCCGCACCGACAGATGCAGCCGGTCCACGCCCGGGATCAGCTGGAGCGGCTCGCTGGGCGAGCACGACGTCGTCAGCGTGATCTTGCCGTCATCCGCGACGGTGCCCTTCACGTCGTCGCAGGAGATCGCCTGGCCGAACAGCTCCAGCCCGCCGTTGAACGTCAGTCCGCCCCGCGGGAACGATACCTGGGCGTGCTCGATGCGCACGCGCACCGGGTTCTGGCCCAGGGCCACCAGGCTGCCGCCCGCCGGCGCCGTGGCCGATACCGTGCCCGAGAGGCCCGCCTGCGTCAGCGTGGCCCGCCCGTCCAGAGGCACGGCCTTGCCCGGCAGCGCCACCGAGACACCGGCCGTCAGGCCGGAGCCCGGCTCGAAGTCGAAGTCGGTGATGTGCAGGTAGCGCCCGCCCAGCCAGTCGGGCAGCGCCAGCGAGACCAGGTCCGCCTTCGCCGAGCCGGACAGGAACGTGGGCGGCACGCCGTTCACGAGGTTCTCGACGGACGTCTTCTCGATGCCCAGCCCCCGGAGTTCCACGTCCACGGTGGCCTGGACCGGTGCCAGGATCTCCAGCTGGGCACGCCCGTTCAGCGTATACGCCGTCGGCGTCTCCTCCACCGTGACCCCGGTGGACAGGCCCTTCAGGCGTGCCACGCCGGGCACCAGCGTGACGGTGTCCGGCAGGCCGATGGTGGCCAGCGTCTTCCCTTCCCCGTAGGTGAACGTCCAGATCTCGCTCTTGCGGCCGCCCGCGGTGATGGGCTTCAACGCGTCGTTCAGCGCCTCTACCTGCCACGCGTACTGCTTGCCCTGCTCCAGCGGCAGCGCATCCAGCGGGTACACCAGCATGGGCGCGCCCGTCACCTCGCCCTCGTAGACCGGGATGTTGGACTCGATGGCCGTCTGCGGCGTCTGCTGCGGCAGCTTCTCCACCACCCGGATGCGGTACGTCAGGCCCACGTCCGGGGAGACCGACAGCGGCGTCCACTGGAACACCGGTTGCGGCGAGGTCACCGCCGTCCCCGTCGCCGGGTAGATGAGCTGCGGCGGCTCCGGCAGGGAGATGCTGAAGCTGCCGCACGATTCGGTCAGCAGGTTGTTGCTCTGATCGAGCACGCGCGCGCACAGCTGGTAGTCGCCCTCCGGCAGCACGCCTGTGCGGATGGCCAGTTTGGCGAAACCGTTGTCGTACTTGACGGTGTTCCAGTCGATGACGTCCGTCGTGGTGAAGAGCTGCGTGTACGGCCCGAACGGCATGGATTCCTGGGGACTTTCCGTGGTCACCAGATTGCCCAGCCGGTCGTTCTTCACCACACCTTCGATGTGGAAGTCGCGGGGCGCCGTGCCGCTGTAGAAGACCGTGAGCGTGGCGATCTGCGGGTTGCGCTCCCAGTCGGACAGGAACGGGCTCGGCAGAGGCTGGAACACCAGGTTCGACGACCACTGCGGGTCCTGGGCCGCGGCATGGCCCTTGCCCCCCGCAAACAGCAGGGCAAGCAGTACGGCCACGAACGCCCAGCTCGGGCGCGCCGCGCGATGGTGCATCGTCTGGATTGTCGGTTCGGTGCCCGGTCGCAAAGGGGAAACCGCCGTCAAGAGTTGATATGCCGTTGTGTCGACTTCATATTTCCGGTCGTGTCCGACCAATCGGAGAGCAGCCGCAACAATTCTCGGCCGTCGTCAAAGCGACGCTTCTCTCCGGTCGCGAGATGTTCCACGAGTCCACGGATCGTCGTGGAGTCGCCCTGTGTCCGACGACGGCTTCGGATCATGAAGTAGTCGTAGTGAATCGGCCCCAGATCTTCTTCCGCCGCCGGCGTGGTTCCCATCGCCGATGCTCCCGGTTGTCGTGTTCCCGGTATGCCGGTAGCGCCGGCCGGGGGACCGGGGGGCGCCCACGGGTCCGGACGATAGTCCAGGGCCGGTAATTCACCGTTAGTCGAGCGTTAAATGGCCGTACGGAACGGCGTTCGGGATCACACCAGATGCTGCGGCTGACCACTCTCGGCAGTCTCGAGCTGCGTGACGAAGCGGGTGCCTCGCTGCTTGCGCGGCGGCGCAAGCCGCTCGTTCTGCTGGCGTATCTGGCGTGGACCGGCGGGTGGCTGCCCCGGGGCGAGCTGGCGACGTTGCTGTGGGGTGAGCGGGACGAGTCGCGGGCGCGCAACTCGCTGCGGCAGGCGCTGTTCCATCTGCGCACCGTCATCGAGCACGGCCTCGACATCGAGCGGGAGCGTGTCCGCCTGCGGGATGGCGCCGTGGAGCTGGACGCGAAGCAGTTCGAAGAAGAGGCGGGCACCCGGCCGGAGCAGGCGGTGCAGCGCTGGGGCGGCGAGTTTTTGCCGGCGGCCGAGGACCTGGGCACCGAACCGTTCCGCAACTGGCTGGATGGCCGGCGCGCACTGCTGCGTGGACGGTACCTGGACGCGCTCCAGAGTCTGGCGGCGGACGCGGCGGCGCGCGGGGCATGGGCGGAGGCACTGGACCGGGCCGCCGCGTGGGCGAGCGCCGCGCCCCTGGACGAAGCCGCTCATGCCGCCCTCGTGCAGGCGTTGCGCGCGTCGGGCCGCCATGAGGAAGCGGCGGCGCTGCACGTGGCGTTCATGGACCGGTACCAGACGGAGCTGGGCGCGAGCCCATCGCCGGCCTTCGTTGCCATGCAGGGTCCCGCGGCCCCGGTTCCGGAGCGGCACTCGCCCGGGTCGGCCGCCCTGTTCAGCCCGGACCTGGTGGGTCGCGCCGACGCGCTGGCCAGGCTGCAGCGGGCCTGGGAGACGGTGCGACGAGGCGGCACGGGCGCCGTCCTGGTGCGGGGGGAAGCCGGCATCGGCAAGACGCGCCTTTGCGCCGAGTTCCTCCGCTGGCTGGACCGGGAATCGGGCGAGTCCGCACTCGTGCTCCGGGCCCAGGCGGTGAACGCCGCGCGCGGCGACGGGCTGACCCTGGCCCGCGACCTGCTGGCCCCTCTGCGCGATGCGCCGGGCCTGAGCGGCGCGTCGGACGAGGCGCTGGCCGAGCTTGCCCGCGTGCTGCCCAGCGTGCGCGGACGCTACCCGGACCTGCCGGCGGCGGCGGGCACCATGCCGGCGCTGCGGGACGCGGTGGTCCGGGTGATCGCCGACGTGGCCGTGGAAGTGCCCGTCGTGCTCTGCGTGGATGACATCGCGCGCGCCGAGCCGGAGTCCGAGGAGCTGATGCTGTCGCTGCTCCGGCGTGTGCCTGCGGGGACGCTCCTGCTGGTGACGGCCCGGAGAGACGAAGTCGCGGCCATCCCGGAGCTCGCGGAGCCCGAGCACATGTGGGATCTGGAACTACTGGATGTGGGCCCGCTGGGTCCCCGCGACCTGGACGCTCTCATCGCCTCCATGCTCCACATGCCCGACCCCGAGCGGCAGGGTCTCGCGGAACGCCTGTTCGGGGAGACGGGCGGCAATCCGTTCTACGCCATCGAGCTGATCCGCACGCTCGTCGATGAGGGCCACCTGGTGTCCGACGAGCGCGGCATCTTCGGGCCGCCGGCAGACGGCGATGTCACGCTGCCGCTGCCGGCGAGCGTCCAGGAAAGCGTCGTGCGGCGCATCGAGCGGCTGGACCCGGAGACGCGAGCCGTGCTGGGCGGTGCAGCCGTCCTGGAGCGGTTCCGGCGGCCGTCCCTGCTCGCCCGCGTGGTCCGGAGGTCGCTGCCGGAGGTGTCGAAGGCGCTGGACGCACTCATCGCGCGGCGCATGCTCCACATGTCCGCGGATGGGGCGTACGAGTTCGCTCACCCCCTGGTCCAGCGCGCGGCCTACGAGCACCTGCCGCCGCACGACCGGCAGCGCCTGCACCGACGGGCGGCGCACATCCTGGCGTCCGCACGCTACCGGGTCGCAGGGTCCGACGCCGCACAGACGTACCACCTGCAACGGGGAGGCCAGTCCCGGCCCCGCCCTGCACGACGCCTCGCCTGGACCACGACGCTGGCGGCCGCCGTGATCGTTACGGCGCTGGCCGGCACCCGCCTGGCGTCCCTCACCAGCCCGGAACCACCCATCGTCTCGGTGGCCGAAGTGCGGGACCTGTCCGGCCCCGGCCCCCTGGCGGAGAGCATGCCCCAGCTGCTGTCCACCGCGCTGGCGCGCGTCGACGGCCTGCACGTCATCAGTACCGACCGCCTGTACGAGCTGTCCGAAGGCCTCACCACGGACTCCTCCACGCGACTGATCGCCGCGGCCCGCCGCGCCGGCGCCGACCAGGTGCTGGTCGGGGAGCTGTCGCGGCTGGACGGCGAGTGGCACCTGACCCTGCGCCGCACCGACCTGGCGACGGGCGTGGTCCGGGGCGCCTACGTCCTGGAAGCCCCGGACGCCATGGATCTCGTGGAGAACGCGGCCGCCCGGGTCGCGCGGGACCTGGGCCTGCACCCGCCGGCGGACGGCGCCGAGCTGAGCGTCTCGCTGGCGGCGAGCAAGCTGTACAAACAGGGCCTGCGGGCGTACTACCGGGGCGACTACCAGGCCGCCGACCAGTTGTTCGAAGCCGCGCTCACCGCCGACTCCACGTTCGCCATGGCGGCGTACTACGCATCCCGCAGCCTGACCACGACCAACGTGCCCCGGGCCCACGCCCTGCTGACCCTCGCCCGCCGGCTGGCGGACCACGCACCGCCGCCGCAGCGCCTGCTCATCCGTGGCATGTGGGCGGACATGTACGACGAGCCGGCACGCCTCGCCATCGCCGAGACCCTCGCCATCCGGTACCCGGAAGACCCCGACGGCCAGCTGCTCTTCGGCCGGGCCCTCACGGGCGGCGGGCGGTTCATGGAGGCCGTGCCGCACCTGTTCCGCGTGATCCGCATGGACTCGGCCAGCCTGCACATCCCGGGGGGCCGCTGCCGCGCCTGCGATGCGTACCAGCTGCTCGCGCTGGCATACGCGTCGGCCGATTCCATGGCCGCGGCGGAACGGGTGACGCGGCAGTGGGTGGCGCAGGACACCGGCTCCGCACGGCCGTGGACCATCCTGTCGGACGTGCTCGAGGACGAGGGCAACCTGGCCGGCGCCCTCGCGGCCCGGCGCCGGGCCCAGGCGTTGCGGACCATTCCGGACCCCAACGACATCACGTACCCGGGCGAGATCGCGCTGAAGGCCGGACGGTACGCGGAAGCGGACGAACGGCTCGGCGAGCTGACCCAGAGCGGCGATCCCGACATCGCCTCCCAGGCGCGGTGGCTGCAGATCATCAACCTTCGCTACCAGGGACGCCTGCGGGAGGCGCTGGACGTCGCGCGGCGGTTCCGCGCCGACGCGGACTCCTCCCTGCCCCAGGCCGGGCCCGTCCCGTTCGAAGCCCTGCCCACGGCCCAGGTGCTCTGGGAAATGGGGCGCACCGAGGCCGCCGCCGCGCTGTTCGACTCCCTGGCCAACTCGCTGGCCACGCCCCGCGCCATGGGTCGCGCCGCCCGCATGCGGGCGTGGTACCTGACTCACGTGGCGGACGCCCTGGCCAGCGGTGGCGACACCACGCGCCTGGCCGTCCTCGCCGACAGCATCGAACACCTCGGCAAGCGGTCGGCCTACGGACGCGACCGCCTGCTCTTCCACCACGTGCGCGGCCTGCTCCTCGCCGCCCGGGGCGATGACGACGATGCGGCCGCCGAGTTCCGCGCCGCCATGGTGTCGAAATCGCAGGGCTACACCCGGACCAACTTCCAGCTTGCGAAGGTCCTGCTGCGCCTGGGCAGGCCGGACGAGGCCGTGGCCCAACTGTTGCCCGTGTTCGAAGCGCCCATCGATGCGTCCAACTACTACCTGAACAGGACGGACGTGTACGCGCTCCTCGGCCAGGCGGATCAGGCCGCCGGACACCGGGAACAGGCCATCCACTACGACGAGGCCGCCGTCCGGGCGTGGCGGCACGCCGATCCGCTTTTCCGGGCACGAAGAGATTCAGTGCTCGCGCGGCTGCGTGCCCTCGGCGTGGAGGCCGACCAGTCGGGATCGAGCCCGGCACCGAATTCAGGCTGACCTCTCACCAACGCGTGATCATGCTTGGACGCACGGGGTTGTTCTTCGCCGGATCCCTCGCGTTGCTGGCGGCCGGGTGCTCGAAGTCGCCGCCGGCGAACGCCGCGGGGTTCCGTGCCCTCTTCCGGCAGGGGCAGACCATCCAGGAATTCGTGGAGGCTGCGGATTTCAGGAAGAACGAATGGCAGGCCAGCTACCGAAACGCCGTCGTGCCGGACTCCATCCTCGCCCGGGCGCGCGCCGTGCCGGGCACCTGGCGACTGCTCGTGGTCGCCGCCGACTGGTGCCCCGACTCCTACCACATCGTGCCCTACCTGGCGCGGTTGGCGCAGGAGGTCCCCGGTCTCCAGCTGCGCGTGGTGAGCACGGGCCCGGGTAAGGCGGTCCAGGAGGCCTACCGGACACCCGACGGCCGCACCGCCACGCCCGTGGTGCTCATCCTGAACCAGGACTTCCAGGAGGAAGGCTGCATGGTGGAGCGGCCCACGGCCCTCGAGCAGCTCTATCTGGCACACCACGCCCGCGGCGAAAGCAACGCCGAAGCCCACGAAGAGGCCATGGCGTGGTACGAACACAACCACGGCGTAGCCACACTGTCGGAGATCGTGGACCGGCTGGCCGCGGCCGCCGCCCGCTCCCCCATCTGCCCGGCCCGACAACGACGCTGAACGTCGCGAGCTGGACATGCACAAGAAGCCGGCCCCGACGGAAACCCGTCGGGGCCGGCTTCGCTTCCTGCGCGACGCGACGCTTCGTCCTCCTACTCCTCCGGCTCGGGCTCCTGTACCCCGGAACCACGCACTTCCTCCAACGCGGTTGTCGGCCGCATGCCGTACACCGCCGCGTCCGGCCATTCCGAAGGCGGACGTGCACCGAACACGCGATAGTAACGGAAGCGAGGACCAGAAGGCGACCTGCGGAGGGTGCCGACGTCGGCATTGGGGGACGGAGCGCGATCACGGGGCGCACCTGGCCGGATCGTCTTCATGGCTACACTCCTCTGCTCGGGTAGCCATCTGTATTGTGCACGATGTCACCCAGGAAGGGAACCCCTTACCCTTCCCCTGCCCCGTTCCGTCGCGCAACCACGCGACCCCGTCCGTCGGCCCGCCGCCAGCGCGGCGGCCGGTGACCGGCGGCGGTCGCCGGTCACCCGTCGTCGGTCGGTCTACTCGCCGATGCTCAGCCGCTCGATGACCACGTCCTCCCGTGGCCGGTCGCCGGCCCCGGTGGCCACGGACCCGATGGCGCTCACGACGTCCATACCCTCGACGACGCGGCCGAAGACGGCGTGCTTGCCGTCCAGCCAGGGCGTCGGCGCCAGCGTGATGAAGAACTGGGAGCCGCCGGTGTTGGGCCCCGCGTTGGCCATGGACAGGATGCCGGGCCCCTCGTGGCGCAGCTCGGGGTGGAACTCGTCGGGGATTGTATAGCCGGGCCCGCCGCGGCCGGTGCCCTGCGGGTCGCCGCCCTGGATCATGAAGCCGTCGATGACACGATGGAAGATCACGCCGTCGTAGAAGTTCTTCTCCGCCAGGTCGACGAAGTTCTTCGTGGTGACGGGCGCGCGTTCTTCGAACAGCTCCACTTTGAAGGTGCCGTGGTTGGTTTCGAACGTGGCGGTTCGGTTGGCCATGAAGGCTCCTCAGGGTTCAGGGTCGGTCATCGATCGAAATCAGACGGCGAACTCCGGCGGCTGCCGGTTGTGCCAGTCGGTGGCGTCCTGATAGGCCTTCGCCACGGCGAGGGCGGCGGCCTCATTCCAGAGTTTGCCGACGAACGAGATGCTCACGGGCGAGCCCTGGTCGTTGAAGCCGTCGGGCAGCACGGCCGTGGGGTGACCCGTGAGGTTGGTGGTGAGCAGGACACTGCCGGCGAACGACGGGGTCACGAAGACGTCCACGTCGCGCATGGCGTCGTGCATCTTCTGCATGAGCAGGGCGCGCACGCGGCTGGCCTCGATGTACTCGACGGCGGGCGTAAAGCGGGCCTGGCGGAAGGACTCCGGCCACGACGAGTCGACCAGCTCGTCCACGCGTCCGCTCATGGTCAGGTCGTCGAACGCGGCGGCCGCTTCGGCGGTCAGGATGATGCGCAGCGCGTTGACCGGCAGGTCGTCGGGCATGGCAAACGGGATCAGCGTGCCCGCCTGCTTGCGCACCACCTCGAGGGCGGCTTCGTCGATCTCCTTGCTGCGGCGGTTGTTTTCGAAGCCGTCCTTGAAGTAGCCGATGCGCAGGCCCTTGAGCCCGGCCCGGGCGTCCCAGCGGAAGGGCACGTCGTACACGGAGCGGTCGTACCCGTCCGGCCCGTTGATGGCCGCCAGCACCAGGGCGCAGTCTTCCACGCGCCGGCAGATGGGCCCGAGCTTGTCCATGCTCCAGGACAGTACCATGGCGCCGGTGCGCGGCACGCGCCCGTAGCTGGGCCGGAGCCCCGTGGCGCCGCAGCGCGTCGACGGGGACACGATGGAGCCCAGCGTCTCGCTGCCCACGCTGAAGCCCACCAGCCCCGCGACGGTGGCGGACGCCGGCCCCGCCGACGAGCCGCTTGAGCCCTGCTCCAGGTTCCACGGGTTCTTCGTCTGGCCGCCGAACCACTTGTCGCCGTTGGCCAGCGCGCCCAGCGTCAGCTTGGCGATGAGCACGGCGCCGGCGTCGTCCAGCCGCTTCACCACGGTGGCGTCCTCGTCGATGACCTGATGCTCGTACGGCTTTGCGCCCCACGTGGTGGGGTAGCCCTTCACCGCCAGCAGGTCCTTGGCGCCCCACGGGATGCCGTGCAGCGGGCCGCGGTAGTGCCCGGCCTTGATGTCCGCGTCCGCCTTGCGCGCGTGCGTCAACGCCCGCTCCTCCGTCAGGTTCACCACGCAGTTCAGCTTCGGGCCCAGCCGCTTCAGCCGGTCCACGTACATCTCCGTCAGCTCTTCCGACCGGACCTGCTTCGTGCGCACCAGCTCGGCCAGCTCCGTCACGGGCCAGAACGCCACCTTCTCCAGGTCCGCCGGCCGCCGCACCCGCCCGGGTTCGCTGGTCCGGAGCTGGCTCGTTCCCGTCGGCGGCTCCGCGCCCGGCACCACCGGATCGAAGACCATGGGGAACGGCACATCGTTCGGGATGGTCATGGCGCGCAACGCTTCGTACGACCGCAGGTCCCGGTTCAGCCCGCGCACCATGGACTCGCGCTGCTCCTCCGTGAAGTCGAGCCCCGCCACCTTCTCCGCGTCCGCCACCATCTGCGCCGTGATGGTGGACTGCTGCTGCACGCGCGCCCAGAGCACGCCGGGAAAGAGTCCGCCCCCCACGCCCAGAGCCGAGAGCACGGCCATGAAGTGGCGGCGGCTAAGTTCGGGCCGCCCTTCGTTCTGATCGACGATCGACGATGGACGATCGACGTCGGTGCGCGGCTCGGCTGTGTTCGCGGCGTGCGGATTTGCGGCGTCGGGCATGGCATGACTCCTGGTAAAGGTCGCCTTCATGGTCGGGCCCGCCGTCGGCCTGCGCAACTCGCGGCAACCGCGAACGCCACCGATCACCGAGCGTCGATCCTCGATCGAACTCAGACGGCGAACTCCGGCGGCTGTTTCAGGTGCCAGCCGGTGGCATCCTGGTACGCCTTCGCCAGCGCGGCGGCCTCGGCGTCCTTCCACAGGTTGCCCAGGAAGGAGATGCTGACGGGCGTGCCGTCGTCCCGGAAGCCGGCGGGCGCCACCACGACCGGGTGGCCGGTCAGGTTCGTGATGGCCAGCAGGCCGGGGGCGTAGCTGGGGGTGACGACGACGTCGATCCCGTCCATCTCCTTCGCCAGCGCCTGCATGATGAGCGTGCGCAGGCGGTTGGCCTGGATGTACTCCACGGCAGGCACGAAGCGCGCTTCCCGCAGGGCCTGCGGCCGTGCGCTCCGCTCGATCCGGTCCACCTCGCCCGTGCGTACCAGCTTCTCGAACGCGGCGGCCGACTCGGTACGGATGATGGCCCGCAGCGGATGCGTCGGGAAGTCGGGCAGCTCGACGGGGACCGGGTCGACGCCCAGGCGGCGCACCGCCTCCAGCGCCGCGTCGTCAAAATTCTTGCCCTCATGGTCCCGCTCGAACGCGCTCCGGATGTAGCCGACGCGAAGGCTGGCCGGATTCACGCGGGCGTCCCAGTTGAACGGCACGTCGCGCACGGTGGGGTCGCCGCCATCGGGCCCGTGGATGGCGTCCAGCACCAGGGCGCAGTCCTCCACGCTGCGGCAGAGGGGCCCCAGCTTGTCCATGCTCCAGGACAGCGCCATGGCGCCCGTGCGCGGCACGTAGCCGAACGTGGGCCGGAGCCCCGTGGCGCCGCAGCGCGTGGCCGGCGACACGATGGAGCCCTGCGTCTCGCTGCCCACGCTGAAGCCGACGAGGCCCGCCGCCGTGGCCGCTGCGGGGCCCGCGGACGAACCGCTGGAGCCCTGGTCCAGTTTCCAGGGGTTCTTCGTCTGGCCGCCGAACCACTGGTCGCCCTGGGCCAGCGCGCCCAGCGTCAGCTTGGCCACCAGCACGGCGCCGGCGGCGTCCAGCCGCTTCACTACGGTGGCGTCGTAGTCGAACGACTGGTTGCGGTACGGCTCCGCGCCCCAGGTGGTGGGGTAGCCCTTCACCGCCAGCAGGTCCTTGGCGCCCCACGGGATGCCGTGGAGCGGGCCACGGTACTTCCCCGCCTTGATGTCCGCGTCGGCCTGGCGCGCCTGGGCCAGCGCCCGCTCCTCCGTGATCGTGATCACTGCCTGGAGCGTCGGCCCATGCCGCTTCAACCGGTCCAGGTACATGCGCGTCAGCTCCTCCGACGTCACCTGCTTCGATCGGACCAGGGCCGCCAGCTTCGTCACCGGCCAGAACGCCACCTGTTCCAGGTGCGCCGGCCGGCGCACCCGCCCCACGTCACTCACCCGGATCCGACGTCGCTCCGCCGGGGCCGCCTCGTCCGGCAGCATCGGGTCGAACAGCAGCGCCGGGTACACGGCGTTGGCCATGTCCACTTTGCGCACCTCTTCGTAGCCCTGCGCGTAGTCGTTCACCCCGTCCACGACCTTCTCGCGCCATTCCTCCGTCAGCTCGATGCCTGCGACTGCCTCCGCATCCGCCACCATGGCCGCGGTGATGTGGCGCGCCTGCTGGTACTTCGCCCACAACACGCCGGGGAAGAGTCCGGCGCCGAGGCCGAGCAGAGACAGCGTGCTCATGAAGCTGCGGCGGGTCTGCCCGGCCTTTGCGCCGGCGGACTCTTCCCGACCGCCGACCGCCGACCGTCGACCGTCGTCAGTTCGCGGTCGAGCCGCGTTCGTGGCGTAAGGGGCGGGCTCGCCGGCATTGTCACGTTCATTTTGCGGGGGCAGGGGCATCGTGGCTTCGGGCATGTCAACTCCGGGATGGACAGAGTCAGAAAACGGGCCTGTTCTTCAGGTGTCTGCGGTCGTGGATCCTTCGGCAATGTTGGCCGCGATGCCGGCCGCCCGGCTCACGCCGCGAACGACCGACGGTCAACGGTCGTCGGTCGTCGCTCACTGGCCGGCAAAGCCGGCTAGTAGCCCACCGCTCCCGCGTCGGCGTCCCGCGGGTCCGCCGCGCCCAACCGCTCGCCGGTGTGCGCATCGATCATGATGTCGTTGCTGCTGCCCTGGCGGCCGCCCACGCGCACGGTGTAGCCCATGGCTTCCAGCGCACGCACGGTGGCGTCGCTGACGGTGCCGTCCTCGATCTGGATACGGTCCGGCAGCCACTGGTGGTGCAGCCGGCCGGCGTCGACGGCCTGCTGGATGTTCATGTGGCCGTCGATGACGTTCAGCACCACCTGGAGCACCGTATTGATGATGGTGCGGCCGCCCGGGCTGCCCACGACGGCGACCAGCTTGCCGTCCTTTGCCAGGATGGACGGCGTCATGCTGGAAAGCATGCGCTGCTGCGGCCGGGCCAGGTTGGCGTCGGTGCCGATGAGCCCGCGCTCGTCGGTGAGGCCCGGCTTGGCGTTGAAGTCGCCCATCTCGTTGTTGAGCAGGAAGCCGGCGCCCGGCACGACGATCTTGGAGCCGTAGCCCTGCTCCAGGGTGTAGGTGACGGCCACCGCCATGCCGTCGGCGTCCACCACGGAGTAGTGCGTGGTGAGTGGGCTCTCGTGGGGCAGCTGGACGTCCGACACCTCGGACGGCGTCGCCTTCGACGCGTCGATGCCGGCACGCTGCTCCGCCGCGTACGGCTTGCTGGTTAGCCGGTCGATGGGCACGGGCACGAAGTCGGTGTCGGCCAGGTAGCGGGCACGATCCCGGAAGGCGCGACGCATGGCTTCCACCACGTAGTGGATGTACTCCGGTCCGTTGTGGGGCAGCGCCGCCAGGTCGTAGCCCTCGAGGATGTTCAGCATCTCGATGAGAGCCACGCCCCCGCTGGACGGCGGCGGCATGCTGATGATGTCGTAGCCGCGGTACGTGCCGTGGACGGTCGTGCGCTCCTCCGCCTGGTACTGCGCCAGGTCCTGTTCCGTGATCAGGCCGCCGCCCCGTTGCATGTCCGCGGCGATGAGGCGGGCCGTCTCGCCGGCGTAGAAACCGTCACGGCCCTGGCTCAGGATGCGGCCAAGGGTGCGGGCCAGGTCCGGCTGGCGCCAACGCTCACCGGCATGATACGGGGTGCCGCCCCGGGAGAATTTCGCGATGCTGGCGGGATAACGTTCCATGCGCGGCAGCGCGCGCTCCATGGAGGCGGCCAGCGCGTCCGACAGCACGAACCCCGTGTCGGCCAGAGCGGCGGCTGGCCGCACCAGCCGGGCCCAGTCCATCTTGCCGTAGCGCTCATGGGCCAGCGCGAATCCGGCCACGGTGCCCGGCACGCCCACCGACAGGTAGCTGTCGTGGTGCCGCGCGTACGAGTACTCGCCGGTGGAGTCCAGGAACATGTCCGGGCTGGCCGCCAACGGAGCTTTCTCCCGGAAGTCGAACGCCGTGGTGCGGCCGTCCGGGAACCGGACCACCATGAACCCGCCGCCGCCGATGTTGCCGGCCGTGGGGTGCACCACGGCCAGCGCGAAGCCCGTGGCGATGGCGGCGTCGATGGCGTTGCCGCCTTCCCGCAGCACCTGCATGCCGACCTCGCTGGCCATGGCGTTGGCCGACACGACCATGCCGTGAGCCGCACGCACGGGATGCGTGGGCGCGCCCGCTACCGGTCCGGTAAGCTTCGCCTCGGTGACGCCGGCGGGCGTCGCGGACCGGGGCGCGGGCGCCGACGTGGCGCAGGACAGGCTCAGGGCTGGGATCGTCAAGAAAAACGCGGCGCGAGCGCCGCGACGCAGACGTGCGATCATGCGCATGGAGGGCTCCAGGCTTTTGAGGTGCGGGCAAAGCTACGACGCCGGGGCGCTCGGGGAAAGACGGGACGAGAGTGTTTCGCGCGGGCCAGACGCGCCCGACGGTTGGAATTCGTGGGCGCTCTTGCTACCTTCCCGGAAACAAGCCACCGCCGACGCCGTTTCACGCATCGAGGGGCCGGACGGCCGGTCCGGATGAAGCCATCATGGAAAAGATCAACCTGGCGAAGAAGCTGGCGCTGTTCCAGGAACGCTGGAGCCCCAAGATCGTCGCGGAAGTCAACGAGACCCACGTCAAGCTCAGCAAGCTCCAGGGTGAGTTCGACTGGCACCGCCACGAGCTGCAGGATGAGCTGTTCCTGGTCCTCAAGGGCCGGCTCCAGATCCAGTTCCAGGACCACGACGTCTGGCTGGAAGAAGGCGAGATGATCGTCGTGCCCCGCGGCGTCGCCCACCGGCCCGTCGCCCCCGAAGAGACGCACGTCCTGCTCGTCGAGCCCCGCGGCACCATCAGCACCGGCAACCTCACCGGGGATGGCCGGAGCACGGCCGGCGAGTGGATCTAGCCGCGATTCCAATCGCCACACCGCCTCCCCGCCACCGGAGAGACGGGGGCGATCGCGGGGGCTGACCCCGGAGCGTTCGGCCGCTGGACGCAATCCTCTCGTTCCGCGATCTTTCGTCTTATGCGTCCAAGACGAGAGGAGATCGTGAACGCCGTGACCCACGGCGTGGGGGCGGTCATCGCCGTGCTCGCCACCACCGCTCTGGTGGTGCTCGCCGTGCTGCGCGACGGTGCGTGGAGCATCGTGAGCGTGTCCGTGTTCGGCACGACGCTCATCGCCCTCTACATGTCGTCCACCCTGTACCACGCGGCACGAAGTCCTGCGGTCAAGGCACGCCTGAAGGTGCTGGACCACGCCAGCATCTACCTGCTCATCGCCGGCACCTATACGCCGTTCACGCTGGTGTCGCTGCGCGGCGGCTGGGGCTGGAGCCTGTTCGGGGTGATCTGGGGCCTCGCCGTGGCCGGCGTGGTCTTCAAGCTGCTGTGGACCGGGCGCTTCCCCCGCCTGTCCACCGCCGTCTACATCGCCATGGGGTGGCTCGTCCTCATCGCCGTCGTGCCCCTCGTGCACGCCCTGTCGGCCGCCACCCTGGTCCTGCTGCTCGCCGGCGGCCTCACCTACACCGCCGGCACCCTCTTCTACCACAACCACCGCATCCCCTACTCGCACGCCGTGTGGCACGTGTTCGTGCTCATGGGCAGTCTTCTGCACGTGGCCGCGGTGTGGCAGATCATCCGTTGATCGCCGGCCCGGGAGGCCCGGGCTAGAACGTCTTCAACGCCCCGCTGTCCACCCGCTCGAGCAACGCGCTGAGCCGGCCCCACACGCCGCTGATCTCTTCGTCGGTCAATCCGAACTGAGCGATTCCGTCGGCGTACTCGACGTTGAGGAACGGCTTGCGCCGGGGCGTGGGCGGCATGGGCTCCAACCGCCCGTCGGGCTCGGTGCGGTACTGCGCAACGTCGCCCAACGCCCGCGCCAGGTCGTCCCGGGTGATGGCGCGCAGTCGCCGGACGGTGGCCGCCGGCAGCCGGTCCACCATGAGGTCCTTCCAGAACGTGCCGCGCGGGCTGTCAGGACTGGCGAACGCGACGCCGTTGTCCACCGCGAAGAGGCGCGGGTTCGCCGAGTCGGTGGAGATGAGCACGTTGCCGGGATTCGAGTCGGCGTGCCGGATCAGGTAGGTCAGCACGTTGAGGTTGGCGAAATCGCGGGCATAAGCCGTGTCGCTGGCGAAACGCTGCGGGTCCCACAGGTCCTCGGCCTCTTCCGCCTTCACGTTGTGGAGCCAGTACTGGATGACCACGAGCACGGAGGCGGTGCTGTCGAACGTGGGCGCGGCCAGCGAATCGATCTGGCGGTATACGCTCAGCGGCACCGTGCGCATGACGGTGGGCGGCACGACGTAGTCCGGCGGGTCCAGGAACATCTTCTGGAGCCGGTACGCCGCGATCTCGTACTGCGGCTGGTTGTTCAGCGTGCGGCCGCCGGGCGGCGTGCGCGCCCACTTCACGCCCAGAACGCTGCCGTCCTGGAACCGGAGCGCCACCCGCTGCGTGCGGTCGCCCTGCCAGCGGTTGTCCGCCATGCCCACGATCTGGAGCGGGGCGTTCTGCAGCTTCTGCTCGATGGCCGCCGGCGACGCCTCGAAGTTGGCGCCCTGCCCCCTCGCCGCACCCGGAACGCCGAGCAGCAGGCCCAGCAGAAGAAGCCAGCCGAGCCGCCGACCGGCCGGCCACCGGATCGTCGGTCGCCGGTCGTCGGTCGTAGGTCGAAGCCGCGCAGCGGCTTCAGAACACCGTGATCTTCCCCGCATCCACGTCCTCCAGCAATCGTTGCAGCCTCTGTTGCAGGCCCCGAACTTCGGCACGGGTCAGGCCGAACTGGATCACGCCGTCCCGTTGGCTGATCCCCCGGTTCGCGCTCTCCGGCGCCGTTGCGGGCACACGCAGGAGCGTGCCGTCCGCCTGCACCTTGAACTGCGCGAGGACGAGGAGCCGCTCCAGGTCCGCGGGGGTGATGGCGCGCAGGCGGGCCACCGTGGCGCGCGGCAGCCGCTCCACTTTCAGGTTGCGCCATTCGGTCCCGCGGTCGCTCGCCTCGCTGCTGAACGCCAGGCCGTTGTCCACGGCGAACAGGCGGGGATTGGAGGTGTCCCTGGAGATGAGCAGGTTGCCCTCGTTGGCGTCGTTGTGGTGGATCAGGTACGTCAGGATGTTCATGTCTGCGAAATGCCGGGCGTACACGGAATCCTTGGCAAAGCGCTCCCGGCTCCACAGGTCCGACGCCCTCACGCTGAACAGCCAGTACTGGAGCACCACCAGCACGGACTTCGTGTTGCTGAACGTGGGCGACGCGTTCGGGATCATGCCGCGGTACCAGGCGAGGGAGAAGCTGCGCAGCACGGTAGGCGGCACCACGTAGTCCTTCGGATCCAGGAACAGCTTCTGGATCTGGTAGGCCGCCAGCTCGTAACGCGGAGAGTTGTTGAACGTCCCGCCGCCGAACGGCGCCCGCGCCCACTTGGCGGCGATCATGGAGCTGTCGGCGAAGCGCAGGGTGACGCGCTGCGTGCGGTCATCCTGGAAGCGTGCGCCCCGCATGGTCATGATCTCGAACGGCGCGTCCCGGAGCAGGAACTCGATGCTGTCGATGGGGAGCAGGACGTTGGCGTCCTGCGCCACGGCAGGCCCCGGGACGGCCGTGGCGGCGGAACATACGGCGAGAAACGCTGCGGCCGACGCGCGTGACCGGGCGAGCCCGGGCCCGGATCGGTGCTTCTTCATGTGCCTCGTCCTCCGCCGGCATGCGCCTCGGCGCGCGCCGGCAACCGTACCGGAAGCGTGATTGTGAACGTTGTCCCGCGGCCCGGCTCGCTCTCCACGTGGATGTGGCCTCCATGCCGATCCACGATCTGGCGCACGATGAGAAGGCCCATGCCCATGCCCATGCGCTTGCCCTTCGTCGTGAAGCCGGGCTCGAAGATGCGTTTCAGGTTCGCCCGGGAGATGCCGGCACCCGTGTCTTCGACCTCCACGACGACGTGGCCCTCTTCCGCCCGGGTCCGCACGGCGATGACCCCGCCGTCAGGCATGGCGTGCACGGCGTTGACCAGCAGGTTCATGAAGACCTGGTTGAGCTGGCCCGGGTAGCACTCCACCAGCGGCAGCTCGCCGAACTCCCGGCGCACTTCGATGCGCTTGAGCTCGTGCCGCAGGATCTCCAGCGTGCTGTCGATCCCTTCGTGCAGGTCGACCCGGTCGATCTCGGCCCGGTCGGGGCGCCCGAAGCTGCGCAGGCTGCCCACCAGCTGGACCATGCGCTCCACCGCCATGTCGTTGGTGGTCTCCACGCCGTCGATGGCCCGCACGATGCGCCGCACGTCCTCCAGCTCACTGGGGTCCACTACCTCGTCCGCCAGGATGTCCTGGAGCCGGTCCAGCGCGCGGCGGATCACGTCGTAGTTGCTGTTGAGCGCGCCCAGGGGCGTGTTGATCTCATGGGCGATGCCCGCCACCATCTGCCCCAGTGTCGCCATCTTGGCCGAGCCCACAAGCTCCGCCTGCGTGTTGCGCAGGTCCGCGTACGCCTGCTCCAGCTGCTCGGACAGCGATCGGTAGTGCCGGCTCAGCCGCCGCATCTGCCGGCTCTGGCGCCGGCTCGCCTCCGCGTACGCGCCCACGCCCGCCGACAGGCCCAGGATCACGACCGCCGACACGAGGAACGCACCCACAGCATACGGTGTGTCGCGGTACACGGTTTCGACGCTCTGGAACAGGGACTCGGGCGGTACGAAGCCCACCGACTCACCGGCGATCAGCGCACCGCTCGCCAGCACGGCCAACCCGGAGCCCGCCACGCCCCAACGACCGGGGAACAGCATGTTCCATTCGACGGTGGGGAACAGCAGGAACAACGTCGCGAGCCAGCTGCTGGCACCCAGCACGTGGGCCAGGCTCGTCGCCACCAGCACTTCCAGCGCGAACAACACCAGGCGCAGCGTGAAGAAGGCGTCGGATTCGGGGCCACGATCAAGGAACCGGAAGAACAGAGCGAACCCCACCGCCCAACCCGCCAGGATGAGGAAGTACACGGGGGCCAGGGGCAGGCCCAGCAGGTACCGGAACACCAGGCCCAGGGTGACGAACACCACCCCCAGCACCGCCCGGGCGGCAACGGGGCGGTAGGGCGGTGCCAGCTCGTGGACCTCGGCGAGCGTCGGAGGCGTCAGCTCCGCGAGTGCCTGCGAAACCGACGTGACGTCCGGCGCCGCATCCCGATCGGACGCCGTCAATGAACCTCCGTGTTCAGGGTGCGGACGGCGACATGGCTGGCGCCCTCTAGAGGAACGCCTGGGCGAGGCGCCGTCGGATTTCGTTCAGCTCCCGGTTCGAAGCTTCCAGCGCGCTGATGCGGACGTCGAGCTCGCTGTACAGCGACGAGCGCTCGACACCGTTGCGGACCACGAGCTTCAGGTGCTCGTTGTCCCAGGGCTTCTCGAGATAGTAGTACAGCCCGGCCTCGTTGATGGCACGGATGGCGTTCGCCTTGTCCGCATAGCCCGTAAGCAGGATACGCGTGGTCTGGGGATTCTTCCCGCGCACCTCCTTGAGGAACGTGATGCCATCCATCTCCGGCATCATGAAGTCCGCGATCACGACGTGAAGGTGTTCGTGCGCCACGAAGTCCAGCGCCTGTCGCGGCGATGTGAACGTCACGACGTCGTACGCCGTCTCGAGCTCGAGGAAACTACGCAGCGCCGTGGCCACCATTTCTTCGTCATCGACGACCATGACCTTGGGCGTAACGTCGGATGCCATGGATTCTCCTGTTCGGGCCGGGCCGTTGTCACCAACATTACAAGATTGCAGACGAACCGGCCTCACGCCACCAGCGTGCGCACCCGGCGGGCCAGCCCCTGGAGCATGCCCATGGCCAGCTCCGGGTGGTCCGCCAGCAGATCGTAGAAGTCGGTGCGGGTGATGCGCAGCAGACGCGTCGGCTCCACCGTGCGGGCGCTCACCAGGCTGGGCGCCTCGTCGATGAGCGCCCACGTGCCGAAAGGCGAGCCTTCCTTGGCCACCATCACCTGATCGCCCACGCCCGTGAGCTCCACGGCCCCGTGGATCACCACGTACAGCGCCGCCGTCGGTTGGCCGCGCCGCAGCAGCACGACGTCGTCTTCCACCTCGTTCTCTTCCGCGATGGACGCCAGCAGCGCCAGATGCTCGCTACGGGCGTCCTGCAACAGGTCCACCTGCTGGAGCAGGAACACCTTCTCGATCAGGTCCATCGTCTCCCTCCCCTGCATCGGGCGGATGGCCGGCCAGGCCAACACGCGGGGCTCCGCCGGTATGTGGATGCCCAGGTCTTCGCCGGCGCACACCGCACAACGCGCCAGCCAGGTGTCGTTGTCGTGGACGAGCTCGGACAACACGATGCGCAGCAGTGGCGGCTCTGCCCGAATCGGCCTGCGCTCGTACAGCACCGGCTGCAGGTCCCGGAACGCCATGTGCCCGACCGTCTGCTCCAGCCATTCCAGCGCGTTGGCGCGGCTCGTGGAATCGCCGCTCGTGAGCGCCAGGTAACAGTTGTAGGTGTCCTCGGACGAGTGGATGAGGCCGAGGCAGCGGAACACGCTCTCCCGGCGCTCCCGCCAGGACTCGCGCAGCGCACGCCGCAACAGCAGGACGCCGGAACGCCCCTCTTCGTAACGAGCAAGCGCAGCCCTCGCATCCAGGTACCGGGCCGCCGCGCTCGTTTCCCGCTCGATGGCCGCCTGCACCACCGGAACGTCGAAGCCCAGCTCGGGCTCCGTCTTGCGAAGCTTGCTCAGGCCCTTGAGGGCCCGGAAGTCCAGCAGCTGGTCCGTCTCCGGAGCCAGGAACGATTCCAGCAACGCGTCCACCGTGCGCGGGCTCGGGATGCTGGCGAGGACCCGCGGGATGTTGCGGCGGATCTCCGTGTCGCCGGTCTGCTCGTTCAGGGACTCCGCCAGCAGTTCCACCACCGCGGGACCTTGCTGCAACAGGGCGTCGCGGGCCGCTTCCCGGGTGCCGCGGTCGCCCAGCGCGCGGAGCATGTCCGGCCAGAAGCGCGGCTCGCTCAGCATGCCCGCACTCCGCAGGGCCGCCGACCGGACACGCGCGTCCGGATCACCCAGCAGCGGACTCAGCAGCGACTCCGACTCACGGCCGGCGCCCAGCGTGCCGGCGGCCAGCGCCATCTCGATCCGGGCTTCCGAATCCCCTTCCCATGCGGTCGCGCCCCGCAGCTCCAGGTACCAGCGCCCCGCAGCAGCCGCCACATCCCCCGCCACCTCACCCCGCGCCAGGCACGCCAGCGTCGCCAAGCGCGTATCGCCGGGAGCCGAGAGCAGCTCCCGCAGCAGCCCGTCCACGTCGCTGGAGTGGCACGTGATGAGCGCGAGCACCGCCGCCTCGCGCACGCTCTGGCTGCTGTCCGAGAGCCGGGCGCGCACCCGCACCTCGCCTTCGCAGTCCGGTACGCGGGCCAGGACCCGCAGCGCCCGCGCCCGCACATCCGGCGACGCGTGGTCCAGCAGATCCAGCAGCGGTTCCACCAGCGGCCGGATGGCCGCCGCGCCCGCCTGCTCCAACAGGTCGAGGGCGAAGTTCGCCTCCAGCGGGTCGCCCGCCGTCAGCGCCCGCCGCATCAGCGGCTGCGTGCTGGCGTCGGCCAGGGACGCGAAGCCGCCCCGAATGCTGGCGAACCGCCCGGCGATCGCCTTCGACAGCGTGTTGACGTATTCCCGCCGGACGGCGAACACGGCCCCTATCCAGGCGAACGACAGGGCAACGCCGGCGGCTGCCACCAGCTTGAAGCCCGCCAGGCTGGTGAGCGCGAAGATCAACCCGGCGGCCAGGGCCTTGGACCCGTTCTCCACGGCAAGGTCGATGTAGACCTTCGCCTTCATCTTGATCCGGTCCGGGACGGGCACGTACAGGATCTCCCGACCCGTCCGCTCCGCCGAATAGCGCAGGCTGGTTTCGGCGCCCATGGTGGCCACAGCGACCCACAGGCTGGAGGTCAGCAGCAGGCCCAGGTTGCCCGCGAGCATGAACAGAGGCAGCAGGATGACCGCGAAGCCGACGCCCCACCGTGTCAACGCCGGCTTCAACACCAGCAGCACCACCAGGGGCAGCCACTGGGTGGCGGCGTAGAAGGCGCCCTGGAACGAGGCCAGCGCGTCGCGCTCCGGGTAGGCCTGGAGGGAAAGCGTCTGCCACTGATAGTCGACCAGCTGTTTCACCAGCACGGTCAGCAGCACGGTGGCCCCGATGAGCCGCACGTGGGGGTTGGCGATCACCTCCCGCAGGTCGCCCTGCGCGGCGGCGCCGGTCCCCCGGCGCTGCGGCTCCGGGTCGTCCGGCCAGGCCCAGGGGAGGCCGGCGGCGAACACGCCGATGAGCACGGCCGCCACCAGCAGCAGGTTGGGCGTGCCCAGGGGCTTGGCCAGCAGGCTGGTCACGCCGGCGCCCAGCGCCGCGCCGATGGAGCCGCCGGCGATGACCAGCGGGTAGGACTGTCGCGCGGAACGGGCGTTGAAGAAGAGCTGCGTCGTCATGAAGAACTGGACGACGAGCGCGGCCGAGAACAGGTCGTACCAGCCGTAGAAGATAAGGCCGAACGCCGCGCTGCCTTCCGAGTACAGGAACCGGAACGCCACCAGGTTCAGCGCGAAGAAGGCCGCGACGATGGGGATCAGCCGCCGCCACGACAGCCACTCGGCCAGCCGGTTGTACGGCGGCACCAGCACCACCACCAGCGCGCTCACCAGGTAGACCAGGTAGAAGCGCACGCCGCCCAGACCGTCCAGGGCCAGCGTGTTCTTGATAGGCCGCAGGATGCCCACCGCCAGGATGACGAGGAAATACAACCCCATCATCCCTGCCAACCGGGGCAGGTCACCGTGCCGGTCTCGGCTCAGCTCCGGGAAGAGTCGCTCGAGGAGCGGCAAGCGCACTCCGCTGGAAGGGGACGGTCGGAGGGATGAATAAGGCGAACGGTGGATTTCCCGCAACGTTGCCTCCGCCCCGACCTCATCCCCCGGTCGACGCCTTCCCCCCTGCGGCCGCGGGAAGGCGGACGTTTTCCGTCGGGCCCGGAGGCGGTGCCCGGGTCTCCCCGTCGGGGCGGTTGTGGCACGGGCGGAATCAGCACCCGTCCCGGCGCCGGGTGTCGGCGACCTGCGTCACCACCCAACCGTCGGGGCCGCGAGCCAGCTCGAAGGAATCGATGCCGCAATGGCTGAAACGCTCGCGCACATGGAACGTGTAGAACGTCCAGACCGACGCGATGTCGCCGTCGACGCGCACCTCCGGGTCGTACATGCGCTCGTTCCAGCCGCCGCCGCCCCGCGCGACGGCGTCGGCGAAATCGGATACGGGCGTGATCTCCAGCACGCGTTGTCCCTCCTGCGTGGCCACCCCCGCCAGCCGCGCGTCCGGGGCGAACACGGCCCGGACCGCGTTGCCGTCCCCGTCGTGCATGGCCTGCCACAGGCGCTGCACCACCGCCAGCACCTGCCGCTCCGCGGCCCAGTCGTCGGTGACCCAGCGCCGCCAACCGGCCAGGAAGTCCGCTTCGCTCGTCCCCAGGATGGCCAGCGCCTGGTCGTTCGTCGTCGCCCCCAGCAGCCGCACGATGGCGCCCCGGCCCCAACGCCGATCGATATACGCCACCATGGAGCCCGCGACGCCGTAGCGGTAACGGCCGGACCAGCCATCGGCCAGGCGCGTGGGTGCCGCACCGGCGGCGATGGCGGCTTCCGCATCGCCCGCGTGGCTCAGCCGCAGCTGCTCCGACGCCAGCACCGCCAGCCCCTCCACGAACCAGCCCATGTCGTCCATGCCGGCGAAGTCGTCGCTGGGGTTGTACTGGCCCTGGTACGCGTGGACCAGCTCATGGGCGATGATGCCCCGCACGTGGTCCGGATCCGACGCGTCGTGCTCGCACGCCTGGCCGGCCCACACGCCGGGGTCGAGCACCACGAGCCGCCGGGCACCGGCCGCCGCCACCATCCAGCATTCCGTCGACGGCATGCCCCACATCGCCTTCAACGCCGCGTCGAACGCCTTCCGGTCCGGGACCACCTGCAACGCCACGCTATCCCGGAACGGGGCACGGAAGAAGGCCGCGATGCGTGCCTCGGACTCCCGGGCGTAGCCGCGCAGCACCGCCGCACCGGCCGGGGCTTGTGCCGCCGCACCGGGCTCCTGGCCCGCCGCCGTCCGCGCGCCCTGCGCGCCGCCCGGCGCAAGCCCCGCCAACAGCAGTAAGCCCAGTGCCCGGCCCAGACGCCTGCCCGCCGACATCGCCGTCAGCCCCGATGCAGGACGTAGACGTTCCGCTGCGCCGTGGGCAGCAGGACCATGTCCAGCACGTTCACGTGCGGCGGCAGGTTGGCAATGTAGGCCACCGCGTCGGCGACGTCGTCGCCGGTCAACGGGTCGAAGCCCTCATAGACGGTCTCCGCCCGCGCCTCGTCCCCGTGGAAACGCACAACGCTGAATTCCGTCTTGACGAACCCCGGATCCACACTGGACACCCGGATGGGCGTGCCCACCACATCCAGGTTGATGCCTTCCGTCAACGCGCGCACGGCGAATTTCGACGCGTTGTACACGTTGCCCTTCGGGTAGACCTGATGGCCCGCCGTGCTGCCGATGTTGATGATGTGGCCGCGGGCCTGCTCGATCATGTGCGGCAACAACCAGCGGGTCACGTTCAACAGGCCCTTGACGTTCGTGTCGATCATGCGATCCCAGTCGTCCGGATCGCCTTCCTGCACCGGATCGAAGCCCGCCGCCAGACCCGCGTTGTTGACGACCACGTCGGGCACCACACCCGCCGCGACCATGGCCTCGATCTCGGCCGCGACGGCGGCACGATCACGCACGTCCACGCCCGCCGTGCGTACCTCCACGCCGTGCTCCCGCCGCAGGTCCGCCGACAGGTCCACCAGCCGTTCCACGCGCCGCGCCCACAGCACCAGGTTGGCGCCCTCCGCCGCGAACCGCCGCGCGCACGCCGCGCCAATCCCCGCGCTGGCGCCCGTCACCATGACCTGTTTCCCCGAAATCCTGTTCATCCCTCGCTCTCCTCGGCTTCCGTTCGTGGCGTCCCAACCGGTTGCGCGGGCCTGGCTCCAGCCCCGGCTCCGCGAGATCGCAGAACCGTAACGCGCGGAGACCACGGATGCCACCCGTGTGCGCAGGGAACGCGCTCACGCGGAGAGCGCAGAGACGGCTTTCGCGCGGAGAGCGCAGAGACAGCGTTCACGCAGAGTCCGCAGAGACAGCGTTCACGCAGAGATCGCAGAGACAGCGTTCACGCAGAGATCGCAGAGACAGCGATCACGCAGAGGCGCTGAGGGCGCAGGGACGGCAGGAAGGAATCAGGACGGTACGCGGCGATGGTCCATCGGTTTCGGCATCGAACGTGGTTCTTTTTGTTTGTTGATCCGGTTGCCGGAAGATTCCGGGCGTTTGACCGTTTGCCGCATACGCTCGGTTGCCGGTCCAACCATGAAACGGCCCGCTTCGGGCGGCAGCCGCGAGATCAGCTTCGGCGCGTTTTGGTTGCCCTGCACCAAGCCCTGGCCGTTGTTCTCCGCGCCCTCTGCGCCTCTGCGTGAAGGCCGTCCCTGCGCCCTCTGCGTGATGCCGTCCCTGCGCCCTCTGCGTGAAGGCCGTCCCTGCGCCCTCCGCGCCTCTGCGTGATCGCTGTCCCCGCGGTCTCCGCGCAACGGTATTGACCCGGTGGCGCGCTCACCCTCATCTTTCAGGCCGACCCCATTTGTGCACCTCTCCCCGGCGGTTGCGCGATCAGCCGTCGACCGCGTCGCGCACTAGCGTTGCGTACGTCGTGGATGTACGCGTGTGCGCGGCGTTTCCGCTGTGTCCAGATCTCCAGGTCTAAAAGGCGCAGGGAGATTCGATATGGCAGGAACGGACTTCCGACCGTCCACCCACGGTTGGGCATTCCCGAACAGGTTCCGCTACCCGCCCAGCATGCTCGGGTTGAGCGTGCCCGTGTCGCCCACGTTCGGATTCTGCGGCGGCCTGTGCTGGTCGGCGCTGGACCGATACTACGCGGAGCGGCTGCCCACTGCGCTGGACGCGCCGCGGCCGGGCGAGCCGCTGTACGAAGAGCTGCTGCAGCGGCAGTTGAACGCGCTGTCCACCGGCGGCTGGATCCGGGTCCACGAATGGCAGGCCAAGCCGGATACGCCGGAACGGTTCCGGCGCAACGACATCGGCACTGCGACGCTTGCCGAGTACCGGCGGGCGCGCCAGCTCCTCGACTCCGGGGAACCCGTGCTGCTGCACCTGGTGCGCGTGGCGGGACCGTTCGCCAATCCCACGGAGAACCACCAGGTACTGGCGTGGTCGTCCCAGGAGAACCCGACGGCCAGGAACGCACGCATCCGGGTGTACGACCCCGACCGGCCGGGGGACGACGACGTCTTCATCGAGCTGGCCCTGAAGCGCGAGAACGGACGGGTGGCCCTGCGGCAAAGCACGGGCGAAGCGTTGCGGGGCTTCTTCGTCGTGGACTACGACCGGCCCCGCCCGCTGAAGTTCCGTGCGGAATCCTTCTCGGAGCGCACGCCGCTGGGGTTCAACCACCCTCTGGCGGGGCAACCGGCTGTGGTGCGCCAGGGCGACCGATTCGACGTGTTCGTTCGCGACCAGAACGCCGATGTCATCCGGCTTTCGCGGGACGAAAAAGGGAGCTGGGAAGCGCAGAACCTCACCGCGGCGGAAGATGCGGGCATCGAGTTTCGCATCACGGTGGACCCGGTAGCCACGGTGGGCGGAGACGGCAAGGTCAGCGTGTTCGGCCGGACCAATGTGGGCGACGTGATCCGGTACGGCCGCTCCCTTCGAGGCCGCTGGATGGGCATGAACCTGACGCTGCGCAAGCATACCGGCGTCGACTTCCGGATCACCGGTGTGCCCGCTACCGCCGTGGGACCGGGGCGCCGCACCTGGCTCCTGGCCCGGAACCGGGAAGGGCACCTGATCCAGTACCTGCACCAACCGCTCCGGGGTTGGACGGCGGAAGATCTGACACGGTCCCAGGCCTTCAAAGGCCGCTACATCATGGCCACCGACCCGACGTTGCTGCGCGGGCCCGGGGACGCCTTGCACGTTTTCGCGCTCAATGAAAAGGGCGAGCTGCTCCATTACCGTTGGCGCCGGCGCACCGGTTGGGCAGCCGAGAACCTGACGGAACGGCAGCGATCCGCAGAGCCGGTACGCCTGGTAGGGCGGACGGCCGTTCTGAGCGGGGCCGGCGGCACGCAGTTCGTTCTGGGCAGGAACGCGGACGGCGAGCTGATCCACTACGGTCGCTCGTCGTCCACCGCCTGGACGGCCGAGAACGTCACCGCCATCGCGATTCCCATGCTGACGCCGGAAACGCAGGACGACCGGGTCGTTCCGTCGTCGGGCATAGCCCGCAAGCCGGACATCCGCCTGATGGGTGATCCGGCGGCCGGCCTGGCCCCCGACGGGTCGCTGCACGTCCTGGGTCGGAACGCCCAGGGCGGCATCGTACACTACGCCCGGACCGGCTCCGAATGGCGCGTCGAAGACCTGACCACGGAGCGTCCCGTCATCGACGCCGGGCTGCGCGTGGGCGGCGACCCGGCCATGGCCTTCGCGCCGGGCCCGCGCCAGCACGTCTTTGCCCGCAACAGCCGGGACCTGCTGCTGTACCACTGGTCCCCCGTGCCCAGTTGGGCGGCGGAGAACCTCACCATGGAGCGCGCCAACATCGGTTCCCGGTTCAGCATCGGGAGTGACCCCGTGCTCATGCCGGACGCCGAGGCGCTGCCCCACGTGTTCGCCGTCGACCTCGACGGTCGCCTCGTGCACTACTACGCAACGCTCTAGCGCCAAGAGAAAAGGGCCGGCGCCTCCGCGCCGGCCCTTCTTGCGCCCACCCCTGATCTCCAGCGGCGGAAGCTCAACCGAAACACCACCCCGCGTCAGCCGCCGGTCTTCGCCGCCGACGTGACCGTCGCCGAGACCGTCGCCTGTTGGCTCGAGCCCACCGTCACGTCCGCCGGCAACGCCGGGTCGGTCGTGACGCTGACGCTGTCCGGCGGCACCAGGCCCACCGTGTAGTCCCCCGGCACCACCATCTGGAACGTCGCCGTGTACACCCCGTTGCTGTCCGGGTCCGTCAGCGCAATGCGCTCGCCCGCCACGCCGGAGTCCGCCGCCGCACCCTTCAGCTCCGCCTGGAAATCTCCAAGCGTCACCTGCTGCCCGTTCACCATGGGCAACGTCACGCTGTCCGCCAGCTGGAAGCTCGTCTGCACCGAACCCGTCAGCTGCACCATCGTCGCCTTCAGGGCCGGGTGCATCACCCACATGCCCGAATTGCCCGCCTGGTGGCCGAACGACTCCGACACGTCGAAGTCCACCAGCACGACGTTCTGGTCACCGTTCACCGTCAGGCCGCCCGGCAGGCTCACCTTGATCCCCGTCTGAGCACAGCTCGGGCACTTCAGCGTGCCCGTCGCCTGCAACGTATCCGGCACCGGGTAGCCCGGCGTGGCGTACACGCTGTTCGTGCCGTCGCCGTTGGACACCACCACGTAGCCGCCGTCGATGACGAACCGCAGCTGGCCGTACGTGCCCGACGGCACCGCCACGTCCTTCACCAGGTCCGCAACGCTGTCCGACAGCGTCAGCAGGTTCGTCGTGATCGTGTCCGTCAACAGATGCACCCGGCTGCTCGCCGAGTCGTTCGTCGCTGATCCCTGCAGATAGATGTCCGAGATCGTCACCACCGCCGCCTGGAAATCACCCGGAGCATCGGTCAGCTGAACGGACACCGTGCCCGTGCCGGGCGTCGCGATGGTGTCGCTGCAGCCGGCCAGCGGGAGCGCCGCAACGGCAACCGCCACCATCACCTTCGACCATGGGTTCCTCATACCGCCTCCTGCCAAAATCATCTCTGACGGAACAGATCCGCCGGGCGCGCGCCAACCGGCTCGAACCCGGGCTATCAGTTCAAAGACGAGTTTGGCCACCCTGAGGTCACAATTCCCATCCGTGGGCCACCGATCCGGCCACGTGGGCCGCGCCATGGCCGCCGTCCGGACCGTCTGATCATTGCCAACGGGTCCACGGAACCGCAGCTTCGGCGTACCATCACCCACCCGAACCGGACGACGCATGCGCATCGCACTGTTCATGCCCTGCTTCAACGACACGCTGTTCCCGCAGACGGG
>CAZUFP010000050.1:0-30260 GCA_964619835.1 uncultured Gemmatimonadaceae bacterium | reverse complement strand
AGGGCGGCCGCACCGTCGGCGCCGGCGTCGTTACCGACGTCGTCCTGTAAGCAGGTCCGAAACGAAAGAGCGAAGCGAACTATGGCGGACGGCAAGATCCGGATCAGACTGAAGGCGTTCGACCACGCGGTGATCGACCAGACCGCGTCGGACATCGTGCGCACGGCGGAGAAGACGGGCGCGCAGGTGAGCGGTCCGGTGCCGTTGCCGACGCGGGTCCAGCGGTGGACGGTGTTGCGTTCGCCGCACATCGACAAGAAGAGTCGCGAGCAGTTCGAGCTCAAGACGCACAAGCGGGTCATCGACATCATCGACTCGCGCCCACAGACGATCGACGCGCTGACGAAGCTGGATCTTCCGGCCGGCGTGGAAGTCGAGATCAAGGTAGACTAGGCGGCGCCATGGCTGGATTGATCGGACGGAAGCTGGGCATGACCCAGATCTTCGAGGAGGATGGCACCGTCGTACCGGTGACCGTGATCGAAGCGGGTCCATGTCCGGTGGTCCAGGTGAAGACGAAAGAGACAGACGGCTACGACGCCGTGCAGCTCGGGTTCGGAACGCGCAAGGAGAAGCACTCGACGCGGGCCGAGCGGGGGCACGCGGCGAGGGTCGGGCTCGAGGCGGCGCCGACGGTGCTGCGCGAGTTCCGGGTGGCGGAGCCGACGTCGTACGAAGCCGGCCAGGCTCTCACGGTGGAGCTGTTCGAGGCCGGAGAACGTGTGAAGGTGACCGGCACGACGCGGGGCCGGGGTTTCCAGGGTGTGGTGAAGCGCCACGGGTTCGTAGGCCGACCGGCCTCGCACGGACACCCCAAGGCGCGCAACCCCGGGACGCTGGGGCCCGGCACGAATCCATCGCGGGTCATCAAGGGCAAGAAGCTGCCGGGCCAGATGGGCAATGTACGACAGACGATCCGGAACCTCCGGGTCGAGCGTATCGATGCGGAGCGGAACCTGCTCTACATTCGCGGCGCGGTGCCGGGTGCCCGCAACAGCACAGTGCTCATCCGGAAGTCGTGACGCGCACGGGACGGGGAGATCGAAGATGAAGGCAGCGCTCATCACCACGGCGGGCGAACGGAAAGGGGAGCAGGAGCTTCCCGAGTCGCTGTTCGACGGTGTGGTCCACGAGCCGTCGATGTGGCAGGCGGTGAAGGCGTACCTGGCAAACCAGCGCCAGGCCAACGCGGCAACCAAGACGCGCGGCATGGTGAGCGGCGGCAGCCGCAAGCCGTGGCGCCAGAAGGGGACCGGACGGGCCCGGCAGGGCACCATCCGGGCGCCCCAATGGCCGGGCGGCGGCACGGTTTTCGGGCCGAGCCCCGACCGCAACTACAGCCAGCGTGTGCCCAAGAAGTTGCGCTGGCTGGCGCGCCGATCGGCGTACAACGCCCGCGCCCAGGATGGGCAGGTTCTGCTGGTGGAGCCCTTCGAGCTGGAGGCGCCTCACACGAAGACGATCGTCGCCATGCTGGAGGCGGCGGAAGTGGCGGGAAACACGCTGATCCTGACGGATGGCCGGAAGCCGAACCTGTACCTGTCCACCCGCAACCTGCAGGGCGTGCAGGTGCGGCCGTTCGGCGAGGAGACGACGTACGACTTGCTCTGGTCGGACACGGTGATCATCGAAGCCCCGGCGCTGGAGCGTGCGGCGGAGGTGGCCCATGCGTGACCCGCGTGAAGTGCTGATCCGGCCGGTGGTCACGGAGCGGTCCACGTTCACCATGGACGAGTTGAACGCGGTGACGTTCGTGGTGAAGAAGGACGCGAACAAGATCGAGATCCGCCGGGCGGTGGAGCAGATGTTCGACGTCAAGGTGCTGGACGTCCGCACGATGAACGTGCGGGGCAAGTGGCGCCGCGTCGGGCGTAGCACCGGCAAGAAGCCCGGCTACAAGAAGGCGATCGTCAAGCTGGCGGAAGGCGAACGCATCGACGTGTACGAGGGGATCTGATGGCGATCAAGAAGTTCAAGCCGGTGACCCCCGGCTCGCGGTTCCGTTCGGTGAACACCGCGAGCGAGGTCACGCGCAGCGAACCGGAGAAGAGCCTGGTGGAGCCGCTGGCCAAGACGGGCGGGCGCAACCACCACGGTCATGTGACGTCCCGGCGTCGGGGCGGCGGCTCGAAGCGGCGTTACCGGCGCATCGACTTCAAGCGCGACAAGTGGGGCGTTCCGGGCAAGGTGGCGGAGATCGAGTACGATCCGAACCGCTCGGCGCGCATCGCGCTCATCCATTACGCGGATGGTGAGAAGCGCTACATCCTGCACCCGCAGGGGTTGAAGCAGGGCGACAGCGTCATCGCCGGCCCCGGCTCGGATGTCCGCACCGGAAACGCCCTGCCGCTGATCGAGGTGCCGCTGGGCACCGTGGTGCATGCGGTGGAGCTCAAGCGGGGAAAGGGCGCGCAGATCGTCCGGTCCGCGGGCGCCGGCGCCCAGGTCGTGGCCAAGGAAGGCGACTTCGTCACGCTGCGGCTGCCGTCCACGGAAGTGCGCATGGTCCGCAAGGACTGCATAGCCACCATCGGACAGGTGGGCAACGGCGACCACGAGCTGCAGGTGCTGGGGAAAGCCGGCGCCAATCGCTGGCGCGGGCAGCGGCCCAAGGTGCGCGGCGTGGCCATGAACCCGGTGGACCACCCGCTGGGCGGGGGTGAGGGCCGGTCGTCGGGCGGCCGTCCGCCGACATCGCCGTGGGGCAAGCCGGAAGGCAAGAAGACGCGCAAGCGCAAGAAGCAATCGAACCGCTACATCGTCCGCGGCCGCAAGCGCGGCAAGAGCACGAAGTAGGGACCGGCAAGAACGCTGAGCGAGGCAAATGAGCCGTTCAATCAAGAAGGGGCCGTACATCGACGACAAGCTGTTGCTCAAGGTCGAGGTCATGAACTCGCGCAACGAGAAGCGCGTGATCAAGACCTGGGCCCGGGCATCGACGATCTCTCCGGACTTCGTCGGGCATACGCTCGCGGTGCACAACGGCAACAAGTTCATTCCGGTCTACATCACGGAGAACATGGTCGGGCACAAGCTCGGGGAGTTCGCGCCGACGCGGCTGTTCCGCGGGCACGGCGGCAAGCTTGCTGACAAACGCTCGAAGATCAGGTAGAGCCACCATGGAAGAAGCTCGGGCGATCTCGAAGTACATCCGACAGAGTCCGCGGAAGATGCGGCTGGTCGCGGACCTGATCCGGGGCCGCGATGTGGGCGAGGCATACGCGCTGCTGCAGTTCTCGAAGAAGCGGGCGGCCGTGGCCATCGACAAGACGCTACGCTCGGCGGTGGCGAATGCCCGGAACAAGGCCGAGGACGCGGGCGAATTGGTGGATGTGGACGAGCTGTACGTGAAGGAAGCGTACGTGAACGAGGGTCCGCGCCTCAAGCGCTGGCGTGCGGCGGCGTTGGGCCGCGCGGCGCCGATCCGACACCCGACGAGCCACGTAGTGGTGGTCGTGGACCGGAAGGAGCAGGCATAGGTATGGGACAGAAAGTACACCCTCGCGGGTTCCGGCTCGGTATCGTGAAGCCGTGGAAATCACGCTGGTATGCGGAGCGTGACTTCGCCGCGCTGCTGAAGGAAGACGAGACGATCCGCAAGTACCTGCACCAGCGGCTGGGCCACGCGGCGTTGTCGGAGGTGGAGATCGACCGCAAGCCGTCCAAGATCGTGGTGACGGTGCACACGGCCCGGCCGGGCGTGGTCATCGGCAAGCAGGGCAGCGAGGTGGACAAGCTGCGCGACGAGCTGGCCCACCTGACGAACAGCGAAGTCTCCATCAACGTGGAAGAAGTGAAGCGCCCGGAGCTGGATGCGCAGCTGGTCGCCGACAACGTGGCGCACCAGCTGGTTCAGCGGATCTCCTTCCGCCGGGCCATGAAGCGGGCCGTGCAGTCGGCGATGCGCGCCGGCGCGGAAGGCATCCGCATCCAGTGTGGCGGCCGGCTGTCCGGGGCGGAGATCGCTCGCACGGAAGGCTACCACGAGGGCCGCGTGCCGTTGCACACGCTGCGCGCCGACATCGACTACGCACAGTCTACGGCGCGCACGACGTACGGCACCATCGGGGTGAAGACCTGGATCTTCAAGGGCGAAGTGGTGGAGAACCGTCGCGGGCGGACGTACTCGACGGGCACGTGATGACGCCGCGCGCACCGCGCACGGACACGCCGGGCATGGCTGAAGAGAACGAAGGGCGATAGACAATGCTTGCGCCGAAGCGGATCAAGTACAGAAAGCAGCAGAAAGGCCGGATGCGCGGCCAGGCCCATCGAGGCAACTCGGTGGCGTTCGGGGACTACGGGCTCCAGTCGACGGAGCCGGCCTGGATCACGAACCGTCAGATCGAAGCGGCTCGTGTAGCCTTGACGCGCCACATCAAACGGGGCGGCAAGGTCTGGATCCGGATCTTCCCGGACAAGCCGGTGACCAAGAAGCCGGCGGAGACGCGCATGGGCAAGGGCAAGGGCAACCCGGAGCTGTGGGTGGCCGTGGTCAAGCCGGGCCGCGTGATGTTCGAGCTCCAGGGCGTGAGCGAGGACATCGCCCGGCGGGCGTTCGAGCTGGCCACCGCCAAACTGCCGGTGAAGACGCGGTTCATCGCGAGGGACGGCATGGAGGGAGGCGCGTCGTGAAGGCGGCAGATATTCGGGAGTTGACGGAAGACGAGATCCTGGCGCGCATCGAGGAAGTGCAGGAAGAGATTTTCCGCCTGCGTTTCCGGAGCGCCACGCAGGCACTGGAGAACCCCAAGCTGCTCCAGTCGCTGCGTCGGGATGTGGCGCGCATGAAGACGATCCTGAGCGAGCGGGAACTCCAGCAGGTGGAGCCGAAGTGATGACGACGAGGAACGAGCGCAAGACGCGTGTCGGCACGGTCGTGAGCGCGAAGATGGAAAAGACCGTGGTGGTGGCGGTGGAGCGGCAGGTTCCGCACCAGCTGTACGGGAAGCGGCTGATCCGCACCACGAAGTTCCACGCCCACGACGAAGCGAACGACCTGCACGAGGGCGACCGGGTCCGCATCATGGAGACGCGGCCGCTGTCGAAGACGAAGCGCTGGCGGGTGGTCGAGATCCTCGAACGGGCCAAGTGAGGCGGCGATGATCCAACAGGAAACCATGCTGAAGATCGCCGACAACTCGGGAGCCAAGCGAGCCAAGTGCATCCGGGTGCTGGGCGGTTCGAGGCGACGGTACGCCCGCGTGGGCGACATCGTGGTGGTGGCGGTGAAGGACGCGCTGCCGGACGGCACAGTGAAGAAGGGCGAAGTGGCGAAAGCGGTGGTGGTGCGCACGGCGAAGGAGACGCGACGCAAGGACGGCACGTACATCCGGTTCGACGACAACGCCGCGGTCATCATCAACGACCAGGGCGAGCCGCGCGCGACGCGCATATTCGGGCCGGTGGGACGCGAGCTGCGAGAGAAGCGGTTCATGAAGATCGTGTCCCTCGCGCCGGAGGTGATCTAGATGGCACGACGGCAGTTCGGAATGGGCACGCGTGGGAAGAAGAAGCCCACGCAGCGCGTGAAGATGCGAATCCGCAAGGGCGACCATGTGCGGGTGATCCGGGGCAACTTCGCGGGACAGGAAGGCACGGTCCTGCAGGCGATGCCGAAGGAGAACCGGGTCGTGGTGGAGGGGATCAACATGCGCAAGCGGCATACGCGGCCCAGCGACGAGAATCCGGAGGGCGGCATCGTGACGTTCGAGGCGCCGATCCACGCGTCCAACGTCATGCTGCTGGACCCGAAGAGCGACGAGCCGACGCGGGTGCGCATGCGTATGGAAGAGGACGGGACGAAGGAACGGGTCGCGGCGAAGAGCGGCGCGCCCATCCCGAAGACGGTCGAGTAGGGCGAGAACTCCAATGAAGCCGAGACTCCAGAAGCACTACGAAGAGCGTGTCCGCACGCGGCTGATGGATGAGCTCCAGATGGCGAACGCCTTCCGCGTTCCCAAGCTGGAGAAGATCGTCGTCAACGTGGGCGTGGGCGAGGCGTCGAAGAACTCGAAGCTGCTGGACTCCGTGGTGGATGAGATAGGCCGCATCACGGGACAGAAGCCGGTGGTGACGCGTGCGCGCAAGTCGATCTCCAACTTCTCGTTGCGCGCCGGCATGCCGGTGGGCGTGAAGGTGACGCTGCGGCAGGCGCGCATGTACGAGTTCATGGACCGCCTGATCAACGTGGCAATCCCGCGTATCCGCGACTTCCGCGGCCTGTCCACGCGGGCGTTCGATGGCCGCGGCAACTACACGATGGGCGTGCGTGAGCAGATGGTCTTCCCGGAAGTGGATTACGACGAGGTCGAGGAGATCCACGGGATGGACATCACGTTCGTGACCAGCACCGACAAGGACGACGAAGCCGTCGCCCTGCTGCGGGAGATGGGCATGCCGTTCCGCGGCGCGACGCCGGTGGTGGTGAGTGGCGAAGACATCCCGGGTCCCGAGAACTGACGATATGGCACGGAAAGCACTGGTCGAGAAGACGAAGCAGGCGCCCAAGTACTCCTGCCGGCAGCACAACCGCTGCAATCGCTGCGGCCGCTCCCGGGGGTACCTGCGCAAGTTCGGCATCTGCCGCATCTGCTTCCGGGAGATGGCTCTGAAAGGCGAGATCCCGGGCGTACGCAAGGCGAGCTGGTGAGGCGCCGCGTCGCGGCGCTGCATGGTTTCCTAGAAGTCCGGACTCGACGTAGCCGGATACTGTAGGAGCAAAACAAGATCATGATGACCGATCCGATCGCCGACATGCTGGCGCGCATCCGCAACGCGGCGAACGCGGGGCACAAGCGTGTTGACATGCCGGTGTCGAAGATGAAGACGGAAGTGGCGCGGCTGCTGAAGGAGAACCACTTCGTGCAGGAGTACAAGGTCCTGGACGATGGGCGCTTCGGGGTCCTGCGCATCTACCTGAAATACTACGAAGGGCGGCCGGTGATCCGCTCGCTGCAGCGCGTGTCCAGGCCGGGGCGCCGGGAGTACGCCAGGGCCAAGGGCCTGCCGCGAGTTCGCAACGGCCTGGGCATGGCGATCGTTTCCACGTCGCAGGGCCTCCTCTCCGACAAGCAGGCGCGGGAGCGCAATGTCGGGGGCGAGGTCGTTGCGGTGGTCTGGTAGGGGAGGAGGACGCGATGTCACGCGTGGGAAACAAGCCGATCCCGCTGCCGAAGGGCGTGAGCGTGGACGTGAAGGGCAACGCCGTGACGGTGAAGGGGCCGAAGGGTGAGCTGGCGCGCGAGATGCGGCCGGAGATCACCGTGAAGGTGGAGGATGGCGTGGTGCGGGTGGCGCGTTCGTCGGACGCGAAGCAGCACCGGGCCTACCATGGCCTGACCCGGGCCCTGCTGGCCAACATGGTCGAGGGCGTGGCCAACGGCTACAAGCGGCAGCTGGAGATCATCGGGGTGGGCTATCGGGCGGAGAAGAAGGGAAGCAGCCTGGTGCTGAACGTCGGCTACTCGCATCCGGTGGAGTATCCCGAGCCCGAGGGCATCACGCTGACGGCGCCGAGTCTCACCTCGGTGGTGGTTGAGGGGATCGACAAGCAGAAGGTGGGCCAGGTCGCGGCGGAGCTGCGGGCGGTCCGGCCGCCGGAGCCCTACAAGGGGAAGGGTATCCGGTACGTGGGCGAGCATGTCCGGCGCAAGGCCGGCAAGACCGGCGCGTAGGCGGGATAGAGCCATGAATCGGAAGAAGTCGGATCAGCGGGAACAGCAGCGAGTGCGTCGGCATCGGCGAGTGCGCCGGAAGGTGGAAGGCACCTCCGCGCGTCCGCGTCTGGTGGTGCACCGTTCCCTGAAACACCTGCAGGGCCACGTGGTGGATGACTCCACGGGCCGTGTGCTGCTGGGCGTGTCCACGACGGCGCCCGAGTTCGCGAAGCTGCGGGCCAAGAAGGACACGACCAAGAAGGACCTGAGCAGTGCGGCGGGCAAACGCCTGGCGGAGAAGGCGAAGGAAGCAGGCATCGAGGCGGTGGTATTCGACCGCGGCGGCTACCTCTATCATGGCCGCGTAGCGGCGTTCGCCGATGGCGCCCGCGAGGGCGGCCTCAAGTTCTAAGTTCGCGCGAGCCGAGGAAGAGAGCAGAATGGCGAAGGACCAGCGAAGCGGTGGCCGGCGGGGCCGGGGCGAATCCGACCTGACGGAAAGCGTCATCCACGTGAACCGGGTGGCGAAGGTCGTCAAGGGTGGACGCCGGTTCTCGTTTACGGCGCTCGTCACGGTGGGTGACAAGGCCGGCAAGGTGGGCATTGCCATCGGCAAGGCGAACGAGGTAGCCGAGGCGATCCGCAAGGGCATGGAACAGGCCCGCAAGACCATGATCGAGGTGCCGATGGTCGAGGGCACGATCCCTCATGAGATCATCGGCCGCGTGGGCGCTGCCCGCGTGCTCATGAAGCCGGCGGGTCCCGGCACCGGCGTGATCGCCGGTGGCGCGGTACGGCCGGTCCTCGAGGCGGCGGGCATCCGGGACGTGCTGACGAAGAGCCTGGGGTCCAACAATCCCATCAACAGCGCGCGGGCGACCCTGCAGGGCCTGCAGGAGCTGGTCACGGCGGAGCAGGCGGCGCGCGAACGCGGCATCAGCGTCGAGGAGCTGGGGGTGACGCATGCCTAAGAAGAAGGCGTCCACGAAGATGCTGGAGATCCGGCAGGTCCGCAGCGGGCTCGGCCGGCCGACGAAGCACCGGGCCACATTGCGGGCCCTGGGCCTGCGGCATCACCAGCAGACGGTCATCCAGAGCGATACGCCCGGCATCCGGGGCATGATCGACCAGGTGTCGTACCTGATCGAAGTCCGGGAGCTGGAAGGCGAGGAGTAACAGGCGGATGGTGGATCTCAGCAATCTCCGGCGTCCCGAAGGGGCGAACCGCAACCGCAAGCGTCGGGGCCGCGGGCCCGGCTCCGGGAACGGCAAGACGGCGGGTCGCGGCCACAAGGGCCACAAGGCGCGGGCCGGCAACAAGCAGAGGCCGTGGTTCGAGGGCGGCCAGATGCCACTGCAGCGGCGGGTGCCGAAGCGAGGCTTCACGCCCCGTTCGCGCACCGTGTGGCAGATCGTGAACGTGCGGGACCTGGAAGGCCTGGACGCGGACACGATCACGCCGGCGATCCTGCATGAGGCCGGCCTTGCCGACCTGGGCAAGGACGCGGGCGTCAAGGTGCTGGGCACCGGCGAGCTGACGCGCAAGATCACCGTGCAGGCGCACGCGTTCAGCGCCAGCGCCCGCGAGAAGATCGAAGCGGCGGGAGGGTCGGTGGAGCTGGTGGAGGAATAGAGCCATGGCGAACCCCATCCCGAACCTGTTCAAGGTTCCGGAGCTGAAGGAGAAGATCCTCTTCACGCTCGGGGCCCTGCTGTTGTACCGCATCGGCGCGCACATCACGTCGCCGGGGATCGACGTCCAGGCGCTTCAGGCCCAGTTCGGCCAGCTCCAGAATACGCTGTTCGGCATCTACGACATGTTCGTGGGCGGCGCCCTTCGCCGGGCCACCGTCTTCGCACTGGGCATCATGCCCTACATTTCCGCCAGCATCATGTTCCAGCTGCTGGCGGCGGTCTTCCCCACCGTCGAGAAGATGCAGAAGGAAGGGGAAGAAGGGCGGAAGAAGCTCACGCAGTGGACCCGCTACGCCACGGTGGCGCTGTCGGTCATCCAGGGCTACAGCTACGCCATCTACCTGGACAGCATCCAGGGTGCCGTGCTGAACCCGGGCTGGGGCTTCCGGCTCACCACGACGCTGGTCCTGACCACGGGCGCCGTGTTCGTCATGTGGCTGGGCGAGCAGATCACGGAGCGGGGCATCGGCAACGGCATGTCGTTGCTGATCTTCTTCTCGATCATCGAGCGCTTCCCGGGGGCCATTCAGCGGACGGTGGAAGCCCTCGCCACGGGCGTGATGTCACCCTTTGCGCTCATCGTGCTGCTGGCCGTCATGATCGGCGTGGTGGCGGGCGTGGTGGCCATGACCATGGCCGCCCGCAAGCTGCCGGTCCAGATCCCGCGGAAGGTCATGGGGCGCGGCCGCATCCGGGAAGGCCAGAAGAGCTTCATCCCGCTGCGCATCAACTCGGCGGGCGTCATGCCCATCATCTTCGCCCAGTCCATCGTGATCGTGCCGGGCACCATCGCGGCGTTCAGCCAGGTCCCCTGGCTGCAGCGCACGTCGCAGATGTTCCAGCCGGGCAGCTGGCTGTACTACATCAGCTACACGATCCTGATTGTCTTCTTCACGTACTTCTACACGGCCATCATCTTCAACCCGGTGGACCTGGCCGACAACCTGAAGAAGCAGGGCGCGTTCATCCCGGGTGTGAAGCCGGGCACACGTACGGCCGAGTACATCGACCACGTGCTCAGCCGGGTCACGCTGCCCGGCGCGTTCTACCTGGCTGCGATCGCACTGCTGCCGTTCGCCATCTTCGGCGCGTTGCACATGGGACAGCTGTTCTTCTTCGGTGGCACGTCCCTGCTGATCGTGGTCGGCGTGGCGCTGGACACGGTCCAGCAGATGCAGCAGCACCTGCTGCTGCGGCATTACGAGGGGTTCATGAAGAAGGGCCGCGTGCGGTTCCGCGGCCGCCAACGGTACATGTAAACGCGGGTTCGAGTTCGCGCTCGAACTCGATCACCAGAGCGATGCCATGAACCTGATCATCCTCGGGGCTCCCGGTGCCGGGAAAGGCACCCAGGGAGCCCTGCTCGCAGAACGGAAGAGCCTGCGCCAGATCTCGACGGGCGACCTGCTGCGCGATGCGGTGCGGCGCGGCACGGAGCTCGGCAGGAAAGCGCAGTCCTACATGAACGCCGGGGAGCTGGTTCCGGACGACATCATCCTGGGCCTGGCCCGGGAGGTCATCGAAGACACGGCGGGCGGGTTCATCCTGGATGGTTTCCCGCGCACAATCGCGCAGGCGGAGGCCCTGGATCCCATGCTCGCCGACCTGGAACGGCCGCTGGACGGCGTCGTCGTGCTGGATGTGCCCGACGAGGTGCTGGTGCAGCGCATCAGCGGCCGCCGCTCCTGCCCGGACTGCAAGGCGGTGTTCAACGTCTACTTCGACCCGCCGGCTGCGGAGGGCGTGTGCGACGACTGTGGCGCCGCGCTGACCCACCGCGCGGACGATGAGCCGGACACCGTCCGTCGGCGCCTGGAAGTCTACCGCGCCCAGACGGAGCCTCTCATCGCCTACTACCAAGCGTCCGGCACGCCCGTGTATTACGTCGACGGCCGGCAGGGCGTCGACGCGGTGGCGGATGCCATCGACCATGTGCTGGAGCCGGAGCCGGCGTGATTCACCTGAAGAGCGGGGCGGAGATCGAGGCGATCGCGCGCGCCGGCACCATCCTGGCCCAGCTGCTGGATGAGATACCGGCGCACGTCCGCCCCGGCGTTACCACCGGTGAGCTGGACGCCTTTGCCGAAACGTTCATCCGCGACCACGACGGCGCCGAGCCGGCCTTCAAAGGCCTGTACGGCTTCCCGGCCAGCATCTGCGCGTCCGTCAACGAAGAGGTGGTGCACGGGATCCCCAAGCCGGATCGCATGCTCCACGAGGGTGATGTCATCAGCGTCGACGCCGGCGTCCGCCTCGACGGCTGGTTCGCCGACGCCGCTCGCACGTACCCCGTCGGAGAGATCGACCCGGAGACCCACCGGCTCCTGGACGTCACCCGCGAGGCCCTGGAAAAGGGCATCGAACAGGCGCGACCGGGCAATCGCGTCGGCGACATCGGCCACGCCGTCCAGAGCGTCGCGGAAGCCGCGGGGTTCAGCGTCGTGCGCGAGCTCGTCGGGCATGGCCTCGGACGGGGCCCTCACGAAGAGCCGCAGATCCCCAACTACGGCCGGCCCGGCCGGGGCCAGCGCCTGGACGTCGGCCTGGTCATCGCCATCGAGCCCATGGTCAATGCAGGCGTGGAAGGGGTTCGCACCCTGTCGGACCGATGGACCGTCGTGACGCTGGACGCGCGGCGCAGCGCCCATTTCGAGCACACGGTGGCCGTGACGGCCGACGGTCCGCGCATTCTTACGCCGGTTGGGGCTTGATGGGGTTTTGCGGGCTTGGTATATTGAAAAGCTGTTCGATAAACGAAAGGAAGCGCCATGAAGGTCCGCAGCAGCGTGAAGCCGATGTGTGAGCACTGCCGGGTGATCCGCCGGCGCGGGGTGGTGCGGATCATCTGCAAGAAGAATCCGCGACACAAGCAGCGGCAGGGGTAGCGTATGGCTCGCATAGCAGGAGTCGATCTCCCGCGCAACAAGCGCGTGGAAGTGGGGCTCACGTACATCTACGGGATCGGGCATTCGACGGCGAAGCAGATCCTGGCGGAGACGGGCGTGGACCCGTCGCGTCGTGTGCATGAGCTGGACGACGAGGAAGTGAACCGGCTGCGCCGGGCCATCGAGAACCAGTACAAGGTGGAAGGCGCGTTGCGGACCGAGGTGTCCATGAACATCAAGCGGCTCATGGACATCGGCTGCTACCGGGGTCTGCGGCATCGTCGTGGGCTGCCGGTGCGGGGCCAGCGGACGCATACGAACGCGCGTACGCACAAGGGTCCGCGTCGAGCGATCGCGGGCAAGAAGAAGGCACCGAAGAAGTAGGTGCAGCGGCCGCGTGGCGGCCGCGAACGGGTCGGCGTTGGTCCGGGGGCGGCCGGTTTGGGCCGGCGGCGCTCGATGCCGACCTTGTACGCTGTAGGCGGGGCCAGGCAAGCGGAAACAGGGCGGACGCCGGAGGTTGCGCGCCGCCGTCTCGGAACGAAGCGAGGACATGGCGAATCCGAAGAAGGGGCGCACGAAGCGCACCCGCAAGCAGGTGGAGGCCGAGGGGATCGCGCACATCAAGGCGACCTTCAACAACACCCTGGTGACGATCACGGACATGCAGGGCAACGTGATCGTGTGGGGCAGCGCGGGGAAGTCGGGCTTCAAGGGCTCGAAGAAGTCGACGCCGTTCGCGGCGACGGTTTCGGCGGAGCAGGTGGGGCGCGAAGCGGCGAACCTGGGTGTGAAGCGGGTGCACGTGCGGGTGCAGGGTCCGGGCAGCGGCCGCGAGTCGGCGATCCAGGCCCTGGCCGCCGCCGGCCTGCAGGTGAAGTCGATCCGGGACGTGACGCCGATCCCGCACAACGGCTGCCGGCCGCCGAAGAAGCGGAGGGTGTAACCGCCGCACCGCCCTTCCGCCCCGATGGGGCGGCCCGCCGCCTGTCCCGGCCTCCCGGCCAGAGAGACGGGGGGAGGAGAGAATGGGGCGGGCAGTGGGCGTGGGGACGGGCGGTACCGGGTGGCCGACAGGGAGCATGCCGTGACGCCGCGCCGTGACCTGGCCGGAATCGTCGCCCACGCACCGGTCGCCCGTGGGGTGGTGACGGGGGGGGGCGGCGCGGGTCTCCCTCTGGGGTGGGAGGTCGGGGGGCGGAGGACGGGTGAGTGGCAGGCAAGGGAACACGGGACGTAAACCGCCGCAACCGTCGGGCGGGACGAAGTCTCGAGGGCACGTACAAACGAGAACAGGAGAAGACGGTTCGCATGGGTCGTTATACCGGTCCGGTCTGCAAGCTCTGCCGCCGAGAGGGGCAGAAGCTTTTTTTGAAGGGCACCAAGTGCTACACCGAGAAATGTCCCGTTGAGCGCCGGAATTACGCGCCGGGTCAGCACGGGTTGGCCCAGGCGCGGCGTCGGCGGATGTCGGACTATGCGCTGCAGCTCCGTGAGAAGCAGAAGGTGAAGCGGATCTACGGCGTGTCGGAGAACTACTTCAAGAACCTGTTCGAGCACGCGGCGAAGCAGCCGGGCGTGACGGGCGAGAATCTGCTGGTGGCGTTGGAGGCGCGGCTGGACAACGTGTTGTACCGGCTGGGCTTCGCGCAGAGCCGGAAACAATCGCGGCAGCTGGTGCGCCACCGGCATGTGCAGGTGAACGGCCGGACGGTGGACGTGCCGAGCTACCAGGTGGGCCCGGGGGACGAGATCCGGGTGCAGGAGAAGTCGCGCAACCTGGTGCCGGTGCAGGCTGCGCTGGAATCGAAGACGCGGCCGGACGTGGTTCGTTGGCTGGCGGCGGACAAGGACTCGCTCACCGGCCGGATGCTGGAGCGGCCGACGCGGGCTGACATTCCGTTGGCGGTGCAGGAGCAGCTGATCGTGGAGCTGTACTCCAAGTAGAGGCAGGGCGGCGGCGCGGTGCGCCGCCGCAGGACCGTGGCGCCATGCGCCGCGGAGGACGGTGGCGCTGGCGCGCCATCTAGGACGGCGGCGCTACGCGCTGCCTAGGAGGCGCGTCCTGAGAGGCTGATAAGGAGGATATGGTGGAACTGGATCTGACCGGCTTGGTGTTACCACAGCGCGTGGAAGTCGTGGAGCGTTCGGAGGACGGGCGCTCGGCCCAGTTCATCCTGGCACCGCTGGAGCGTGGGTTCGGGCAAACGTTGGGCAACACCGTGCGCAGGATTGTCCTCTCGTCGTTGCCCGGGGCGGCGGTCTGGGCGTTTCGCATGGATGGCGTGGTGCACGAGCACCAGACGGTGACGGGCGTGGTGGAGGACGTGCACCAGATCATCCAGAATCTGAAATCGTTGGTGCTTTCGCTGGCCGAGGGCACGACGGACGCAGTGTTGGAGCTGAAGGCGACGAAGGCGGGCTCGGTGACGGCGGCGGCCATCGCGAAGACGGGTCCGGTGGAGATCCAGACGCCGGACCATCACCTGTTCACGTTGCAGGAAGATCGCGAAGTGAACATGGCGCTGCATGTGAACATGGGGCGCGGCTTCGTGCCGGCGGAGCAGCATGAGCTGCCGAAGGGCAGCGCGGTGGACCTGGTGCGGATCGACTCCATCTACAACCCGGTTCTGCGGGCGAATTTCACGGTGGAGGAGACGCGCGTCGGGCAGCGGACGGACTTCGACCGGCTGACGCTGTTCATCGAGACGAACGGCAGCGTGGCGCCGGAAGATGCGGTGGCGTACGCGGCGGAACTGGCGCGAATGCATCTGGAGTATATGTTGCGCTTCGGCGAGTCGGCCGAACCGCAGCCGCCGGTGCCGGGCGCGCTGCACGTGCCGCACACGTTGCGGGACCTGTTTGAGCGGCCGATCGAGGACCTGGCGGAGCTATCGGTCCGGTCGGTGAACTCGCTGAAGAAGGAAAACATCATCACGCTCGCCGATCTCGTGCAGCGAACGGAAGAACAGATGCTGGGGATCGAGAATTTCGGCATCAAGTCGCTGGAAGAGATTCGCCAGTTCCTGAGCGAGCACGACCTCCGGTTCGGCATGAAGCTGGAGGCGGGCGAAGACGGCGAGCTGTACCTGATCGACGAGTCTACGGCGGATGGCGCGGCCGTGGTGGAAGAGGAGTCCCAGTAGCATGAGGCACCGCAAGAAGGGGCGGCATCTGAACCGGACCGCGGAGCATCGTAGCGCGATGCTTGGCAACCTGGCCACGTCGTTGTTCCTGCACGGCCGGATCGAGACGACGCTGGCGAAGGCGAAGGAGTTGCGCGGATACGCAGAGCCGCTTATCACGAAGGCGAAGCGCGGGGATCTGCATGCGCGTCGGCTGGTGGCCCGCAGGCTACACGATCCTGAAGCGTTGTCGAAGCTGTTCGAGGACATCGCGCCGCGGTTCGCGGACCGGCCGGGTGGATACACCCGGGTGATCAAGGTGGGGCATCGGGCCGGCGACGCCGCCGATCTCGCCATCATCGAGCTCGTGGAGTAGAGAACCCATGGAGCAACTGGAACACAAGAAGCCGGGGCGTGGTCTTGCTTGGCTCTGGATGCTTCTGTCGCTGATCATGATTGCCGGGTTCATGACCTGGCTCGCGATGGAGAGCAAGCCGACGGAAGTGACGGTCCAGACGAACGACGAGGGAACGGCCGGGGATGCCGGGGTTCCGGTGATCCCGCTTGACACGTTCTCACTCCATCCGGAGCAGTACCTGGGTCAGCAGGTGCGGCTGCGCGGTGTGCAGGCACAGAGCAACCTCGGCAAGGAAGCGTACTGGCTGGACATGCCTTCCAAGGTGCCGTTCTTGCTGAAGGCGGACTCGGCTCTGGTGGCTGGTGGGTTCACCATGGAGACGGGGACGCGCTACGACGTGCAGGGCCGCGTCCTTGCAATGGATGATTCGGTCCTGAGCGCCTGGACGACGTCCGGCGCGCTCCAGGGAGAAGGCGACCGGATGCAGGCGGAGTTCGCCACGACGTTCATCGAGGCGAGTGTGGTGCAGCCGGCGAGGGGGCAGGGTGGCGCACCGGGTGCGGGTCAGGCCGGCTCGGGGACGGCTCCGGGGCAGGCACAGCAGTAGAAAGGCGATATCATGGCGCGCGAATGCTACGTCTGCGGCAAGAAGCCGCGGTTCGGCAACAACGTCAGTCACGCGAACAACAAGACCAAGCGGCGGTGGAACCCGAACCTGCAGCGTGTGCGGATCGCGACGGAAGACGGTTCGGCAAAGCGAGTTCGCGTGTGCACGCGTTGCATCTCCGCCGGCAAGATCAAGAAAGCCGGTTGAAGGAGCGAGGCAAGGTGGGCGCAGGCGTGCGCCCGCAGGAAGGAACCGGGGGAGCCGGCGCGTTCAGCGTCGGCTCCCTTCAAGGTTTGTGCGCGGGGAGGTCGCGGAGAAGGGACGGCTGATGACGGAACACCAACCGCTGGCCGGGAAGCGCGTGGTGGTGACGCGGGCGCGGCACCAGGCGGCGGAGTTCATCGAGGCCCTGGAATCGCTGGGCGCGGACGTGGTTGCGTTCCCGACGATCCGGATCGTGCCGCCGGAAGACCCGGAGCCGGTGAGGCGGGCGTTGGCGGAGCTGGAGGAGTACGACTGGCTGGTGCTGACGTCGCCGAACGGGGTCGTCCGTTTCTGGGAGGAGCTGGAACGGGCGGGGCGGAGCGCGCGTTCTCTCGATGGATTGCGGATCGCATGTGTCGGGACGTCGACGGCGGCGGTGGTGGAGGCCCGGGGTGCGCGGGTGTCGCTGGTGCCGGTGAAGCACGTGGGCGAAGGGCTTCTGGAGGCCATGGTGGCGTCGGGGCCTCTGGCGGGTGTCCGGGTCCTGCTGCCGCGGGCGGCGGAGGCCCGGGAGGTGTTGCCGGAGGGGTTGCGAGAGCAGGGCGCGCGCGTGGACGAAGTGGCGGTGTACCGGACAGTGCCGGACACGGAAGGCGCCGCGGCGATGCGGGCCCGGCTCGATGCCGGCCAGGTTGATGTGGTCACGTTCACGTCGTCGTCCTCGGTGCAGAATTTCGTGGAGGCGGTGGGAGGGGACGTGACGGGCGTATCCGCGGCGGTCATCGGGCCGGTCACGGGCGACACGGCGCGGGAGCTGGGTTTCGAGGTCATCGTGGAAGCGGAGCCGCACACCATTGCGGGGCTGGTGCAAGGGCTTGCGGCATGGTACGATCGTAGCGCGGCCGACGCGGGCTGAACGTCCGTATCGGGCCATACGGGTGAACCGGAACAGAGGGAGGCGACGTTGACGCCGCAGGGAGGCGCGCTGCTGGAGCGCATCGAGTCGAAACAGGCGATTTGCGGCATCATCGGACTCGGCTACGTGGGACTGCCGCTCGCGATGACCGCGTGCCGTGCGGGATATCGGGTTCTGGGCTTCGACCTGAACCCGGCGGTTGTGAACGGGGTGAACGGCGGGGTCTCCCACGTGCTGGACGTGAAGGACGAGGAGCTTTCGGAGCACGTGTCCGGTGGCCGCATGGAGGCGACGACGGATCTGGGCCGCCTGGGCGAGTGCGACGCGGTGATCATCTGCGTACCGACGCCGTTGTCCAAGACGCGGGATCCGGACGTGAGCTTCGTGGTGGCGGCCACGGAAGCCGTGCGGGACACGCTGCGTGCGGGCCAGCTGGTGATCCTGGAGTCCACGACGTACCCGGGCACCACCCGCGAGCTCATGCAACCGATCCTGGAGCAGAGCGGGCTGCGGGCCGGGGTGGATTTCCACGTGTGCTTCAGTCCGGAACGGGTGGATCCGGGCAACCCGCAATGGCACGTGCAGAACACGCCCAAGGTCATCGGCGGCATTACGCCGGCGTGCCAGGAGGCGGGTGTGGCGCTGTACGGCCGCATCATGGACACGGTGGTGCCGGTCAGCTCGCCGGAAGCGGCGGAGCTGACGAAGCTGCTGGAGAACACCTTCCGCGCCATCAACATCGCGCTGGTCAACGAGATGGCGCAGGCGGCGGACCGGTTGGGCGTGGACATCTGGGAAGTCATCGACGCCGCGTCGACCAAGCCGTTCGGTTACATGAAGTTCCTGCCGGGCCCCGGCATCGGCGGCCATTGCATCCCGCTGGATCCCCATTACCTGGCGTGGAAGATGAAGACGCTGCGGTACCGGATGCGGCTGGTGGAGCTGGCCAGCGAGATCAACGCGGACATGCCGGCCTACGTGGTCGTGAAGGTGCAGGACGCGCTCAACCACCTGCACAAGTCGCTGGCCGGCGCCCGGGTGTTGGTGCTGGGCGTGGCGTACAAGCGTGACATCGACGACGTGCGGGAGAGTCCCGCCATCGACATCATACAGCTGCTCCAGGAGAAGGGCGCCGACGTGCTCTACCACGATCCGTACGTGGCGGAACTGCGCGCCGAAGGTCTGCGCATGACGGGCGTGGAGCTGACCGCCGAAGAGCTGGCGGCCGCGGATTGCGTGCTGATCGCCACCGACCACCAGGCCATCGACTACACGCAGGTGGCCGAGCACGCAGCCTTGGTGGTGGACTCGCGCAACGTCATGTCCAGCTTCGAAGGGAGCCACATCGTGGGCTTGAGCGGCCGCGTGCCGCACGTGCAGTAGCGCTTCCGATCGAATGGGCCAGGGCGCGAGCCGCGCGTGGGGACCCCCCCCCGTGCGGCTCGCGCCTTTGGCGGTCATGGGCCATGATTGCACGACAGAGCGGCGCGCGTGTATCTTTCGGTCCAGTTACGGGATCGGTTCTCTCCTCCAGAACGCGTAGTGATCGCACGTCGCGAACCGGTGTGGCCGGACGGGCACGGTCACGAGGGGAGACGTGCAGGCGTGAGCGGGGAGCACCCCGGCGGGAGGGCGATGGCAACGAAGAAGCGGCTGGGCGAGCGGCTGCTCGAGCAGGGCGTCGTCACCCAACAGCAGCTGGCCGACGCGATCCGCGCGCAGCAGGTCACGGGCGAAGAGCTCGGGAGCGCCTTGCTGCGGCTGGGTTTCGTGCAGGAAGATGATCTGATGCGGCTGCTGTGCGAGGACGCGCAGATCCCGTACCTGTCCCTGGTGGACCAGGAGCCGGATGCGGACGCCGCCCGTTCCATCCCCGAGGCTCTGGCGCGGGTGCACAACGCGGTGCCGGTGGCTCAGGAGGGCGGGCGGCTGAGGGTGGCGCTGGGCAATCCGTTTGACATCGGCGCGGTCACGGCGTTGGAGCGAGTGACGGGGCGCCCGCTGAACGTGGTGGCGGCGCCGCGCGCCCAGATCGATGGCGTGCTGGACCGCCTCTACGGCGGTTCGCAGCCGGAACCGGCGTCGAAGAGCCCGCCGCGCGAACCGCAGCCGCCGTTGCGCGCGTCGACCACGGATGAGGGCGCGAACGCCCTGCGCCAGGCCGACGATGTGATCCAGCGAGCCGTCCGGCTGGGGGCCACCGACATCCACGTGGAGCCGGAGGAGAACCGGGTCCGGGTCCGCTACCGGGTGGACGGCCAGCTGCAGGAAGGGCCCGAGTTCGCGAAGGCGCTCCAGTCCCCGCTCATCACGCGCATCAAGATCCTGTCGGGCTTGAACATCGCGGAAAGCCGGCTGCCGCAGGACGGCCGTTTCCGCCTGGACGGTCCGAACCCCGTGGACCTGCGCATCTCGACGTTCCCCACCATGCACGGCGAGGACGTGGTGCTCCGCGTGCTGGACCGGAACCGTGTGCGCCTGGACCTGGAGGGGCTGGGCATGTCCCCGACGGACCTGAAACTGTTCCGGGCGGCGCTGCGCAAGCCGTTCGGGCTGGTGCCCGTGACGGGGCCGACGGGGTCCGGCAAGACGACGACGCTCTATTCGGGGCTCAAGGAGCTGAACACGACGGAGCGCTCGATCCTGACGCTGGAGGACCCGATCGAGTACGAGCTTCAGGGCGTGCGCCAGTCCCAGATCAACCTGAAGGCGGGACTCACGTTCGCCTCGGGCCTTCGCTCGCTGCTGCGCCACGACCCGGACGTGATCCTGGTGGGCGAGATGCGGGACGCGGAAACGGTGCAGATCGCCCTGAGCGCGGCACTGACGGGGCACCTGGTGCTCACGACGCTGCACACCAACTCTGCGGCGGGCGCGATTCCGCGCCTGCTGGACATGGGCGCCGAGCCGTTCGTGCTGGCGTCATCGTTGGAGCTGGTGGTGGCGCAGCGGCTGATCCGCGTGCTGTGCACGCAGTGCAAGGTGCCGGCGGAGGTGGCTCCGGCGGTGCGGGAGCGCTACAGGCTGGAAGACGCGACGCTGTACGCGGCGCGCGGCTGTGCCGCATGCAGGAACACGGGGTACCGGGGTCGCGTGGGTGTGTTCGAGGTGATCCCGGTGAGCCCGGAGGTGGAAGCGAGCGTCTACGAGCGACGATCGTCGGAAGAGATTCACCGCCGGTCGGGCCGGCCCACCCTGCTGCAGGACGCGCTCAAGAAGGTGCGGGCGGGGATCACCTCGCTGGAGGAAGCCTTGAAGGTGGCTGCTGCCTGAGAGAAGGAGCGTGCCGGACTACGCGTACGAGGCCCTGACGTCTACCGGCTCGGTGACGCGCGGTGCCATGACCGCCGCGAGCGAGGACGAGCTGGCCGAACGGCTCCGGGATGAAGGCTCCTACCTGATCCGCGCGGAGCCCCAACGACCGGAGCGGCAGCGGTCCACTCACGTCGACGGGCGGGTGGAACGACGTGAGCTGCTCGCCCTCACCGAATACCTGGGCGCTTCCGTGCAGGCCGGGATTCCGCTTCTCGGCACGCTGGAAGACGTGGCCGGCCGACTGAAATCGCGCCGGCTACGTCGCATCGTGGAGGAAGTGCGCGTCTCGGTCTCGGAACGCGGCGTGACGTTGTCGGAAGCCCTGGCGGAACACCCCAAGACGTTCTCGCAGCTCTATATCGGGACCGTCGCGGCGGGGGAGGCGAGCGGGCACCTGGACTACGCGCTGAACCAGCTGTCGGACCACCTCAACTGGCAGCAGGAGATCTCGTCTCAGCTGCGCCAGGCCACCACCTATCCGGTCATCGTGCTGGTGGCCGTCGCCATTCTCCTGGCGGTGCTGGTGGGCTTCGTGTTCCCCAAGCTGTTTCCCATCTTCGCCACCCTGGACGTGCAGCTGCCGCTGCCCACGCGCATCATCATCGCCGGTGCCAGGTTCCTGGAAGTGTGGTGGCCCTTCCTCGTGGGGGCTGTTGCCGGCCTCGTGCTGCTGCTGGTCCTCGTCCGGCGGACGGAGCGCGGCCGCTACGTCACCGACCTCATGATGCTGCGCGTGCCCATCTTCGGCGCCCTGGCGCACCAGATCAGCATGGCGCGGTTCGTCACCTACACGGCCCTTTTCTATCGCACCGGCGTGGAGCTGCTCCACGGATTGACCCTGGTGGAGCGCATGATGGAGAACCGCGTGGTCGCCCGGGCCGTCCACCGGGCGCGGGAAGCGGTGGCGAGCGGCGATTCCATGGCCAATGCGTTCGCCGGCACGGGGCTGTTCCCGCTCATCGTGGTGCGCAGCATCGCCCTGGGCGAGACGACGGGCAGCCTGGACGAGGCCCTGGGCCGTGCCAAGGCCTACTACGACCGGGAGGTCCCCGCGGCGGTGCGGCGCATGCTCACGGCGCTGCAACCGGCGATGGTGGTGCTGCTGGGCGCCGTCATCATGGTGGTGGCCCTGTCCATCTTCCTGCCGGTCATCACCATCTACAAGTCGGTGGGCCGATGACGGGGCTCGGCCGCTCTCCGCGCCGCTTCTCCGGCATCCTCTCCCCCAACGGGATCCTGCTGGTGGAGTACCACCGCGTGGGCGATGTGCTGGGCGTGGTGGAGTACGCGGCGGACCGGCCGGAGCGGCGGGACCTGGGTACGGCGGTGGAACTGCTGGCCCGGCTGACGGAGTCCCTGGGCGGGCGGGGCGGCCGCCTGTCGCTGGGCATCAGCGGGTTCGGCGTATCGCACCACATCCTGACGCTGCCTCCGGCGTCGCCGGAGCTCCTGCGGCCGGTGGTGGCCCGGGAGATGAGCCGGTTCTACCCGGACCTGAAGGACCCGGTGATCGGGTTCGTGGTGGCGGGCGAGACGGAGACACGCGAAGGCCCGTATCAGGATGTGCTGGTGGGGGCGATGGCTCGGCACACGGTGGAGGGCCTGCACCACACGCTGGCCAGCCGCGGCATCGCGTTGGAGCACGTTACGATCCTGCCCCGCGTGGTCCAGCACATCCACGACGCCGTGGAAGCGTCGGTGGAGCCCAGCGTACTGGTGCTCATGCTGGAGACGGGTCCGGTCATCGGCTGCTTCTTCGCGGGGGCCCTGCGTCTGTGCAGCGAGCCGTTGCGGGGCACGCTGGGCGTGCCGGCGACGGACGTGGCGGCGGTGGTGGAGCACGTGGAGCGCGGGGTGCTGTTTCTGAACCAGCAGTTCCCGGGTCGCGGGACGGCAGACGTGCGGGTGGTGGCGGTGGACGAGCAGTACGATGAGGTGGCGCAGGCCGTCCAGCAGGAGATGGACGTTCGCGTCGGCCGCCTGGACACGGGCCTGACGCCGAACGTGCTGGCGGCTCTGGGTCCGGCCATGGACCGGAGGAGCGGCCACCCGCTGAACCTGCTGCCGGAACCGCTGCGGCCGGCGCCGGCGTCGCGGCTGTGGGCGAGGGCGTTGGGCGCCGGCGCCGCGGTCCTCATCGCGGCCGCGGCGCTGTGGTGGAGCGCCGGCGCGATCCTGGCCGCGCGGAGCGCCGACGCGCGCATCGGCGCGCTCCAGGCGCAGCTGGAGCACCGTGTGCCGGCGCTGGCTCGCATGCGCCCGGTGCTCGAGGCGCGGCGGGACCACGAGGCGCGCCTGGCGTTCCTGGCGCCGGCGGGCGAACGCGAGCTGCGGGTGCAGCGAATCCTGCGAGCGGTGGCGTCGTCCACGGCGGCGGGCGTGCGGCTGGACAGCCTGACGCTCCAGGCCTGGGGCACCGACTGGTCGGTGGCGGTGGCCGGCGTCGCGACGGGCGAGAGCAACGCCGCGGCCGTGCGTGCGGTGGACGTCCTGTATCGCGGCGTTCCGTCCCGGGTGCCCGTGGATTCGGTCCACCTGGCGCGACTGGGCGCCATGTCCGTGGACAGCACGGGCGCCGTTGCGGTGACCTTCGGGATGTCGTTTATTGTTCGTTGGGAAGCGGACTTAGGCCAATGACGCCATCGTTCGCCGAGCTCCGGGCCGGATTGCGCCGGCGTCGTTTCTGGGTCGAGATCGTGGCCGCGACGCTCGTGGTGGTGGTGCCGGCGCTGCTCGTCGCCGGCCTCGCGGCCCGGCGCACCGCGGAGCTCCGGCAGCGGGAACGGCAGCTGGCCCGAACGGTGGACCTCGCCGAGCGCTGGGTACGGGGCTTCCAGTCCGCGACTCCCGCCGAATCAGCGGCGTGGCATCGCAGCGAGCGACAGGTGGCTCAGCGTGGCATCCGGTCGGTGGACCGCGTGGGTCTGGCGCAACTGGTGACGCAGCGGGCCGAGCAGCTCGGCATCCCTGATGTCGGCGTCGCATTCGTACCGGCTGACACCCTGGAGCCCGCACCGTCGCGGAGCGTGGGCGACTGGACGTTCCAGATGGCGCCGTTCGCCCTGCTCGTGGAGTTTACGGCGGGCTACCGCGACGTGCTTTCCTACGTCGGTTCCCTGCCGCCGCAGGTGGAGGTGCGCCGGCTGGGTCTGATACGGGCGCCCGGAGGCGTGCACGCCCGCTTCCTGTTGGTTGTGTACCAGGGAAAGAACGGATCGAGCCGTGGCCAACCGGACTAGCCTCGCCATCTGGGGCGTGAGCGGGCTGCTCCTGGGGCTGGTGCTCCTGGGGCTGGGTGCGCTGCCCGCGCCACCGTCCCGGGCGGTGCGTCCGGACGCGGACTCGCTGGAGCGTCTCGCCGGATACCTGGAGCCCGCGGTCGGTCCCGGCCCGGTGCGCGGCGAGGTAAGCGGACCGGGCGGCGTCGTGGACCCGTTCGTGGCGCGCCAGGCGGCTCCGGAACCGGCGCGTCCGGGGATGGAGCGCGGCCGCCGGCTGAGCGCGATCCTCATCTCACCGGCCCGGCGTGTGGCGATCATCGACGATCGCCTGGTGGAGCCCGGGGACCGGCTGTCGGGCGGAACCCGCGTCGCAGAGATCCAACGAGATCGGGTGGTTCTGATGGAGCCGGACGGGACGCGACAGGTGCTTCGCATGAACGAGGGAGGCGACCGATGACTCGCCAGGCTGGAACGCGTCGACTGGCTCTGCCCCTCCTGGCGGCATGGGTGACGGCGTGCGCATCGGCGGGCCAGCCGGCGACGCGCACGGACGTGCAGCTGGGCCCCATGCCCAACGCCATCGGTGCGCCGGCGGTGCCGCCGGACACCATCGTCCCGGTGGACAGCGTGCTGCCCGAGCTGCCGATGAGCCACGTGGAGGCGCCGGCCGCCGGCGGGCGCCGCATCGAGGTGCTCCAGGCCTCCAACGATGACCTGCGCATGATCCTGCGCAGCCTCGCCCGGCAGTATGGACTGGGCTACCAGATCGACCCGTCGGTTCACGGGCGCGTGACGACGCACCTGGAGCACGTGACGCTGGATGACGCGCTGGACGCCCTCGTCCGCTCCCAGGGCTACGACTACAGCATCCGCAACAACGTGCTGCGCGTGGGCCCCGTGCAGATGCAGTCCAGGATCTTCGAGATGGACTTCATCGCGCTGTCGCGGGTGGGCACCGGCGCCACGGTGGTGCAGCGCCGGCTGGCGCAGCAGGGCGTGAACGGGACCCTGTCGCAGACGGCGGGTGCGCAGACCGCGGCCACGGGGCTGACGGGTGCGGACGTCGTGGCCACGGTGGAGGTGACGGACCTCTGGGAGGATCTCCGCGTGGCCGTGGAGGGGCTGCTGTTCGGGAACGTGGAGCAGCGGCAGTCGCAGCAGGTGGCGGGCGCCACCGGGGCGCTGGGGTTGACCGGCGGCCGGGCTCCGGGCCCGTACTCGCGCTCCGACTCGGTGGGGCATCGCCTGATCCTCAACCCATCGGCCGGCACCGTGCTGGTCTCCGGCACGCCGTCGCAGCTGCGGGACATCAAGACGTACCTGGACACGTTCCAGTCGGCCATCCAGCGCCAGGTCCGCATCGAGGCCAAGTTCGTGGAAGTGACGTTGAGCCGGCAGTACCAGCTGGGCATCGACTGGCAGGCGATCCAGAGCCTGACCAAGCTCCAGTTGAACACCGGCACCGGTTCGGGCGTCAAGCTGTCCTTCGGGGATCCGGGCGGCCAGACGGTGACCATCACGGACGTGCTGGACGCGCTGGAGACGCAGGGCGACGTGCGCGTGCTGTCCAGCCCATCGGTGTCCACGTTGAACAACCAGCGGGCCGTGTTCAACGTGACGACGGACGAGGTGTTCTTCGCCCTGACGCGCCAGCCGGTGGCGACGCCGAGCGGGGTCATCTTCACGACGAACGTGGAGACGCAGCCGGTGGCCGTGGGCATCGTGATGGACGTGGTGCCGCAGATCTCGAGGGACAACACAATCACCATGAACGTGCGGCCCATGGTGACGAGCCTGGTGCGCACGGAAACGCTGAACGAGGCCGGCGTGCAGGCGCAGGCGCCGGTGGTGGACCGGCGGGACCTGGACACCATGGTGCGGGTGCGGGACGGCGAGACGATCGTCATCGGCGGGCTCATCCAGCGGCGCATCGAGAAGAACCGGATCGGGGTGCCGCTCCTGAAGGACATCCCGCTGCTGAAGTACCTGTTCAGCACGGTGAAGGAGACGGAACAGCGGGGTGAGCTGGTGATCTTCCTCACGCCGACCATCGTGGCCGGCCCGGCGCCCGTGGGCTGAGGCGGCGGCGTGTACGAAGAGTTCTACGGCTTGCGCGAGAAACCGTTCTCGCTCACCCCGAACCCGCGCTACGTCTACTACTCCGAACGCTACCGCGCCACCCTCGAACACCTGCTGTTCGGCCTGGAGCAGCGGGAGGGCTTCCTGCTGCTGACGGGCATGGTGGGCACCGGCAAGACGACGCTGTGCCGCGACCTGCTGGACCAGCTCGACCCGACCCGCTACCGCACGGCCCTCATCTTCAATCCGTTCCTCAACGCCGAGGAGATGCTCCAGGCGCTGCTGACGGAGTTCGGCTGCACGTACCCCGAGGGGGCGTCCCGGAAGGAGCTGCTGGAGCGCCTCAACCGCTTCCTGCTGGCCCGGCTCATCGACGGCCTCACCTGTGTGGCCATCTTCGACGAGGCGCAGCACCTCACGCCGGAGTTCCTGGAGCAGATCCGGGTGCTGTCCAACCTGGAGACGGAAGACGAGAAGCTGCTCCAGATCGTGCTGGTGGGGCAGCCGGAGCTGCGGGAGCGCATCCAGCGGCCGTCCCTGGCGCAGCTGGACCAGCGTGTGTCGGTGCGCTGCACGCTCACCAACCTGGACCGTGAGGAGCTGGAACGGTACGTCTACCATCGGCTGAACGTGGCGGGCGCCCAGGGCCGCATCCAGTTCACCAACGGCGCCTTGCGGCGTGTCTTCCAGGCCACCGAGGGCATCCCGCGGCTGGTGAACCTGACGTGCGACCGGGCGCTGCTGGCCGGCTACGTCGACCAGGCCACGCACATCCGCAGGCAGCACGTGGAGCAGGGACTCGCCTCGCTGCGGGGCATCGACGCCGAGGGCGCCATCGTCGGGCGCCGGTGGCCGCTTCGCGGCTTGAGCCGACGCGCGGCGTTCATCGTGGTTGCCGCCGTCGTGCTCCTCGCGGCCGGCTTCCTGGCCGCCTGGTACGCCGGAGTGGTGCGATGAGCCTCATCGCCGACGCCCTCAAGGCCGCCCAGAACGCCCGCCGGAAGGGACCGGCCCGGACCCGCGCCCGCCGCGTGCTGGCCCCGGCGCCCGGCAACGCCGTGCGCATGCCGGACCGGAGCCGGTCGCCGCTGCCGCGTTCCCTCGTGGCCGCCGGTGCCCTGTTCGCCGCCGCCGTGCTCGTGTTCGTGGGCGTCGTCGTGCTGGCGCCGGGCGCCGAGCCCGCCGCGCAGGCCGCCGCCGCGCCCGGGCCGGCGCGTCCCCGGCCGGCCACGGGGGGAACGCCCGCGTCCGGCGCGGCGGCGGCCCCGCGGGCCGCAGTTGCGGAGGCCGGCGTCGCGGCAGGCGGGCAGGCCAGCGGGCAGGCCAGCGGGCAGGCGGGCGCCGGGAACCCGGCGAACGGGACCAGGCCGGCGCCTGCGCCCTCGGCTCCGGCGGTGGCGAAACCGCAAGTCGAGGCCCGGCCCCGGAGTCCGGCGGACGCGGAATCGCCCGGTGGCACGTTCCGGCTTTCGGTGGAGCCGGGCCCGGGCGCCTCGGAGCTGTTCAGCCTGGGCGTGGCGGCGCAGCGGCGGGGCGACCTGGCCGCCGCCGTGTCCTACTACGAGCGCGCCCTGGCGACTTCGCCGGGTGATCCGGAGACGCTCAACAACCTGGGCACGGCCTACCGGGCCATGGGCCGGCTGGCGGATGCGGAGACGCGCTACCGGCGGGCCCTGGCCCTGAACCCCCGTTACGCGGCGGCCTGGAGCAACCTGGGCGTCGTCCTGGATGCGGAGGGCAGGAAGGACGAGGCGACGGCGGCCTACCGCGAGGCCCTGCGGCGGGACCCACAGAACGCGGGCGCGAAGGTGAACCTGGCGCTGGTCTACCAGGCCGATGGGGACGTGGCGCAGGCGCGCCGGCTGCTGGGCGAGGTGCTCCAGGCGGATCCCACGCTGCCGGAGGGGCAGTATGCCCTGGCCCGGGTGCTGGACGGGCAGGGTGATGTGGCCGGGGCCATCCGCCACTACGACGCATTCCTCCGGAACGCCGGTGGGCGGTTCCCGGAGCTCGAGACGGCCGTCCGCCAACGGCTGGCCACGTTGAAGGGAGGCGCACCATGACGCTGGGGATCCGAGGTGGTGCCGCTGCGCTCGCCGTGGGCGCGCTCATGGCCTGCGCTCCGCCGCCCCCCGAGGCGCCGGCGCCGGCCACGTCGGACCGGCTTCCGACGCTGCGCGTGGAGCAGCGGGCGCCGGCCGACACCGCCGTCGCGCTGGAGCTGCGGGCGCCGCGAGACGGCCCGCGCGTCACCCTCACGGCGGCGGATGCCGATGTGCGCCAGCTGGTGCCCATGCTGGCGGAAGCGGCCGGCGTGAACGTGGCGCTGGGTCCGGACGTACGGGGGCGCGTGAGCGTCAGCTACCAGGATGTGCCCGCCGCCGAGGCCCTGCGCGCCACCCTGGAAGCGGCCGGCCTGGCGTTGCTGGCGCCGCTCCGCGCGCCGTCGGCCCAAACGGTGTTCTACAACGTCCCGGTCAACATCGACATGGCCGGCGTGGCGCTGATCCAGGCGGCGTTCGGCGTATCGCCCGAGCTTGCGCGGTTCATCGTTGCGGCGAGGCAGGACGGGCTTTTGAAGCCCTAGGACGCGAGCCGAAGGCGAGCGTCCTTCAGTTGATGGGCAACGCCAGGAACCGCATCGTGTTCGCGGCCCAGCGCAGGCGGCCGTCCGTGGCGCCGTCGCCGCCGTCCATGCCGGCGTCCACGCGGTCGAAGTCGGACTGGGACACTTCCGTGACGATGACGGACAGGTAGAAGACGCCGGACGCGGCGGGGTACTCCACCTTGGCGAAGCCGTCCTGGATCTGGCCGCCGAACCCCGTTTCCAGGGAGTCGCCGGCGGCGACGACGCGGTCCAGGTACGGGCCGTCCCAGCGGGCGACCAGGCCGGGCGGGTACGCCGCGGTGTCGGCGTCGGTATCCGTCGTGGTGATGGGGGTGCCGAGGTCGTGGACATGGCCGGGGTACCGGTGCACGTCCACGAGGAACGCTTCCATGGCCGTACGCAGGTTGGTGAGGTCGCCGGTGACGCGGCCGACCTCCGACTTCTGGATCTGGTTGGTGAGCGTCGGGAGCAGAACGGCCGCAAGGGCTGCCATGATCGCCAGGATGACCAGCATCTCGATGAGCGTGAAGCCGCGCCGTGCGCGCATGTCGCCCATGTCTCCCTCCGGGCCGGGGTCTGTGATGGGCAGCCGGGTCGGCCCGCACCCGGCCGGCGAAGCGCACCCGACGGCTTCGCCGGACCAAGCCTATCGGTCCGCCCACCGTTCCCGCAACGGCACCGCCGCCGCCACGTTCCTGTCACGCGCCACGGTACGCCCGGCCCGTGACACCCTCGTTATGCGCTCGCGCCACCCCGTAACGCAGAGCGTCGCGCCGAACGCGGCCCACGCCGTGAACCCCTCGGCGGTCGTTCCATGACGTACCGCCTGCTGCTGCTGGGCCCGCCGGAGCTGGTGGCGGACGACGGCGCGGTACCGCAGGGGCTGGGGCCGGGCAAGCCGCTGGCGGTGCTCTGCTACCTGGCGTGCGAAGGGCGCACACGCCGGGACGAGCTGGCGACCATGCTGTGGGGCGATGCGGGCGAGGACCGGGCGCGGAACGCGTTCCGGCAGGCCCTGCATCGGCTGCGTACGGCGCTGGGCGGCGACGTGGTGCAGGCCGACCGCGACCAGGTCTGGCTCGCCCCCGGCGCGCCCCTCCGCGTGGACGTGGCGGCGTTCGACGAAGCGCTGGCCGCGGGCCTCCGGGACGAGGCGCTGGCGCTCTGGCGCGGCGACTTCCTGGCCGGGTTCGACACGGGCGAGCCGTCGTTCGACCACTGGGCCGATGGGCAGCGCGCGCGGCTGCGCGGGCGCTACCTGGACGCGGTGATTGGCGCGGTCCAGGCGGCCCTGGACGCGGGCCGGCCGGAGGACGCCGCCGCGCGCGCGGCGGCGCTGAGGGAGCTGGCCCCCCTGGACGCGCAGGCGGCGCTGCTGGAGGCCCGGGCGCTGGCGGCCACGGGGCGCCGCAGCGAAGCCGCCGCCGCCCTGCGCGGCTTCCAGGACCGGTACCGGCAGGAGCTGGAGCTGGATCCTCCGGCGGAGATCGTCGACGCGCTGGCCCAGGCGGACCCCGGGGCGGTCCCGCGAACGGCAGCGGCAGACGCGGCGGAGGGCCCGTTCCTGCGGGAGGCGGAGCTGGGCCGCC
>CAZUFP010000049.1:0-30492 GCA_964619835.1 uncultured Gemmatimonadaceae bacterium | reverse complement strand
ACTGCCCAGGAGGGCGCGGGGACAGGGATCACGCAGAGGCGCGGAGTGCGCAGAGGGGACATCTTTCATACGAAGCGGTGAACGGCACGAAAGCCGGGGGAGCATTCCGATGGTGCGGCCGAGCCCCGGGCCCTCGCAAACCCCGAAAATGAATGTTCAAAAACAATCGCCTGCGAAGGTTGCGCTGCCGGATTCCCACTTCCACGACAAAGCAAGCATTCCCCCATGCAACGCCCGTCCCTCAGTCCGCATTCTCCGCGCCTCTGCGCCCTCTGCGTGATGCCGTCCCTGCGCCCTCTGCGACTCTGCGTGATGCAGTCCCTGCGCCCTCTGCGTGATGCAGTCCCTGCGCCCTCTGCGTGATGCGTGATGCGTGATGCTGGCCCAGCGCACCCACGCGTGACGCTGTCCTTGCGTCCCCGGCGTCTGCGCGTGATCCTGTCGTTGCGTCCTTTGCCTATGCCGTCGTATGCGCCTCTGCGTGACGCTGTCCCCGCGCACGCGGAGGTCGAACGGAGCGATTCCATGTCGAAGACCCTCGACGTCCGTCCCGCCCCGGCGGAGTACCCGCCGTTCTACGCCCGCTACATCGATGCCCTGCCCGACGGGCCGATCCTCGACTTCCTGGGTGCGCAGGCGGCGGCCACGGCGGCCTTGCTGGAGGGCATCGGGGAGGCGGGGGCCGGCTACCGGTACGCGCCGGGGAAGTGGAGCGTGAAGGAAGTGGTCGGGCACGTGGTGGACGTGGAGCGGATCTTCTGCATGCGTGCGCTGCGGTTTGCCCGGGGCGACGCGACGGCGCTGCCGGGCTTCGAGCAGAACGCGTACGTGGCGGTGGCCGGCTTCGACCGCCAGCCCCTGACCGGCCTGATCGACGCGCTGCGGGTGACGCGGGAGGCCGCTCTCTGCTTCTTCCGCAGCCTGGACGACGAAGCGTTGATGCGGCGGGGCGTGGCGGCGGGGGGTGAGTTCTGCGTGCGGGCGTTCGCCTGGATCATCGCGGGCCACCAGGCCCACCACGTGCGCCTGCTGGAGGAGCGCTACCTGCCCGGGATCACGGGCTGACGCCCGGCGACACCACGGCCAGCCCGTCCACCGCACGGACGTGTATGCCGGCGCTGTCGCCGGCGACGACCAGCCGCCGCACCACGAACCGGCCGGCGTCCCGGCCGTTGGCGTCGCGCAGGGGGAGCGTGGCGTCCTGGAGGCGCAGGCGGACGCCTCCGGGCCGCGCGCCCGGCGCCCGCCGGGGCGGCCGCACGGTGGGGAAGCTGTCGGCCTCGAGCACCTGCGCGGCGAGGCCGGCCAGGTCCACGCTCAGCGGGGGTCTCCGGACATCGATGCGGTAGACGGTCCCGCCTTCGTCCCAGTGACCGGCTTCCGGGCCGTTGCGCGACGGCACCTCGACCACGTACAGCTCCCCGTCGCCCAGCGCGGCCATGGGCACGCCGCCGTCCAGCCGGGCGTTGGCCTCGCGGGCGGCGACGGGCGGGTTCAGGTTCAGCGCGGCGGCCAGGTCCCGGAACGAGTTCTCCTGCGCCATCCTCGCCACCACCGCGTGGCCGGCCACGGCCGCCACCGCCTCGTCGCCGAAATGCTCGGCCAGGTAGCGGCTCGCGCCGCGGATCGCGTCGTACTGGCCCGCCGGGACCACGCGGGCCGCCGCCGGCACGGCGGCCGTGTCCACCTCGGCCACGCGCAGCGCTTCGGCCAGGCGCGCCTGCTGGCTGCGGCGCGCCACGGCGGACGCGCTCCAGGGGCCCAGCGCACACAGCAGCACGACGACGCCCAGGGCCAGCGGCACCGGGTAGGCCCGCAGCCGGCGCCGGCGGATCAGGGCCCACGTCCCCAGCACGGCCAGCGCCAGCAGCGCCACCAGGAGGGCGTTCCGCAGGTAGCGGAACTCCGTCCAGCCGTACTGCGCCACCCGCACGGCGATGGCCCAGATCCCCAGCGCGACGAGCGGCAGGAAGAACGGCGCCGCCAGCCGGATCGCCCAGGGGACGAGGGGCTTCGCCGCGCCGGCCATCTCCCCGCCGCCCTCGGCCTTGCCCGGCTCTTCCCCGGACTCGCCCGCGCCGGCGAACATCATGACGCCGACGGCGCCGATGAGGCCGGCCGCCAGCACCAGGGGCGACACCAGGTTGCGCGGCAGCTCGCCCGTGAGGGCGATACGCACCAGGTAGGCGTAGAGGATCAGGTAGTAGACGACGAGGAGCGGCACGAACAGGTACACGCCGAACCGGCGCACGATGCGCATGCTCTCCGCGGGCGGGCCGGGCGGCGCCGTGATGGCCGGCGCGCCGCCCACGAAGATCCAGGGGGCGAGGGCGAAGGCGATGGCACCGAAGACGTGGCCGTAGATCTTGTCGTTGAGGTGCAGCTCGAACAGCGAGTTCACTGCCGCGATGGCCAGCACGAGCCCCAGGTACAGGGCGCCGGCGTAGAGCACGACGCCGATGAGGCGGGTAAGCATGCGCAGGTTGACCTCGCGGAAGCGCCGGTCCCGGTGTCCGTCGGGCGGGCGGACGGCGGCGGGCGCCAGGGTGATGGCGGAGACGACCGCCGCGAGGAGCAGCACGGCGCGCCAGCCTTCGGCGGCGCGGTCGAGGTCCAGCAGGGTCAGGTCGTAGACGACGACGGCGGCGAATCCGGCGAGGGTGAGGAGCCAGCGTCGTGTGGCGGACAAGACTCCGAGGCCGTGGAGCAGGGTGGCGATCCAGGCGATGCCGCCGGCGAGCAGGCAGACGAAGGCGAGCTCGACCCAGACCTGCATGTCGGCGTGCCCGTGCGCCAGCGCCACGGACCAGGTGACGGCCATGGCAATGCCGAGGGCCACTTCGACAGGGGCGACCCGGAGGGCGACGATGGCGTCGCGCAGGGCATGGCGCAGCATGCGTGCGAGCCGGGACATGCCGCATGGTAGGCCCCGGCCTGCGCCGGGACAATGGTGATCTGGCGGTGGCGGCTCTATCATACAGCCGAAATGACGACTCCCCGTGAATCCAGACCCCGGCTCGGCCTGGCCCTGGGCGGTGGCGCCGCCCTGGGTTGGGCGCACGTGGGCGTGCTTCAGGCGTTGCATGCCGAAGGCATGCGTCCCGAGCTGCTGGCGGGCACCAGCGCGGGCGCCATCGTGGCGGCCCTGTACGCGTTCGGCCTGGCGCCGGACGACATCGTGCCGCGGGTCGGCGAGCTGGGCTGGCGCCGCATGTCGCACTTCTCCATGAACTCGCTGGGCATCCTGACCAACGAAGGGCTGGAGAAGGTGGTGGAGGAAGCCATCGGCCCGGCGCAGCTGGAGGACGCGGAGCTGCCGGTGGCCATCGTCGCCGCCGACATCCACACGGGCGAGCGGATCGTGCTGCGGAGCGGACCCGTGGGCCTGGCGGTACGGGCGAGCGCGTGCATTCCGGGCATCTTCGTGCCGGTGGAGCAGGGCGAGCACCTGCTGGTGGACGGCGGCGTGGTGGAGAACGTGCCCGTGCGCGCGGTGCGGGAGCTGGGCCTGCCGCAGGTCACCGTCGCCGTGGCGCTCATGGGCCGCACCGACTTCCGGCCGGTGCGCACCCTCGTCGGCGTGCTGGCCAACGCCTTCGAGATCGCCGTGGACGCGGCCCAGGACCGGGAGCTGGAAGACGCCGACGTCGTCATCCGGCCGGACCTGACGGAGTTCCGCCGCTGGGACACCGACGCCCGGGACGAGATCATCGAGGCCGGCCGCCGCGCAGGCCAGGAGGCGGTCCCCGAGATCGCGAAACTGCTGGACGGCTGACGCCGCCCGTGCCCCGGCCGGCAAGGCCCTTGCAGCGTCCGGCCGCGGCGAGCTGCACCGCGCACTGCACGACAGCACGGGAGTTCCATGACTGACACCACCATGCCGGACGGCGGGCGCCGCCGCTGCATCATCGAAGGCGTGCGGCCCGAAGTCGATTGCGGACGCTACCCCGCGAAGGGGATCCTGGGCGACGACGTCGTCGTGGACGCGGACGTGTTCGGCGACGGCCACGAGTACGTCACCGCCGTCCTCCAGTACCGCAAGGCGCCCGACACCCACGCCGTCCCGCCGTCCCCGGAAGGGAGCGACCCCGGCGTTTCACCGGCCCCGCCCGGAACGCAGTGGCACGAGGTGCCCATGACCCCCCTGGGCAACGACCGCTGGCGCGCTGCCTTCCGCGCCGACGCCCTCGGCCTGTGGGAGTTCGCCGTCGTGGGCTGGATGGACCCGTGGAAGACCTGGCGCACGGACATGGCCAAGTGGCTCGAGGCGGGCCGGGACGTGCCCCTGCACCTGACCGTCGGCGCCGGCCTGCTGAGCGCCGCCGCCGGCCGCGCCAGAGGTGCCGGGCGGCTGGCCGATGCCGGGCTCCTGGACGAGCTCGCCGCCTTCCTGCGCGACGGATCCGCCGACCCCGCCGAACGCGCCGCCCGCGCCATGACCGAAACCGTGCGGGAGCACATGCACGCCAACGCCGACCGCGGCAACGCCGTGCGCTACCCCGACCCGCGTTCGAGCTCGAGCTCGATGGACGCTCTCCGCGTCTGGGTGGACCGGGAGCGCGCCGCGTTCTCCGCCTGGTACGAGCTGTTCCCCCGCTCCACGGGGGCGGCGGGGAAGCACGGCACCCTGGAGACCGCCCAGGCGATGCTGCCGTATATCGCGGGCATGGGCTTCGACGTGGTGTACCTGCCGCCGGTGCACCCCATCGGCACGACGCACCGCAAGGGGAAGAACAACGTGGCGACGGCGTTGCGGGACGACGTCGGCTCGCCCTGGGCCATCGGCTCGGCGGAGGGCGGCCACAAGGCGGTGAACCCGGAGCTGGGCACGCTGGACGACTTCCGCGCGTTCGTCGCCGCGGCGCAGACCCACGGGCTGGAGGTGGCGCTGGACATCGCCTTCCAGGCGTCGCCGGACCACCCCTGGGCGAAGGAGCACCCCGAGTGGTTCCGCAAGCGTCCGGACGGCACCATCGCCCACGCGGAGAACCCGCCGAAGAAGTACGAGGACATCTACCCCATCGACTTCGATACGGAGGCGTGGCCGTCGCTGTGGCGTGAGCTCAAGAGCGTGTTCGAGTTCTGGCTGGAGCAGGGCGTTCGCATCTTCCGGGTGGACAACCCGCACACCAAGGCGTTCCCGTTCTGGGAGTGGTGCATCGGCGAGCTGCGCGCGAGGCACCCGGACGTGATCTTCCTGGCGGAGGCGTTCACCCGGCCGAAGGTCATGTACCGGCTGGCGAAGCTGGGGTTCACCCAGTCGTACACGTACTTCGCCTGGCGCAACTCCCGCTGGGAGCTGGAGCAGTACCTGACAGAGCTGACCCAGGGCCCGCCCCGGGAGTTCTTCCGGCCCAATTTCTGGCCCAACACGCCCGACATCCTCACGGAGACGCTCCAGACGGGCGGCCGTCCGGCGTTCCTCGCCCGGCTGGTCCTCGCCGCGACGCTGTCGTCCAGCTACGGCATCTACGGGCCGGCGTACGAGCTGCTGGAATCGCGGCCCCGGGAGCCGGGCAGCGAGGAGTACCTGGACTCGGAGAAGTACCAGCTGCGGGACTGGGACCTGGACCGGCCCGACTCGCTGCACGACTTCATCGTTCGCCTCAACCAGATCCGGCGGGAGAACCCGGCGTTCCGGCGCAACGACAGCCTGCGCTTCCACGAGACGCGCAACGACCACCTGATCGCGTACAGCAAGGGCGCCGGCGCCGGCCAGGACACCATGCTGGTCGTGGTGAACCTGGACCCCCACCACACCCATTCGGGCGAGGTGGAGATCCCGTTGCACGACTGGGGCATCGCCGACGACGAGTCGTTCCAGGTGCACGACCTGCTGGGCGAGGCGCGCTACGTCTGGCGCGGCTGGCGCCACTTCGTGGAACTGAACCCCTACGCCGTGCCCGCCCACATCTTCCGACTGGAACGGCGCGTGCGCAGTGAGAGAGACTTCGAGTATTACGGATAGCGCGGCGGAGTCCGCACAGGCGGGGGCGGGGCAGGAGGGGAAAGAACGGAGGCGGGCGTGGGGCAAACGTTACTCCAGTGGCTGGCAACGTACGGGTACTGGGGGCTGGGGGTCGGCGTGCTGCTGGAGAGCGCGGGGCTGCCGATTCCGGGGGAGACCGCGCTCCTGGTGGCGGCGTTCGCGGCGGCGCAGGGCCGCCTTTCGCTACCCGTGGTCATCGTGGTGGCGGCGGCGGCCGGCACGCTGGGCGACAACCTGGGCTACGCGGTGGGCCGGCGCCTGGGCCGGCGGTGGCTGGACCGCTACGGGCGCTGGGTGCTGCTGACGCCGGAGCGGCTGGAACGAGCCGATCACTTCTTCGATCGTTTCGGACCCGCGGCGGTGGCGCTGGCCCGGTTCATCACGGGGGCTCGCGTCGTGATGGCGCTGTCGGCGGGCATCGCGCGCATGCGCTGGCGCACCTTCGCCCTCTTCAACGTGCTGGGCGCGGCGCTGTGGGCCACGGCGGTGGGCTTGCTGGGTTATGAGTTCGGCAAGGGCTGGCGGCTGACACAGCGGCTGGGCCCCGCGGGCGACGTGGCGGTGGCCCTGGTGCCTCTGATCCTGGCGAGCCTGTGGCTCGTGTGGTACGTGCGCAACAGGGCGTTCCCCCGGGCCAATCCGGTGCGTACGCTGGCCTGGCACTGGGTCTCCGTGCTGGCGCTGAACCTGGCGGCGGTGGGCATCTTCGCCAAGATCGCGGAGGATGTGGCCGAGCGTGAGTCGGGGGCGTTCGACGCGGGCGTCCGTGACTGGGTCCTGGCGCATCACGCGCCGGTGCTGAACACGCTCTTCGGCGGGCTCACGTGGTTGGGCTCCGTGCCCGTCCTGGCGGCGGTGACGGTGGCGGCGGTGGTGGTGGTGGCGCGACACACCAGCGGGCGGCATGCCGCGGTCATGGCGCTGGCGCCGCTGCTGGCGGCGGGAGCCATCCTGGGGCTGAAGGCGTTGTTCGCGCGGCCGCGGCCGCCGGGCGCCATGGCGCTCCACCTGTACGGGTTCTCGTTCCCCAGCGGCCACACGACGGGCTCGACGGGCATCCTGCTGACGTTCGCCTACGTGTTCTGGCGGGAGCACATCGCCGGCCGCTGGCTGGCCGCCGTGGCCATCACCCTGACCCTGCTGGTGGGGGTGAGCCGGGTCTATCTGGACGTCCACTGGGCGACGGATGTGCTGGGTGGCTGGGCTGTGGGCCTGTTCATCGCCACCTGGTCCGGTGCGGTGTACGAGCGGCTCCGTACGCAGATCTGAGCCGCCGGCCCGAGAGGCACGACCCGCGCCGCGCGGGTGTGGCGCGGGGGGGAAGGTGTTAAGTTTTACCGCCGATGTGCGGTAATATATAGAAACGACCCACACTCCCGGCTGCGGCTGGCGCGGATGCTATGATGAGCGTGCGATCTCGCAGGAATTTCGTGGCGGGCTTCGTCTTCGCGACGGGGCTGATCCTGATCGTCGGCGGGATCATGGTTCCGATCCCGCTCCGGTTCCAGGTGCTGTCCGTCGTCCTCGGCGTCCTGCTCTATCAGACGGCGCTGCTGCGCATGTACGACCGGTTCCTGCCGAACGAGCGGAAGTACCTGGCTCTGCGTGCGGAAACGAACCGGCTGCTGACCCTGGTGCGGGACATGAACCAGGCGGCCGTCACGGCCCGCTCCATGGGCATGGACCGGGCGAGCTACGTGGAGCCCATCGTCCGGCAGATGCATGCGACCGTGGACCGGCTTCCGCTGGTGGCGGCGGAGCTGGCCGCCGACACGCCCCAGACGCTGCACTGATCCGAGCGGCTAGCGAAGCCGCTCCATTCCGGATTCCGGGGGCTCGCGCAGGGCGTGCAGGAGGCCTTCGGGGTCGTTCGTCCCCAGCCGGATCCGTTCTCCACCTTCCAGCTCAACCTCCACGGCGGAACCGCCTGCGACGGCGTAGACGCGCACGCCGTCGTTCTTCCGCAGCCCCAGTCCCCGCAGCCAGGAGTTGTCGCATACCCGTGCGTCCCGGATGCGGGAGAGAGGCACCATGTGCCGGAAGAACCCGGGACCGAAGCTCCAGATGAGGTGTCCGTGCAACACCTGGACGGTGAAGGAGGAGAACAGGACGCCCGTCACCAGCAGCGCCAGCAGCACGGCGACGGTCAGGATCGTGAGCGCGCCGGCCTCGCGGCTGGCGGCCGCGAAGACGAAGTGTCGGAGGGGCAGGATGGCGGCCAGTACGACCACGGCAAGGACCGCCCTGCCCGATTGCCGGTGCTCGTATTCGTTCGGGACCATGCCCCAATGTAGGGCTTTCCGCTTCCGCCACGCACCCGTTCCGCCAAACGGGTGCGCCCGCCGGCGCCGTCGGGCCGCGCCGTCGCCGTCGGGCCCCGCCCGTTTGCGTGCGCCGGCTGCCGGTCCCCCGTCCGTGGTCACCCGCCGCCAGCCTGGCCCTCACGGCTCCCGCGCCTAGTATGACGTTTGCAGGAAGGCCCACGGGACTCATCTCGATCACGGAGCGGTGCGGTTGGCGGCGAAACGGCGGCGAGAGTCGGTGTTGGAAGACGACCCGTTGTGGTACAAAGACGCGGTCATCTACGAGGTCCATGTCCGGGCCTTCAAGGACACGAAGGGCGATGGGATGGGGGATTTCCGTGGCCTGACGGAGCGCCTGGACTACCTGCGGGACCTGGGTGCGACGGCGCTCTGGCTGCTGCCGTTCTACCCCTCGCCGTGGCGTGACGACGGCTACGACATCGCCAACTACACGGACGTCCACGAGGCGTACGGCACCATCGGCGACTTCCGGCGGTTCCTGCGTGCGGCGCATCGCCGGGGCATCCGGGTGATCACCGAGCTTGTGATCAACCACACGTCGGACCAACACCCGTGGTTCCAGCGTGCGCGTCGCGCGCCGGCCGGATCGTCGTACCGGAACTACTACGTATGGAGCGATTCGCCGGAGCAGTACCGGGACGCGCGCATCATCTTCAAGGACTTCGAGCCGTCGAACTGGACGTGGGACCCGGTGGCGAAGGCGTACTACTGGCACCGGTTCTACGCGCAGCAGCCCGACCTGAACTACGACCACCCGCAGGTGCAGAAGGCGGTGCTGCGGGCCATGGACTTCTGGTTCGAGATGGGCGTGGACGGGATGCGGCTGGACGCGATTCCCTACCTGTACGAGCGGGACGGCACGAACTGCGAGAACCTGCCCGAAGGGCACGCGTTCCTGAAGCAGCTGCGGCGGCACGTGGACCGGAACTTCCCGAACCGGATGCTGCTGGCGGAGGCGAACCAGTGGCCGGAGGACGCGGTGGCGTACTTCGGGCAGGGCCGGGGGGACGAGTGCCACATGAGCTTCCACTTCCCCGTCATGCCGCGGCTGTTCATGGCGGTGCAGATGGAAGACCGGTTCCCGCTCATGGACATCCTGGAACAGACGCCGGAGATCCCCGAGTTGGCGCAGTGGGCCCTCTTCCTGAGGAACCACGATGAGCTGACGTTGGAGATGGTGACGGACGAGGAGCGGGACTACATGTACCGCGTCTACGCCGACGACCCGCAGATGCGCATCAACCTGGGCATCCGGCGCCGGCTGGCGCCGCTGCTCCAGAACAACCGCCGCAAGATCGAGCTGATGAACGGGCTGCTGATGTCGCTGCCGGGCACGCCGGTGCTCTACTACGGCGACGAGATCGGCATGGGCGACAACATCTACCTGGGCGACCGGGACGGCGTGCGCACGCCCATGCAGTGGAGCGGCGACCGCAACGCCGGCTTCTCCAGCGCGAACCCGCAGAAGCTCTACCTGCCGGTGATCACGGACCCCGAATACCATTACGAGGCCGTGAACGTGGAAGCGCAGCAGAACAACCCCAGCTCGCTGCTCTGGTGGATGAAGCGGCTCATGGCGCTGAGGAAGCGGCACAGGGCGTTCGGCCGTGGGACCATCCGGTTCCTCCAGCCGGAGAACCGGAAGGTGTTGGTGTTCATCCGGGAGTACGAGGACGAGCGCATCCTGGTGGTGGCCAACCTGTCGCGCTTCACGCAGGCGGTGGAGCTGGACCTGTCGGAGTGGGAAGGCACCATTCCGGTGGAGATGTTCGGCCACACGGAGTTCCCGCGCATCGGCGAGCTGCCGTACTTCCTGACCATGGGTCCGCACACGTTCTACTGGTTCATGCTGACGCCGGCCCACGTGCGGGGCCTGAGCAAGGTGCACAAGGACGGCAACGGTTGGCCCACGCTGGCGGTGCCGGCGGCGGGCTGGGAGTCCCTCGTGCGGGGCCGGAGCCGGGGCCAGCTGGAGGACGTGCTGCCCACGTTCCTGCGGGATCGGCGCTGGTTCGGCGGCAAGGCGCGGAAGATCCGGCAGGCGTCCATCGACGACGTGGTGCCGCTCACCATGCCGGTGCAGGGGAACGGCAATGGCAGCGAGGTGGCGGTGTTCGTCACGCTGGTGCGGGTGGAGTACATGGAGGGGGACGCCGAGGTCTATATGCTGCCGCTGGCGCAGGCGACGGGCCGGCACGCGGAGCGGGTCAGGAAGGAAGCCCCGCACACGGTCGTCGCCCACCTGACGGGCCGGCCGGGCGGGAAGTCCGCCGGGCGCAGGAAGGCGGGCACCGAGGCGGCGGGCGCGGATACGGCGGCGGGACAGCCGGCGGCCGAGGAAGCGAAGCCCAGGGACCCGGTGCTGTACGATGCGTCGGTGGAGCCGGGCTTCGGGAACGCGCTGCTGGGGTTGATGGCGGGGCGGCGGCGGATGAAGGGTGCGCGGGGTGCGCTCCAGGGCGGGCTGGCGAAGAAGTACCGGCTGATGCGTCGTGAGGAGCCGAAGCGCTTGCGGCCGGCGCCGTTCCGGGCGGAGCAGAGCAACACGTCCATGCTGTTCGGGGACGAGCTGTTCATGAAGCTGTTCCGCAAGCTGGACGAAGGCGTGAACCCGGACCTGGAGATCGGCCGCGTGCTGGCGAAGCGGGGCTTCGCGCACACGCCGGCGCCGGTAGGGGAGCTGGAGTACCGGTTCGGGCGGCGTGGCGCCGGCACCATGACGCTTGCCACGGTGCAGCGCTACATCGCCAACCAGGGCGACGCCTGGCGGTTGACCCTGGACGCGCTGAGCTCCTACTACGAGCGGATCGCGGCGCTCAAGCCCGCGCGTCCGGCCGGTTCACTGGGGACGGCGGCGCTGCTGGAGCGTGCGGGCCAGGAGCCGCCTGATCTGTTCCGTGAGCTGGCCGGCGCGTACCCGGAATCCGCGCGCCTGATCGGCATCCGCACGGCGGAGATGCACGCGACGCTGGCGTCGGTGACGGACAACCCGGACTTCGCACCGGAGCCGTTCTCGGCCCTGTACCAGCGCGGGTTGTACCAGTCCATGCGCAACCAGGTCGGACGGGTGCTGAACACGCTGAACCGCGCCCTGCCGACGCTGCCGGCGACGCTTCAGAAGGAGGCGCGCTCCGTGCTGGAGCTGCGGGGGGCGATCCTCGAGCGGCTCAAGCGCCTGGTGGGCGAGAAGATGACCGGCTACCGGATCCGCACGCACGGGGACTACCACCTGGGCCAGGTGCTCCACACCGGCCGCGATTTCGTGATCATCGACTTCGAAGGCGAGCCGGCGCGGGCGTTGACGGAACGCCGCCTGAAGCGGTCACCGTTGAGCGACGTGGCCGGCATGCTGCGCTCGTTCCACTACGCGGCGCACGCGGCGCTCATGAGCGAGGAGCTGCGCGGCCTGGCCCATGCCGGCGCGCTGAACGGCACGGACCGCTGGGCCCAGTACTGGACCGAGTGGATCGGGGCGGCGTTCCTGGGCGCCTACCTCGAGACGGCCGGCACGGGTTTCCTGCCCGCAGAGACCGACGATCTGGAAGCCCTGCTCAGCGCCCACCTGCTGGAGAAGGCTGTGTACGAGCTGGGCTACGAGCTGAACAACCGTCCCGAGTGGACGCGAATCCCGGTGCGCGGCATCCATCACGTGCTCGGCATCTGAGCCATGCAGGACCGGGAGCGGGTCGCGTTGCGCGAGCTGGCGGAGCTGTTCGGCGTGCAGACGTCGTACACGGGGGCCGACCAGGTCCGGCACGAGGCGTCCACGGACGGTCTGGTGGCCGTGCTGCGTGCCCTGGGCGCCGCCATCGAGGGGCCGGCGGACGCGGGCGATGCCCTCCGTGCGCGGCGGGCTGAGCTCGCCCGCCGGGTGGTGGAACCGGTGATCGTGTCGTGGGTGGGCGAACAGGACACGCAGGCCGCCCACGCGCCCGGCGTTCGCTTGCGGGTGCCGGGCTCCAGCCCGGTGGCGATCACCCTGGAGCGGGAGTCGGGCGGGGTGCGGGCGTGGCGGGGCGCGCCCATGCAGCTGGCGAACGCCCGGCCCGTATGGAGAGACGGGAGCGCCTACGTGGACGGCACCCTGCCGCTGCCCCTGGACCTGCCGGCCGGCTACCACACCCTGCGGGTGGACATTGGCGGTGAGCGCCATGAGGCGCGGGTCGTGCGTGCGCCGCGGCAGGCCTTCGCGGCCGACTGGGGCCGGAGCTGGGGAGTGTTCGCCCCCGTCCATGCCCTGCGGCGGCGCGTCGAGGGCGCCGCCCCTCGCTTCGGCGTGGGCCACGTGGGCGACCTGGCGGCGCTTGCGCCCTGGATCGGCGGGCTCGGCGGCGGCATCGTCGGCACCCTGCCGCTGCTGGCCGCCTTCCTGGACGACCCCGTGGTGCCCAGCCCCTACAGCCCGGTCAGCCGGCTGTTCTGGAACGAGCTGTACGTGGACCTGGACCGGGTGGAGGAGCTGGACCGCTGTCCGGACGCCCGCGCGCTGCTGGCGGACGGCCCTGTGCGGGAGGCTTCGGCCCGTCTGGAAGAAGGGGAGCGGGTGGACGTGCGCGCGGCCGCCGGATACAGGCGGCGGGTGCTGGAGCGCCTGGCGGCCTGCTTCTTCGCTGGCGGCGGTGCGGGCTCCGACGCGTTTCGCCGCTACCTGGCGGCACATCCGCGGGCGGAGGACTACGCCCGTTTCCGCGCGGCGGGGGAAGCCCACGGCGCCGACTGGCGGAAATGGCCGGAGCCGTTGCGGCAGGGCGACATCCCGGACGGCGGCTTCGACGCCGGGGTGGCCCGTTACCACCTCTACGCTCAATGGACGATGGAGCGGCAGGTGGGCGCCCTGGCGGCCGGCGCCGCCGGGAACGGCGTGGGCCTCTACCTGGATCTGCCGCTGGGAGTGCATCCGTTCGGCTACGACGTCTGGCGCGAGCGAGACGCGTTCGCCGACGGCGTCTCCGGCGGCGCGCCGCCCGACCCGTTCTTCGAGCGGGGTCAGGACTGGGGTTTCCGGCCGCTGCATCCCGAGCATGCGCGCCGGGCGGGGCACCGCTACTTCATCGCGTGCCTGCGGCATCACATGCGCCACGCCTCCGCCCTGCGCGTGGACCACGTGATGGGCCTGCACCGCCTCTACTGGGTGCCCGCGGGCGCGGACGCGCGCGACGGCGTGTACGTGCGCTACCCCCGGGACGAGCTTTACGCCGTCCTCGCCCTGGAATCGCACCGGGCGGGCACGGCGGTGGTGGGGGAGGACCTGGGCACCGTGCCCCAACGCGTGCGCGCGGCCATGGCGGAACGCGGCGTGCATCGTTGCTACGTCGTCCAGTTCGAGGTCCGGCCGGAGGAGCGGGCGCTCGGGGAGGTGCCCGTGGGGGCGGCGGCCTCCCTGGACACCCACGACACGCCGACGTTCGCCGCGTTCTGGCGAGGCCTCGACGTGGCCGAACGCCGGGATGCGGGCGAGATGGACGCCGGCCAGGCGAACGCGGAGACGGAAGGCCGTGCCCGGATGCGCCAGGCCGTGACCCGCTACCTCGCCGGCCGGCGCATGGTGGACGCCTCGGCAGACGCCGACCCGAAGGGAGCCCTGTGCGGCCTGCTGCGCTATCTCGGCGACAGTGACGCCGGCCTGGTGCTGGTGGCCCTCGAGGACCTGTGGCTCGACGAGCGGCCGCAGAACCGGCCGGGCCGCGACGATCCGTGGAACTGGCGGAAGCGCATGAGCCTGGACCTGGACGCGATCATGGAAGCGGAAGACGTCGTGGGTCCCCTGAAAGAGTTGGACCGTACGCGACGTTCGCGTGAGGAGAGGTGATGACGAAGAAGCGCCGGAAGGCATACAGCGAGCTGACGGAAGAGGAGAAGGCCGAGCGCCGGTCGGCGGCGGCCCGGAAAGCGGCGGCCACGCGCCGGGCGAAGAAGGAGGCCGAGCAGCAGCAGGCGCGGGCGGGGGCGAGGACGAGGACGCCGGCGGAAGGACCGGGCGGAACCCCGGCGGATGCGCCGCCGGCCTCTCGCGGCAAGCCCGACGGTGGGGCCATGGGCCTGACGGATTCGGACATCTACCTGTTCAACGAGGGGAGCCATTTCCGCCTGTACGACAAGCTGGGTGCGCACGTGGCCGCCCGTGGCAACCAGGCTGGAACGCAGTTCGCCGTGTGGGCGCCCAACGCGCAGAAAGTGAGCGTCGTGGGCGACTTCAACGGCTGGGACCCGGGCGCGACGCCGCTGGAGCCCCGGGCCGAATCAGGGATCTGGGAAGCCTTCGTCCCGGACGTAGGGCCGGGCGCTCTCTACAAGTACCACATCAAGTCGCACCACAACGGCTACCGCGTGGAAAAGGCGGACCCGTTCGGCTTCCAGCACGAAGTGCCGCCGCGCACGGCGTCGGTGGTGACCGAGCTGGACTACGACTGGGGTGATGGCGAGTGGATGCGGAACCGGGCCGGACACAACGCGCTGGGCGCACCCATGTCCATCTACGAGGTGCACATGGGTTCCTGGATGCGCGTGCCGGAGGAGGAGAACCGGCGTCTCACCTATCGCGAGCTGGCCCCGCGTCTGGCGGAGCACGTCGAACGCACGGGATTCACCCACGTGGAGTTCCTGCCGGTCATGGAGCACCCGTTCTACGGGTCCTGGGGCTACCAGACGACGGGCTACTTCGCGCCCACGGCGCGCTATGGACGGCCGCAGGACTTCATGTTCCTGGTGGACTACCTGCACCAGCACGGCATCGGCGTGATCCTGGACTGGGTGCCGTCCCATTTCCCGGCGGACGAGCACGGGCTGGGCTTCTTCGACGGCACCCACCTGTTCGAGCACGCCGACCCGCGCAAGGGTTACCACCCGGACTGGAAGAGCTCCATCTTCAACTACGGCCGCAACGAAGTACGCTCCTTCCTCACGTCCAGCGCCCTGTTCTGGCTGGACCGCTACCACGCCGACGGCCTGCGCGTGGACGCCGTCGCGTCCATGCTCTACCTGGACTACTCGCGGCAGGAAGGCGAGTGGATCCCCAACCAGTTCGGGGGGCGGGAGAACCTGGAGGCCATCTCATTCCTGCGGCGCCTGAACGAGGCGGTCTACGAGGCGTTCCCCGACGTACAGACCATCGCGGAAGAGTCCACGGCGTGGCCCATGGTGTCGCGGCCCACGTACCTGGGCGGGCTGGGCTTCGGGCTCAAGTGGGACATGGGCTGGATGCACGACACGCTGACCTACTTCCAGCACGACCCGGTGCATCGCAGCTTCCACCACCACGACCTGACGTTCCGCATGGTCTACGCGTTCAACGAGAACTTCGCGCTGCCGCTGTCCCACGACGAGGTCGTGCACGGCAAGGGGTCGCTCGTCGGCAAGATGCCCGGCGACGACTGGCAGAAGTTCGCCAACCTGCGCCTGCTGCATACCTACATGCACGCGCAGCCGGGCAAGAAGCTGCTGTTCATGGGCGGGGAGATCGCCCAGTGGCGCGAGTGGGCCCACGACGAGAGCGTGGACTGGCACCTGCTGGAGCACGCGCCCCACGCCGGCATGCTGAAGCTGGTATCCGACCTGAACCGGCTGCACCGGCGGGAGCCCGCGCTCCACGCGTACGACTTCGACAGCCGCGGCTTCCAGTGGCTGGACGCCAACGACAGCCAGAACAGCGTTCTCGCCTTCTTCCGCAACGGGCCGGATCGCGACGACCGCATCCTGGCCATCTTCAACTTCACGCCCGTGCCGCGGCCGAACTACCGCGTGGGCGTGCCGACGTCGGGCCACTGGCGCGAGATCCTGAACACGGACGCCGCGGTCTACGGTGGCAGCGGCCAGGGCAACATGGGCGGCGTCAAGACCACGCCCGTACCGTATCACGGGCATTACCATTCGCTGAACCTTACCCTGCCGCCCCTGGGCGCCCTGCTGCTGAAACGGGACCCGACGGGGGCCGGAGCGTCCGCCCAATGACGACTGATCCGAATTCGAATTCGAACTCGAATTCGAACGGGAGGGCATCGATGACGAGGTCGAAGGCCTCTACACGGAGGGTGCCAACGCTTGTCTGACCACACGCATTTCGTCTGCGTCCACGGCCATTTCTATCAGCCGCCGCGAGAAAGCCCCTGGCTGGAGTCCATCGAGCTTCAGGACTCCGCCTACCCGTACCATGACTGGAACGAACGCATCGCGGTGGAGTGCTACGACCCGAACGCGGTGGCCCGGATCCTGGATTCGGAAGGACGCATCGTCCACATCACCAACAACTACGAGCGTATCAGCTTCAACTTCGGCCCCACGCTGTTCGCCTGGATGGAGGAGAAGGACCCGGAGACGTACGCGGCCGTGCTGGAGGCGGACCGGCGCAGCCTGAAGCGATTCGGCGGCCATGGATCGGCGCTGGCCCAGCCGTACAACCACATGATCATGCCGCTGGCGAACGAGCGCGACCGGCGCACACAGGTGGCGTGGGGGCTGGCGGATTTCCGGCAGCGGTTCGGCCGCGACCCGGAAGGCATGTGGCTGCCGGAGACGGCGGTGGACCTGGCGACGCTGTCGCTGCTTGTGGACAACGACATCCGGTTCACGATCCTGGCGCCGCACCAGGCCGCACGTTTCCGACGCCTGGGCGACAAGGACTGGACGGACGTCAACGGCGCGCGTATCGATCCGCGCCGTCCGTACGTCCAGCGTCTGCCGGACGGCCGCCAGATCACGTTGTTCTTCTATGACGGCCCGGTGTCCCGCGCGGTGGCGTTCGAAGGACTGCTGCGGGACGGCGGCCGGTTCGCGAAGCGGCTGACGGATGCCTCGGGCGGCGACGGCGGGCTGGTCCACATCGCCACGGACGGGGAGACCTACGGGCATCACCACCGCTACGGAGACATGGCGCTGGCGTTCGCGCTGGACGCCATCGACCGGGGCGATGCCGCCGAGCTGACGAACTACGGGCAGTACCTGGAGGAGCATCCACCGGAGTACGAGGTGGAGATCCACGAGAACACGTCCTGGAGCTGTGCCCACGGCATCGAGCGCTGGCGCAGCGACTGCGGCTGTTCGGCGGGGCGGGGCGTGGGCTGGAACCAGAAGTGGCGGGCTCCGCTGCGGGAGGCGCTGGACTGGCTCCGCGACGAGCTGGCGCCGCTCTATGAGCGGCGGGCGAGCGGGTTGATGAAAGACCCGTGGGCGGCGCGCGACGCCTACATCGGTGTCGTGCTGAACCGGTCGGGTGAGAACGTGCAGCGGTTCCTGGACGAACACGCGCCGGGCACGGACGTGGCGAACGTGACGGACGTGCTCAAGCTGCTGGAGCTGCAGCGCCACGCCATGCTCATGTACACGAGCTGCGGCTGGTTCTTCGACGAGATCTCGGGCATCGAGACCGTACAGGTGCTCCAGTACGCCGGCCGCGTGATCCAGCTGGCGGACGAGCTGTTCGACGCGGATCTGGAAGCCGAGTTCCTGGAGCGCCTCGCCAGAGCGCCGAGCAACCTGCCGCAGTATGGCAATGGCCGCCGGGTCTACGAGGCGCTGGTGTGGCCGGCCATGGTGGACCTGCGCAAGGTGGGCGCGCACCACGCCATCAGCCTGCTGTTTCCGGACGAGGACGACGGCGGCGAGCACGAAGACGGCGAGGTGTACGCGTTCGAGGTGGAGGACGTGGTGCGGCAGACGTCGGAAGCGGGCCGGTCCCGCCTCGCGGTCGGCCGGCTACGGATCTCATCGCGCGTGACGCTGGAGACCAGCGACCTGGTGTACGCGGTGCTCCACATGGGCGACCACACGGTGTCGGCGGGCGTCCAGCCGTTCGCCGGTGACCAGGCCCTGGAGCGGTTGCGCCAGAACCTGAACGAGCCGTTCGGCCGGGCCGACTTCCCGGAAGTGCTGCGTGCTCTGGACCGGGCGTTCCCCGACGGCACCTACTCGCTGTCGTCGCTGTTCCGGGACCAGCAGCGCCTGGTGCTGGACCGGATCCTGGAGTCCACGCTGCACGACGCGGAATCGGTCTACCGGCAGGTGTACGAGCGCCATGCGCCGCTCATGCGCTACCTGGCCGACCTGAACATGCCGCTGCCCAACGCGCTGGAGCTGGCGGCGGAGTACGTCCTGAACACCAGCCTGATCCGCGCCGTGTCCGACGACGACCTGGAGCCGCAGCGCGTGCTGACGCTGCTGAAGGATGCCCAGGCCCGCGACGTGAAGCTGGACCAGGAAGGGCTCGGGTACGCGCTGGAGGGCACGCTTGAGCACCTGGCGGACCGCATGCTCAAGGAGCCGGGAAGCGCCGACCGCGTCGCCGCCCTCGAAGGCGCCATCCGCCTGGCCGGCGCGGTGCCGTTCCGCGTCAACACCTGGTCCATCCAGAACGCGTTCTGGGAGCTCAAGGAGACAACGCATCCGGAATTCGCGGGCCGCACGGACGAGGAAGCCCGCATCTGGCTGAACCACTACCGCGCGCTGGGGAAGCTGCTGCGCGTGGCGGTGTAGACGGCCTGCGGCCGACGACCGACGAACGTTGACCGACGACCCATGCTGCGTGGCGGCCGGCTGAAAAGCCGGCAACCCGCCGCCTTTGGGAAGGCGGCGGGTTGCCGGAACGTTACTCATCCCGCGAACCGACGACGGTCGTCGGTCCACGGCCGTCGGTCGGAATCTACATGCCGACGGTCAGGGCCAGCGCAGCCGCGACGCCTCCGCCCGACTCGGTGTTGTTGTAGGCCGCTCCCACGTTGAGGTCGATGGGGCCCAGGTTCAGGCCCAGCCCCCCGGAGAACATCTGGCCGCCCGACAGCAGCGTCAGGCCGGCCCGCACGGGCAGGATCGGCAGGATGGTCAGCTCGGCGCCCACGCCCAGGTGGTTCTGCGGCCCGAGCTGGAGGCTGTTGCCCAACTGATGCTGCACGTCGGCGCTCACCTGGAGGAACGGCAGGACCTGCGCGGCCGCGCCCACCGTCACCACCGGCTTGAAGGTGAACAGGTCATCGACGCGGCTCTTCATGGCCTCCGGCGCCTGCTGGTAATCCATGGCGTCGAAGTTGGTGATGGTGGTGTCGGAGTTGGCCACCACCGTGCCTCGCCGGTAGTACAGCTTCTGGATGTCCCACTTGAACGTGTTCACCAGGTTGTGCACCACGACGCCCGCCTTGAAGATGCTGGAGGACCACGCCGCGCCCACGTCCACGCCGATGCCGGTTCCGTTGTTGGGGAACCCGTCGAAGGTCGTGTCCGTCTGCACCACCGGGAACGTCAGGTTGACGCCCAGCGGGCTGCTGGTGATCTGGCTGCCATCGTCCACGGCGCTGACGAACGCGTTGCCGATCGTGTACTTCACCGTGGCGCCGATGGCGAAATGCTGGTCGGGCAACGGGCCCAGCGTCAGCGTCAGCGGCAGGCCGAGACTGACGGCCGCCGTCGTGGTGGCCGCCGCGTCCACCGTGGTGCCGCTCAGCGTGTAATTCTCCGGGATGCCCGTGCGGCCGGCATTGCCGAAGAAGAAGAGGTCCGCGAAGGCGGGCGCCATGTTGACCCGGCCGTGGAACGTGGTGGAGAGCTGGAAGGCCAGGTGCGAGATGCTCATGGCCAGCAGCGTGACGTCGCCGCTGACGTCGCCCTTCTCGCCGCCGGCGTTGGTGATCTGGTCGAGCCAGTCCTGGCGCACGGTCACGGGCAGGAACATGTCCTGATACTGCGCCAGGTCCGACGTGCTGATGGGCGACAGCGTCTCGCCGGCCCGCAGCGGCAGAATGGCGAACGAGAAGCCCGGGTTGTCCGGCATGCCGAGGCCCGCCGGGTTCCAGAACGGAGCGTTCAAGCCTCGCGCCAGCGCCGTGTAATTGTCGCCCATGCCCAGGGACACCGGGCTCGGGTTGCCCAACTGGGCCGCGACCGGGGCCGCGAGGGCGAGCATGAAGGTCAGCAAGGCTGCGCCGCCGAGCCGCCGTCCGGATGTATGGAGCGCGCTCATTGGTTCACCTCCCCGCCCACGGTATTCGTCACTTCGAGCTCGGTCTTCAGGGTCATGACCTGCCTGGGCGTCACCGTGACGGTACCGCCCGACGCCGTGACCTGCCCCGCCGTCGTGACGTCGATGCTCTCCTGGTCGAGCAGCGTCTGGAGCTCATCGCCGGTGAAGTCGATGCGCGGGTTCGACGCGCCGGGCACGATGCTCAGCGTCTTGACCACCGGCGCCATGTTCGGCGACGCCAGCGTCAGCGTGAACGTGCCGCTCACGTCGAACGGGTTGTCGATGGTGAAGCGCAGCGCCCCGGACTGGACGTGGTTGACGACGAAGTCCGGCAGGCCCGAGAGGTCCATGGTGGTGGGCGTGCCGTCGGCCGTCATGTTGTCCACCACCACCTCCGCCTCGCTGATCTCCAGCGTGCCGGGGTTCAGCGTGGCGTAGAAGCCCTGCGACGTGTTGATCGTCGTCGGGTCGCCCGCCGGCGAGTTGATGCGGAACTCGACGAGCAGGCTGTCCGCCACCGGGCCGGGCGTCACGTCCACGACGATGGTCCGCGCCGTATTGGGCGGGAAGGCGCCATCCGGATCGGCACCATCGATGGAGTCGTACGCCACCAGCCGGCCGGCGCTGCGGACGGCGATGGTCATGAAGCCCGTGTTCGTCGGATCCGACGCGCTGGGGCGCAGCGGGTCGAAGGCGAAGCTGTGCTGGACCGTCAGCCTGAACTGGCCGGCCTGCGCCGTCGCGCTCACCACGTCCGCCGGCAGCGTCTCCGTGGTCGTCAGCGTGGTATCGAACGCCGGCTTCGGCACCGTCAGCCCGTTCAGGAAGACGCACGCGGAGCAGAACTCGCCCAGCGTGAACGAATCGGACATGCCGTCGATGTTCACGACGAAGGCGCTGCTGTCACCGGTGAGCGTCACCCCTGACGGCAGCAGCTCGGCCACCGAAAGCGACATGTCTTCTGCGGGTACTACCCAGGTCTGGTCCCACTGAGGCGTGGACGTGGGCACGTCGCACGCGGCCATTGCCACGAGCAGTCCGCCCGTTGCCAGGACCCTCCATCGTCGGTTCATCGTCCGTGTCTCCGGCGCTATGAATCGGTGGTTCCGAGGGGTCTTCATTGATTCAGGGGAGGATCGTCAGTTTAATGCCCAAACTTGACCAGGTCAATGAATTAGACGCTTGCCGTCAGGACGCTTCCATCGCCTGTTTGGCGCGTCGCGCCAGCGGTTCCACGGTGGGACCCTGCACCAGCAGCGAGAATACGACGACGACGTAGGTCATGACCAGGATCAAGCCACGCTGCTCCGACGCCGGCAGGGACAGCGCCAGCGCGATGGCGATGCCGCCCCTCAGTGCGCTCCACGTCATCAGCCGCAGCGTGTACGGCCGCATGGCCGCACGCATGCGCATGAGCCGGATCGGGGCGCCCACGCTCAGGAAACGGGCTGCCAGCACTACCGGTATCGCCAGCAGGCCGGCCGCCAGGAACCGGGGAGTCAGGTCGATGAGCAACACTTCCAGCCCGATGAGCAGGAACAGCACAGCGTTGAGCGATTCATCCACCACGAGCCAGAAGGAGTCCAGGTGGGTGCGCGTGGTGTCCGACATGGCGAGGCGGCGACCGCGGTTGCCGATGAACAGGCCGGCCATGACCATGGCCAGCGGCCCGGACAGGCCGATCTCCTGGGCGAGCCAGTAGCCGCCGGTGACGAGGGCGAGGGTGACGAGCACCTCGACGCTGTAGTTGTCCACGGCGTAGAGCATCCGGTAGGCGATGAAGCCCAGCAGCAGCCCGAAGAGGGCACCGCCGCCCGCTTCCCGCAGGAAATGCAGGACCACGGTCCCGGCGGTGACACCGTGGCCGCCCAGGGCGAGGTCGAGGATGGCGGTGAACACCACCACGCCGACGCCGTCGTTGAAGAGCGACTCGCCCGAGATCTGGACCTCGAGACTGCGGGGCGTGTTGGCCCGCTTCAGGATCGCCAGCACGGCCACCGGGTCGGTGGGCGAGATGAGAGCGCCGAAGAGGAACGCCTGCACCAGCGGCAGGTGCAGCCCGAGGGCGCCCAGCAGCAGGTAGATGGACACGCCCACGATCACGGTGGAGATGACCACGCCCAGGGTGGCCAGCGTGAGGATGGGCCTGCGGTGCTCCCAGAGGTCGTTCAGGTTGATGTGCAGCGCGCCGGCGAACAACAGGAAGCTGAGCATGCCGTGCATGAGCAGCTGGTCGAAGTTGATGCGCGTCAGCACCGTCGTCGCCCAGGACTCGCCGCCCAGGCCGAGCTGGGTGCTCGCGATGAGCACCAGCGAGGTGACCAGCCCGCCGATGGTCACGCCGATGGCCGTGGGCAGCCGCAGGTATCGCTCGTTGATCCAGCCGAGCACCGCGGTGAACGTGATGAGGAGGGCGATGATGGCGAAGAGGTCCATCGGGCTCCGGGGTCAACGACGATCGTGATCCGTGATGCGGCGGAACCGCCGCGGCGCGGGGGCAGAATAGGCCGCGACACGAGCGCCGGGCAAGGCGGTGGGCCGAACGGCGTCGTGAACGGTGCCGGGCTCCGGCACGTGCCGCCCGGGCGGCAGAACGCTTGTGCAGGTCCAGAGCGTGCCACATCTTGAAATGGAGGATGTGACCGCACCGCCTCCCGGGGGCGGTGCGTTTGTGTCTCGGGCTGTTCCCCGCAGTCGGCGTTCCAATGACCGAAGCTCTCACGGACCGGCGTGAACCGGCAGACGGGTCGCCCCTCGGGCTCTTGGCGGCGTCAGAGCTTGTGGGCGTCATGGTTTCGGACGGGGATCGCATCGTCGAAGCCAACGACCGGTTCCTCGCCATGGTTCGGCGCGACCGGGCGGAGCTGGAATCGGGGGCGCTGCGGCTCTACGACATGACCCCGCCGGAACACCGGCTGCTGGACGAGCGCGCGCTGCACGCCGCTTTCACGACGGGCCGTTGCGCACCCTACGAAAAGGAGCTGATCCGCAGCGACGGGACACGCCTGCCCGTGCTCGTGGAACCCGCCCTGGTCGCCACGGAGCCGCTGCTCTGGTCCTGCCTGCACATCGATCTCACCGAGATGCGCCGGGCGGAGGATGCCCACCGTTTCCTCTCGGAAGCGGGCCGCCTGCTGGCATCCACGCTGGATCACCGCCAGGCGCTGAAGACCGTCGCCTATCTTGCCGTGCCCCAGCTTGCCGACTGGTGCATGGTGCACGTGGTGGAGGACGGCGAGATCGCCACGGCGGAGATCATCCACCACGACCCGGGCGTGGCGTCGCTCACGCGGCGCCTGCGCGAACGCTACCCGCCGAACCCCGATGTGCCGGAAGGTGCCTACCGGGTCATCCGTACGGGCGAGCCGGTGCTGTACTCCCACATCGACGATGACCTGCTGGCCGAGTCGACCCGTGACGGGGATCACGCGCGCATCCTTCGGGAGCTGGGCACGGCCTCCGCCATGGTGGTGCCGTTGATGGTCCGGGGGGAAGTGCTGGGGGCCTTCAGCCTGGTCCGCGGAGAGGGGTCGCCGCGTTACACCCCGGAGGACCTGGTGCTGGCGGAGCGGTTGGCGGACCGCGCCGCGGTGGCCGTGGACAACGCCCGCCTGTTCGAGAACGCGCGCCGCGACCTCCGGGAGCTGGAGCGGGTCCGCAGCCAGCTGGAACGGACGAACGCGCGCCTGAACCTGTTGTCCGACACGGCCAACCGGCTGTTGACGAGCGAGAACCCCCGGGACCTGGTGCGCAGCCTGTTCCGGCGCCTGTCGGCCGAGCTGGGCCTGGAGGTCTACTTCAACTACCTGGTGGAGGACGTGGACGGACGGCCCCGCCTGCGCCTCGATTCCTGGGCGGGCGTCGACGACGCGACGGCCCAGGAGTGGGAATGGCTGGCGTTCGGCGAGGCGGTGTCCGGCCGCGCGGCCGAGATCATGGGCCGGGTCGTGGCGGAGCATGTCGCCGAGTCCGATGATCCGCTGGTGGCGGATCTGCAGGACATGGGCATGACCGCTTACGCCTGCCATCCGCTCATGGCCCACGGCCGCCTGGTGGGCACGCTGGGGCTGGGTACGCGGCGGCGGCCCGCCTTCGAGCCCGACGAGCTCGCCCTCATGAAGATCATCTCGGACCAGATCGCCATCACGCTGGACCGTGCGGGCCTCATCGGCGAACTGCAGGACCGGGCCGAGGAGCTGACCCGGGCCACCAACGCCCGGGACGAGCTGCTGGCCGTCGTCTCCCACGACCTGCGCAACTCCCTCAGCGCCATCCTCTCCTACACGAGCCTGCTCCACCGGTTGAGCCCCGAAGCGGAAGGCGCCCAGGCCCGTTACCTGGACGGCATGCGCCTCGCCGGCCAGTGGATGCACCACTACATCCAGGATCTCCTCGACGTGGCCCAGCTGGAGAACGGCAGCCTGCGGATCGCGCCCGCGCCCGAAGCCCTGGACCGGCTCGTGGAAGAGGCCTTGGCCATGCTCCGCCCGCTGGCCGCCGACCGGGACCAGGAGCTGGCGGTGGACGTGGCGGAAGACACGCCACCCGTGTTGGTGGATCGTGCCCGCTTCATTCAGGTGCTGACCAACCTGGTGGGCAACGCCATCAAGTTCACGCCGGACGCGGGGCACGTCACCATCCGGGCCGAGACCCTGGACAGCGCCGTGCGTATCTCCGTCACCGACGACGGCCCCGGTATCCGGGCGGAGGACGCGGACGTGGTCTTCGAGCGGTTCTGGCAGGGGGACAAAGCGGATCGGCGGGGCACCGGCCTGGGACTCGCCATCGCCCGACGCATCGTCGAGGTGCACGGCGGAGAGATCGGGTTCTCCAGCGAGCCGGGCCGGGGCACCACCTTCTACTTCACCCTGCCGCGCGCCGATACGAACCGCTGAACCGGCGCGCGGCAGGACTCCGGAACTAGAACGCCGTCACCAGGCCCAGCGTGAGACGCCCCGCGCTCTCGTGCATGTCCCAACCCAATTCCGTCATGAACCGCAGGTTGCGGGCGACCAGGTAGTGGACCCCGCCCGCCAGGAAGTCGTACTTCAACAACGGCGCGATCTCACCCATCCGGATCGTGAACGGCGTGCCGTTCTTTGCCTCGATGTGATTGTACAACGCCGTCCAGAATAGGCGGCCCGCCTGCCCCTGCGGCCACAGCACCAGCTCGACGAATCCCATGTCCGTCTTGGCGTGCTCCCCCGGCGCAAACACCTGGAACGCCGGGTTCGAGTCCGTGCGCCGGAGCAGTTCTACGTTGACCTCACCCATGTTCCCCAGCCCCAGCGTCAGGTCCGGGCCCCAGATGACCGTCTCGTTGGTGATGCCCGACCCTTCCTGGCTGTCGAAATAGCCGAACCCGCCAATACGCAGCGGGCCCAGCGACTGCGATAGCCGGGCGAATACCGTCTTGCCGTTGTCCGTGTCGTACTGCTTGACCGCGTCGGTGCCGGCCAGACCCCGGCCGTTCGCCACACCCAGGACCAGGTCGCCATCGCTCCACGGGGACGTCATGGCCATCAGGCCGCGCTCGTACGTCAGGTCCACGCTCGATTCGCCCACGCGAACCCTGTACGGCGCGTAGTCCTCGAACTCGAGACGCAGCTCTCGCTTGAATAGCGGGTCCGATACCTGGAACTGGCCCGCAATCACCGACACGCCCGAGCTGAACAGGTCCGTGAACTGGAGGAACGCATCCTCCAGCCCCGCCACCTCGCCCCGCTCGAACAGGAAGAAGTACATGTAGTAGCTGACCCGGTTCGTGATCTGACCGCCCGTCAGCAGTTTGATGCCCCACGGCGTTTCCAGGTCGAACGACGTGCCGTCCTGCGGGGCTTTCGTCCAGCCCGCCATGTATCCGTCGAACCGCATCGCCAGCGGCAAACGCGACTGCAACCGGAGCAACGGGTCGCCCGTCTGGATCGTGTCACGCGGCGTCTCACCCGGCTGGAACTCGAATCCGTTCGCCGCAAACGTCTCGCCGAACGCCGTCAGGCGCGGCACCGGGCCATGGCACAGAGAACAGGAGACGTGGTATTTGCGCGCGAACGCCGGAATTGCTTCCGCATCGGTTGCTGTCACGGCGAGGAGGAGGATCAGTCCAACCCCGATCATGCTGATACGCATTCCCACGGGGGACTCCTTGTCTTGGGGAACGTGCAATGTGATTGCACTAATTTTCACAATGGGAGGTCCAAGACCTGTTGTCTGTGGGGGAATGGACGAATCGGAACGGATTCGAGGTCGAGGGGAATTGCCGGGCAACGTGTCGGGGATTTCCCGTCATGGGTCGCCCGTCGTGACGGGCCGGCCGTGAGCGGGAGAATGGTGGCGGGGTAGGCGGAGCGTTCTGGCGTTCCGGCGGGTCGAGCCGGGGCCGTTGCACGAGGCGCGTCATGCGGCGACTATTCGCGGCGTGAGCGCACTGGACGACATCCGGGTCGTGGACCTGTCGCAGAACCTTGCCGGACCGTTCTGCACGTACATCCTGGCGGAGCTGGGCGCGGACGTGGTGAAGGTGGAAGCGCCCGGGGGGGATCCTGCGCGTGCCTGGGGCCCGCCGTTCTGGAATGGCGAGAGCCCCATCTTCATGTCGGGCAACCGGGGCAAGCGGAGCCTGGCGGCGGACCTGAAGACGGAGGCGGGGCGGGAAGTGGTGCGGCGGCTGGTGCAGGGTGCGGACGTGTTCGTGCAGTCGTTCCGGTCCGGTGTGGCGGAGTCGCTGGGGTTCGGCTACGACGACGTCGCCGCATTGAACCCGCGGGCCATCTACTGCTCGGTGACGGCGTACGGTGCCCGGGGCCCGCTGCGTGACCTTCCGGGCTACGACCCGCTGATGCAGGCGCACGCCGGGCTGGTGTCGGTGACGGGCCCGCCGGGCCGGCCGTCGCGGGTGGGCAGCTCGGTGGTGGACATGGGCACGGGCATGTGGGGTGCCATCGGGGTCCTGGCGGCGCTGGAGCGGCGCCGTCGCACGGGCCGGGGCGAGCACGTGGTGACGTCGTTGTACGAGACGACGCTGGCCTGGAACGCGTACCACCTGATGAACTACATGGCGACGGGCGCGGTGGCGGCGCCGTCGGGCACGGCCTTTCCGCTCATCGCGCCGTACGAGGCGTTCCCCACGGCGGACGGCGAGCTGATGATCGCGGCGGCGAACGACGGGCTGTTCCGCCGGCTGTGCGATGCGCTGGCGCTGCCGGAGCTGCTGGCGGACGACCGGTTCGCCGACAACCCTTCGCGTGTGGCAAACCGTGCGGCGCTGGTGGAGCGCATCGCGGCGGCGACCCGGCGGCTGCCCACCGCTGCGCTGGAGTCGAAATTGCGGGAAGCGGGCGTACCCTGCGCGCCGATCCTGGGCATGGATGCGGTGGCCGAAGCGGAACAGACGCGCGCGTCGGGCATGGTGCAGCGCGTGCCGCACCCGGGCATCCCGGATTTCGCCAGCCTGGCCCTGCCGTTGGAGTGGGACGGCCGGCGGACGGAGCCGGAGCGGGCGCCGCCGCGATGCGGTGAGCACACACACGAGATCCTGCGGGAGCTCGGGTACGACGGTCCCGCCATTGCCGCCCTGGAGCGGGACGGGGTCGTCCGTTCGTACCCGGAGACGGAAGACGCATGACACGACATCGCCTGGGCCGCCCGTTCGCCGTGCTGGTCGGCGTCGCGGTTCTGATGCCACCGGTTGCCGCGCGGGCGCAACAGGAGCCGGCACCCATCCCGGCGGGCCAGCCGCCGGCGCCCGGCGCCTACTCGCCGGCGTTCGACGCGCTGCACTACGCCATCGACATCACGCTGCCGGCGCAGGGGACACACATCCGCGCCACGACGGCCATCGATATTGCGCTCCGCCAGCCCGCGGACACGATGGCGCTGGACCTCACCGGCCTGGCGGTGGACTCGGTGATGGTGGGCCGGGCCGGCGGGGGGGCCATGGGTGGGCACGACCGGCGAGCGGTGGGGCTCTCACGCTCCGCCTTCCGGCAGGCAGACGGCCGCCTGTATGTGCCCGTGCCCGCGGGTGCGCGGGCCGGCGACACGCTCCGCGTCGTCGTGGCCTATGAGGGCACGCCGGATGATGGGCTGATCATCGGCACCAACGCCGAGGGCCACCGCTCGGTGTTCGCCGACAACTGGCCGAACCGGGCCCGCTTCTGGTTCCCGTCGTTCGACCATCCCTCGGACAAGGCGACGGTCCGCTTCACCGTGCGGGCGCCGAAGGGCTGGGAGGTGGTGGCCAACGGCGAGCGGGTGGATTCTGCGGGCGAGAAGGTCGCGCCGGACGCCACGGCGCCTGCGGACGGCGTCTGGCACTGGCGCCTGGACGTGCCCATTCCGGTCTACACCATGGTCATCGGGGCCACCGACTTCGCCATCGGTACGGTGACGCCGTGCGCGAAGGGCGGCGTCACGCCGCTCCGCCCCGACGGCTGTGTCCCGGTGGAGTACTGGGTGTACCCGGACGACAGCGCCTACGCCGCCGTCGCCTTCAAGGATGCGGGCGACATCGTCGCGTACTACACGAGCCTGATCGCGCCGTACGCGTATGAGAAGCTGGCCCACGTGGAGTCCGCCACACGGTTCGGCGGCATGGAGAACGTGGGCGCCATCTTCTACGACCAGCGGGCCATGGAGGCGCACCGGGACATCGGCAACACGGTGGCCCACGAGACGGCGCACCAGTGGTTCGGCGACGGCGTCACGGAGAAGGACTGGCAGGAGCTGTGGCTGTCGGAGGGCTTCGCCACCTACTTCGCCTGCCTCTACGCCCGGCATGCGGACGGCGAAGCGGCGTTCCAGCGCTGCGTGGAGCGGGCGAAGCAGCAGTACCTGCACTCCGATGTGGTGGGCCGGCCCATCGTGGGGCCGCTGAAGCCGGGCGAGAACCTGTTCTGGCTGCTGAACGCCAACAGCTACGAGAAGGGCGCCTGGGTGCTGCACATGCTGCGCGGCATGGTGGGCGACAGCGTGTTCTTCGACGGACTCCGCCACTACTACGATGCGCACCGCTACGGCACCGCCACCACGGCGGACCTGCGGCACGCGCTGGAGCAGGCGTCCGGCAAGGACCTGAAGTGGTTCTTCCAGCAGTGGGTCTACGAGCCGGGCTACCCGCAGCTCCAGGTGAGCCGTCAGTGGGACGCCGACTCGAGCGTTGTCGTGGTGAAGGTGGTGCAGGTGCAGCCCGCGAGCTGGCCGGCGTTCCGCGCGCCGGTGACGTTCGCATTCACCACGCCGGCCGGCGTCGTGCGGCGGTCGGGCTGGCTGGAAGGCCGGCAGACCACGCTGCGCTTCACGCTGCCGACGGAGCCCACGGCGGTGACGGTGGACCCGGACGGCTGGCTCCTGCACACCATGGCCGGGCCGCGGGAGGCGAGCCCCGACCGATCGCCGTAGGAGACACGAAGGAGGCGCCGTGCGCGCCGTTCGCTGGCCGACCGTGCTGCTGTTTGTTGTACCCGCCACACTGGTTCCGCAGGACGTTTCCGCTCAGGCCCGGACGCCCCTCGGCTATGTCGGCCTGACGACGCAGGTGGCGCAAACCCGCGGTCTGTTCGCGGACTACGAGGGCGGCAACTGGGGTTTGAATGCGTCGTTTACTCTGCCATTGCCGCACGTTCCCTGGCTCGGGCTTCGGGCGGACCTGGGGTTCCTGCGTTACGGGCAGACGAACCGTCATGTACGCGTATACTCTCCTTCGTCGCGCCCTCCCTACGCCCCTGACCTCTCTACCCCACCCGACGTGTACGTCGATCTGGTCACATCGAGCACCATCGCACACGCCGGCATCGGGCCACAGCTGACAGTGGCCGTGGGTCCGGTCCAGCCCTGGGTGACCGGTGCCGTGCAATTGCGCTACTTCGGGGCTTCCTCAGCCCTGATGCGCGCGGATAGCGGCGCGGCCAGAATCGAAAAGTTCGGCCAAATCCAAACGATCTGGAGCGCGGGCTGCGGCGCGACCATCGCGCTGCCACCCATGCACGGCGCGCGCATGAGCATCGATGTCGGGATCCGGTACTACCGTGACGGGTCGGTGCGATTCCTCCGCACGAGCGACGTCGTGTTCGCTTTCTACGACGTCACCGAAGTCTACGCTCTGCCCTGGCCGTCAAACATGCCGAGGCCACCCGCCGGGTCGATCTCGGTGGGAAGCGGGGTCTACGTCGATCTGCAGCCACCACAGCGGCTGCCGATGGACCTGGTGGTCTACCACATCGGCGTGCGCATGCCGGTGC
>CAZUFP010000048.1:0-31597 GCA_964619835.1 uncultured Gemmatimonadaceae bacterium | reverse complement strand
AGACCCGCCGCCCGACCCAGGTCGGCGGCGCGGCGTACCACTGCCGCTTCCCGCCGCGGATCCAGCGTCGGCAACCCCGCCTGACGCTTCGCCCGGCCCACGGCGCGCGCCCGCTCGACGCGCGCGGCCAGCTGCTCGACGATCGACCGGTCGATCGCCTCGATCTCCGCCCGTAGTTCCGTCAGCCATGCAACGTCTCCCTCCCGCTTCGACCCCATGTTTCACGCAGCCGCGGTCTGCGCCGCGCCCCCCGATGCACGGACGGCCTGCGTCCGACCCGCCGCGACGGCAAACGCCGCGAGCCGGTCCATCAGTCCGTCGAATGCGTCGGGGTCCAACGACTGGTCCCCGTCCGAAAGGGCATCTTCCGGGCGCGGATGCACCTCCACCATGAGACCGTCGGCACCTGCCGCCACGGCGGCAAACGCCAACGGCGCGACCAGTTCGGATCGCCCGGCAGCGTGGCTCGGGTCCACGATCACCGGCAGGTGTGTCTCGGCCTTCAGGACCGGAATCGCTCCGATGTCCAGGGTATTGCGTGTCGATGTCTCGAAGGTGCGAATGCCGCGCTCGCATAGAATCACGTCGCGGTTGCCCTGCTCCATCACGTATTCGGCAGCCATCAGCAACTCCCGCACCGTCGCCGAGAGGCCTCGCTTCAACAGCACTGGACGCTGTAAACGGCCCAACTCGGAAAGCAACGAGAAGTTCTGCATATTCCGCGCCCCGACCTGAAGAACGTCCGCGTACCCGGCCACCAGATCGACCTGGCGCGTGTCCATGACCTCCGTCACCACGGGCAGGCCCGTCTCCGCACGAACGTCCGCGAGCAACTCCAGCGCATGCTCGCCCAGCCCGCGGAAGGCGTACGGCGACGTCCGTGGCTTGAACGCCCCGCCCCGCAGCATGCGCGCGCCCGCCGCCCGCACCCGGTGGGCCGTTTGCCGCAGCATCGACTCGCCTTCCACCGCGCACGGGCCGGCGATCACCGTCAGCTCGGCACCGCCCACCACCGTGTCCGACGCGTCCCCGATCTGCACGATCGTCCGCTCCGCCGCGAACTCCCGGGCCGCCAGCTTGTACGGCTTCAGCACCGGAGTCACCGACTCCACGCCCGGCAGGCTCAACAGCGGCACGTCCTCGAGCAACGCGTCGTCGCCGATGCAGCCCACGATGACCCGCTGCTGCCCCCGCGACGTGTGCGTGCGCATGCCTGCCGCTTCCACGCGTTCCCGAACATGGTCCAGCTGTGCGTCCGTCACGTCCGGCCGCATCACGATGATCATGACACCCGCCTTCCTTTCGCCCCGCTGCGCTCCAGGATGAAAAAAAACGGCCCGCGCATCTGCACGGGCCGCCCGCTCACCGAGATTCGCCACGCCTTACGTGCGCAAACGTCTCCGGCCGCGGCCCGTGTCCCGGGTCGCGTACGAATAGACCTTGCCGGCGTAGCTCAGGTGAATCATGCGCCCAAGGTAAGAAATCCGACCCCGCCCGCACAAGCCCCCGGGAACGCCGCACGTTCCTTGACCGGCACCGTCCCGGCGGGTACGATCACCCGCGGTACGCGAACGAGTGAATTCGGACTCTGCATCACGGAGCTCCCTCATGGAACGGGTCCTGGTCACGGGCGCGGCGGGTCAGATCGGAACCGAGCTGGTCCAGGCTCTGCGCGAGAAATATTCGGACGCCGTGGTTGCGGCGTCGGACATCCGCACGGGCGATCCCAGCCTGGAGGACGGGGGTCCGTTCATCACGCTGGACGTCACGCGTCCGGAAGCGGTGGCGCGCTGCGTGTCGGAGCACGAGGTGGACACCATCTTCCACCTGGCCGCGATCCTTTCGGCGACGGCGGAAGATGATCCCCAGGCGGCCTACCACGTGAACATGGACGGGCTGCACAACGTGCTGGAGGCCGCGCGCGCCAACGGCTGCGCCGTGTTCGTGCCCAGCTCCATCGCGGCGTTCGGTCCCGGCACGCCGCCGGAAGCGCCCCAGGACACGATCCAGCGGCCCAACACCATGTACGGCGTGACGAAGGTCGCGGGCGAGCTCCTGTGCGACTACTACCACCACAGGTACGGCCTGGACGTGCGCGGGGTGCGCTACCCGGGCCTGATCTCCTACGTGGCCCCCCCGGGCGGCGGCACCACGGACTACGCGGTGGACATCTTCTACCACGCCATCCGGCAAGGCGAGTACACGTGCTTCCTGGAGGCGGACACGCAGCTGGACATGATGTACATGCCCGACGCGCTGCGCGCCGCCATCGAGTTGATGGAGACGCCCGCCTCGCTGCGGCATCGGAACGCATTCAACGTGACGGCCATGCAGCTCACGCCGGACCGCCTGGCCGCGGAGATCCGCAAGCACAGGCCCGACTTCCGGATCCACTACGACGTCGATCCAAAGCGCCAGGCCATCGCCGAGTCGTGGCCCCGCGCCATCGATGACACGGCGGCGCGCGAAGAGTGGGGGTGGAAACCGCAGTACGGTCTCGAGGCCATGGTGGAGGATATGCTATCCCGCTTGGGGGAGCGTCTGGGCGCCCCGACGGCGGCTTCATGACCGACGACCGTCGATCGCCGATCGAATAGCCAAGCACGGAGATAGAATACGATGCCCCTGAACAAGATCACGCCGGACCTGAAGAAAGCCGTCGCCGCCCTCGAGGAGGCGGGCACGTCCAAGGGCGCGGAAACGGTGGTGGTGGCGGCGACGCCGCCGGATCCGGCGAGCGGGAAAGGCCCGCGCTTCCGTCTGGCGGGCGAGGGGGGGCGGGAGTTCATCCGGCTGAACTCCAACTCGTACCTGGGCATGGGGCTGCGGCCGGAGATCATCGAGGCGGAGGAGCACGGCAGCCGGACGTACGGTGCGGGCCCGGGCGCGGTGCGCTTCATCAGCGGCACGTACGCGCCGCACGTGGAGCTGGAGAAGCGCCTGGCGGCGTTCCACGGCCGGGAAGCGGCTATGGCCTTCAGCTCGGCCTATGCCACCGTCATGGGCATCATCACGCCGCTGGTGACGGGCGACACCGTGGTGATCAGCGATGAGCTGAACCACAACTGCATCATCAACGCGATCCGTCTTTCGCGGCCGAAGGACAAGGACGTGTACAAGCACCTGGACATGGACGGTCTCGACCAGGCGCTGTCCAAGCACGCGGGCCAGGCGAAGCGGGCCGTGGTCATCACCGACGGCATCTTCAGCATGCGGGGCGACCACGCGCCGCTGGACGAGATCATGGACATCGCCCGGCGGCACGACGACGCCTACCCGGAGAACGTCGTGGTGGTGGCGGATGACTCTCATGGGGTGGGCGCGTTCGGGCAGACGGGCCGGGGCACGGAGGAGTACACGGGCGGCCAGGTCGACGTGCTGGTGGCGACGCTGGGCAAGGCCCTGGGCGTGAACGGCGGCTACGTGACGTCCAGCAAGGCCATCGTGTCGTTCCTGCGGGAGACGGCGCCGTTCTACATCTACTCGAACCCCATCACGCCGGGCGAGGCGCAGGCGGCGCTCAAGTCGGTGGAGATCCTGGACGGACCGGCCGGCCGCGCGTTGCTGGACAACCTGCGCGCCCTCACCAAGCGCTACGAGCAGGGCCTGGTGAAGCTGGGCTATGAGGTCATCCCGGGCGAGCACCCTGTCGTGCCGCTCATGATCCGGGACACGGGCAAGACGCGTGACCTGGTCCGCTATCTGTACGACCACGGCGTGCTGGTGACCGGCCTGGCCTACCCGGTGGTGCCGCGGGGCGACGAGGAGATCCGCTGCCAGATCAACGCGGACCACACGGAAGCGGACATCGATGCGGTGCTGGAGCTGCTGGGCGCCTGGCCCGGCCGCAGTTGAGCGCAAATCCACCGTGCCGCGCTCAGGCCGGCCGGCGCCCTCGGGCGCCGGCCGGTTTCGCTCAATGGAAGCCGGCGAACAACAGGAACAGGCCGAGCCGGCGGCCAGAATCGTCGCTCCGGGCGCGGGTCAGGAGGCAGGGCCGCGCCGGGGCCCGCGAGGCGGCGGGCGGGAGTCGTCCGCTGAAACCGTCGTGTCGATTCCGCGTAGTGCGCTTGGGCCGATCGAGCACGGTCGGTGGGTAGCAACGGGTCATCTCCCCGGCTAACTTCATGGGCATGAAAGCACGGACGAAACGGAAGGCGTTGTTCCTGGCGGGTTTCGCAGTGTACTTCGTGGCGCTGTGGTTCCTGTGGTACACGCCGCTGATCTACCCCCTGAAGCTGTTCGTGGTACTGGCCCACGAGGTCAGCCACGGGCTCATGGCCCTGGCCACGGGCGGCACCATCCAGCGCATCGTGATCACGCCCGACCAGGGTGGTTTTTGCCAGTGCCCGGGCGGCAACGCGTTCCTGACCCTGTCCGCGGGCTACCTGGGCAGCCTGGGCTGGGGCGCCGTGCTGGTGCTGGCCGCCCGGGCGCGCCGGCCAGCGCCGCGCACCGTCACCACAATCCTGGGTGTGGGCCTCCTGCTCCTGACAGCGTTCTACGTGCGCAACACGTTCGGCATCCTGTTCGGCGCGCTGTTCGGCGCGGGCCTCATCGCGGCCCGCGGCCTTCCCCGCGGCGCGCACGTGATGCTGTTGAACGCCCTCGGCCTGACAAGCTGCCTCTATGCGCTGCTGGACATCAAGAGCGACGTCCTCGACCGCCCGTACCTCCATTCGGACGCGTCCATGCTGGCGCAGCTCACCGGTGTGCCGACGATCGTATGGGGGGTGGTGTGGATCGCAGCCGGACTGGCCGTGTCCTGGCTGCTCCTGCGAAGCGCGTACGAAGCGAGCTAGGCGCACGCCCGCGGTCCGCGCGGAACCCCGTTGCAGCCGCGGGCTCCGCTCGGACCCACGCGCGGCCGCCGCGACGGCCGCGGCCGCGCAACGGAGAGCGTTGTCCTACGGGCGGCGCTTGTTCCGCGGAATGCTCACCTGCCCCTGCACGTCGCGGTAGCGGATGTCGCCGCTGCCGTCGTGGTCCACGGTGAAGTTGCCGCCTACGCCGGCAACCACGATGTCGCCCGAGCCGTCGCTCTGGACCGTGACATCGCGGTCCACGCCTGCGATCCGGATGTCGCCCGACCCGTCATCCGGGATGGTCACGTTGCCGTGCACCTGGCGGATGTGCATGTCGCCCGAATTGTCGCGGACGCGCACGTTGCCGGTGATGTCCGTGATCTGGATGTCGCCGGAGCCGTCGTCCACGTCCACGTCGCCGGCGACCCGGGTGATGCGCAGGTCGCCGGAGTTGTCGCTCACGGTGGCGGCCGCCACATCCTCGACGGACAGGCCTCCGCTGGAGTCGTCGAGGCGGAGGGCCAGGCCGCGAGGCATCTCGACGACCAGGTCCATGCGCGCGTACTCGCGCCCTCGGGTGGCGGGCAGGTCCACGTCCAGGCGGCCCACGCCCTGGCCGTGATCGGAGTGCAGCGCAGCGGCACTGGCGAGGTCCGCGTCGGATGCGCAGACGGTGCCGTGGGCCCGGATTGTGGAGCCGTCGCCGCCCCTGACCTGGAGGGAGCCGGCACGCGCGTTCAGGACCAGCCGCTGCAGGTCTCGCGCGTCCATGGTCACCGTGATCTCGCGGCTGTGCCGGCACCGGTCCTGGACGGGGCGGCCGCCGCCGTGGTCGGATGTGGCAGCGAAGGCCCATGCGGCCGTTCCGGCCAGCAGGATCATTCCGAGGAGCTCACTCTTCATGTCGATCCTCCTTTGCGGTTCCCCCCGCTCTACGGGCCCCGGAGTCCGGTGGTTTCGTGCGCCACGCATGGGGATTGCGCTAGATTGTCTCCAGGCCGGGAACGTTCTCGACCATCTGGAGGGAATCACATGATCGGATCATTGATGAAGACGTACGCGTACGCGAAAGCGCCGCGGACGATGTTCGCGCTGCGGCATCCGCGTGCGGCGGGGCGGCTGTTGAAGCTGCGCTGGGACCTGAAACACGCGGTGGCGCCTCGCGTCGCGGCGGCGGGAGCCGCGGTGGGTGCGGCCGCGCTGGCTCTGCCGCTGGGCCTGCTCATCGGCCGGATGAGCGCACGGAACGGCAGGGCCGCCGAATAGTGTCCATCGTCATCGGCGTGGCCGGCGGCAGCGGCTCCGGCAAGACGACGGTCGTCCAGGAGATCTGCCGGGGCATCGGCACGGACGACGTCACGGTGATCCACCACGATTCGTATTACGCCGACAACGCGCACCTGCCGTTCGAGCAGCGGGCTGTCATCAACTACGACCACCCCGATTCGCTGGAGACCGGGCTGTTGGTGGAGCACCTGCGCAGCCTGCGCGGGGGCGAGGCCGTGAACGTGCCCGTGTACGACTTCTCCCAGCACCTGCGCCTCGGGGAGACGGAGCGGGCGGAGCCGCGTACCGTCATCATCGTGGATGGCATCCTGATCCTCTGGCACCCGGAGCTGAGGGGCCTGATGGATGTGAAGGTGTTCGTGGACACCGATGCCGACGTGCGCTTCATCCGGCGGCTCCAGCGCGACATCCACCAGCGCGGCCGCTCGCTGGAATCGGTCATCCAGCAGTACACCAGCACGGTGCGGCCCATGCACCTGGAGTTCGTGGAGCCCAGCAAGCGCTACGCGGACATCATCCTGCCCCGGGGCGGCCGCAACAAGGTGGCCGTGGACATGCTGGTGACGAAGATCCAGTCGGTGCTGAGCGTCACGGCCTGAGCCAGTCCTGAATGTCCCGCAGCTCATCGGCCGTGATGCGGTGGCCGGTATGGTAGTCTCCCCGGCGCAGATCCGCGCCGGCTGCCTCCAGGGCGCCGCGGCCCTCTTCCGCGAAGGCGAACGGAATCTGCGGATCGTCCGTTCCGTGCCCCCAGAAGAAACGCGTGCCCGCCACCGTCGCGGGCGTCACCGTCACCGCGGGGTGGTCCGGCACGAACCCGCTCATGTTGATCACACGGCGGACCGTGCCGGGGCGCGTAAGGGCGTAGGCGAGGCTGACCGTGCCGCCCTGCGAGAAGCCGCCCAGCACCAGCTCGCCCGGCACCACCGGCAGCGCGGCCGGCAACGTCGCCAGGAACGAGTCCAGCCGCGCCAGGCTCTCGTCGAAGCCCGCCTGCTCCGGCCGTGTCCCGCCCAGGTAGCGATACCAGGCCCAGCCGGGTCCGTACCCCCAGGGCTCCGCCTCGAACGGCGCACGCGGCGCCACCACGATGGCCCCGGCCAGGCGCGGAGCCAGACCCAGCAGGCTCGTTTCGTCGGAGCCGCGGCCATGCAGGAGCACCACGACGGGCAGGCCGTCGGCGACCCCGTCGGGAACGTGGAGGCGGTATTCCAGGTCCCCTTCCGCCGTCATCGCCGCCTCCCCTTCCCCTTCTCCGCCGCGGACCGCAGCTCGTCGTGGCGGAAGCAGGACACGATGTGGTCGTTCACGAAGCCCGTCGCCTGCATGAATGCGTAGCAGATGGTGGGCCCGACGAACTTGAAGCCGCGGGCCTTGAGTGCCTTGCTCATGGCGCGGGACTCGTCGGTCTCGGCCGGCAGCTGGGACAGCTCGCTCCACGCGTTCTGGATCGGATTGCCGCCCACGAAAGACCACAGGAAATCGCTGAAGCTGCCGAGCTCCTGCTGGAGGTCCAGGAAGGCGCGGGCGTTGGCGATGAACGCATGGACCTTCAGGCGGTTGCGGATGATGCCGTCGTCCTGGAGCAATGCCCGGACCTTCGCCTCGCCGTAGCGGGCCATCTTCTCCGGATCGAAGTCGTCGAAGGCCCGTCGGTAGTTTTCCCGCCGCTTCAGGATGGTGAGCCAGCTGAGTCCGGCCTGCGCGCCATCCAGGAGCAGGTGCTGGAAGAGCAGGCGGTCATCGTGCACGGGCACGCCCCACTCCTCGTCGTGGTACGCGACGTAGATGGGCAGCGTGCCGGGCCACGTGCAGCGTTCGGGCATCGATATTGTCGGGGTTCGGGGAGTCTGTGGAGCCGGAGCTCCGCGCAAACGTGGCAAGCCGGCCGACGGTCTGCAAGACGCCCCTGTGGACTGCCTCCGGCGCGGCGGGACGACCGATGCAGCCGGCACCGGTCCGGGGCACCGGCGCCCATTCCAGGCGCCGGCGCCCTCCCAGCGGGCCGCGGCTACTCGTAACGCAGCGCCGTCATGGGATCCACCTTCGCCGCACGCCGGGCCGGCAGGTAGCTGGCCAGCAGGGCGACCCCGGCGAGGATGCCGGGAATCGTGACGAAGGTGACCGCGTCCGTGGCGCCGATACCGTACAGGTAGCGGCCCAACAGGCGGGTGGCGGCGAAGGCGATGCCGAGGCCCAACACGATTCCCACCGCCACCAGCACGGCGCCGTCGCGGACGACCATGCCAGTGACATCGCGGGGCCGGGCGCCCAGCGCCATGCGGATGCCCACCTCCCGGGTGCGCCGGGCCGCGGCGTAACTCACCACGCCGTAGAGCCCGGTCACGGCCAGCAGAAGGGCCAGGGCACCGAACGCCGCCAGCAGGATGGCGCCCAGGTGTGCCGGATAGAGCATGATGGCAAGCTGGCTCTGGATTGTGTTTTCCTGGAACGGTGTGACCGCCGGGTCCATGGCCTGCACCTCGGAGCGCAGCACCGGCAGCAGGCGGGCGGGATCACCCGTGGCGGCCACGATGATGCTGGCGAAATCACGGTCATGGTCTCCGAACGGCACGTAGACGTACGGCCTCGGCTTCTCCCCCAGCGTGCGCACCTTGGTGTCGGCCGCCACGCCGACGACTTCCAGCCACGGCCCCTTGTCGTTGCGCCGCAGCCGTTTGCCGATGGGGGCCCCGCCCGGCCAGAACCGGCGCGCCGCGGCTTCGCTGATGATGGCCACGTCGTGCCCGCTCCGGCCATCCTCCGCCGTGAAGTTGCGGCCCCGGACAATGGGTACGCCCATGGTCTCGAAGTAGCCCGGGTCGATGCGCGTGTAATCGTATTCCGGCCACTTCCCGTCGGGCGGCTCCGGCGCCCCTTCCGGCCGGAACGACGTCACCTGGATGGACAGTCCCACGGGCATCCTCCCCGCCATGGCCACGGACCGGACCCCGGGCAGGGAGCGCGCACGTTGCATGAGGTCGTCGTAGAACACGCGCGTGCGGGCGGTATCGTAGCCCACCTGGCTGAGGTTGAACGACATGATGGCCAGGTGCTGCGTGTCGAACCCGGGATCGATGTCCCGGGCCGCCGAGAGGCTGCGCACGAACAGGCCGGCCGTGACCAGCAAAAGGAGGGACACCGCGACCTGGCCCACGATGAGCGCGTTCCGCAACCCGAACCGGCGCGCACGCCCGAGGTCGGAGCCGGCGCCGTCCTTCAGCGCGGGCAGCAGCGACGGCCGGGACGCCCGCAGCGCCGGCGCCAGGCCGAACAGGATGCCGGTGACCGCGGACAGCAGGAAGGTGAACACGAGCACCCGTATGTCCGGTTGAACCTCCAGGTGCACCGGAATGGGCAGGGGCGGAGTGAACCCGGTGATGAGCCGGACCAGCCCGAAGGCCAGGGCAAGACCCGCCAGGCCGCCGACCAGCGAAACGACGACGCTCTCGGTCAGGAGTTGGCGCACCAGGCGGCCCCGGCCCGCGCCGATGGCCAGGCGCGTGGCAATCTCGCGGCTGCGGCTCGCCGCACGCACCAGCAGCAGGTTGGCCAGGTTGGCGCAGGCGATGGCCAGCACCAGCCCCACCACGACCATGAGCAGCGCGGCCAGTGGCACGAGCGCACGATCCACGATGGGGTTGAACGCCACCTTGCTGGACGACAGCAACGTCATGCTGCGGTCCTCGTTGGTCTCCGGATACGCCGCAGCGAGGCGCGCGGCGACCGTGGACACCTGCGTCTGGGCGCGCTGGACCGTCACGCCGGGCCGCAGCCGGGCCGTGAGGAACAGGCTTCGATCCCCACGGGACTGGAGGTAGTCACCATCGTGCAGGTTCAGCGACGCCACCATGGAGAACGGGATCCAGAGGTCCATCTGCAGCCCCGGGAACTGCCCGGTGAAGCCGGGCTGCATCACCCCCACGACCGTCAGCACCTGCCCGTTGACCCGCAGCGTGCTGCCCACAGCGGATGGCGAGCCTCCGAAGTGACGCTTCCAGAATGCCTGGCTGATCAGCGCTACAGGGTGCGCACCCGCGGTTGAGTCTTCCTCCGGCAGGAACGTGCGTCCCACCGTTGCGTGAACGCCCAGCAGAGGAAACAGGTTCGCCGTCACCAGCTCGCCCCACAGGATCTCGCTGGTGCCGTCCGCCTTCGCCAACGTGAAGATCTGCGCTTCCCGCGCGCCGACATCCCGGAAGACCGACGACGTGGATGTGCGAAGGTCGCGAAAGTCGGGATACGAGAACGTGGAATACGGGTAGCCGCCGCGCTCGCTCGTGAACACGTCCACCAGCTGCTTCGGCTGCTGCGCCGGCATGTTCCGGATGAGCAGCGTGTTGACGATGCTGAAGATGGCGGTGTTCGCGCCGATGCCCAGGGCCAGCGACGCCACCGCGACCAGCGTGAAGCCCGGGCTGCGCACCAGCCGCCGGATGGCGTACCTGATGTCGTTCATTGGGAGCCTCTGTGTGCGGGTCGTCCGTCGGACTACCGTACGGGCTGTGCGGACCGGCGGTTTCCGGGGAATCGCGGCCATCATTCCGCCGTCCTGCCCGGTGGTTTACATTGGTTGAACAACGGCTTCTCATCCCCCGAGGGGAGTCGGTGGCGGTACGGTCTCGAGCCAGGAGGGCGTATGGTCAGAATCGTCGATCATCTCACTCCACAGGAACAGTTGCGCCGCGAGGCGGTCTGGCGTACGACCAGCGCGGAGAACACGTCGGCGGCGCGCCGCCAATACCGCGAGATCGCACGTCGCCTGGGCCTGTCTCCCGCGGCGGAACCGGCCTTCGTGAACGCGGGCATGGAAGTGTCCCGCCAGTACTCGATGGAGTGCTGCTACTCCAACTACCAGCTCCGCACGGGTCACGCGTGGCCTGCCGAACAGAAGGAGGCCGAGGAAATGCGCATGCAGCGGGACTGGGAGGCGGCGCTGCGAGAGCTCGAAGAGGCGATCCAAAACAGATGAGAGAAGGCCGGCGCGGCGCCCAGCCGCGCCGGCCGTCTCGGCGTGCCCACCACGTGCACGCGCCCGTGTTGTATCCTACCCGGTCTTCCGGCCTAAAAACCACGACGCAACCACGCGAGGCAGCGGATGGACTTCCTGCATTACCTGTACGTGCACTTCGAGGCATTCACGAACCAGCTGGGGACGCTCGTCTGGGATACGGGGTTCAGTGTGAAGGGCGAGACGGTGCCCTTCGTGGTCATCGTGCTTCTGGGCACCGGCATCTTCCTGACGCTGCGCCTCGGATTCATCCAGTTACGGCGCCTTGGTCACGGGTTCGCCGTCACGTCGGGCAAATACGACGACCCGGCGGAACCCGGCGACGTGCCCCACTTCCAGGCGCTGACAACGGCGCTGTCGGCCACCGTCGGCATCGGCAACATCGCCGGTGTGGCGCTGGCGATCCATTGGGGCGGACCGGGCGCTCTGTTCTGGATGTGGGTGACGGCGTTCCTCGGCATGGCAACGAAGTACACCGAGGTGACGCTGGCGCAGAAGTACCGCGAAGTGGGCACGGACAAGGACCCGGCGCGCTGGGAAGGCTCGGTGTCGGGCGGCCCCATGTACTACATCGAGCGCGGCCTGGGCAAGAACTGGAAGTGGATGGCCGTGTTCTTCGCCGGCATGCTGGGCCTGACCGCGTTCCTCACCGGCAACGCGATCCAGGCCAACACCGTGGCGGACGCCATGGAGAGCGAGTTCGGCATCGCCGTCTGGATCACGGGCCTCGTCACGGCCACGGTGGTGGCGGCCGTGATCCTGGGTGGCATCCAGCGCATCGGGCGCGTGACCAGCATCCTGGCGCCGTTCATGGCGGCGATCTATGTGCTGGGCGCGCTGGTGATCCTCGCCATGCACGCCTCCCAGCTGCTGCCCACGCTGGGCCTCATCTTCGCGCAGGCGTTCCATCCCACGGCCGGCGTGGCCGGCACGGGTATCGGCGCCATCATGGTGACCATGATGTGGGGCGTCAGACGAGGCCTGTTCTCCAACGAGGCGGGCCAGGGCTCGGCGCCCATCGCACACGCCGCCGCCAAGACGGACGAGCCGGTGTCCGAAGGCGTCGTGGCGCTGCTCGAGCCGTTCATCGACACCATCCTGATCTGCTCCATGACGGGCCTGGTCATCATCATGACGGGCGTGTACAAGGAGAAGCTTCCGACGGAGATCGTGCTGCGTGGCGGCGACCTGTCGTACGTGACCGTGGACGCGCAGGGCGGCATGCACCAGGCGCCGCGGCCGAACGAGATCCGCGTGCAGGACGGCATCCAGCAGACGCCGGACAACACAGGCGCCCTGGCCTGGCACGAGGTGAAGGTGCCGCAGCTGTTCACGAACGAGTCGGAGACCGAGCCCTTCACGGGCACCATCGTGCCGTCCACGGGCATCGCCACGGATGACAGCGGGCACCAGTACACGTCGCTCTACGGCGAGGCGGTGGAGAACGGCGCGCCGTTGACGACGCTGGGCTTCGAGAAGGGCCTGCCCGGCCGCTGGGGCCGTTTCATCGTGATCATCAGCGTGCTGCTGTTCGCCATCTCCACGGCCATCTCGTGGAGTTACTACGGGGACCGCTCGGCCAACTACCTGTTCGGCCCCAAGGCCGTGTTCCCGTACAAGATCGCGTTCGTGGTCATGCACTTCGTCGGCGCGGTCCTGCCGCTGACCACAATCTGGAACCTGGGCGACATCTTCCTGGGCATCCTGATCTGGCCGAACCTGCTGGCCCTGCTCCTGCTCTCACCCGTCGTGGTGAAGATGACGCGGAGCTATTTCGACCGGAAGCCGTGGATGGAGAACGCGAAGGCCCACAAGCAGGCCGTGGCCGCGCGGCACCAGGGGTAGGCGGGCCGCTCCGCCTCCTCGGCACGGCCGAGACCGAGGCGAGCCGTTTTCCGGGCCTGGACAGGGCCGGCGCAAGCCGGCTCTCCAGGCCCGGCGCCGTCCGGGCCGGCACGCATGAAACCTGCACGGCCGCTGCAACGTTCGGACATGCGACCTGCATCCAACGTTCGTCGCCTGAATCCTCGAGCCCGTTGCATGATGAACATATCCTTGCTCGCGTTTCGTCGTCTGAGGAAATCCCCGGGGTTCACCGCCGCGGCCGTGGCCACGCTGGCGCTGGGGATCGGGGCGAACATCGCCATCTTCTCCCTTCTGGACGCGGTGGTGTTGCGGCCGTTGCCGTACCCGCAGCCGGACCGGCTGGTGGCGGTGTCGCCGGGGCAGACGTTCAACCAGGCGCTGGTGGACGCGTACGCCGATGATGCGCCTGCGCTGAGTGGCGTCGCCGGCATCTCGCGCTGGTCGGTGACCCTGCTGGGGTCGGGCACGCCGGAGCAGCTTCGGGCGGCAGCCGTGCGCACGAATTTCTTCGATGTGCTGGGTGTGCGGCCGGCGCTGGGGCGGGCTTTCCTGCCGGAAGATCGGCAGCCGGACCGCTCGGCCGTTGCCGTGCTGTCGTACGGGTTCTGGCAGCGGCGCTTCGGGGGCGATCCGTCGGTGGTGGGACGCACGCTGCGCCTCACGGGCTACGACCACGAGGCGTACCAGGTCGTGGGTGTGCTGGGGCCACGATTCCGCTCGACGGGCCGGCCCGTCGACGTGTACGTGCCCCTGCATGTGTCGGCCGGCCGGACCGTGGCCACGGACAGCACGTGGTACATCAACAACGTGGTCGCACGGTTGGCCCCGGGAGCCACGGTGCGCGGCGCCGCGGCGCAGGTGCACACGCTCACCCAACGGCTCCGCCAGCAGTTCCCCGGCCGCCTGAACGACGACGCCGTGGCCCGGGCGACCGTCGTGCCGTACGCCAACGTCCTGGTCGGCGACGCGCGCGGCACGCTCTGGGTCCTGATGGGCGCGGTGGGGCTGGTCCTTCTCATCGCGTGCGCGAACGTGGCGAACCTCCTGCTGGCGCGGGCCAGCGGCCGCACGGCGGAGATCGCCCTGCGCAAGGCCCTCGGCGCCACGCGGCGCCACATCGCGCTCCAGAGCCTCGGCGAGAGCCTGGCGCTGGCGGCGCTCGGCGGCCTGGCAGGCGTCGGGCTCGCGGCCGGGCTCCTCGCCGTGCTGGAGCCGGCCGTCGTCCAGCGCCTGCCCCGCGTCACCCAGCTCGGACTGGACCGCACGGCGCTCCTGTTCGCGGTGGGCGCAAGCATCGCCGCCGCCCTCGTGGCCGGGCTGCTGCCGGCGGTGCGTGCGTCGCTGCGGGACCCCAACGAAGGCATCCGAAGCGGTGCGCCCACGCTGGCCGGGCGGCGCCGCGGCACGTTGAACCGGTCCCTCGTCGCCGTCGAGCTCGCGCTGGCCGTCATCCTCGTGACGGGATCGGCGCTCATGCTCCAGAGCGTCTGGCGGCTCCTGCACACCGACCCGGGCTTCGACGCACACGACATCGTCGCCCTGGCCACCGCGCCCGCGTCGGCACGCTGGGACGCGGGACGCGAGGCTCAAACCACCCTGAACCAGACCGTGCAGGAACACCTGGCCGCTGTGCCGGGCGTGCAGCAGGTGGGCGCCGTGCACCTGCTCCCCATGAGCGAGGCCAACTGGTTCTTCCCCTACTGGGCGGAGGGGCACACGCCGCCCGCCAATGCGCCGTTGCCCAACGTCAACTTCCGCATCGTCACGCCGGGCTACTTCCAGACCATGCGTATCCCGCTGGTGCGAGGTCGGGCGTTCGCGTCCAGCGACGACGCCAACGCGAGCCACGTCGCCTTGATCAACGCCGCGTTCGCCGCGCAGTTGTGGCCGGGGGAGAGCGCCGTCGGGAAGGAGATCAAGCTGTTCGGCAGCGATCCTTTCACCGTGGTGGGCGTGGTGGGCGACATCCGCCAGGTCTCGCTGGAACAGAAGCCGCAGCCGGAGATGTACGTTCCCCTGCCCCAGTTCCCCGTGGCCGCCATGTACTTCATGGTTCGCCTGGACCCAGGGGCCACAGTGGCCTCCGTCGCCCCTGCCTTGCGCAGAGCGGTCTGGAATGCCGATCCCGACGTGGCCATCCCGATGCTCCGGCCCCTCGAACAGGTCGTCTCGGACTCGGTCGCCACCCAACGCCTGACCGCCTGGCTGCTGGCCGGCTTCGCCCTGGTCGCGCTGCTGCTGGGCGCGGTGGGTGTGTACGGCGTCATGGCGTACATCACGGGCTCCCGCATACGCGAATTCGCCGTGCGCAGCGCCCTGGGCGCCACCCGGCGCGACCTCGAGAGGGACGCCCTGGCCTTCGGCCTTCCCGCCCTGGTCACCGGACTCGCCGCCGGACTCGTCGGCTCCCTGGCCGCCAGCCGGCTCATCGCCAGCATGCTTTACGGCGTGAAGGCCTGGGACCCGCTTACCTTGGCGGGCGTCGCCGTTCTTCTTGCCGGCGTCGCCTTGCTCGCCAGCTGGATCCCGGCACGTCGCGTCAGCGGCGTTTCCGTGGTGGAATCCATGCGGGCCTGAACCGCCGTCTCCGGAGCGAGGCGGCAGGACCGGGGGCGGCAGAACCGGGGTGGCGGAACCGGCGGCCGCCCGAGCACGGGTCGCCGAGCACGATACGGGGAGACGCGCGCTACCGGCGCCCCTTCATCCACGCCGTCACGCCACCCGCCAACACCGCCTCCGCCTCGCGCTCGCTCAGGTCGTGGCGAGCGCGGATGTCCCGGCCGCCGCAACGCAGCGTGACGGACGTGCCGGCGCGGACGGCTCCGCGCAGCCCCTTCACGTCCAGCGTGTCGCCCTGGCTCAGCGTATCGTAATCCGCCGGGTTCTCGAAGGTGAGCGCCAGCACGCCGAAGTTGGCCAGATTCTGTCTGTGGATGCGGGCGAAACCCTTCGCCAGCACCAGGCGCAACCCCAGGAAACGGGGCGCCAGCGCGGCATGTTCCCGGCTGGAGCCCTGGCCGTAGTTCTCGCCACCCACGACGGCGTGGCCGCCGCCGTCGCGGACGGCCCGGGCGCGTTCGGGATACGACTCATCGACCTGGCCGAACACGAACTCACTGATCTTCGGGATGTTGCTGCGGTACGGCAGCACCTTGGCGCCGGCGGGCATGATCTCGTCGGTGGAGATGTCGTCGCCCACCTTCAGCAGCACGGGCAGCGTGAGCGTGTCGGGCAGCGGGTCCAGCTCGGGGAGCGATGAGATGTTGGGGCCCTTCACCAGCTTCACGTGCCGGGACTCATCGGCGGATGGCGGTGCCTGGAGCAGCTCGGTGCTCCGCCCGGTAGTGTCCGGCACCACGACCTCCGGGTAATCCATGTCCAGGTCCCGCGGGTCGGTGATGACGCCGCGTAACGCCGAGGCTGCGGCGGTCTCGGGGCTGGCCAGGAACACGCTGTCTTCCTTCGTGCCGGAGCGGCCGGGGAAGTTGCGAGGCACGGTACGGATGCTGTTGCGTCCGGTGGCCGGCGCCTGACCCATGCCGATGCAGCCGTTGCAGCCCGCCTGGTGCAGCCGGGCGCCGGCGGCGATGAGCTTCGTGAGCATGCCTTCGCGGATCAGCTCCTGGAGCAGCTGGCGGGACGTCGGGTTGATGTCGAACGACACGTCGTCCGCCGCCTGCTTGCCGTCCACGATGAGCGCGGCGATGGCGAAATCACGGTAGCCGGGGTTGGCGGAGGAGCCGATATAGGCCTGGTAGATGGGCTCGCCGGCCACCTCTCGCACCGGCACGACGTTCCCCGGGCTGGACGGTTTCGCAATGAGGGGTTCCAGCTTCGACAGGTCGATCTCGTCGTGGACGTCGTAGTCGGCGCCGTCGTCGGCCACCAGCTCCACCCAGTCGTCCTCTCGATGCTGGCGCCGCAGGAAGTCGCGCACGGCGTCGTCCGATGGGAACACGGTGCTGGTGGCGCCCAGCTCGGCGCCCATGTTGGCGATGACATGGCGGTCCATGGCGCTCAGGTTCGCCAGGCCGGGGCCGTAGTATTCGACGACGCGGCCCAGGCCGCCGTCCACGCCGTGGCGCCGGAGCATCTCCAGGATGACGTCCTTGGCGCTCACCCAATCGGGCAATTCGCCGGTCAGCCGGATGCCCCACACTTCCGGCATGGGCACGCGAAACGGCTCGCCGGCCATGGCCATGGCCACGTCCAGGCCGCCGGCGCCGATGGCCAGCATGCCCAGCGAGCCGGCGGCCGGCGTATGGGAATCGGACCCCAGCAGCGTTCTCCCCGGCTTGCCGAAGCGCTGCATGTGCACCGGGTGGCTCACGCCGTTGCCCGCCCGGCTATACCACACGCCGAACCGGCGGCACGCGCTCTGGAGGAACAGGTGGTCGTCGGGGTTGCGGAAGTCTTCCTGGATCAGGTTGTGGTCCACGTACTGCGCGGACAGCTCCGTCTTCACCCGGTCCAGCCCCATGGCTTCCATCTCCAGCATGACGAGGGTGCCGGTGGCGTCCTGGGTCAACGTCTGGTCGATGCGCAGCCCGATCTCCTGCCCCGGCCTCGGGTGGCCGTCCACCAGGTGGGCTTCGATCAACTTCTGTGTGACGTTCATCATTCCTGCCTCGCTGCCTCGCTACTCCACGGCTCCTTTGATGCAGGATGGATGCCGGCCACCGGCGGTGGCACCGGGTTTGCTGGGCGTTCAGCGGTCATGCCCGGAACATTGACAGGGAGAACGCGAAGGAACGGATGGCCGGGCGTCCGCGTACGGCGGTCCCGACGGGCGTCAGCGGAGAAGCGCGATCTCGCCGGGACCTCACGGCCCGTAGACGACCTCGCTCCCCCCGTCTCCCGCTCTCCCCGTCAGTCTCCAGGCCACCGAACGGGAACCGCCCCGCGAACGCGGCCCGGCTGCGGGAATTGTGCTCACGCCACCATTCCTGCAGATTCCGATCCGCTGAACTGAACGGAACCTTCTTGAATTGAGTCACGAAGCTGATCTGCGCGCGAAGCGCATGGGGCGGGTCTTGATACGGCGACTCGGCCGCTCGGCCGGACGTGGGTGGGACCGGTTCATCACCTGGTTCACAGGGCTGGGCCTCAGCGAGGACACCATCATGCTGGTGTTCGGCGCCGCCCTCGGGGTGGTGGGCGCCGGCGGCGTGATCATCTTTTTCCGCCTCATGGACCTGGCCCATGAGGCGCTTTTCGTGTGGCTGGCGAACAAGCTGCCGCACCCCGAGTTCCCGGTCTACCGGCCGCTGCTCACGGCGGCGGGCGTGGCGGTGGCGGTGTGGCTGGTGCGCCGGTTCGGCACGAGGGACGAGGAGGAGCGGAAGCAGATCCGGTCCGTTCAGCTCGTGCCGACCATCCAGGTGGCGGTAGCCCGTCGGGGCGGCGTGATCGATACGCGCACGGCGGTCTCGCGTATCGCGGCCAGCGCCATCACCCTGGGCAGCGGCGGCTCGGCGGGCAGCGAGGGCCCGGTAGCCGTGGTGGGCGCCACGGTGGGCTCCTTCCTGGGCCGCGCGTTCCATTTCGATACGTCGCGCATCCGCGTGCTGGTAGGCGCCGGCGCCGCGGCGGGCATCTCGGCCGCATTCAACGCACCGCTGGCGGCCTCGTTCTTCGCCCTGGAAGAGATCATGGGCACGTTCACGGCGGGGGCCTTCCCGCCGGTCGTGCTGGCGGCCGTTGTGGCCGCCGTCATCTCCCGCAGTGTGTTCGGCTCCCATCCGGCCATCGTCCTGCCGATGGTCTACGGCTACCACCTCAACCGCGAGGTGCTGCTCTTCTATCCGCTGCTGGGCGTGCTGTGTGGCCTGGTCACCGTCCTGTTCGTGCGCATCTTCTTCGGGTCCGGCGACCTCATCCAGCGCATGCACATCCGGCCGTCCGTGCTGCCCTGGCTCGGCGGCGCCGTCGTGGGGACGCTGGTCCTGCTGTCCGGCGGCGTCCTGATCAACTGGGGGCACCTGGCGGTGCGGCTGGACCTGTTCAGCCAGATGTCCTGGACGACGTTGGCGTTGCTGGCCGTCGGCAACATGGTGGCCACGTCGCTCACGCTGAACTCCGGCGGCTCCGGCGGCGTGTTCGCCCCCTCCCTGTATGTTGGCGCCGCGGCGGGCGGCGCCTTTGGCATTCTCGCCGCCAGCATCTTCCCCACCCTGGGCCTGCGTCCCGAGCCGTACATGCTGGTGGGCATGGGCGCCGTGTTCGCCGCCGCGACGGACGCGCCGCTGGCGGCGATCCTCATCGTCTTCGAGCTGACCAACGACTACGCCATCGTGCTGCCGCTCATGCTGACGGTGGTCATCGCTTATCGGGTGGCGAAGTGGGTCGAGCCGGACTCGCTCTACAGCGGTTGGTTGCGCCGTCGCGGCGAGAGCATCTCCCATGGGGCGAACCAGCATGTGCTGGAGCGGCTGCACGTGTCGGACGCGGCCGAGGAGAACCCGCAGGTGATCGGGGAGGCGGCGACGGTCGCCAAGTTGATCGAGCACCTCGGTGAAGCGACCCAGCTCGAGTACCCCGTGGTGGACGACGAGCTGCGGCCCGTCGGCATGATCAGCATCGCCGGGTTGGGCCGGGTGGCGGCCGAGTCCGCCGACATCGCGAATCTCGTGGTGGCTTCCGACGTGGCGAGCCCCACCGAGACGGTGACCCCGAACGACAGCCTGCTCACGGCGATCCGGCGCATGGGCGTGCGTGGAACCCACACGCTGCCCATCGTGGACCCGGAGACGGGCAAGCTGGTGGGCGTCGTGGGCCGCGCGGGCATCCTGAGCCTGTACGAGCGCACCGTGGCTGAAGAGCAGGCGCCGGACTGAAGTATTTCACACCCCGGTCGATACTCCAGGGGACGAAGGATTCTTGCCCTTGGAGCAAAATGGAAATCCTCCTATCACGCCAGCCGATTTTCGACCGGGACGAGCAGATCGCGGGGTACGAGCTCTCCTACCGTGCGCAATCCAACGACCGGGCTCCGGACGACGAGTCCGCGGAGCACATCCTCGTGGACGCGTTCCTGGGTGTGGGTCTCCAGCGGGTCACCGAGGGCGCACGGGCCTTTGTGGGGACGTCGCACAAGCTGCTGCTGAGCTCCGCGCTCGAAGTCCTGGACCCGGAACACGTCGTGTTCTTCGTGCCGCCGGTGGAGGACGAGGACGCCGCGGCGCTGGACGCGTGCGACCGCCTGCGTGGCCTCGGCTTTGACCTGGCCACCGATGCCATGGCCCTGCCGGCCCAGGCGCGCCTGTTCGATGTCGTGGGCACCGCACGCCTCGACATCAGCCGCGCGAACGGCCAGCTGACGGAAACGGCCGCCGGGCTGAAGGACCGCGGCGTACGCTTGATGGCCGACAACGTCACCAGCCGGGACGTACGCGACAATCTGCTGGACCTGGGGTTCGAGCTGTTCCACGGCTTCGGATCGGGACGCCAGGAATCCGTCACCCGCAAGGACCTCTCGGTGGATTACCTCAACACCGTCCGGCTCATGCAGGAGATCCAGGAGATGAACATCCCGGACCATCAGATCGAGGCCCGGTTCCGGTCCGACATTGCCCTGTCCTACAAGCTCCTGCGCATCGTCAATTCGGCGGCCATCGGCGCGCGCGGCGTCCAGTCGATCGGCCACGCCATCCGGCTCATCGGCCGGGGCCCACTCTACCGCTGGTTGGGGCTGCTGCTGGTCTCGTCCGGCCTGGACGGCGGAATCCAGGCAGAGGTCCTGCACACGGCGCTGCTGCGGGCGCGGCTCTCCGAGATGCTTGCCGAGCCCGCCGGCCGGCCCGCCGCCGCCGACTCGCTGTACATGGTCGGCCTGTTGTCCCTGCTTGACATCCTCATCGGCTCGTCCATGACCGACCTGTTGCCCAACATGGGGCTCAGCCAGGAAGTGCAGGACGCATTGCTGGACCGCGGCGGGTTCCACGGCATCGTGCTACGCCTCGTGGAAGCCTACGACCTCGGCCATTTCGACGAATTCGAAGGCCGTTGCAGCGACCTGGGCCTCAATCCGGGCGTCGTCGGTGGCCTCTACCTGGAAGCCCTGGCCTGGGCGAACGCCAACACGCCGGGCTTCGACGAGTGACGCGGCCGACTCACGCGGACCGACTCACGCGGACCGACTCACGCGGACGGTGCACCAGTCGCCAGTTCTGGCCCACCGGACTATCCGCGTGGCCGGTGGCGGAATGGAAGTCGTCAGGGGGTCCGGGACGATCTGAGTCCCCACGAGATTGCGGATTCTGAAAGGCCGAGCAGGCGCGCGATCTCAACGTTCCGGTAGCCGGCCGCGTGAAGCCTGCACATCACGGCGCGGCGTACCCGGCTGCGCTCGAGACCGCCGCCACGACCCCGGATCTCGTCCAACGACAAGGTCTTCGTTTCGTTCGCCAACACGTTCCGCGCGATCGTCGTCATGTCGGGCGCAAGCTGTCGGCGTAACTCGGGGTCATCCGGGCGGTTCGCCCCCTGCGGCGCGTGGAACAGCGGGCTCAGGGAATTCGGCCAATCCGATTCCCGCACATCCGGCCAGAGCCCGATCGTGTCCGGCGGATCCGCGAGTGGGTCTTCCTGCTCATCGCCCTCACGCACCGCGTCGGCCAACAGACGCCAGCGCACGAACGCGTCGTAGTCCTCTCGAAGACGACCGGGCGAACGGCCTGGTTCTGCGGCGAACAGCGGCAACGCAAGCGCGGGATCGAGGATCGGCACGAGCGCCACGGTCTCCCGGGCCTTCGTCGTCGACCCCCGGGTGTAGAGTGTATGCGACGTCCACCGATACCCGCCGGGCTCCCGGCAAAGACCAGCTCGTACCGGGTTCAGGTGCGTATAGACGATCGCATTGCGTACGTGCCGGGGATCCAGGCAGGGTTGGCAGCCATAATGCCGCCAGAACATCGGTCCTTCCAGGCCGTGCGCTCGCTGGAGCATGCGCGCCAGGCGTCGCAGCAGTGGCTGCATCAGCGCGGACAGCGGCGCGTCTCCCTGCTGGACGACCAGGTGGAGGTGGCTCGCCATGATCGCCACGGCCAGAAGGCGCACCCTCGACCGCGGCACGATATCGGCAACCGTCGCCATCGCTGCCGTCTTCAAACGCGAGGTGAATCGCCGCTTCCGGTCGATCGTGCGGGCCGTCAGGTGAAAAATCCCACCGGGTGAATTCGGTCGACGAAGGCGTCCCATGCGTGAGAGGATGCGACCATCTTCAGGGCAGAAGCATGGTGCGATGGGACGGAACTGGCGACTGGTGCACCGTCCGCGCTAGTCCGCGCTACTCGTACCGCAGCGATTCCACCGGGTCCAGCGCTGCCGCGCGCCGTGCCGGGAACACGCCGGCCAGGACGCCGATGCCTACCAGGATGCCGGCGGTGGCGAGGGCGATGGGCGCGGACAGGACCGGATTGGCCACGAAGAACATCGCCTCGTTGGTGTCCGGCAGGCTGGCGACGCCGGTGACGATGGCGGCGGCCAGGAGGAAGCCGGCTGCACCGCCCGCAAGGGAGATGAGCACCGACTCGAAGACGAACTGGGCCAGGATGTGGCGCCGTCTGGCACCGACGGCCAGCTTCACGCCGATCTCGCGGGTCCGCTCCTTGACCACCACGTACATGATGTTGGCCACGCCCACACCGGCCACGATGAGGGTCAGCGCGCCCACCATGCCGAGGAAGATCTCGATGCCCAGGCCGATGGCGTGTGTGATGCGCTGGTCCTCCACGAAATCCCACATGCCGAGCGCGCGCTTGTCGTCCGGATTGAAGCGGTAGCGGGCGCCGAACACCTCGTAGATGCGCCGTTTCACGAACTCCGCCTGACGCACGTCGCGGGGGCGCACCAGGATGGAGTTCACGCGCTGTCCGCCGTAGATGGCGTGCAGCGTCGACGATGGGATGATGGCACGGTCGGCGTCCGGCCCGTTGTTCATGCTTGTCTGCACCTTGGACGCCATGGTCCCCACGATGGTGAATGGCAGCCCGTCGATCTTCACGGTGTTGCCGATGGCATCACCTTTCGGGAACAAGCGCAGGGCGATGCTGTCGCCCAGGAATACGACGCGTCGCCGTTCCTGCACGTCCTTCACATTCAGGAACCGGCCGCCGGAGGCGGAGAACATGGAGCGCATCTCTCCGAAGTCCGGCTGGACGCCCTCCATCATTGTGGTCGTGGTCAGCGTGGGCGATTCCAGCACGGCCCCGTAGTGACTGTAGGTGACGCTGCCCAGATCGATCTGCGGGATGCCCTGCTCGAGCAGCTCCAGGTCGGACTCCACCATGCGCACGGGTCGGCCCGCCGGCAGCCCTTCGTACGGCAGCGTGGTCTCTCCGCCGTAGATGATGAACATCTTGCTGCCGGCACCCACCAGCCCTTCCACCACCGCCCGTTTCAGGCCTTCGCCGAACGCCAGCAGGAGCACGATGGTGAGGGTGCCCCAGAAGACGGCGAACAACGTCAGCAGGGCGCGCGTCCGCTGCACTTTCAGGTCGGCCCAGAACTCGCCCAGCAGTAGCTTGAACATGGCGTCTCCTAGGCGTTCCAGCGCAGGGCATCCGCCGGGTCCAACCGGGCCGCGCGGCGGGCCGGCATGAGTCCGGCGACGAGGGCGACCGTGGTGAGCAGCAGGGCCGTCAGGAGCGCCACGCCCCGGGAGATGGTGGGCGTGCCGACGAATTCCTGGATGGGCAGCAGCCCGGCGCCCCAGGTGATGGCGAGGGAGATGAGGAAGCCGACGAGCGCGCCGAATCCTACCAGCAGGACGGCCTCGAGCAGCACCTGGAACAGGATGTCGCGGCGGCGGGCGCCCACGCTACGCCGGACGCCGATCTCCCGCGTCCGTTCCTGTACCACGACGAACATGATGTTGGCCACGCCCACGCCGCCGACCACGAGGGTGAAGCTACCCACGACGCCCAGGAACAGGTTGAACCCGAGGAAGATGTACTTGAACATCCGCATCATCTCGTTGGTGTCCCAGATGCCGAGGGCATCGCGGTCCGACGGATCGAACGTATACTTGCGACCCAGCACCTCCCGGATCCGGGTGTTGATGGCCGCTGACGCGGCCGGGTCCACCGGCTTGTAGATCAGCCAGTCGATGGTGCGCGGCCCGTACAGCGCACGGTACGTGGTGATGGGAATGAACACGCGGTCCTGGTCCCGGGCGTTGTAGGACGAGTTCTGCGTCTTCTTGCGCATGATCCCGACGACCGTGAACGGGGTTCGGTCGATGAACACCGGCTTGCCGATGGGGTTCTCATCGCCGAACAACAGGTTGGTCACCTCGTTGCCCAGCATCACGACCCGCCGCCGCTGCTCCATGTCGATGCGGTCCAGGAACCGGCCACCGGCCTGCGGGAAGACGTTGCGCAGGTCCTCGTACTGGACGGGCACGCCGGTGACGAAGACCTGCGTCCGCTTGTCGCCCCGACGCACGTACCGTCCCCAGGAACCGTATTCCGGGGAGATCACCGCGATGCCGGGCACCTCCCGGCCGATGAGGGCGACGTCCTCTTCCGTCAGCCGGACGGGCCGCTTCTCGGGGAAGCCCTGGAAGGATTTCGTGGTGCGGTTGCCCCGGACCAGCACGATGCCGTCCCCCATTCCGGCGGCGTTGGTCTGCATCTGCTTCTGGAAGCCGACGCCGAACGCCAGGAGCACGATGACGGCGGTGGTGCCCCACGTGATGCCGAGCACGGTGAGCAGCGTGCGAAGCCGCTGCCGGTTCAGGTCGTCCAGGAGCTGGCGCAGCACCGTGGGCAGGCCCATCGCGGCTCAGCCTCCGACCGTCTTGAGCGGCTTCTCCAGGACCACGTCGCCCTCCTGGAGCCCGGACAGCACCTCGGTGTTGATGGCGTCGCTCAGGCCGGTGACGATGGTCTTCTTCTCCGTGGTACCGTCCCCTTTGCGCAGGGTGACCCAGGCCGAGTCCCCGTCGAACGTCACGACACGCTCGGGAACCACGAGCACGTCGTGCCGCTCGTCCACGATGATGTTGGCATTGGCGCTGAAGCCGGCGCGCAGGCGGACTTCTTCCGGCGCGTCGATGGCGATCTCTACCGGGAACACGGTGGCGCTCTGCTCGGTGCGCGCCTTCAACGAGATGCGGGTGAGTGTGCCCCGGACCTCGGCGCCGGGCAGCGCCCCCACGCTCAGGGTGACCGGCATGCCCTCACGCAGCCGGCCCACGTCGATCTCGTCCACGGTGCCGCGGAACAGGAGCCGGTCCATGTTGGCCATGGTCATGAGGACCGTGCCCTCCTGGTAGGTGGACAGGGGCACGACGGGGTCGCCCACCTCCACCATGCGCTGCAGCACGTACCCCGTGATGGGCGAACGGACCACGCTCTCCACGTGCTCGTCGCCACTGGTCACGCGGCCCTTCTCCAGCAGCTCCAGACGCTCGTGCGCCGTGGTGTACTGGAGCGAGGCCTCCTTGTACTGGCGTTCCGCGGCGTCCAGGTCCGTCTGGGAGATGAGGTTCCGCTCCGCCAGCGCCTGCCGGCGCTCCCGCTCCTTCTTCAGGTTGTCCACCTCGATGCCCCGGAGCTCCAGAGCGCGCCGCGCCTCCACCAGCTCCAGCGGCGTCGGGTCCGGGCGGATCTCCAGCAGCGGGTCGCCCTCGTGGACGAGGTCGCCTTCGTCCGCGAACGCACGCCGCACCACCCCCGACACCTTCGACTTCACGCTGACCTCGGTCTCGGGCTCGATGGTCCCCACCGCCAGTGCCTTCGCTACCAGGTCCGCGCGGCCTACGGTGATGGTGCGATCCGCGCCGTCGTCCTGTTTGCCGTTGGACGCCACGACCGCGCCCGCACCGCCCAGGACGATGACCACGCCCACCATGCCCAGGATGATCTTGCCCTTCCGGCTCATTGTACCGCGCCCCGCGTTGAGGAAGACATCATCGAACTCACTGGCAGTACGTCCTGGAAGGGGAGGCGGTTTCAGGAAAAACGTTTCCGAGCCCGGCGTGAACGCCGGGCTCGGAAACGGGGGCCCGAAGGTGGGAACGGGGGGTTCAGGCCACGAGATCCAGAACGAACTCCCGGCGCAGGGCACCGGCGATGCTGCGTGCGGCGTGGGGCCGGCCCAGGTCGCGGGCGCGGGCCGCCAGCGCGTCCAACGACCGCCGCGAAGCGAAGACTCGACGCACGGTCTGCGTCAACGCTGCGCTGTCCGGCGCGTACTCCGCGGCACCGGTGTCCAGCAACGCCTGGACGTTGCCATCCTCGTGGCCCGGAATCCCCCGGGTGAGGAGCAGAGGGCGCCCCAGAGCCAGGGCTTCGCTCACCGTCAGGCCGCCAGGCTTCGTCACGACGACGTCGGCGGCGGCCATGAAGTCGGGCACGCGGTCCACCTGGCCGAATACCCGCAGCGTCGAGGCGGGCAGGCCCCGGTCGGCGAGACGTTCCCGGGCGCGCTCGTTGTGCCCCGTCACGGCCAGCACCTGGAGCCCCGGCACACCGGCGCCGGCGACGCTCGTCGCCGACTCCACCACGCCCACTCCCATGCCGCCCCCCATCACCAGCGCCACCGGCCGGTCGGGGTCCAGGCCCAGGCTGACCCGGGCCGCCGCGCGAGGCAGCGCGTCGAGGAACGACGGATGGACCGGGATCCCCGTGGCATCCGCCCGCACACCCCGCACCCGCCGGCGCACCTCATCGGCCAGCGCGCGCGTGGCCGTGAAGTAGCGCTTGACCCGCGGCTGGACCCAGTAGCGATGGAGCGTGAAGTCCGTCACCACCAGCGCGAACGGCGGCGCACCCGGCTGCCCGGCCGCCAGCTGGCACGGCAGGAAATGCGTGCACAGGACGGCGGCCCAGTCGCCCCGGACCAGGACATCCTGGAAAGCGCGGAACAGGAGATGCCGCGCCGCCACCCCCCAACGGCCGGCATCCTGGGGTCCGTTGGTCCGCTGGTACAGCTCCCGCCACAGCCACGGGGCCCGCGACGCCATCAGCTCAAAGCCGCCGCCGTACAATGTACGCACCCACGCCGGTGCCAGCGTCAGCACATCCACGTGCTCGACGCGCGCACGCGGGTCCCGCTCCAGCAGCGCCGCCCGAACCGCTTCCGCCGCGTGCAGGTGGCCGGTGCCCGCGGCCGCCGACGCGATCAGGATACCCGGATTGTCCGTCATCTATGCTCCTTGTCGATCCTCCACCGAAACCTCTGTTGCAGCCGTTGCGATTGCGTAACGGCGTGGCAAACATCCCGTACCGCGACGCGGATCAACCGGTGAAGCCGCTTGACAGGGCGCCCCCCGCGGGGCCTCCTTTGCGCTGCTCATCCGTGGACCCGGGGGACGATATCTGGTATCACGTGGCGTTCATCGCGGAGCTCGCAGCGGCGTCGCTCATCGGCGCGCTGCTCGAGGTGCAGATCGAAGGCGGAGATGGCTGGGCGGTGAGCCTGCCGACGTGGCGGGTGGCCCCCCCGCGCTGGGCCCGGCCGGTGCTCGGCGCCCGCTCCATCACCGGCTATCACGTCTACGTGCAGCTGTTCATGCTCGTGATCATGCACGCGCCCTACGCCCTGGGCTTCGCGGCCCCGTCGCTGCACGCCGAGCTGCGCATCGTGTCGTTTCTGGTGCTGTTCTGGGTGGTGGAGGACTTCCTCTGGTTCGTCGTGAACCCCGCCTTCGGGATCCGGCGGTTCCGGCGCGGCGAGGTCTGGTGGCATGCGGCGACCTGGTGGGGATTCATGCCGCGCGACTACTGGGTCGGGCTGCCGCTGGGCATCGGCCTCTACGTGCTGAGCTGGTAGTCCGGTGCCGGGCCGTTTGGCCGGCGTGGAAGCCGATCCGCCGTTGCGACGCTGTTACGCCTCCCGTCCGTCGTCGTTACGCCTTTCTGCTAGTGTACATTCAGGAAACCGTATGCGAAGGCATTCATGACGACGCTGATCCTGAGACTGCGACAGCACGACGAACGGGCGTTGGCCGCCCTCGTGGCGCACCGGCAGCCGTTCCTCGACGGTGCCATGCGGGCCGTCACCCATCTGGGCGGCGCGGTGGTGACGGTCGGCGCTGCGCTGCTCCTTCTGTTGGGCGTGGTGCCGGGCGGCGAGCCGGTGGGCGCCCACGCGGCGTTCGCCCTCGCCGCGTCGTTCGTCGCGGCGCAGGTGCTCAAACGCGCCGTGGTGCGGCCCCGGCCCAGCATGCCCGTAGGCATGGAATCGCTCACCCGGGCGCCCGATCGCTTCAGCTTCCCTTCCGGCCATTCGGCCGCCGCCCTCTCCATTGCGCTGCCCGTGGCCCACGCCCTGCCGGGGATCGGCCTGGCGGTGCTGGCGCTGGGCCTGGTCATCGGGTTCTCGCGCTGCTACCTGGGTGTGCACTACCCGGGAGACGTGCTGGCCGGTTGGGCGCTGGCCGCCGCCGGCGTGATGCTGGCAGGGCCCGCGCTCGCCCTCTTCTGAACCGGCGGCGCGCGCTCTACGGGCCAGTGGATCGAACGCGCACCGCGTCGGCCACCACGACGGCCCCCTCCGGGCCATCGCGAAGAAGCGCGATGCGGTTCCAACCCGCCGGAAAGCTCCACGTCCCGAGAGTGTGCCAGACGCCGGCCTGCGTCTGATCGGCGCTGACGCTGGCGATGGTGTCGCCGGACTCACCGGTGACGACGTAGCGCGCGTCGGTGGAACGGTTGGCGCCCGGGGTCCAGCGAACATCGACGGCACGCGTGGCCGGCGCGTCCAGGTGGAACGAGAAGACGACGGCGTCGTCCGTGTTGGGGCTCGTAGACGCCCAGTGGTACCCGGTGGCGTAGTAGCCGGGGGTGGAGTCGGAGACGAGCCAGGCGCCCGTGACGCCGACGCGGGTGACGGTGGAGTCGTCGTATGCCGCGTTGTCATCCACCACCACCTCGCCGCACGCGGCCTGGATGCGGTGCATGTAATCGATCCACGGCCAGTGGGCGCCGGGGTCGCTGCGGTTCTCCGGCTGGAGCTGTCCGTGGCCGACGATGTGCTGCCAGTCGCGGGGGATGTCGTGGTCGCGGGTGATGTCGCAGACCAGCTCGGCCGACGCCTCGATCTGGGAGGTGGCAAAGGAGCTCTGGGACGCGTAGCCGGCGTGCTCGATGCCGACTGTGAAGTTGTTGCTCTGCACGCCGTTGAGCCAGCAATCGGCTCCATGGTTCAGGGCGCAGTCGTAGATGGCGGCGATGTGCCACGCCCGGTCCCGCTCCCGCACGAGCTGGGAGATCTCGCTGCCCGTCTCATCGACCACGTAGTGGGCGCTGACCTGGGACACGGGGTTGTCCAGCCAGCTCCAGCAACCGGTGTAGGCGCCCTCGCAGGTGTGGATGATGATCATGCGCGGGACGCCCGTTGAGTCGGTGGGCCGATTGTTGAAGTTGGGAGACGGCCTCCAGATGGCCGGAGCGTAGTCGGGCGCGCCGGAATTGCCGCCGGAACCGCCGCTCGAGTCACCGGGAGGCAGCACGCAGTCCGTGCTGGCGCTGGCCGGCGGGGGGAGCCAGGCGCCGTCCGAAAGCGTCCCCGGGCCGGTCTCCGCGGCGGGCAACGCCGCCGTGGCCAGCTCACCGCCCGGCAGGCGCCGCAGGCCACGCTCCGCGGCGCCGCGCACCTGGCGGACGTACGCATCCCGCCCCGCCTCCAGCTCGATGCCGCTGTAGCGCGCCAGGAGAGGCTGCCAGGCGGCCGCGTCCGTCCGATCGATGCCCGCCCGACCGGCCCACGCCGATAGAAGCGCCGCGGCCGCCCGGATGTTGGAAGCCGGATCCTGCCGTGCGGCGTCGAGGCTCACGCCCGCCAGCGCGGCGCCCCGGGTCAGGCGCGCACCCCGCAGCGCCATGACGCCGTACGCGGCGGCACGCTCGCCGAGTTCCTCGTGGCCCCGCACCATCTGCCAGCGGGTCTCCACCCAGCCGATGGCCCGCAGCAGCGGCAGAGGCACGTCGAACTCCGACGCGGCAGCGGCGAAGTCGCGGTCGAACGGCGATGCCACGGTGGCCAGCGGCTCGATGGGGCGGGCGAACGCGCCGTCCGGGACCGGCGCGCGAGCCAGGCTCGCGGCCGGCGACTCGCTGCACACCACTTGAGGCTGGACCATGTCCCGGTAGCAGCCAGCCGCCAGCGCCGCCGGCAGCAGGACCAGGCCCAGGCGGACGAGCCGGCTGCGGGCGGGCGGTGAAGAACCGGGCGTCCGGCGCCGTATCTCCCGGCGCCGCAGCCTCCGGCGGTCCGTCCCGCGCGCGGACCGCATCATCATCAAGGCGACCGTTCCTCGAGGTCGAGCACCAGGCGCGCGGGCTGGTCCAGCTTGAGGATGCGGAACGGGACGCGACGATCGAGACCCAGGGCCCACTGCACCTGCCCTTCGAAGTCGCAGATCAGGGCCATCTCCTTGAGCACCGCGAAGCCGGGCTTCCGGTCCCGCTCCTGGATCGTGGCGTGGCCCGCATCATCGTGGGCCTGGGCCGGCTGCAGTCGGACGAGGAGCACCGCCTTGCCGGCCACGGACACCGTCCGGCCCGAGCCGCATGCCACCACCGGCGGCTCCGCGTACGCGATCCGGTACCCGGGCAGCGTGTCCCCGGCCACCTCGAACACGACCCGTTCGAATCCGCCATGCCGGGCCGCGCGCACGCTCTGCAACACGCGCGGACGGATGGGCGCGGGCGGCACCTCCAGCGTGATGGTGACGGGCATGAACGGGTGGAGTGAGTCGAGAGAAGCCGCCGCCGACGGCCGCGCCGCGGTATCCGTCGCGGGCGTCTCCGCGGTATCCGTCCTGAGCGTCTTCGGGGCGGCCGTCCGGGCCGAGTCTTCGCGGCTAGACGACGCGGTGCCGGGGCGTTCGACGGGGGCCGCAGGCCGCGCGGTGTCCACAACCGCCGCGGGCGCTGAAGCCGGTTCGCCCGCCGGCGAGGCGGCCGCCGTGTCCGGCGCCGCTTCCCCACCCGTCTCCCGCGGCCGGGCGTTCTGGCGATCCCCGCATGCCCCGGCGCCCAAAGTCAACGCGAGCGCGATGGCACCCCACGCCGGCAGCCTACGAAACGTCGAACGGGGCATCGGGACTTCTCCACCGGTGGATGAACAGCGGCACGACGGCACGACGGCACGACGGCACGACATTCAATCTAATCCACGCCGGGAAGCGGTTGCACCATCGCGGCCGGGAGCGAAAGCGGTCAGCTGTCGAGCATCTCCTTCATGTTCTTGAAGAAATTCTCCCGCAGGTCCTTGGACTCCTCCGGCGAAAGCACAGACTCGGCGGTGCGGATTTCCAGGAGGCCCTCCGGAATGTCCTCCAGGTAGCGGGACGGGAGCACTTCAATGACATCACCGCCCCGCCGGCGCACACGGCAGCGGGACAGGGTGAGGCGCTGCTTCGCCCGCGTGATTCCCACGTAAAGCAGCCGGCGCTCCTCCGCCAGGGCGTCCCCCTCGGCGTCGTCGAGGGAGCGGGCGTGGGGCAGAATGCCTTCCTCGAGGCCCACGAGGAAAACATCGCCGAACTCGAGGCCCTTGGCCGAGTGCAGCGTCATGAGGGTGACGACGTCTGCATCGTCTTCGTCCTCGTCGGCGTCGGGATCGTCCAGGTCGGCCAGCGCCAGGCGCGCCAGGGCATCCGCCAGGGTGGGCGGGC
>CAZUFP010000047.1:6924-31601 GCA_964619835.1 uncultured Gemmatimonadaceae bacterium | reverse complement strand
GCCCTCAACGACCAGGAGATCGACATCCTGCGCCTCACCGCCGAAGGGTTCACCGCCCAGGAGATCGGCGAACGCGTCTTCCTCTCACCCCACACCGTCGCGGGCTACCGGTCCCGAGCCATGCGCAAGCTCAAGCTGGAGCACCGCTCCGACCTCGTGCAGTTCGCCCTCGAAACCGAGTTGATGGTCGCCGACTGAGAATCCCCACCATTGTGACCAGGCGGTGCCGCCACCCGTCATCTTCGTGGCAGGGCTATTTGCGAAAGGAGATACGTCATGATCCGCGTTGCCCGGCTGCTGCCGCTCTCCCTGGGGGTCCTCCTGGCCTGCGACGGCGCAGCCACCACGACGCCGACGATCTCCGCCGACATCACGGCGGTCAACGAGCTCGTGGAAGAGCTTCAGGGCATCGACGTGCAGCCCCTCGGTTGGCTCGACAAAGCGGTCATCAACGTCGCCACCGGCCAGCCCGTCACGGTGGCGGTGATGAACTACCCCGATCTCTTCACCGCGGCCGACCTCGGAACCGTGCAGTTCTTCGGCGCCGCGCCTCTCCACCTGGATCAGATCCTCAGCAACCCGGACTGTCATATCCAGGAGATCACCGTCTACGCCACGGACGCGGATGGGAACGTGGTCGAAGACGGCTCGTATGTGGCCAATCTGTTCCACTTCGAACTCGATCTGAGCGCCTACGCCGACGGAAACGTCGTACCCATGTGCCTCACGGGAACGTTCACGGACGGGAGCGCGTTCCCCGACGACTGGTGCGTCGACGTGACCGTCATGAGCAACGGCAGCGGGAATCACGGCAGCGGCTCCGGCCGCTGAGCGGGAGCGGAGCCGGGGTGAAGACCCGGGCGGGCCGATCCCGCCCGGGTCATGCCGTTTCCTGACGCCGCAGCGCCGGGGGAACAGCGTGGTCGTCAGGCGAATGGCGCGGCCGGCACGCGCCGGCGACGCTACGGCCGCCCCCCGTAGTAGCGCGCGATGAAGTCCAGCGGCCGCTCGTCCGGGACGGGCTCGGCGACCGGCCCGTCGTTCGTGAAGTTCAGCAGACTGTCGCCGGCTGCGGTGAACCGCGGCCAGTCGGGCCGGGCATCGCCGTTCGGATCTCCCCTCTTCGCGAAAGCGACCCAGTAGGCGCTCATGGTGCGGGCGACGGCGGAGTCCCCGGCGCTCGTCGGCCAGGGTGACGCGCCCAGCGTCCGGAACACGTACTGGCGCTCCGATGCGTGCACCGCGCCCTTGAAACGGTCGCGCACCGACGGTGACACCACCGAGAAGCGGTACAGGTAGACCGGCTGCCCGTTGTCCGCATGCCGGCGGGCCAGGTAGAGCGCCGGCTCCGTGAACAGCAGGTCACTGACGATGTGCTCCCGGTACTGCTGCACCCCGCCGTACGCGGCAATGGCCTGCGCCCGCTGCCGAGGCGTGAATTTCACCAGCTCCTTGAACAACGACGAGTTCTCGTCGAAGACGGGGAACTCCAGGCTGTTGGTGCCGATGATCAGGGGGACCTTCGCCTCGATGCCCTTCGCGAAGGCCTGGTCCACGTCCATGGTGAGCACCTTGCCGTCGATGATGGGCCCGCCGCCGGCGAACAGGTCCGGATCCCCCTCCGACAGGATGTCGGCGGCCGGCATGGCGCGCAGCTGCGCCGGGTCGCTGGACGTGTCGCCCAGGGCATCCATGAACGCCTTGCCGGCAGCCTCGGCCGAGGGCAGCCCCAGGGCATTGGCCGTGTCCAGCCGTGCCATGCGTTCGCGTCCCAGACCCGATTCCACCACCGCCCGGGTGAACAGCCCCTTCGCCATGGGAGAGATCATGAGGCGAAGGACCGACCCGCCGCCCGCCGACTCCCCGAAGATGGTGACGTCGGCGGAGTCGCCGCCGAACGCGGCGATGTTGCGGCGCACCCATTGGAGTGCGGCGATCTGGTCCATCAGGCCGTAGTTGCCCAGCGGTCCGCCGGGGTTCTCCTTCGTGAGGTCGGGGTGGGCGAAGAACCCGAAACGACCGAGCCGGTAGTTGAGGGTCACCACGACGACGCCCTGTTTCGCGAGCTGGGTGCCGTCGTACAGCGCGGCGGTGCCGGAGCCGTTGACGTAGCCGCCGCCATGGATCCAGACCATGACGGGCAACGGCGTGCTTCCCCGGTCCGTGGGCGCCCAGACGTTCAACGTCAGGCAATCCTCGCTCGCCGGACCCGGACCCACGCCGTTGTCGTCCGGGTTGATCCTCTGCATGCACAGCGCCCCGAACTTCGTGGCGTCCCGTTCGCCGGACCACGGCTTCACCGGCTGCGGCGGCCGCCAGCGCAGCGGTCCCACCGGCGGCGCCGCGTAGGGAATGCCCTTGAAGCTGGCGACGCTGTCGCTCACCGCCCCCCGGAGCTGGCCCGCGTCGATGTGCACGACGTCGGGCGCCGACGAGCCGGCGCAACGCGCCACGGCAAGGACCAGGGCGCCGGCGAGAACCGGCGAGTGTGGCGTTTTCAACGAAGAGTGCCAGCGCATGGAATCAGTCCTCCGCATGGTTTGATGGCCGGCCGTGCCCCGGCCAACGGGGCCGGAGGCCCCAGGCCGGGGCTGCCGGCATGACGCTTGCTTTCTCTACAACTCGCGCGGACACGTGGAACTTCGCCACGCGGTCCGCCACCAACAGGATTCGATGTACGGTATCATGGCCAGCAATGATCGTTCGAACCGGGACCGGCCGCCGGCGCGGCCCGTTGAAGATTGTGCCATCGTCGTGTTTGGAGTGACGGGCGACCTGGCGCACCGCAAGCTCTTTCCCGCGCTGCATTCGCTCCACCGCCGCGGCCTCCTGGATGACAACACGGTCATCGTCGGCGGCTCGCGGTCCGTGACGGATGACGACGGTTTGCGGGCACGCATCCGCGATGCCGTGGACGACGACGCGAGCTTCCTGCGCCGCGTCCACGCCGCGCCCATCGATCTGTCCGATCCGCCGGAGCACGCCCTGGACCGCCTCGTCCAGCGACTGCACGACCTGCACCATCAGGGCAACATCCTGTTCCACCTCGCCACGCCTTCCGACCAGTTCGGCCCGGCGGGCGATGCCATTGCAGCGGCCGGCCTGGCACACGGACGGGGCTGGCGCCGCCTGATCATCGAGAAGCCGTTCGGCGAGGACGAGGCGTCGGCGCGGGCGCTGGACCGGCGGCTGCGCCAGGCGTTCGATGAGGACCAGATCCACCGCATCGACCACTTTCTCGGCAAGGACGCCGTCCAGAACCTGCTGGTCTTTCGCGGCATGAACGCCGGCCAGGAGGCGATCTGGAACCGCCACCACGTGGACCACGTGCAGATCACCGTGTCCGAACAGCTGGGCATGGAATCCCGCGGCGCCTTCTACGAGGAGACGGGCGTCGTCCGGGACATGCTGCAGAACCACCTGATGCAGCTGTTGACCCTGACGGCGATGGAGCTGCCGGAGAGGTGGGAAGCCGACGCATTGCATGCCCGGGCGCTGGAAGTCCTGGAACACGTCGTGGCCATGGATCCGGGCCGGGATCTCGTCCTGGGTCAGTATTCCGAGGGCGACATCGACGGGCACCCGGTCGTCGCCTACCGTGGCGAGGAGAACGTGGCCGCCGATTCCACGACGCCGACCTTCGTCGCCGCCCGGTTCCGCATCGAGAACGACCGTTGGGCGGGCGTGCCGTTCTACCTCCGGACCGGAAAGCGCATGGCCCGGAGGGTCGGAGAGATCGTGCTGCGGTTCAAGCCCCAGCGCGTTCCGTTCGGAAACGGCCGGGAGAGGCCGGGCAACCAGCTGGTGTTCCGGTTCCAGCCGGACGCGGGCATCGCCAACAGCTTCTGGCTCAAGGTGCCCGGCTACGCGCCCCACCTGGAACACGTGGAGATGTGCTACGCGCAGGAGCACGCATTCGGCATCAAGGACCCGCCGGACGCCTATGAGCATCTGGTGTACGACGCCCTCTCGGGCGACCGCCTGCTGTTCCCCCGGGCCGAAGAGGTGTATGCCGCCTGGCGCGTGGTGGAGCCCGCCCTCGCCGCCGATGCTCTCCGGACACCCGAAAGCTACCGGGCGGGGAGCTGGGGGCCGAAAGCCTCCCACGAGCTGCTGGCCGTGGACGGCCGCCGCTGGCATTCCGCCTCCATCCACGCCGCGCACAGGGTCGCCCCGCTGGCGTCGGCGGCCCGGCTCGCCGGCCGGATCCCGGCATGGCGGAACCGGGCGGCAAGAGGCTTCCGGTTCCTGCGCCGCGGCGGGCGCGAGCCCGGCGGCCTGCGCTGATGGGGCTTGAGAGCGCCGGGTCGGCGTCCGCGCGCATCGGAGATTATTGACAGTGCCGCAAGTCCATTTATCGTGAGAAGGTGACGAAAGCGTCGAACCCCGCCCGGCGCTTTCGTCCACCACCCTCACGCGGCCGCCGCGGCACACATCCCCTCCGCCGCGCGCCGCACGAATCCGGAGGCTCACATGTTGCGCTTCCCACGGCCGGTCATCCCGGCCGCACTCCTCGCCGTACTCCTCGCCGGACTCTCCGCCTGCACGGACAACTCGCTCGATCGGCTCGTCGCCCCGGAGCCGACGGAGCATCTCGGCGGAAGAGGGGACATCACCGGCGACGGGCCAGGCATCACCGTGATGTCGCAGAACCTCTACCTGGGCGCCGACCTGGACGCGCTGCTCGCGGCCCAGACGCCCCAGGAGCTCGCCGTGGTCTTCCAGCAGCTCCAGATCACGTCGGCGGGCACCATGGGGCGAATGCGGCAGGTCGCGCTGGAGATCGCCCAGCACGCTCCCCACCTCGTCGGGCTGCAGGAGGTGACGCGCTACACCTTCGGCACACCTGCCGGAACGGACACCCTGGACTACGTCGCGGTGCTCCAGGCGTACCTGAACTACTTCTACGCCATGGGCCTCAGCGCTCACACGTACCAGGTCGTCCGCCAGACGCTGGCGGAGCCCCCGCCGCAGACGGTCGCGCTGCCGACCGGGACCCTCATCGTGACGTACCAGGACGGAGACGCGATCCTTGTCCGGGACGATGTGTCGCTGGTGGGCAGCCCCACGATGGTGAAGTACGACGCGCAGCAGACTCTGGTCGTGGGCGGCACGCCGTTCACCAACTCCCGCGGGTACATGGCCGTTACGGCGGACGTCGACGGGACACCGGTCCGTTTCGCGAACACGCACCTGGAAGTGCAGATGTTCCGCGACATCCAGCTGGCCCAGACCGCGCAGCTCATCGGTGCGCTCGCGCGGGAGAGTTTGCCCGTGATCCTGGTGGGCGACTTCAACTCGGCCGCCAACCACGACGCGCCGGCGGATCAGAAGACGCCCAGCTACCGCATGCTGCGGCAGGCACGGTACGCCGACATCTGGCTGCGCCAGGCGCACAGTGTGGGCGGCGTGACGTGTTGCCAGGCGCCTGACCTCCTGAACGACGTCTCCATGCTGTCCCAGCGCCTGGACCTGGTGCTGGTCCGCTGGGGCCGGGCGAGCTTCGGAGGGCGGAGTGCGATGGAAGTGGTGGGCGGCGAGCCCGGGGACCGGATCACGGTGAGCGACCCGGTGGTGGGCGAGGTCACCCTGTGGCCGTCGGACCACGCCGGCGTGGCCGCGACATTGTGGCCCGCTCCGGGGCGCATCTGGTAGCAGACCGACACACGATCGCAAGGACCGCTGCCCCGGCCGCGACAAATGCGCGGCCGGGGCAGCGTCAACAGGGCCAGGGCTGATTACTGGATCTGGAACACGATGGGGATGGACACCCAGACGGGGACCCTCTTGTCCATGTTCTGGGCCGGCCTGAACCTCATGAGGTTCGCCACCTTCACCGCTGCATCGTCGAAGGCGTCGTAGCCGCTGGAGACGTTGATCTGCGTCTTCACCACCCGGCCGTTCGCATCGATGAAGAACCACACCTTCACCGTCGCGCTGACGCCGGCGTCCCTCAGCAGCGGCGGGTAGTAGCGCAGCAGCGCCCGGGCCACTTCGGCTTTGTTCCTGAGCTCGGGGCCCAGGGTGAACGGCGTCAGCGTCGGACCCTCGGGCACACCGGCCGAATGCGACGGCGGAGGCGGCAGCGCCGGAGTGGCGTCGTGCCGGAAGATCGTGCTGGGGATGGTGACGTCCGCGTCCACGTCGTCCGTCCCGATCACGGGGAGGGCCGGCTTGGTGATGGGCGGGGGCGCATCCGGGATGTCGATGTCCGGCGGAGGCACGATCGCCATGTCGGGATGACCGCCGTCGCTTCCCATGACCGGAGGAGTGAACCCCGGCATGAACGCGAACACGCCGAAATGGAACAGCGTGGCTGCGGTCAGGGAGCTCCAGAACCACCGGCTGGATCGCTGCTTGAACCGTTCGTTCGCCGTGGGTTGGTGGGAAGGCTCGGCCGGTCCTGCCGCGTGTCTGGCTTCGAGCATGGCGACCTCCGGGAAACGAGGGACGAAAGGCGCCTGCGGCCTGCGATTCGGCGATGTGCTGCAGAAGGGCTCATTCCACGATGTATCGTGGAGACCGGCAATTCAATGGCGACGGTTACCGGCCCGGGACGCGGCCAGGCTTTTGCATCGCGTCGCCGAGGTCGCGGACTGCGGGACCTGTCCCCAGGTCCCGCCCGCACAACGGTTTGACAGGAACTTCGTGGGCGGAGCGGGTGGGGTTGCGACCTCCACGAAAGGAGTGATCCATGGCGACTGCAAAGGCGCTGAGTACTTCCCGAACCTGGCCGATCGGCCGGTCCCGTATCGCCAGCGCGGACCTCTGGCTCGTGAGCCCCGCCTACGACCTTGCCTTCATCATTCTGTCGGCCGCGCTCCTGGTCTTCCCGCACGTCAGCGACGCGATCTTCCACAGCAACATCATCGTGGACCTGATCGTGACCATGCTCATTGGCGGGCCACACCTGTTCGCGACTTACACCATGACGCTCATGGAGCCGGGATTCCGCGAGCGCTACCCGATCTACTCGAAAGGCGCCTACCTGCTGCCCATCATCATCGTGGCGCTGGCCTCGGTGAACCTGACGCTGCTGGTCACCATCTTCTTCTTCTGGGCGTCGGTCCACGTCATCCACCAGGCGGCCTTCATCGCCGACGCCTACCGCATGAAGGACCCCCGCGGCTGGAGCTGGACCTCCCGCGCTATCGACTACGGCCTGCTGTTCACGTGCATGTACCCCATCGCCACGGGCCGGCTCATCAACGGATCGTTCCAGACGGGCGGCCGCACGCTGTTGTTCCCCGACTTCCTGAAGTTCAGCTGGCTGCCCGACGTGCTCTGGGCCGTGTTCATCGCCTTCGCACTGGCGTTCGCCGCCAAGACCATCTGGGAGATCCGGAATGGTCTCTTCCACGGGCCCAAGACGCTGCACATGAGCATCGCCACCACGCTGTTCCTGATCACGCCCATGCTGCGCAACCTGGACGTCGCGTTCCAGGGCCTGAACACGTGGCACTCGTTCCAGTACCTGGCCGTGGTGCTCTACCTGAACCGCCTGCGGGGGCAGCGCGGCTTCATCGGCTCACGCACCGTGGAACGGGTGTCGTCGCGCGGCTGGCGGCTCTACGGCCTGTGCCTGGCCTTCACCCTCGGCGCCGGCGTCCTGTTCCTCGCCGTCCTGGGCATCGTCGTGCATTTCGGCCTGTTCGAGACCGGCGCGCCCATGCACACCCTGCTGTATGGCACCGTCTACTCGAACCAGCACTACTTCGCGTTCTACAGCGTGATTCTGTCGTTCCTGCTCATCCACTACTACTTCGACCACTTCCTGTTCCTGTACGTGGACGAGCAGATCACGCCGAAGTTCGCGCCGCTGACCCTCAGCGCGGCGCAACCGCGCTGAGGGTCCACCGACCCCCGTGGACCGACGCCCGTTCTCGGTCCGCGGTGCGGGCGCCGGCCCCGGGCGCCCTCACTTCACCTGGAATGCCACCGCGCCTTTCGTCTGCGCCCATTCGAACGCCAACTCGCCGGTCCGGGCACCGGTGGGCGAGACGGTGATTGTGAAACGCTCCACCGGCTCGTCGGGGTGGGTGACGGTCAGGGGGATACGCGCGAAGTCCTGGGCGGGGTCGTACTGCGTGCCCCACTGCCCGTGTTGCTTGTTGATGATCAAGGTCCAGCCGTCCTCGGCGGGCAGGCTGAAGAGCGAGTAGGTGCCCGCGGGCACGGTCGTGCCGCCGATGACCAGGTCGTGGTCCGTGATGAGCTGGGTGGCCGCGTTGGCACCGGTGCGCCACACCTGGCCCCACGGCACGATGCCGCCGAACACCTCCCGGCCGCGCATGGCCGGGCGCCCGTAGTCCACGATGATGCTGGCGCCGGCAATCTCCGCCCGGGCCGTGTCCCGCGGCGACAGCTGGCCCGGCTGGGGCCGCGCTCCCCAGGTGTCCGCCACGGTCTCGACGTCCACGTCAGGCACCCGCTGAACCAGGTACTTGTTCGTGGTGGCGTCCATGTCGAGCGCCAGGAACTGGTGGTCGGCGTTCAACTCGGCGCGGACCGTGCCCCAGTCCGGGAAGCCGAAGTCGGCCGTCGTCGGGCTCAGACGCTTGAACCAGATGGGCAGCACCTGGTGGCCGGCCAGCATGCCGAATGTCGTGCTGTCGGCGCTGCCGGCCATGGCCCGGCCCACCGCGCGCTCCCAGAACACGAACAGGTCCTCGTAGAACGGAAGCGGCTCCTCGCCGTTCGTGGCCACGGCATAGTGGCGGCTGAGGGTGTCGCGCCGGGCGTCCACGGTGACGCTGTCTGCACCGTAGGTGAAGTCCATCGTCGTGACCGGGGCGGCCGCGCCGCCCGCCGTGTCGCCGCCTGCGGGGGACGTGACGATGCGGATGTGGCGGATGCGGCCGTTGGGCCCCAGCGACGCCGTGTACGTGCGCTTCATCGCCCGCGGATAGGCCACGACGCTCTCGCCCGTCAGACTGTCGGCCCACAGCGTGTAGCGCTCCACGGCCACCGTATCGAGGCTGGGGCCCGCGCCGATGGTCGCCACGAACGAGCCGGTCGCCGGTGCCTGCGCCGGCCCGCCACGTGCGCAGCCGGCCGTAAGTCCGGTGAGCAGCGTTATCACGATGGTGAAGGTCCAGGTGCGCATGTGTCCCTCCGGGGATAGGGTGGCGAGGCCCTTAAGTGAACAGGGTTGGCGCCGGTGCGCCATGGTTCGCGCGACGGGCTTCGCCTAGCCTTCCGGGGCCAGGTCGGGGTAGAGGGCGGCCATGCAGTCGGGGCAGAGTCCGTGCGAGAAGTGGGCGCCGGCACGCTTGCTGATGTACGCCTCGATGCGCTCCCAGCGGTCGTCCTCGGTCCGGATCCTCTTGCAGCTGGCGCAGATCGGCAGGAGGATCTCCAACGTGTCCGCCCGGCTCCGTTCCATTTCCAGCTTCTCCCGGTACCGATCCACCACCATCACGACCATACCCATCGCCGCCGACACGTGGAAGCTGACGAGCACGGCGATAGCGATCACCCGGTACATGGGCGCCGATTCCAGCACGGCGATGCCGATGTCCTGAACGGCCCAGAGAATCAGCGACCAGCCGGCCAGAGCCCGCCCCCCCACGTCCTCCCCCGGCCGGTACCGGAGCACCAGGACGCCGGCGCCGATGAACAGGAGGGACCGGAACAGCTGCAGACTCACCGACGCACCCGGCGTCCCGGCTCGCGCCGCGAACAGCAACACCACCCACAGCAGCAGAGCGCCCGCGCCGACCATCGCCATGCCGCGGCTCCAGGCGCCCACGAACCAGAGGGTCCCCGTCAGAAGCGCGATGAAGCCCAGCAGGTGCACGAAATCGCCCACGACGAACCAGGGGTCGAACAGGTACTTCGGCCCGGCGGCGATGGCCCACGCGCCGAAACCGATCCCGTTCAGCAGAAACCCAAGGCTCCACCAGCCGGGCCCCCGCAGCATGTACCGGTTTCGATTCAACGCGCCCAGGCTCGCCGCAATGGCGAAGAACACCACCATGAAGCCGATGAACGCCGGCTGCTGTACCTGGATCGATCCCACAGATGAATCCTTGTCCTCTGATTCGATGGTGCGCAGCACCTGTACTGCGCCAGCGTGCATTCCGGGCAAACGCCGGGTCAGCCCTCCCGGAGCATCGTGAGGAGGGACTCCATGTGGTCCACGTACCGGCGCAGCGCCGCACGGCCGGCTTCCGTCAGTCGGTACTCGGTGCGCGGCACCCTGCCCTCAAACGACTTGATACAGTCGATGTAGCCGGCCTCTTCCAGCTTGCGGGCGTGCACGCTCAGGTTGCCGTCCGTGATGCCCAGCGCCGATTTCAGGTCGTTGAAGCTGAGTACGTCATGCACGGCCAGCGCGCTCACGATGCCCAGACGGACGCGGCCGTGGATCAACCGGTCCAGGTCCACCGGGCTCCCGGCGTCCGGGCTCCCGCCTGCGACACCCTTCAGTTGCGGCACCGACGCGTCATCGCCCGCAGCGGTTCTCCCGCCCGCGTCCTCCGCAGCGCCACGCCTAGCCACCGTGCCTCCTCGCGATCCAGACGCCAAAAGCCATCTCCAACCCGCCGAACCCTCCGGCCATGTACGAATCCCCCCACGACGCCGGAGAGAACAGCGCCGCGGCACCCAGCACGAGGATGCACATGCCCATGATCGGCACCGCCCGCACCGAATACGTGCCTGCCGTCACCACGCCCACGCCGTACAGCAACAGCCACACGCCCGGCAACAGGTCGGTCTGGCCCGCGCGCGTCAGCGCAACCGTCAATACCGCACCCGCCAGCACCGGCGGAAGAAAGCTCAGCACGAATTTCCGCCCCACCACCGAGAACAACCGCGTTTGCGCACGCCGCGCTTTCAGCCCCATGGACGCCAGCGCGATGCCCACCGCCAACACCGCTTCCGCCAGCCACACCGCCAGCCAGAGCCCCCGCGTGGTCTGCCGTGCCGCCAGCGCCGCCGCCACCACCGCGGTCGCACCCATCACCACGCCCCCCCAGCCCGGCACCGCCGTGAACGCGCCCGCCCGCTCCATCGTCTCCCGGATGTAGCGGAGGTTATCCATCGCGCGGTCGTGCAGCGAGACCGGCGTCGAACGGGCCTGCCCGGTTTGTCCGTTTCGCATGTCGAGCACGCTGGCGCCTTGATCGTGAGCCGTCAAGCACTTTGCCACGCAGAGCGGGGAAAACGGGCACGGCACTCTTGCCGTGCTATACTTTGCATTATAAAGTACTTTGTGTGTTCGCGGAAGACCCCTGCTTCATACGTCACGCCAGGACTCACCATGCGCGTCAAGCTCATCCTGCCTGCCCTGACCGAGGCCGCCAGCCCGTTCTTCCGGCCCATCAAATACTCCCTGTTCCCGCCCCTGGGTCTGGCCACGCTGGCGGCGTATCTGGACCCGGACGACGACGCGGTCCTCCAGGACGAGCACGTGGAACCGCTCGACCTGGACGACGAGCCGGACCTGGTGGTGATCCAGGCCTACATCACGTCGGCGCGCCGCGCCTACGCGATTGCGGACCGTTACCGGGAAAGGGGGGCGCACGTGGCCATCGGGGGGCTGCACCCCACGTCCCTGCCGGAGGAAGCGGCGCGCCACGCGGACACCGTGTTCACGGGCCCGGGCGAGGATACATGGCCGCGGTTCCTGGCGGACTTCCGGGCGGGCCGCGCCGCGCCGCTGTACCGCTCGACGGCCCGGACGCTGGAGGGCCTTCCGCCCATCCGGCGCGACCTGATCCGGCGCCATCTCTACCTCGTGCCCAACTCCATCGTGGTGTCGCGCGGCTGTCCGCACGCCTGCGACTTCTGCTACAAGCAGGCCTTCTTCCGGGGCGGCAAGGGATTCTACACGCAGAAGGTGGACGCTGCGCTGGCCGAGATCGAGCGGCTGCCCGGCCGGCACCTGTACTTCCTGGACGACCACCTGTTCGGCAACGTGCCGTTCGCGGAGGCGTTGTTCGAGGGGATGCGGGGCATGGGGCGGGTGTGGCAGGCGGCGGCCACCGTCGCGTCGTCGCTGCGTCCGGGCCTGCTGGAGAAGGCGCGCGACGCCGGCCTGCGCAGCCTGTTCGTGGGCTTCGAGACTCTCAGCCCGGACAACCTGCGGGCGCAGCGCAAGCCTCACAATCTGGGTCGGGACTACGCCGCGGCCATCCGCCGGCTGCACGACAACGGTGTGATGGTGAACGGCAGCTTCGTGTTCGGCATGGACGACGACGACCCGTCGGTGTTCGGGCGGACGGTGGAGTGGGCCGTGAGGCAGGGCATCGAGACGGCCACGTTCCACATCCTGACGCCGTACCCGGGCACGGCCCTGTATCAGCGGATGGCCCGCGAAGGCAGGCTTCTCCACGACGACTGGGACCTGTACGACACGCGCCACGTGGTCTACCAGCCCGCCCGGCTCACCGCCACCCAGCTGGAGCAGGGGTACTGGCGTGCCTACCGTGAATTCTACAGCTGGGACGCCATCTTTCGAGGCGCCATGACGAAGACGTCGTGGACCGAAACGGCCCGCCACATGGCATACGCCGGCGGCTGGAAGAAGCTGGAGCCATTCTGGGACCTGGTCATCCGCGCACGCCGCGTCGCCCGCCTGCGGCCGGTACTGGAAGCCGTGCTGCTCGGTTTCGGACGGTTCGGGCTGGGCCGGCAGACCCGCCAACGCGCCGCGGCGCCATCTTCACGACGGCACGCGGCGAACCTCCCTGCCAGCCGCGGCGCGGCGGAGGCCGGCCTCCCAGCCCGCCCGCACAACGCCTCATCTCATTGATTCACCGGCCTTTCCGGCCGGCCGCGCGGCGCCGCAGCCGAAAGGTGGGCAGCACGTCACGAATTGCGGCGCTGCGGCGTTGATATTACGATGCGGTTTCCTATCCGCATGGTCGGTCTGCATCTGGACCGCGCCTTCCACCTATGCGTTCTCAGGAGGCTCCGCATGAAAAGAGCAGGCGCAGCCTTCGCGTCGATCGCAGTCCTGTCTGTCCTGACTGCATTCGGCGCGCCACGGACCCTCGCCGCGCAGGAGCCCGGCGCAATCCGTGGGACCATCACAGACGCGCAGACGGCAGAAGCCATCTCTGGCGCGCAGGTGATGATTCGAGGCACTGGTATTGGCACGATCACGAACAATGAAGGCCGTTACCTACTCACGAACGTCCCGAGCGGGCGGGTGGAGCTTCGCGTCGAGCGAATGGGCTACTCCCCCCAGGCTCGGACCATAACCGTCGCGGCGGGACAGACCGCGACGGCGGACTTCCAGCTGGGCGTCATGGCCATCGAGCTGGAGGGACTGGTGGCGACGGGCTACGCGCAGCAGACGCGGAGCGAGGTCAGCAGCGCCATCAGCTCGGTGCAGAGCGGGGAAGTCCAGGACCGCGTCGTGGCGAGTCTGGACGCGGCGCTGGAGGGCCGCGTGCCGGGCGTGCAGGTGACCCAGAACGCGGGCAACCCGGGCAACGGCATCACGGTGCGCATCCGGGGCAGCTCGTCCATCTCGGCGGGTAACCAGCCGCTGTACGTGGTGGACGGCGTCCCGATCTTCCGCGAGGACTTCGGCCAGCTCGGTCTCGGCGGCCAGGACCTGTCGACCATCACGGGGCTGAACCCCGACGACATCGAGTCCATCGACATCCTGAAGGATGCGGCGGCGGCGGCGATCTACGGGTCCCGGGGCTCCAACGGCGTGATCATGATCACGACCAAGCGGGGCTCCCAGACGGCGGGCCGGCCGCAGGTCAACTTCAACTTCTCCAGCGGGTTCCAGCAGACGCAGAAGAAGATCCGGATGCTGACCACCGCCGAGTGGATCCAGTACTTCGGCGACGGCATGCGCTACGACGGCTACTCGGAGCAGGATGTGGCCGACGAGATGGCGTCGTTGGGCGTGAACTCGGGCGTGAACACGGACTGGCAGTCGAAAGTCATGCGGTCGGCGCCCATCACCAACGCGCAGCTGGCGGTGAACGGCGGCACCGAGACCTTCAAGTACTACCTGTCCGGAACGTACTTCGACCAGACCGGGATCATCATCGGTTCGGGGTACAAGCGCGCATCCGGGCGGGCAAACCTGGACATCCAGGCGTCCGACAAGCTGAGCATCAGCACGTCGCTGGCGCTGGTCCGCGAGAGCAACGACCGGATCGAGTCGGACAACTCCATCGTGAGCCCGGTCACGAACGCCATCGCCAACGAGCCCTGGGTGCCGGTCTACAACCCGGACGGCACGTACAGCGACGCGGCGTCGTACTCGAACCCGGTGGCCGTGGGCAAGGAGGACTTCACCAACGCCGCGACCAACCGGAGCTTCGGCAACATCACGGCGGACTACGCCGTCAACAACTGGATCACGGCCACGGGCCGGGCGGGCTTCGACATCCTCGGCCTGCGCGAGTTCCGATTCAACTCGCCCCTGACCCCACTCACCTATGGTGCGGGCGTGGGCGGCGTGTCCCGCATAGCGAATGCGTCGGGCAACAAGTACGTCCTGGAGGGCTACCTGAACGCCAGGCGGTACTTCGGCCGGCATGAGCTGAGCGCGACGGCCGGCGCGTCCCAGGAGCAGGATCGCCGGGAACAGAGCTTCGTACGAGCGGAAGGCTTCACGAGCCCGGACCTGCACTGGCCGGCCAACGCCGCGGACATCGCGGGCTACGACGGCAGCGGCTGGTCCCACAACCTGATGTCGTACTTCGGGCGGGCCAACTACGTCTTCGACAACAAGTACATTCTGAACGCCAGCGTCCGGGCGGACGGCTCATCGCGCTTCGGCAAGAACAACAAGTTCGGCGTCTTCCGCGCGGCGTCCGCGGCGTGGGTGGTGAGCAACGAATCGTTCATGCAGGGGCTGGACTTCATCAGCGACCTGAAGATCCGGGCCAGCTGGGGCGAAACCGGGAACGAAGCCATCGGTGACTTCCGCTACCTGGGCCTTTACGAGACGGAGAACTACGGCCCGATCCCCGGCACCGTTCCGGGCAACCTGGCCAACCCGGACCTCAAGTGGGAGACCACGACGGAGAAGAACCTCGGCGTGGACATGAGCGTGTTCGGGGACCGCCTGGGCGTGGTGTTCGAGCTCTACCGCAAGGACACGAACGACCTGTTGCTGAACCGGCCGGTCACGGCGACCAGCGGCTTCACCTCGGTGCTGGCCAACGTCGGCGGCATCCGGAACAGCGGCTGGGAGCTCAGCCTGACCACCGTGAACCTGCGCTCGCAGGAGCATGGCTTCGAGTGGACCACCGAGTTCAACATTGCCCACAATTCGAACAAAGTGACGGCCCTCTACAAGAATGAGCCGTTCCCCTCAGGCTTCATCAACTGGGTCGAGGTGGGGCAGCCCATCGGCGTGTTCTTCGCGCCCAAGTACATCGGCGTTGACCGCGAATCGGGGGTCGCCAAATACGTCGACCTGGACGCCAACGGCAACATGCAGTACGACGCCAACGGCGACATCGTGTGGACCACGTTCCCGGGCTCCGACGACCGCATGATCGTGGGCAACCCGCACCCGCAGTATTACGGCGGTCTGCGGAATTCCCTCTCCTTCGGCGCGATGGACCTGATGATGTTCTTCGACTTCAGCCACGGCGCCAAGATCTACAACGCCATGCGGGAGTACTCCGACGACGGCGGCTACTTCCTGGACAACAAGATCAAGGTCCACGTGGAGAACTACTGGACGCCGGACAACCCGGATGGCACGGCGCCGAGCCCCAGCTGGTACGGCTCCACGGGCGCCTGGGTGCCGTCGAGCCGGTTCATCGAGGACGCGTCCTACGTCCGCCTCGGCGAGGTGACGCTGGGCGTCAGGCTGCCGGCGGCGTTGAACCGGCTGTTCCGGACGAACAACGGCCGCTTCTACGTGTCCGGGAAGAACATCTACACCTGGACGAAGTACTCCGGCTATTCCCCGGAGGACAACTACGCCGGGTCGGGCGCGGCGGCGTCGACGCTCGGCACCGAATTCTACTCCTACCCGTTGGCCCGCACGTTCACGTTCGGGTTCCAGGGGTCCTGGTAAGCGCGGAAAGGAAATGACCATGAAGACATTGCTCAGAATGGCGCCCGCGCTGCTACTCCTTGCAGCCACGGGAGCGTGCGACAGGTCGGCGCTGGACGTGTTGCCGGAAGATGCCATCGCATCCGACGTCGCCATCAAGGACATGAACTCGGCCACGGCCGCGCTCATGGGCGGGTACAGCATCCTGCAGAGCGGGAACTACTACGGCGGCGACTACATCATCTGGCCCGAAGTGATGTCGGACAACGCCGAGCACACGGGCACGTACGGGGACTACGGGCAGGCCGACCTGCTCACGGTGCCCGCCAACAACTTCGAAGTCACCAACATCTGGCAGGACGCCTACGACGGCATCAACCGGGTCAACGAGGTGCTGCACAGGGTGCCGGACCTCGACAACGTCGACCAGGCGGACAAGGACTGGCTCATGGGCCAGGCCTACGCCCTGCGCGCCCTCCACTACTTCTCCCTCGTGCGCGCATACGGCGGCGTGCCGCTGGTGCTGGCGCCGCCGGCTTCCCTGGACGAGGCGTCGCAGGTGAGCCGCTCCAGCGTCGACGATGTCTACACGCAGATCGTGGCCGACCTGGGGCAGGCAGCGTCGCTCATGGCCTCGGGCGGCATCGACAACTCGGACCGGTCTCTGACCACGCCCGGGTTCGTGGATGCCCTGTTGTCCAAGGTGTACCTGTATCAGCAGAGCTGGTCGCAGGCCGAGACCGCCGCCATGCGCGTGGTCAACAGCGGCGACTACGACCTGGCCACGGACTTCGCCTCCCTGTGGGCCGACCAGGGCTCGCCCGAGGACATTTTCAAGATCACCTTCACGTCCGTCGACTACAACAACTACGGCTTCTACTACCAGTATGCCGGCCGGTTCGAGACGGGCGCGACGCAGGAGATCTACGACCTGTACGACCAGGTCAACGACCTTCGCTGGGCGGCCACGTTCAACGGCACCCGCAGCGACGGGATCCAGGTGGTGAAGTTCCCCACCACCGCGGGCACCGAGGACTTCAACGTGATCCGCTACGCGGAAGTCCTGCTCATCGTGGCCGAAGCCGCGGCCGAGCAGAACGACCTGTCCACGGCGGTGACGTACCTGAACATGGTGCACACCCGTGCGGGCCTCACGGCGTTCGACCTGACCACGGACCTGAACAACAGCCAGCAGGACGTGCTGGACGCCATTCATTTCGAGCGGCGGCTGGAGCTGGCATTCGAGGGAGACCGGTGGTTCGAGATCACCCGGCTGGGCCTCGGCTCGTCGGTGTTCGGGTCGAGGTGGGCCGCGGACAACCACATGCAGTTGTGGCCGCTGCCCGTCTCGGAACTGGACGTGGCGCCGAACCTGGTGCAGAACCCGGGCTACGAGAACTGATCTCCGGCCTGGGCGGGTCGCGACGCTCGTCGCGGTCCGGCAGGCCCCACCCCGCGCCTCGCGGGGTGGGGCCTTCTCTTTGCAGGACTGTCTTCCCGCCGTGCCGCCCGGGTGATACCGTGAATTCCGGGGCGGGCGTCCACTTGAGAAGGGAGAACGGGCGTGAGCGCCGGGAATGGTGTGAGCGTCGCGAGGAGCGTGGGCACCCCGAACGCCGTGAAGGCCACGAACGGCGCGCGGGCCACTGCCCTGGCCGTCGTGTTGGTCGTCCTTTCCACGACGGCGCTGTGGGGACAGGACTCGCTCCGTTTCGGTGCGTTCGGGACGGTGCATCTGTACCGGCCATCGAACGAGCCGTCGAGCGTGGTGTTGTTTCTTTCCGGAGATGGGGGCTGGAACCGGGGCGTCGTGGACATGGCCCGGAGCCTGGCCGGGCTCGACGCACTGGTGGTGGGCATCGACCTGCCGCGATACCTGGCGCGCGCCTCCAGGTCGGCCGAGTGCCTGGACCCGCCGGCCGACCTGGAAGCCCTCGGCCAGTACGTGCAGAAACGGGCGGGTTCGCAGAGCTTTCGCCACCCGGTGCTCGTGGGCTACTCGTCGGGCGCCACCCTGACGTACACGACGTTGGTGCAGGCACCGCCGGGGACGTTCGCCGGCGGCATCAGCCTGGGGTTCTGCCCCGACCAGGCCCTGTCCAGGCCGCTGTGCAGGACGAACGGCCTGAGCTGGCGCATGGCTGCCGGCAAACACGACGATTACGTGTTCGAGCCTGTGGCGGCCATGCCGGCTCCGTGGTTCGTCCTCCAGGGCACCATCGACCAGGTCTGCGATGTCGCCGATGTCCAATCGTTCGTCCGGCAGGTGACCGGGGCGGAAGCCGTCGTCCTGCCCCGCGTCGGGCACGGCTTCTCTGTCCAGCGGAACTGGATGCCCCAGTTCCGCGCAGCATTCTCCCGGCTGACGGCGGCCGCAGCGCCGCCATCAGCCGGACGGCCGGATGCATGGAACGGCGGCCTGCCGCTGGTCGAGCTGCCAGCGCCCGGCACGCCCGGCGGCCCCCTGGCGGTCATGGTGACGGGCGACGGAGGGTGGGCGGGCCTGGACCGGGCGGTGGGGAAGGCGCTCGCCGAAGCCGGCGTCGCCGTGGTGGGCCTGAGCTCCATCAAGTATTTCTGGCATGCCCGCACGCCCGAGGAGGCGGCCAACGACCTGGACCGCATCCTGAAGCACTACGCGGCGGCCTGGAACCGGGACGGCTATGTGCTGATCGGCTACTCCTTCGGCGCCGATGTGCTGCCGTTCATGGTGAACGGGCTGCCGCCGGACACTCGCGCCGGCATCCGCCTCGTCACGCTGCTGGCACCGAGCCGCTCGGCGGACTTCGAGATCCACATCGGCAGCTTTCTGGACCGCACCGGTCGCGACGCCCGGCCCACGGCGCCGGAGTGGCTGAAGATGACGGGGCTCGACGTGCTCTGCGTCTACGGCGTCAAGGGAGCGGATTCGCCGTGCTCCGCACCGCCGCCGGGGTGGACGCCCGTCCCGCTTCCCGGCGGCCACCATTTCGACGGCGACTACCGCCGGATCGCGCAGCGTATCCTGGCGGCCTTGAGAGACGGTCCTGAGGACGCGCGGCGCCCGGGCCGCGGCCCGTGACGCCGGACGCCGCGGGAAACCCTGCAAGGGTCACGACCCGTAGTATTGCATGGAGTGGCAAACGCCATCCCCTGAAGGGAGGAACCCTTGATGGATGACACGTACACCGCTCACCTCGACGAGGCGAGTTACCCGGTATCCGTCCACGTGAAGCCGGCAACGGAGCATCGCAACCGGCTCACGACCGCGTTCCGGTTCTTTCTCGCCCTGCCGCACATCCTGCTGGTGGGTGCTCCCATTGCGTCGGTCGCCACGATCAGCTGGAGCTCGGACCGGGGTGGTTGGGATGTGGGCGGCGGGGGCGGGTTCGTGAGCGCCGTCGCCGCGCTGGTCACCCTCTTCGCGTGGGTCGCCATCCTCGTGACGGCCGAGCACCCGAAGGGGCTCTGGAAGATCTCGACCTGGTACCTGCGCTGGCGCGTCAAGGCCATCGCTTACCTGACGCTGCTCCGGGACGAGTACCCGCCGTTCGGTGACGGCGCCTATCCCCTGGAGCTCGAAGTGCCGGAACCCTCGGGCCCGCGGGACCGCCTGACGGTGTTGTTCCGGATCCTCTTTGCCGTGCCCCACCTCATCGTCCTGTGGTTCCTGGGCGTGGCCTGGTCGTTCACCACCGCCCTCGCCTGGGTGGTCATCCTCGTTACGGGCCGCTATCCGGAGGCCCTGTACGGGTTCGCCCTGGGGGTGTTGTCGTGGACCACGCGGGTGGAAGCCTACATCCTGCTCCTGCGTGACGAGTACCCGCCGTTCACGCTGCGGACGTGACGGCGAGCGTGGCCACCCTGGACACCGAGCGCGGACCGGCCGCTGGAACGCCTCCCCGGCAGAGAGGCGGTCCAACCAATCGTGGCCCCGACCCATCTCATCTGCCGATGTGGACACACGGACCCCTGCCTTTCCTGGAGAACGGCATCATGCGAACGCACGTCATCGCTCCTCTGGCCCTGTCGCTGGCCCTCGCGGGGTCGGCCGCGGCCCAGTCGAGCCCTTTCGATTGGTCAGGCCGCATGCAGCAGGGCGCCTGGCTGAAAGTCTACAGCCCCAACGGAACGGTGGATGTGCGGGCGGCGAGCGGGAACACCGCGCGGGTCCACGGTGTGATCCGGGACAGTGACCGCGACCGCGAGCCGGTCCGTTTCCAGGTGGTCAAGGACGGGGACAACATCGTCGTCTGCGCGGTCACGGAGCGCCAGGAGTGCAACGCGCAGGGGATCGAGACGACGCGGCGGAGCTGGCGCGGCCGCGGCCCGGAACGCGTCGCCTTCACCGTGGAGTTGCCGGCGGGCGTTCACGTGGCGGCCAGCTCCGGGAACGGCGACGTATCGGTGGATGGCGCCACGGCGGACGTGCGAGCCTCCTCCGGGAACGGGGACATCGAGGTGCTCGGCTCCGGAGGTGAGGTCACCGCCCGGACGGGCAACGGGCGCATCACGGTGCGCGACGCCCGTGGGCCGGTGAGCGCCCGCAGCGGCAACGGGCGCCTCGAGATCGCCTCCGCCCTGGGCCCCGTGGACGCGTCCACGGGCAACGGCGCCATCAACGTCGTGCTGGACGCCCTCGGCAACGGCGACATGAAGTTCAGCACGGGCAACGGCCGCGTCTCGCTGCAGCTGCCCGACGACCTGAACGCCGAGCTGGTGACCCACCTGGGCCACGGCAGCCTCGACACCGATTTCCCGATTTCAATCTCGGGACGCACCGACTTCCACAACTTCCGGGCCACCCTCGGCAAGGGGGGCCGGCTTCTCGAAGTGAGATCCGGGAACGGTGACCTGATCCTCCGCCACCGCTGACGAACAGGCGGGCCGAAGGCAGCTCTTTGACGCCTCGGGCGGGCCCCGGACACACTGGTCGTGTTCGGGGTCTACGCATGTCACTGCCGCACCGCGACAGCCATCCGGCGCGGTTTACCCGTGCCGGTCGATGACGTCCTGGTAGAACTCCAGGGTCTGGCGGGCGATGCTCGGCCAACCGAAGTGCTCCTCGACGCGCGCCCTCGCCTTCCGCCCCATGGACGCCCTGAGATCCGGGTCATCCAGCAGGGTGTTCACGGCCGCGGCCAGGTCCCGAGAGAACCGGCCGGGGTTACGCGGCTCCACGTCCACGCCGGCGGCCTCGAACGGGACGAGCAGCCCCGTCTCTCCATGGTCCACGACCTCGGGAATGCCACCTACGGCCGACGCGACCACCGGCGTCTCGCACGCCATGGCTTCCAGATTGATGATACCGAACGGCTCGTAGACGGACGGGCAGACGAAGATGGCGGCTTCCGTGTACAGCCGGATGACCTTCTCCTTGGGCAGCATCTCCTGGATCCAGACGATGCCGTGCTCGCTCCGGGAGCGGGCGCGGGCCACGGCTTCGGTCATCTCCCGCGCGATGTCCGGCGTGTCGGGCGCGCCGGCGCACAGCACCACCTGAACACCCGGGCGGAAATGCTCGATGGCGCGGACCAGGTGGATGATCCCTTTCTGGCGCGTGATGCGGCCGACGAACAGGACGAACGGCACGTCCGGGTCGATGCCGAACTCCCGGAGCGTCTCCTCGCCCGGCGTCGGGCGGTACTGATCCAGGTCGATCCCATTGTGGATCACGCGGATCCGGTCCTCGTGGACGCCATACAGATCATGGACGTCGTCCCGCATGGCGCCGGAGACCGCGACGACGCCGTCCGCGTTCTCGTACGCCGTGCGCTCGACCCACGACGACGCCTGGTAGGCGGTGCCCAGCTGCTCCGCCTTCCACGGCCGATGGGGCTCCAAAGAATGGGTCGTGAGGACGAGAGGCACGCCGTGCAGATATTTCACGAGACAGCCGGCCAGGTGCGTGTACCAGGTGTGGCAGTGGACGACGTCCACGTCCCCCACGCTGCCGCTCATGACGAGGTCCTGAAGCAGCGTCGCGTAGAGCTTCGCGTGGCGGGGCTCGTAGGCCGGCAGCTCGACGCCGGGCAAAACGCCGCGCACCGTCAGGTTGTCCCGCAATTCGCGCTGGTCACCGAAGCAGAGGACCTCCACCGAGTGCTGTCCGCCGTCCAGCGCCGCCAGCTCGCGGGTGAGGTACTCGACGTGCACGCCGGCGCCGCCATACACGTTCGGCGGATATTCGTTGGTCAGGATCGCGATCCGCATGCGGTCTCCGTGTTTCGATGGTTGCCCCGGTCCCGCCGCGTGCCACTTCCGGCAGACCGCCTTATAATGGATGCTCGTATGGTCCGAAACCTCACGCGTCTCGCGCGCCCCGCGCAGGAACGTGTACCGAACCCGACCCGGCCGCCATGTACTGGATCATCAAGCTCGTCCAGAGCCTGGTGAAGGCTCTGAACTCTGAAGGCACGCCCGGCCAGGTGGGCGCAGGCATCGCCCTGGGCGCATGCCTGGGCCTGACGCCGCTGCTCAATCTACACAACCTGGTCATCGTCGCCGCGATCCTGTTCTTCAGGGTCTCCGTCCCCGGCGCCATGCTCGGCTGGTTCATCTTCACGCCGGTGGGCTTCCTGCTCGACCCGGTCTTCGACACCGTGGGCCGTGCGCTGCTGCTGGACAACCAGGCGCTGCGCGGTTTCTGGGCCGCGGCCTACAACACGCCGTTCCTCGCGCTGGCCAATCCCACGAACACCGTCGTGGTAGGCAGCTTCGTGACATGGCTGGTTGCCGCGCTGCCCGTGTACTTCCTCGCCCGGTGGGCGGTGGGCCGCTACCGGGCGACGATCTATGTGCGCTACAAGGACGCCAGGTTCTTCAAGGCGCTGCGGGCTTCGAAGATCTACGGGGTCTACCGCCTGTTCAGGCCAAACGCATGACGGCGCGCCAGAAGTCGGGCATCCTCCGGCCCCCGGGTCTGCTGGTCTTCGCGGCTGTCCTCCTGGTGATCGGCCTTCTCTGGTGGCTGTTCGCCGACACCCTGGTGAAGCACGCCATCGAGCGGACGGGCTCGTCCATCGTGGGTGCAAAGGTCGACCTGGAGGCCGTGGACTTGCGGCCCTGGCAGGGCGCCGTCCGCCTGACGGGCCTCCAGGTGGCCAACCCGCAAGCTCCGATGCGGAACCTGTTGCAGGCAGACCGGATCTCGGTGGACCTCCTCCTGGAACCGCTCCTGACGAAGAAGATCGTCGTGCAGGATCTTACGGTGACCGGCGTGCGCTTCGACACGCCGCGCAAGACGTCGGGCGCTATCGAGCACGCGGACTCCGGGTCCGGCGCCGTCTGGAAACGGGTGAACGAGTGGGCCAGCCAGGTCCAGCTGCCGTCGTTGAGTCTCCAGGGGCTGGGCAGCGTGGTCCGGACCGAGGCGATCTCGCCGGACAGTCTCCGTACGGTCCGCCAGGCCCGTGCCCTTGTCACGGGCGTGGACTCGATGCGGACGGCGTGGGAGACCCGGGTGCGCGAGCTGGATCCCCGCCCGCGGATCGACTCGTTGCAGGCGGTGGTGCGGCGGGTGGAGACCTTCCGGTTGACCCCGACGACCGCTCTCCAGGTGCCCGGGCTCGTGCGCGACGGCCGCAACGCGCTCAACGACCTGACCCGTCTCCAGGGCGAGGTTGCGGCGCTCGACCAGACGGTGCGGGCGGGTGTCGACTCGCTCCAGGCGGGCGTGCGGAACCTGCCGGAGCTGCGCAAGGCGGATCTCGCCTATGCCCGCACCCTCCTGGACATCCCGAGCCTCGAAGCGCCCGAGATCTCGCCCGCGCTGTTCGGCAGCACGGCGCTCGCCTGGCTCAAGCCGGTCCTCTACTGGGTCCGCACCGCCGAGCGCTACATGCCGCCGGGGCTGGACCCGCGCAACCGGCCGGGGCCCGAACGATCCCGGGCCGCCGGGACCACGGTCGAGTTCCCCGGACACGCCACGTATCCGCGGTTCCTGCTGGAACACGGGGAGCTCGGTCTCGACATCGGCGGAAGCGGGGCGGCCGCCGGGCGCTACACCGCTCTGCTCCAGGACCTCACCTCGGCGCCCGCGCTCGTCGGGCGGCCTTTGAAGCTCCAGGTCGGCCGGACGGCGGGCGTCCAGGGGCCCCGGGGGGTGGCCCTGTCGGCAGTGGTCGACCACACCGGAACGGTGCTCCGTGACTCCGTCGCCGTCGGCGTGGCCGGTGTCGAACTGCCCGCCATCACCATGGGTGCGTTGGGCGCGAGCCTGGATCCGGGCTCGGGCGACGCGAGCCTCGAGGTCCGCCGGGTCGGAGACCAACTCGACGCGCGGCTGCACTGGGTCTCGCATCACGTCACGTGGAAGCGCACCAACGCGCCGGATACCCTCGCGGCCGCGGGATCTCTCAAGCCGGGCTCCCCCGAGTGGGCCCGCGACCTGGTCTGGCGGACGTTGTCCGGGATCGGGCAGGTCCAGATCGATATGCACCTGACCGGCAACATCAACCGCCCGTCGATCTCCGTCTCTTCGAACATCGGGCAGGCGGTGGCGGCGAGCCTGAAGAACGAGCTCGGCGCGCAGATCCAGGCGGCGGAAACCCGCGTGCGCCAGGAGGTCGACCGACAGGTCCAACCGCTGATCCAACAAGCGCAGAGCCGCGTGGAGCAGGTCCGGAGCGGCATCGCGCAGCAGGTGGATCAACAGCGCCGGCAGGTGGAGGATCTGCGGGCGCGCCTGGAGGCGCGGCTGCGGGAG
>CAZUFP010000047.1:0-6824 GCA_964619835.1 uncultured Gemmatimonadaceae bacterium | reverse complement strand
TCAGGAACCGCCCACGGTGTACTCGATCCGGACCGGCTTCGGGTAGCGGACCACGCCCAACGGCGTCTGGACGGATGGCGTCGCCTCCAGGCGGATGAGAGCGGAGTCGCCCTGGCCGGCGGCGGCGAGTGCCAGGTTCACCACGGACTCGAGCTGCTGGTCGAAGAACTTCAGCAGGTCCAGCTGTACCCGCACGGGCACGTCCACCGGCTGGCCGGGCGGCAGCACGTACGACTGATCCAGTGCCCCGCTCACCGTCTGACGGTCGTCGAGGAACAGCGTCCAGTCGAGGGCGACCAGGCGGGCGGAGGCGTTGTCGGCGGGGTTGGCCGCTCGGACCAGCAGCGTCGTCTCGAACGGCAGGTGTCCGCCGGCGAAGGCGGCGCCCACCCGTGCGGCGTCCCGCAGGCCCAGGTCCCGATAGGTGTGTACCGACCCGATGGAAACGCCGGCCAGCGTCGCGTCCCGGGTGCCGGCGAGGGAGAACTGGACGTCGCGGAGTGCGGCGATCTCCCGGAGCGTGGCGCAGCTCGTGAGGAGGACGGTGGCAAGGAGCAGGAGCGAAGCGGACGTGCGTGGACGCATGTTGGTCGGACTCCTGTCAGTTCATGGAGGGGTCAAAGGGGATACGGGTCAGTCCGGCGTATCTGGGCCCTTTCCTCTCGAGCACCTGGCGCCACAACGTGTCCGGAGTGCGGTTGAAGACGTCGTCTTCGGTGGCCGTTTCCAGGATCCAGGCGCCTTCCTTCAGCTCGCCTTCCAGCTGGCCGGGTCCCCAGCCGGCGTAGCCGGCGAACACGCGGGCGCGCAGCACCTCCTCCCGGACTTCGGAGGACACCGCGCCGATGAGGAATCCGATGGCACCGAAGACCGGAAGGTCCGCGAGACCGGGGTGCGCGAACTCCGCCAGCAGCACCGGCTGGTCCGGCTGCACGGGTCCGCCCTGGAACAGCCGCTCGTCGGCGCCGACGAGGTCCGCCAGGGCCGGAATACCCTCGCGCACGCTCAACTCCAGGGGTCGGTTCAGGACGACGCCCAACGCACCCTCGGTGTTGTGCTCCCCCACCAGAACGACCGTGTGGCGGAAGTTCGGATCGAACAACCCGCCACCGGAAATCAGCAATTGACCTTTCAGACTCTCCACGGCTTCATTCCTCGCCTTCGTTTTCCCTCTGTCGAACCTAAGCCCCTCCGGCCGCGACCTCCATGGCCGCGATCCGTTCCGGCAAGGAATCCTTGCGGACACGGGGCCCCGGTCAGAGAGTTAAAGGGAGGATCTCCCTGATCGCTCACCTCGAGGGAACTCGGTGCCAAGGTTGGACGTTGCCTCCGTCGGGCTGCCTCCCCCGCCCTCCCGGGCTGCCCCGGTGTTCGTCGAGTCTGTCTCCGCTCCGGAACGGAACAGGCCGGCCCGCATTGGCGCGCCGGGTCCTTTGAGGCCGAAGTCTCGGCGGGGGGGCCACGGCCCGACCGCCGGGGCACCGTGGCGCCGCGTGTCCGCCGCCGTATTCCTCTCCCTGTTGCCCCTGGCCCAACACCCCTCCACGCCGGCCGTGCCGCTGGACTTTTCCGAGGAATGGAAGTGGGCCGATTTCGGCCCCGAATCGGGCCTGCCGGGGCACACGGTGCTGGAGCTCATCGAGCTGGACGGCATGCCGTGGGTGCGCACGGACGACGGCCTCGCCTACTACGATGGATTTCTGTGGACGCCCGCCGGCGCCGCGCTCGGATTGCCGGCGGGCACCTGCACCGATCTGGTTGGCGACGGTGCCGGCGGACTCATGGTCGTGGTGGATGGAATGATCTACCGCGGCGGGCTCCAGGGCTTCGAGCGCGTGCCGCTGCCGGTGCCGTTCGACACCGCCCACATCGTCCGGGCCCTGCCTGATTCCGCCGGATCGTTCTACTTCACGGTTTCGGTGCGAGGGGCACCCGGCGAAACGCCCCGCGGCGGGCTGTTCCACGCTTCGGGTGCCGGCGTGGAACGCGTGGAGACGCCCGCGCCACTTTCGGGCGCCGATCGCATCTGGCACACCCGGTCGGGCCGCCTGTGGATCGGCACGTGGGCGGGATTGGCGGTGCTGGAAGACGGCGTCTGGCGTCTGAAGGAGGCGGCGGGGCAACCCGGTCTCCGGGCACGCGGCACATCGGTGCTGGCGGAAGGCCGGGGTCTGGGGCTCGCATTCCGTGACAATCCCCCCAGCGAAACCGGCCTCCTGATGTGGCAGGGCGACGGGCCGATCCAGCGGGTCCCGGACGAAGGCAGGAACTACGTGACGTCGCTGGACGTGAAGGACGGCGCGGCGATCGTGGTCTACGAAACCGGCGACCTGCGCATCCTGGAAGGGGGCGTCTGGCGGTCGTTCAAGCTCCCGCAATCCCGGAGCGATGGCGTCGACTTCGTCCGCTTCGGGGACGATGGTGACCTGTGGTTCGGGTCAACCAGCGGCCTCCATCTGTTTCGTGCATCCGCGCGCCGCTGGGAGCGCCTGCGCTTCCCGTTCCCGGACCCGCGCAACCGGATCAACGCCATCCTGGTGGACCGCGACGACGTGACCTGGCTGGCAACGAACGGCGGCGTCCTCAAAGTAGGCCCCCGGGGCGAGGCCCTCATCGATTCGGTCCCGGGGCGACGGCTGTACGTGGTCACCGGCCTTGCCCAGGACAGCAGCGGCAACGTCTGGCTCACCAGCGGACAGAACATCGACGGCGCCTACCGGTGGGACGGCCGGGCCTGGCATCGGTTCGGCCCGGCGCAGGGACTCCGCGGCGGCCGCGTTCATCGGGTGTTCGTGGACCGTTCGGGCGCGGTCTGGTTCATGACCCTGGGCCGGCGGAACCGTGCGGGAGCGGGCGCGTACCGGCTGGCGGGCGGTGTCATCGAAGATGTCACGCGGGATCTGCCCCGTGGTGCCGCGTACGCCTTCGCGGAGGCTGCCGACGGGACGATCTGGCTCGGGCTCGAAAACGGTCTCGCCCGGGTCCGTGGCAAGGACATCAAACTGTGGGGCGCCGCCCAGGGCCTGGGAACGGAGGGCGGTGATCCACGCGGCTCGGCGGTCTTCGATGTTGCGCTGGACGGACAGGGGCGGGTCTGGTTCTGCCACGTGCCAAGCCGCGAGATGGGGCTCGGCTACATCGACCACGACGGGACGGTGCGATACGTCGATCCGCCCGGGGGGCCCGCAGGCCGGCGGGTGTGGAGCGTGACGGCTGACGCCGACGGCACCATCTGGGTGGGCTCGGACGCCGGAGTGGCTCACCTTCGCAACGGATCCTGGGCCCTGTTCGACGCCGGCAGCGGCCTGGCCGCGGAAAGTGTGTGGCCCATCGTGCCGGAGAAGGGCGCCGTGCTCATCGGCTCCAACGGTGGCGGCTTCGTGAAACTGGACCGCAACGGGGAGTCAGCGCCATCGCCTCGCGTCGTGACGGCGTCCACGGACGTGCACGGCAACGTGGCCACGCTGCGGTGGCTCGCGTTCGCCTTCAGAGGCGAAACGCCGGAGGAGCGCGTGGAAACGCGCCTCCGCCTCGATGGCGGACCGTGGTCGCCGTGGGGCACGGCACGATCCTGGATCCAGGGCGACCTGTCCTCCGGACGCCATTCCGTCGAGATCCAGGCCAAAAGCCTGTTCGGCCGGGTCTCGGATCCACCGTTGAGTGTGCGGTTCCGCGTGCTGCTGCCTTTCGTGTTCCGGCCATCGTTCGCAATGCCGGTGGGCACCCTGCTGATCGCGCTACTCGTCCTCGGCGTGACCACGTCGGCACGCCGCCGTCGCGACGAAGCCACGCTTCGCCTCAGCGAAGAACGCTGGCGGTCCCTGGTGGAGAATGCGCCGGAAGCCATCGGCATCTACGACGTGACGCACGAGCGGTTCACCATCGTCAACGGCAACGCCGCCAGGCTCCTCGGTTTCCGGCGGACCGAACTGCTCAGGCTCGACCCACGCATTTGGCTTCCCTCCGCGATGCCCGACGGGTCGTCCGTCGAGCAGGCTTTCCGGGCCGCCATTCAACAGGCGCTCGCCGGCGAGACGGTCATCCTGACCACCACCGTGCGGGCCCGGGACGGACGCGACATCCCCTGCGAGATCCGAATGTCGCCCCTTTCCCTCTCGCCGCCGACCCTGCGCGTCAGCCTCATCGACATCCGGGAGCGGCTGGCCGCAGAAGCACAACGCGTCGAGCTGGAAGATCAACTTCGGCAGGCTGCGAAGCTGGAGGCGCTGGGCAAGCTGACCGGCGGCTTCGCCCACCACTTCAACAACCTGCTCACGGTCGTGAAGGGTAATATCGAACTCCTCAGAGACACCGCGATCGTGCAACCGGCGGGAGCCGATCTCGCCCACGAAGCCCTCGCGGCCGTGGACCGCGGCGCACAACTCACACAACGCCTCCTCGCCTATTCGAGAAGACAGACCCTGGCCCCGCGACCGCTCCGGATCCCGGCGCTGCTGGACGGCATTCTGGAATCGCTGCACCAGACGCTCGGGGAAGCCATCACGCTGACGGTGCGCGCCAAGCCTGACACGTGGCCGGTTTCCGCGGATCCCGCCCAACTGGAACAGGTCATCGGGCACCTGTGCGTCAACGCCCGGGGCGCCATGCCCGGCGGCGGACACGTGGTCCTCCGCGCCGGCAACATGCGCCTCGGCAGGGAGCGCGCGCCGGGCACGGACAGCCTCGAATCGGGCGACTACGTCCGCCTCTCCGTCTCCGACACGGGCAGAGGCATGCCGCCAGCCGTGGCCCGGCACGCGTTCGACCCGTTCTTCACAACGGCGCCGCCCGGGACGGCCCGGGGCCTCGGACTCAGCATGGTCTTCGGCTTCGCCGCCCAGTCGGGCGGCACGGCGACCATCGAAACCGCCGAGGGACGGGGCACGACGGTCAGCATCTACCTGCCCCGACACGACGAAACGCCCGGTGCGGAAACGGAGGTGGCACCGGCCGCGCCGGACTAGCCCGCCGGCGTGCCACTCAACCCGGTCCGCTCCCGCCGGTGGAGCGCGACGGTGTCAACCACGGCAGTGGCCAGCAGGGCGATCCCGACCCACCACCGCCAGGTCCCGCCGGCGCCCGCCCGGGCACCGACCGTATTCATGAGCCCCACGATCCACCACGTGAGCACGCGAAACAGGTGATTCACGGCCCGGCCGCCGCCTGCCCGGGCCAGGCGCCGTCCGAGACGCCACAGGCTCCACAGAATGGTGCCGGACACTGCGCCGATTACAATCCAATCGACGGGACCCCGATCGCCCGCGCTGAGGTGAAGCGCGTAGCCCAGCGCCACCGATGCGGCGCCCGCCACCAGAGTATAGGACCGAGGCTGCTTCAAGAGCACCTCCGCTCAATCGGGAATCGCCGCCAGGATCTCCCGCATCGTCGATTTGTACCGGCGGAGTGCGTCCAGACCCTTTTCCGCCAGCGTATACGTCGTGCGAAGTCGCCCGTCCACTTCCCGTTTCGCCACGTCCACCACGCCGGCCGACTCCAGCCGACTCATCTGGACCGACAGGTTGCCGCGGCTGAGACCCGTCTGACGCAGCAGGAACATGAAGTCGGCCGCGTCCACCATGGCCAGGAACACCAGCACACGCAGCCGCGCGGGCTCGTGAAGGAAGCCGTCGATCTCCGGGACCGCCGATGCCATCGTTCTACTCCGATTCCTGGAACCGACGGCTCGCCGTCAGAAAACGTACGAGCAGCACCGCCCCCCACCCCCACATGACGATCCCGCCAACCACCAGCGGCAGCCCTGGACCCGTGTCCGCCAGCACGGCGCCCACCCCAGCACCGGCCAGTACCAAGGCGTAGGCCGCGAAACGCCACGCCCGGATCAATCCACCGGTGACTCCAGCGCCCAACGCCACCAGGATGGCCGGCAGGGCATCCACCGATCGGCTCAGGTCGAGAGCCCCACTGCGCGTGCCCAGCACGGCCGCCAACGCCAGCACCAGCAACCCGACCCCCAGCGCCACCGTCCCGCGGAGCTCCCACGTCACCCGCGCTTGCCGCGCCCGCGCAAACTCCACGTACCCGGCCCTCGGCTCCACCAGCCGACGCCGCAGTATCGGCCACATCACCAGGGCCAGCGGCAGAATCACCACCTCCACCAGTGGCAGGTCGAACACGTAACCCACACCCAGGAGCACGATGGCGGCGCCGATCAGCAGGTCCAGCGTCCCGTCGTCCCAGTACGAGCTGAAGAGCCGCGTTTCAGGCGATCGCTTCATGACACCACTCCGGCGCGATGAGGTTCATAGCGTGAACTTAGTTTATCTCATGAACCTTCGGCGCGCAAGGGTGGCGACGCCCGGTGGATGGACGGGGGCTGGACGTCGCGAGAATGGCCGGGACTCACCCCTCGTACACGAACACGTCTTCCACGCCGAGACCGAACGCGCGCGCGATCCGGAACGCCAGCGCGAGGGACGGCACGTACTTCTCCTGCTCCAGCGCGATGATGGTCTGGCGCGTGCAGCCCACGATTTCCGCCAGTCCCTGCTGGGTCATCTCGCCGTGCTCGAATCGCAGCCGCCGGACCCGGTTCCGGATCTCACCCTCGGCCATGACCACCGAGCCTCCCGTCCGCCACCAGCGTCGCCGCGCCGTGCACCAGGAACGCGAGGATGACCATGCCGTATGCCAGGAAATACACCCAGCCCACCGGAACCGAGCCGGCCTTCCGGTATCCCTCCCACAACCCCACGCACAGCCCGTACACCGCCACCAGCACCACGATCAGCGTTGCCTGCGACGCCTTCGCCACGACCTGCGCATCCCGCTCGTCGGACAACACGGCGCCGCCCCGGGCCCGCGTC
>CAZUFP010000046.1:4154-32562 GCA_964619835.1 uncultured Gemmatimonadaceae bacterium | reverse complement strand
AAACCTGTGCGCCCCGATCGTCGGCATCTCTTGCTCAAGATTGCCTTCGGTATCGTTCTGGGCGGCATGGTCGGTTTGAGCTTGGCGCTGGTTAGAGAGTATGCTGGCCAGCAAAGGGAGCAGGAAACCGAGGGTTTCACGGAAGTCTCGCAGCTGTGGCGCGAAGCTAAGGGAGAATTGTTCCATTTTCCCAGGAGATTCCACCGGTCGCGGTGAACGTGGCTTCCGGCCCGGCGCTTTTCAATCGGTGCCGGATGCGCTTCGGCACGAGGAACTCCGCAACGTGTTGATCGGCTTCGTCCAATCGTCATGGAGGAGTTGGGACGTGCGAATGGTGCAATCGGTGAGCGCGTTGCCTCAACCGTGACGATCGTCCACGATTCCGGACTTCATTGTACCGTTGCCCGTTGCGCAGCCGCGCCTTAACATTTGCGAACCATGAACCTCGCCATCGACCAGTTGATCAATCGCGGCCGTGAGGCCTACGAGCGCGGCGACTACGTCGCCGCCCTGGCGGACTTCCGCGAAATCCTGGACCAGCACCCGGAGTTTGCGGACATCCGGCACCTGGCGGGTCTGTGCCTCAGCCTGCTAGGGCAGGCGGAGGACGCGCTGGTGGAGTTCGACCGTGCGCTGGAGCTGAACGACGGCTACATCGAGGCGCACCTGAACCGGGCCATCATGCTCAACGAGCTGGGTCGCTACGACGAGGCGCGGGACGCGTTCGACCGGGCGACGGCGGCGGAGTCGCAGGTGGGCGGTCGGTTCCCGGCGGCGGTGTCGGCGCGGATCGCGAACGGGCACCTGACGGTGGGCGACCTGTACATGGCGGCGTCGGCGCCGGGCGAGGCGGCGCGGGAGTTCCGCGCGGCGCTGGAGCTGCGGCCGCTGTTCCACGACATCCGGAACCGTCTGGCGGAAGCGTTGATGCAGCTCGGGGAGTTCGACGCGGCGATGCAGGAGCTGCACAAGGCCATCGAGGGCAATCCCAATTTCTTCCAGGCGAGGCTGAACCTGGGGCTGTGCCAGTTCCGGCTGGGGGCCTACGACGAGGCGCGGGCCGAGTGGGAGCACTGCCGGGAGCTGTACCCCGAATCTCCGCAGGTGCGGGCCTTCCTGACGCTGTTGGAAAGGGCGCGGGAGCGCGAAGCCTAGCCCCTCGGTGACGTCCCGGGCCGGTCGAGACGCGCCCATGCCGCCGCTGGCGAGCATGGGCGCGTTTTCATCTTCATGCGCGCTGGCTCGCTGTCGAGTCGCGCCTTCGGTCGCCGTGCGAGAGAGACCTGCTCGCCGACCCATCCATTCATTTTGTTGGCCCGAAGATGCTGGCATGTTGCAGGAACCGAGGGCGGACCTTGCAGAGCGGTGTGCCATATACTAATGTATATGGCAATCATGTTCGCCTGGAGGGCATTGTGCGCAGAACCGCGAAGGTGTTCATGAACAACAGGAGTCAGGCGGTGCGGCTACCGAAGGACTTCCAGTTCGAGACGCGGGAGGTGTTCATCCGCAAGGAGGGAGATGCGGTGATCCTGTCGCCGCGTCCGCAGGATTGGGGCACGTACTTCGAGGACGGCCCGGTAGCGTCGCCCGACTTCATGGAGGGCGTCGAGGATCTGCCGGTGCAGGAGCGGGGCGGGTGACACGCTACATGCTGGACACGGACACGTGCTCGTACGTGATGAAGCGGTCCGATGCCGCGGTGATCGAGCGTTTGCGTTCCGTGGCGGTGGACGATGTGTGTATGTCCGTCGTGACGAAGGCGGAATTGCGGTACGGGGTGCGGGTCTCGGCGCACCCGGCGCGGGACACGGAAGCGCTGGACGCCCTCCTGACCTATGTCGAAGTGCTGGCGTTTCCCGAGGAGGCTGCCGAACACTACGCGGACATCCGCGCGGACCTGAAGCGGCGAGGTGAGATGATTGGCGCCAACGACCTGTTCATCGGCGCACACGCCCGTTGCCTGGGGCTGGTCCTGGTCACGAACAACACGGGCGAGTTCCGCCGCGTTCAGGGGTTGGAGCTGGAGAACTGGGCGGACGGGTGAGCCGGCCCTGCGAAAGGCCGGGCGCACGGGGTTGCGCCCGCTGGCGAGCCCACGCGCGTTCCTTTATGTTCGCTCGGCACCACGCCGTGGTCCGGGTGACGCCTCGCAGGAAGCGTCGGCGCCGGTGACCGTCGGTCGCAAACGAAAGCCTGAGTATCCGAAGCACGTGATTCAACGCCAGCAACATCCCGACGCCGCGAACGCCCCGAACCGGCCGCCGCCGGTCCCGGGGCGGGAGGGCGAGGCGCGATCCCCCGCGACGGCGACTCGTGGAGCGAGCCGCAGGCGAGCGGAGCGTCGGAGCCGGCGCGGGGGCATCGCGCCCGCCCTGCCTCGTCGCGCACCCGCCCTGCCGGTTCTGGTGTTCCTGGGCCTGTCCGCCATGATGACGATCTCGTGCGAGGGCGGGGACACGGCCGTCAGCCGGGGCGACCGGTTCTGGGCGGACTCGAACTACACGGCGGCGCTGGCGGAGTACCGCCTGGCGGTGACGCAGTCGGGCGGGGACGACCAGTCGCTGGCGCGGGCGGCGCACGCGTACGCGGTGACGGGCCAGCTGAGCCCGGCGAAGGAGCTGTACGACCGGCTGTTGAAGCAGGCGCCGAAGTACGCGGACCAGGCGGTGCTGGACTACCTGGCGCTGGCGAAGCGGGCCCGGGCGCGGGGCGACGAGTTCGGGGTGGCGCAGGCGGTGTCGGCGGCGCTGGCGGCGAGGCCGGACCTGTCGCTGCCGCAGTACGACCTGCCGCTGGCACGCTACTACGCCGATGCCGGCCAGCCGGACCTTGCGCTGGAGCACTACCGCCGGGCGCTGGCCGAGGCGCCGCCGGACTCGGCGCCGCGGATCCTGTACGACATGGGGCTGGTGGAGGAGCAGCGCAGCAACTACGGGCTGGCACTGTCGTACATGGAGGCGTTCCGGGAGACGGTGGCGCCCATGGACTCGACGGGGGCGCGGCCCGGCCGGGGGCGTGGCCCGTGGCGGTCCCTGCTGCCGGAAGCGCGCTGGCACATCGGCAACTGCTCGTTCCAGCTGGCGAAGCAGGCGCAGGCCCAGGGCCGGACGCAGGACGCGCTGGACGGCTACACGACGGTGACGGACCTGGGCGTGCCGGAGAACATCCAGGACCAGGCCTGGTTCGAGGAAGGCGAGCTGCTGCGGATGCTGGGCCGGGACCAGGACGCGCTGCTGGCGTACCGGAAGGTGCTGGACCTGAACCCGTCGCTCACGGGGCAGCTGGTGCGGCGGGCGCAGCAGCGCATCGACCAGATCCGCTTCGGCCGTGCTCCCGACGATACGCCACCCCCCTCCTGAGCGCCGCAAGCCGGCCCCGCAGCAACCCGCTGATGCTGTTCCCCGCGTGCGGGTGCCGGTGCCCGTGCGAGTCACGTGCCCGCAGTCTCCGGTGATTCCGTTTGCGTGCGCGGGTCCGCGTCCCCGTCCGAAGAGGCGTGGCGGCGTAGTGGGAAGCCATGCGGCGTCGTATAATGCCGGAAGCTGTCACCCGTCACCTGCTACCTGAAATGCCCGGCAACCTTCAATCGGCGACGAACGCCGAGGCCCCGCGAACGGCGCTCAACGCCGCGGACGTGGTCATCATCGGCGGCGGCATCATCGGCCTGACCCTCGCCCTGGAGGGGAAGCGCCGCCATCCCGACACGTCCATCCTCGTGCTGGAGAAGGACGACGTGGGCGCCCACGCCAGCGGCCGCAACAGCGGCGTGCTGCACGCGGGCTTCTACTACACGGCGGACAGCCTGAAGGCGCGGCTGTCGGTGGAGGGGAACCGGCGGCTGACGGAGTACTGCCTGGAGAAGGGGCTGGGCATCAACCGGTGCGGCAAGCTGGTGGTGGCGTCGGAGGAGAGTGAGCTGGCGGGCGTGGACGAGCTGCTGCGCCGGGGCGGCGTGAACGGGGTGGACGTGCGGCCGGTGACGGAGGCGGAGGCGCGGGAGCTGGAGCCGCGGGTGAAGACGGTGGAGCGGGCGTTGTGGTCGCCCACGACGTCGTCGGTGGACCCGGCGGAGGTGATGGCGTCGCTGGCGGCGGACGCCCGGGCGGCGGGCGTGGACGTGCGCACGGGCACCGCGTACGTGAGCTACCAGAACGGCGTGGTGCGCACAACGCGGGGCGACATTCCCGCGGGCTACCTGGTGAACGCGGCGGGCGTGTACGCGGACCGGGTGGCCCGTGCGCTGGGCTTCTCGGAGCGCTACCGGATCCTGCCCCTGAAGGGCGTCTACCTCTACTCCGACGAACCGCCGGGCGCGTTCCGGCGGCACATCTACCCGGTACCGAACCTGAACAACCCGTTCCTGGGCGTGCACTACACGGTGACGGTGCAGGGCCGGGCCAAGATCGGGCCGACGGCCATGCCGGCGTTCTGGCGGGAGCACTACGACGGCCTGGAGAACTTCCGGCTGGGCGAGCTGCTGGACGTGGTGGGCCGGGAGGCGCGCCTGTTCCTGAAGAACGATTTCGGTTTCCGGCACATCGCGGCGGACGAGATCCGGAAGTCGTTCCGGTCGGTGCTTGTGAAGCGGGCGGCGCGGCTGGCCACGGGCGTGCGGCGGGCGCAGTACCGGACCTGGGGCAAGCCGGGCATCCGGGCGCAGCTGCTGGACCTGGAGACGGGCGCCTTCGAGATGGACTTCCGCTACGAGGGCGACGACCGCTCGTTCCACGTGCTGAACGCGGTGTCGCCGGCGTTCACCTGCTCGCTGCCGTTCGCCGAGCTGCTGTGGGAGGAGATCGAGGCGAGGACGCGCTAGGCGGGAGTGCGCGGTGCCCGCCCGCCGCTCAGGGGGCGAGGCCGCGGTAGCGGGCTTCGAGGCGTTCGACGAGGGGCGCGATGTCGTGGTGGGCGGCGACGAACGCCCGGCCGGCGCGGGCCATCCCTTCCCACCGGTGCGGCTCTTCCAGCAGGCTCTCGATGGCGTCCGCCAGTGCGTCCGCGTCCCGCTCCGGCACCAGCACGGCGGACTCCGGCGTGGTGACGTTGGGGATGTCCTGGTGCCGGGTGGCCACGATGGGCAGGCCGGTGGCCTGGGCCTCCAGCAGGGTGGTGGGCGCGCCGCCCTCCGTGTCCCCGTTCGCCGCTATCACGCTGGGCTGGAGCAGGAGGTGGGCCTCCCCGAGGGCGCGGATCATGTCGCCGTGGCTCACCATGCCCCGGAGCCGGACGCGGTCCCCGATCCCCAGCCGCTGGATGCGCGCTTCGATCTCCTCCCGGAGCGGCCCGTCGCCGATGACGTCCAACACGACGTCGTGCCGCCGGCGCACGCGCGCCACGGCCTCCAGGGCGAACGCCAGGCCCTTCTTCTCGACGAACCGGCCGCAGAACAGCAGGCGCGCGGGGCCCGTCTCCGGCACGCGCGGGCGGAAGGCGTAGCGCTGGACGTCGATGGCGATGGGCTGGACGGACACCCGGTCGGGCGGGCAGCCCAGGTCCCGGAGCCGCTGCGCCATGGCGGGGCCTTCCGCCAGGAAGAGGCGGCCGTCCTGGAACAGCTCGCCGTACCGCTCCCGCCAGACGGGGTCGCGGGGCAGCAGCCAGGCGTCGAACCCGTAGAAGGATGTGACCAGCGGCAGCCCCGTGCGTCGCGCCACGGGCAGGGCCCACCAGGCGTCGCGCCCGAAGTGGGCGTGCAGGACGCGGGCGCCGTGGCGCTCCAGCGCCCGGTACGTGCGCGGGTGGTCGAACGTGGGCAGCTCCGGCCTGCGCAGCACGAGACGGCGGAAGGTTCGAGCCGGGCGTCGCCAGATGGACGGGGGCGACAGCTCCACGGACGGCCCGTGGAACGGGAACGCGTCCCGGCCCACGCGGCGGAACGTGACGAGCAGCGGACGCACGGTGCGCAGCCCGGACACGTACTCGTAGATGAAGGTCTCGGTGGCCTTGAAGAGCTCGTCCCGGAACTGGGCGGCCACGAGGGGGTGGCCGGACGGGTCCACGACGGGTGCCTCGGGCGGGTTCATCGCAGAGTCCGTCATGGCTCGGCCGCCGGTGCGGCGCCGTCGCGCCGGCCGGCCAGGATGGCGCGCAGCTGCCGGTAGGGCGAGAGCCGCGTGACGTGGACCAGGACGGCGTAGGCCAGCACGCCGACGCCGACGCGGACGACCAGACCCGGCCACGTCCCCGCGATGTCGCCCATGGCCCGGCCGGCCAGGGCGACGGCGGCGCCCATGGCCAGGGCGCAGCCCAGGGTGCCGGCCACGGCGCGCAGCACGTCCAGGATGCCCATGCCGACGAGCCGGCCGGCCACCCGGATCTGGACGGGGATGAGCAGCGTGCTCATCACGGCGTAGGCCGCGGCGACGCCGACGATGCCCCAGCGCAGCCCCACGACGAAGGACAGGATCAGCAGGGGCGTCATGAAGGCCTGGAGCTTCAAGCGCGTGTCCGCCCGGCCCTGGGAGAGGAAGATCCAACCCGTGTTGGTGGCGACGGACTGGATGAGCCCCAGCAGGCAGAGGATGCGGAAGACGGGCACCACGCCGGCCCAGCGCGGCCCGAGGATGAGCGGAATGGCCGTGGGCGCCACGAGCCAGGCGCCGATCATCGCCGGGAAGGTGATGAACGCGATGACGGCCACGGCCTCCAGGAAGGCACGCCGCACCCGCGGGATGTCGTGCTGGATGGCGGACAGGGCGGGGAACATGACGCGTCCCACCACGTGGGCCACGTTCTGGAGCGGCCAGAGCATGAGCCGGTAGGCCATCTGGTAGACGCCCAGGGCCGGGGCGCCGAGGACGCGGCCGATGAGCAGGTCGTCGGTGTTGCGGGTGCCGTAGTTGAGCAGGGACCCCGCCTGGAGCCGGAGGCCGAAGTCCAGGTGTGAGCGGATCCGGCGGGTGGGAAGGGCCAGGCGCGGCGTCCACCGGGTGGCGCGCAGCTTGAGGGCGGCGAGGGCGACGGCGCCGGCGACCTGCTGCCATACGAGGGCCCAGACGCCGAAGCCGGCGGCGGCGACGGCGATGCCGACGGCCAGGCCCAGCAGCTGGGCGGCCAGGTTGGCGATGCCGAGGCGGCGGAAGTCCATGTCCCGGGTGAGCAGGGCGTCCGGCACCACGGCCAGGGCGGTGACGGGGAACACGGCGGACAGGACCACCATGACCAGCACCAGCTCGGGCCGGCCGTAGAACCGGGACACCAGGGGCGCGGCGATGACGGACACGGCCGCCAGCCCCAGGGCGAACAGCAGGTTGAACCAGAAGATGCCTGAGAGCTGCTCCTCGTCGATGGTCCGGTCCTGCACGATGGCGGGCCCCAGGCCCAGGTTCTGGAACACGGCGATGAAGCCGGTGAAGACGGTGACCATGCCCAGCAGGCCGAAGACCTGAGGCGTGAGCAGGCGGGCCAGCGCCAGGGTGCCGAGCAGGCCCAGTACCTGGCCGCCGACCTGCGCGGCCGCGGACCAGGACACGCCCCGGACGGTCCGGTCCCGGATGGAGCCGCCCGCGGCGTCAGCCGGCATCGTACCCGTAGTGCGCCATCTCTTCCCCGCAGATCTCGCGGAAGGTGGCCTTCTGGCGGTCCGTCCAGTCGTCCCAGGGCGGCATGTCGTGGCGGCTGGTGCGATTGGGTGGCGTGGCGCGGGCCGCGGCGTCCCACGCCGATTCGTCCAGGGCCAGCCCGAGGGGGTCCAGGACCTGCTCCCGCAGAGCCGCGTACGACGTCGCGATGTCTTCCAGCCGCGCCCGTCCGGCGATGCGCTCCCGCATGTAGCGGTTCTCCGACCGCCAGACCCAGCAGGCGCGCTCGAGCTCCGACAGCTCGTCCCAGCGCCGGGCGTAGTCATCCACGGGCGGCGGGTGGAATCCGGCATACACCGGGTGTTTGCCGCCGTACGTGTGCCGGCTGACAAGGGACCGGACGACGTCGCGCCCGTCCCGCACCAGGTGCAGCAGCTGCACGCCCGGGATCGCGTCCCGGAGCGCGTCCACGTGGCGACGCAGGATCCCGTTCACCTCTCCGTAGTGGGCTGGATGTGCGCGGGCCACGCGCAGGTATAGCTCCTTCCTGCGGAAGTCACGGATGTACGGGGCGGCCGTGCCCGGGTCTTCCACTGCGGCGCGATGGGCCAGCGTTTCCATGGGGACGGGCTCATGCTCCACCCGGGCGTCCCGAGCCTCATTCAGGAGGGTGGCGAGCCAGCGGGTCCCGGTGCGGCCCGTGCTCACCACGAAGAACAGGTGTTGCCGCGCCAGCCAGTCGTCCAGGCGCCGCCGCGATACGGGCACCCACTGCACGAGTCGCCGGTACGTCTCATGGGGCCTGCGGGACCGCCGGGCGATCGTCAACAGGAGTCGGGTCATCGGCCGTCCGGTTCGTTGGATCCGGGATCCGAAGGTCCCTCTTCGAAGGGCACCACCCGGCCGGATCGGTAGGACGCGATGCAGGCATGGCACAGGCGCACCACACGGATCCCGTCCGCGAAGCTCACGGGGAACGGCCGGCGGCCGCGCACGGCATCCACGAAATCCGCCAGCAGACGTTCGCTGGCGAGGTCGTGTTCGTAGACGGACAGCGGGTAGTGGCGGAAGCGAGAGTCGTGCAATGCGCGCCGTGTGGCGAACCGGATCAGGGCCCCGAACCGCCGCGGCCGTACCGGCGGCCAGCGTGTCACGCGCGCCGCGCTCGTGTCCTGCACGTGCACGTTGTCGTGGATCTGCCCGTCGGTCCCGTACACCGCCAGGGTGTTCCGCTGCGGGCCGCGGCTCGCGACGGTCTGCGTGGTGTGCGCCACGATGCCGGAGGGGAAGCGCAGGGACACCGTCACCGTGTCCATGTCCGGGTAGTCGCGCCAGCCGCGGTGCCCCGCGAACGCTGCCACCGATTCGGGCCATTCACCGGCGATCCAACACACAAGGTCCAGGGTGTGGGACAGGCCGCCCAGCACGATGTTCTGCGGGTGCTCCGGCCGCACGCGCCAGTCGTGGAAGCGGGTCGCCCGTGCGCGCATGTCGTGCATGTAGTCCGCCGCGATCACCAACACCTGCCCCAGGGTCCCGTCCCGCACCCGGTCGTACGCGTGCCGGAACGCCGGCACGTACCGCATCTGATGGTGGACGCCCAACACGACGTCGGCGTCGGCGGCCAGCCGCTCGGCCGCGTCACACTGCTCGAGGGTGTCGAACAGGGGCTTCTCCACCAGCGTGGGCAGGCCCGCCTCGATGCAGCCTTTCGCAAAATGGAAATGCGTGTGGTCCGGCGTGCAGACGCTCACCGCGTCCACGCCCTCGATGGCTTCCTCGAAACGCGGGGTGAACCGGATGCCCGCGTGCTCCAGCTCCGGCACGTTCCCCGCCGCGAGCTCCGGGTCGAACACGCGCGCGACGCGTACCCCTGGCAGGGCGCGGAAACGTTTCACGTGCATGCGCCCGGCGCCCCCGTAGCCCAGGACGGCGACGCGGATCGGGTCAGGCATCTTTCTTCGCCACGGCCAGGTAGGCCCACGTGAAATCGTACGATCGGTCCCAGCGGTGCAGCATCCAGCCCAGGCGTTGGAGCCCGCGGCGCAGCACGACGTACGGCAACCGAAGGATGCCGTGTCCTCTCCGTTCCAGGGCGTAGACGGCTTCCTGGCAGAAGGTCACGGCGAACCCGGCGAGAGGCGTGACCTCGACGATGCGGAAGCCGGCGTCTTCCATGAGGTGGCCCAGACCGTACCGGGTGTAGCGATAGAAGTCCCGCGGCGCTTCGTGCACGTGCCAGGACTGCGGCGCCGAGAGAATCAGTGTGCCGCCCGGCTTGAGGATCCGGTGCATCTCCGCCAGGGCACGGCCCGGTTCCTCCAGATGCTCGAGGACGAACGTGCACAGGACCGTGTCGATGCTGTCCGTCGCGAGTGCGGTGTCGTAGGCCAGGGCGAACAGGTCCACGGCATCCGTCTCATGCCCGGAGTCCGGGTGGTCCAGGCCGATGTGCCGATCCACGAACGGCGCCGCCAGCGGCGCGTATGGCTTGTCGCCGCATCCGATGTCCACCAGGCAACCGCGGGCGTGCTCCCGGAGGCGGGCTTCCAGCGCCGCATCATGGATGCGGTGGATGAGCCAGTTCTTGCTGGATCGTCGTTGGCGCTCCAGGTGCAGGGGGCGCTTCACCGCAGGACCTCGCCGATGCGGAAGGCCGGGGTCCGTCCCCGCTCGGCCGCGAAGCGCCGCAGCACGACGAACCCGGGGTGCGCGGCGACGATCGGCAGGCCGTCTTCCAGGTCCACCACCGTCCCGGGCGGCACGCGCACGCCGTTGGTCATGTTGCGGTTCTCGCCGCGCGGCGCCACGTCCAGCAGCCGGATGCGGCGGCCTCCCGCCATGAAGAAGGCGACCCCGTGGGCGGCGCGTACCAGCCGGTGGATCTCCGTGGCCGTGAGCTCGGACCAGAACACGCGCCGGTGGATGACGCGGTCGTTGCGGAAGTACGTGGCCCGGTCCGGGTCCTGGGGCTCCGCCGTGCCGCCGTCCATCACGAACGACACGAAGCGGTCCAGCAGCTCGGGCACGATGCCTTCCAGGCGCCGGTACAGCTCGTCGTAGGTGGTGGTCTCCGAGACCTCGACGGGCACCTGGGCGGCGATGGGCCCGGCGTCCAGCTCGGGCGTGAGCACGTGGACCGTGCCGCCGCTTCGCTCCTCGCCCGACGCGATGGCCCAGAACACCGGGTGCGCACCGCGGCAGCGGGGGAGCAGGGAGGGGTGGGCGTTGTAAGCCGCCGGCCCGAACCGGGCCAGGAACCCTTCACTGAAGATCTGGGGGTAGGCCGCCGCCAGCAGGACCTGGTGAGCGTGGCGGCTGAAGGACTCCAGGGCGTCCGGGGCGTTGGCGTCGGCACACCGGACCACCGGGACGCCCCGCCGCCGCAGCCCGGCCTCCACGTCCTCCGCCGGGTCGCGCGGCTGCCGGGACAGGGTGCGGCGCACGGACGCGGCCACCTGCCGAACCGAGCCCGGGCCCGCCGGCTCCTCTCCGCTCAACGCCCGCCGGAACGTGGCCCAGCGCTGGTCCGTGGCCAGCACCACGGCGCTCGCTTTCACCCGTGGATTGTTCAGGATGGCCGTCAGGAAGGCGCGGCCCCAGCGGGATCGATCCCCGCAGAAGAACAGGATGCGCAGTGGATCCGTCACGGTGCCGGCCTCCTAGCCGAGGGCGCTCCGGACACTCTCGATGACCCGCTCCGCCTCTGCGTCCGTGAGCTTGGGCGAGAACGGGATGGACAGGGTGCGTTCGCTGATTCGCGTGGCGTTGGGGAAATCCTCCGGCTCGTAGCCGAACCGGTCCCGGTAGTACGGGTGCAGATGCACGCCCACGTAGTGGACGCCGGAGCCCACGCCCAGCTCGTGCAGGCGCCGCATCAGGGTGTCCCGGTCGATGCCCGCCTCGTCCCGGTCGATGAGGAGCGTGTAAAGATGACGCGCGTGCGTCGTGCCCGGCTCGTCCGGCGGCGCGGGCGGCGTCCGCACCGGCAGGCCCGCGAACGCCCGGTCGTACCGGTTCCACAGCTCCCGCCGCCGCTCCTGCCAGCGGTCCACCCGGTCGAGCTGGTGCAGGCCGATGGCCGCCTGCAGGTCCATCATGTTGTACTTGTAGCCGGGAAACACGCAGGCGTAGTGGCGGTAGCCCTCGTCGGAGAAGCGCATCCAGGCGTCCGACGTGAGGCCGTGCAGGGCGAGGGTCTTCATGCGGGCGGCCAGGCCGGCGTTGGACGTGGCCACCAGCCCCCCTTCGCCCGTGGTGACGTTCTTGGTGACATAGAAGCTGAACGCCGTCATGTCGCCGATGGTGCCCACCTTCCGGCCCCGGTAGCGCGTCTCCAGCGCGTGCGCCGCGTCCTCGATGACCCGGAGGTCGTGCTCGCGGGCGATGGCCAGGATGGCGTCCATGTCGCAGGCCCGGCCGTAGAGGTGCACGGGCACGATGGCGCGTGTGCGCGGCGTGATGGCCTCCCGTATCCGCTCCGGGTCGATGAGCCCCGTGTCCGGCTCGCAGTCCACGAGCACCGGCGTGGCGCCGGTGTGCACGATGGCGTTGGCGGTGGCCACGAACGTCATGGCCGTGGTGATGACCTCGTCGCCGGCGCCCACGTCCGACACCAGCATGGACAGGTGGAGCGCGGCCGTGCAGGAGTTCACGGCGACCACGTGGTCCGCGCCCAGGTAGGCCCGCATCCGCTCCTCGAAGCGGGCCACCTTGGGGCCGGTGCCCAGCCACGCCGCACGCATGGAGTCGACGACCTCCTCGACCTCCTCCTCGCCGATGGACGGCGAGCCGAAGACGAGGTACGGAGCGTTCGGTTCGTGCGGCGGATCGGTCATGCGAGCTTATCCCGGTCCATCCGGGCCCTCGAGGGATACGGGGCGCCAGCGCGGCCGCATGCCCAGCTCGAGCCGGACCAGCTCCAGCGCCCGGGCGTAGTGCAGCGCGATGGCCACCAGCGTGGCGCGCACGCCCTGGAGCCGGTTCGCCAGCCTGGGGCTCCGGGACAGGCGGTAGAAGTAGCGGACGGGCGGGATCAGGGCCAGAGCGATCCGCCCGGCGGCGCGCACCGGGTTGCGCGCCCGCCGGCGCCCCGCCGGCGTCACGCGGGTCATCTTGCGATGCAGCTCGGCGAACGTGTGCCGCGCCGGGTGCCGCGCCACCACGTCCGCATCGTACACCTGTTTCAGCCCTGCGCGCCAGACGCGTTGCCCCCACTCGACGTCGCCCCCCGACTGGAGCGTTGCGTCGAAGAGGCCCACCTGCTCGAACACGCGGCGGCGGGTGAACAGGTTGCCGGTTCCCACGAAATGCAGGTCGCGCACGTAGTGCTCCATGGGGAACGCCGTCACCAGGTCGTACAGCTCCGCCGCCGTGGGCCGGTCCCGGTCCTCCGGGAACACCGGCACACTGCCGCCCACCACGGCGCAGTCCGGCGTGCCCAGAAGCCGCGCCACCCCTCGTTCCAGCCAGTCCTGCGCCGGGATGCAGTCGGAGTCGGTGAAGGCGAGCACGTCCGCCGTGGCCGCCGCGATGCCGGCGTTCCGGGCGGCATAGGAGCCGGGCGTCGGCTCGGCCAGCAGGCGCACGCCGTGGCCCAGGGCCGCGGGGTCCAGCGGCGGCGATGAGCCGTTGTCCACGACGATCACTTCCACCCGGTCGCGCGGGTAGGTCTGCGCCCTCAGGGCGTCGAGGCACAGGAGGAGGCGCCGTGCGTCGTCGTACACCGGCACGACCACGGAGACCGGGGGGAGAGTGGACCCGGGGACGGACCCCGCGGGCGGACCCGCGTCGCGAGAAGGGTCCGTCGCCACCGTCAGAATCGGGAGATGACCAGCAGCAGCGTCGCCAGTGTGCCGGAGATCTGGGCGATGTGGGCGACGGTCGTGCCCCAGTCCGTGCGGTCCGCCGCCGGAACCAGCGGCACGGTCACCACGCTGCCGGGGCCCGGCTCGGGCGAGGTCCGGAAGACGAGGAGCCTGCGCCGGGCGGCACCCGCGCCGTTGGCGTAGCGGATGTGCACGCCCGCCTTGTCCGCGTCGCGGGCGTAACCGCCTGCGTTGTCGATGTAGTACTCCAGGTTCGCGCCCTTCCTGTAGAGCACCGCCGTGGGCGAGTTCACGGCGCCCTGTACCACCACCACCGGGTTGTACTCGGGCACGTCCATGGAATCGCCGGGCAGCAGCACCACGTCGTTGCTGGATCCCGGCTTCTTCAGGGCGGCGGGCAGGTCGACGTTCACCAGCTGCCCGTTCCGGTACAGCCGGAAGCCACTCGGGTAGGCGGTCTCCTTCAGGCCGCCGGCCCGGTTCAGCAGGTCGGACAGGTGCTCATCCTGGGAGCGCAGGGCGTACATGCCCGGATAATTCACCTGGCCCAGCAGCTGGACCACGCGTTCCGGCTCCAGCCGCGGCAGGTGGCGCACGTACACGTGGTCGTACGGCTTCAGGCGGAACGCCGCCGCGCTGTCCGGGGACATCTGCCCCTCACGGCGGATGCCGACGGCGGCCCCGGCGTAGTACCGGAGGCCTTCCTGCGAGACGATGTAGGAGGAGTCCACGCGCACGTGGATGAGGTCGCGGATCTGCCCGGCCCGGCGCGCTTCCGCGTCGGTGGGCTGGCGCGCGACCTCCACCGTCAGGTCCGCCTCCGGCTTCAGCCCGCCCGCCTGGAGGAGCAGGTCGGCCAGCGTCATGTTCTCCTGGTACCGGACCGTCTTCGGGTTCCGCACTTCGCCGGAGATGGCGACGTCGAAACGGTCCCGGAAGTCCGCCCGCGAGAAGACGCGCACGGCATCGTACTCCTCCAGCACCGGGTTCGCGACCGGCGTGCTGTCGGCGTTCAGCTTCAGGGAGAACGGTATGATGCTGAGGGACGAGTCCTGCGGGTTCAGCCGCACGATCTGGGCGTCGGACCGGTAGGCCTCCGGCTTGAGCCCGTCCGCCGCGTTGATGAGGTCCCAGGCCCGCATGCCGGGCGCGAGGCGGAAGGTGCACGGGACCATCACCATGGAGTCCGCCGCCATGGCCGTGTCGCCGGCCATGGCGCGCGCCGCCGCAGGCGTGCGGGGCGCCGCGTGCGTGCTGCACTGCCGCCAGACGGCCCCCTGGATGGTGACCACGTTCCGGACTTCCGGCCGGACGGCGAAGATGCGCACGTCATCGCCCGCGCGCAGGGCCGGAGCCGGCCGTTCGCCGCGCATGACGGCGGCCAGGTCCACCTCCAGGACCACCCGGTCCACGCCCGGCTGGGTCCGCTGGTCCGGCGGCAGGATCCGGGTGATGCGGGCGAGACGCACGGACGCCGGCGTGGACAGGCCGCCGGCGAAGCGGATCAGGTCCAGCAGCGTCTCTCCCGGCTTCATCTCGTAGATGGCCGGGCGCGTCACCTCTCCGCGGATGGCCACCTCGTCGCCGTGCACCGGCACGAACACCACGTCGCCCGGCTGGAGCAGCACGCTGTCCAGGTTGTTGCCGTGCAGCAGGTAGTCGTACAGGTCGACGTCGTGGGCCAGCTTGCCGCCGCGCATGATGCGCACGTCGCGGAAGCTGCCGTCGGGCGTGGGTCCGCCGGCCAGGTACAGGGCGTTGAGGACGGACGCGATGGGGCTGGCCAGATACGAGCCCGGCCGCTCCACGTCGCCCGTGAGGAACAGCTGGTTGGCCCGCAGCCGGCCCAGGCTCACCTCGAAGTGGGTGGTGGCGGCCGCACCGCGCTTGATGCCCGAGTAGGCCTTGCCCAGGATGCCGAACAGCCGGTCCCGGAGCTGCTCCAGAGAGAGGCCGTTGACCCAGACCTGGCCCACCTGCGGGATGACGATGAAGCCCTCACGCGTGACGCTCAACGTGTACGCCTTCTCCACGTCGCCCGTCAGGATGAGGACCAGCTCGTCGCCGGGGCCGAGCACGTAGCTGGGCGGCACCGGTCCCATGGCGAACGGCTCGAACTCGTTGCTGCTGCGGGCGAATACGTCCAGGCCGAACACGCGCAGCCTGAGCTGCCGCTCCAGGGCGGAAGAATCCGGCAGGGTGGACGGCTTGGTCAGCGCCACCTGGGCGCTCTCCGCGGCCACGGCCTGTTCCGTGGGCAGCGGCACGCCCAGCGCGCGGGCGGCGTCCAGCACGCCGGCCGAAGGCTGCGGCGGCGTCGTGTTTTCCTGGCTCAGGTACGGGTCCAGCACCGATGGGTCGTACCCCATGGACGCCAGCCGCTGCCGGATCTCGTCCGGGGTCAGGCCGGAGCTCTGGATGCGGTTGATGATGGCGCTCTGCAAGCCCTGTCCGTTGATCAGCTGCTGGATCTGGGACGCGGACGTGCCGGGCGGCGGGACCGTCTGGGCCACGGCCGCCGTCGCCATGAGGAGCGCCGCGGCCGGCGCCAGCAACAACGTCAGGGGTGCGGCGCGCCATGCGGCGGCCGAGCGAGACCGGTGCTTCATTCTGTCCACGAAAGAGCGGTGAAACGTCAGGTCGGCCGCATGATGGCCGAACGCAGGCCATAAGTTAGAGACGTTCATCCAGCACGACAAGGCGCTCGGAAATGGCCATTTCGAAGCGACGGGCAACGGCCGGCGTTGTGGGGAGGCCGCCCTTCCGGTAGCTTGATCGGGTTTCAGGGCAGGGCGCCCCCGCGGGGGAACAACCCGGGCGGTGGCCGGGGTATTGCGGGGAGGCAGGCCGTGCGATTGCGAACCGGACGAGATGTGACCTTCGAACATAGACGGATGCGACGAATTCTGCTGGTCATGGGGGTGGGCTTCGGCCTCGCGCTGGGCGCCGGCGCGGGACTGACCGGCTGTTCATCCCACCAGGTCACGCTCTACCAGCTCAACGCGGACCAGCTGCTGGAACGCGGGATGGCGGCCTACGACGCCCACCGCTGGTCGAAGGCGGTGGAGTACCTGTCGCGGCTGGCGGTGGTGGCCCCGACGTATCCCCGCATCGCGGAGGTTCGTTTCAAGCTCGGCCAGGCGCACTACGAGGCGAAGGAATACATTACGGCCGCGTCCGAGTTCTCGCGGCTGGCCAACGAGATGTCGCAGGACTCGCTGGCGGACGACGCGTGGTTCGGCGTGTGCCGGTCCTACGACGCGTTGTCGCCGAATCCGCAGCTGGACCAGGAGTACACGAGGGACGCCATCCAGAACTGCCAGACGCTGGTTCAGATCTTCCCGAGCAGCCCCTATGCGGACAGCGCCAGGCACATCGTGCGGGCCATGACCGACAAGCTGGCCCGCAAGATCTACGAGGGCGGCGACTGGTACTTCCGGCGCAAGGCGCTGGATTCCGCGATCATCTACTTCGAGGCGGTCGTCAACAAGTATCCGGACACGCCTTCCGCGCCAGACTCGCTGCTCCGGCTGTACCAGATCTACGAGAAGCTGAACTACAAGGAGGAGATGGCCTCCACGCGCGACCAGCTGCTCAAGGACTACCCGGACAGCGGCGCGGCGAAGCAGCTCAAGGGAACGGGCGCGGTGGCGGATTCCACCGGCGCGCCCGGGCACTGACGTGGACCTGACTCGGATTCGAGCTGGACTTCGAATTCGAGCGCGGTGAGTACATTCCTGCCATGACCGGGATCAGCGGACATTCGCGATCATGACCCCCGACTCGGGTGCGTCCATCTCTCTCGGTATCCTGGGCGGCACGTTCGACCCTCCGCACATCGGCCACCTCATTGCGGCCCAGGACGTTCGGAATGCCCTGTCGCTGGACCGTGTGTTGTTCGTGCCGGCGGCGGAGCCGCCCCACAAGCGGGGCCGGGCCCTGACGCCGGCGCCGCTGCGCCTGGAGATGGTGCGGGCGGCGCTGGCGGGCGTCGACGGCTTCGACGTCAGCGACATCGAGTTGCGGCGCGCCGGCCCGTCGTACAGTGTGGACACGTTGCGGGAGCTGAGCGCGGCGAACCCCGGCGTGCGGCTGTTCTTCATCATCGGCGCCGACCAGTTCCGGGAGCTGCACACGTGGCGGGCGCCGCTGGACGTGGCCCGGCTGGCGCGCCTGGTCGTCATGCACCGTGACAGCCTGTCTCCTGACGCCATGGCCTCGCCCCTCGACGTGGAGTACGGAACGGTGCGCGTGACGCGGATCGACGTGTCGTCCACGATGCTGCGCGCCCGCGTGAAGGCCGGCGAGTCCATCCGGTTTCTCGTCCCGGCCGCCGTGGAAGAGATCGTGCGGCGGGAAGGGCTGTATGAGTGAGCGGAAAACGGGAAACGGAAAGCGGGATCGGATCGCGTTCGTCGCGCAGGGGCAGCGTGCCGGTCCGCGATGGCTTCCGGTGCGGACCGCGGAGCTGGCCAACGCCACAGCCGGGAACGGATCCCGCTCTCCGCTTTCCGAGTCCCGCTCCGAACCGGATCGTTGCCGGGCCGGCCGGGTATTTGACTCCCGAACTGTAGTCTCCAGGCAGGACGAACGATGATAACCGAGCTCATCAAAGACTTTTTCCGCTGGCTGTTCAAGTTGCCGAACAAGATCTTCGGCACCCGCCACGAGCGTGCCGCGAAGCAGATGCAGCCGCTCGTCGACGAGATCAACGCGATCGCGGAGCGTTTGCAGACCGGTTCGGAACACGATCTGAAGGCGCAGACGGACAACTTCCGCGCCCGGCTGGCGGAGCGGACGGACGCGTTGAAGGCGGACCTGGCGGAGCTGCGGGAGAAGAAGCGGAAGACGGAGGACCTGGCGGAGCGCGAGGAACTGAGCGGCCAGATCAACGCGCTGGACGACGAGTTGAAGGAAGTGACGAGCGACGTCCTGGACGAGCTGATGCCGGAGGCGTTCGCCACGGTGAAGGAGGCGTGTCGCCGGCTGGTGGGACAGGAGATCGTCGTCACGGGCCAGACGATGACGTGGGACATGGTGCCGTACGACGTGCAGCTCATCGGCGCCATCTCGCTGCACCAGGGCAAGGCGACGGAGATGGCGACGGGTGAAGGGAAGACGCTGGTCGCCACCATGCCGCTGTACCTGAACGCGCTGGCGGGCCGCGGCGCCCACCTGGTCACGGTGAACTCCTACCTGGCCCAGCGCGACGCCGAGTGGATGGGCACCGTCTACACCTACCTGGGCCTGACGGTGGACTGCATCGACCTGTACGAGCCGGGCACGGAGCAGCGGCGCGCCGCGTACTACGCGGACATCACGTACGGCACCAACAACGAGTTCGGGTTCGACTACCTGCGCGACAACATGGTCCTTTCGCTGGACCAGCGGGTCCAGCGCGGGCACGCGTACGCGATCATCGACGAGGTGGACTCGATCCTCATCGACGAGGCGCGCACGCCGCTGATCATCAGCGGGCCGGTGGGGCAGGAGGAGTCGGACATCTACCGGCGCTACAACCCCATGGTCAACAGCCTGTACCGCAAGCAGACGCGGGTGGTGACGGAGCTGGTGGCCGAGGCGGAGAAGGAGATCGAGAAGGGCGAGGACGGGGACTCCAGCGTCATCGGCGAGAAGCTGCTGGCGGCGAAGCGGGGCGCGCCCAAGAACAAGCGTCTGCTCAAGCTGTTCGCCGACGACCCGGGCCTGCAGAAGCTGGTGCAGCAGACCGAAGCCTTCTTCATGCGGGACAAGGCGCTGGGCGAGGTGGACGAGCTGCTCTACTACTCCATGGACGAGAAGGGGCAGAACGTAGGGCTGTCGGACCAGGGCCTGGATGAGCTGTCGCCGAACGACGTGGACGCCTTCGTGGTGCCGGACATCTCGGTGGCCATCGGCGAGACGGAGAAGGACGAGTCGCTGTCGGTGGACGGGAAGCGCGAGCGGATCGAGGCGCTGGAGAAGGAGTTCGCGGAGAAGAGCCAGAAGATCCACGCCATCCACCAGCTGCTCAAGGCCTACACCCTCTTCCACAAGGACGAGCAGTACATCCTGGAAGACGGCCAGGTCATGATCGTGGACGAGTTCACCGGCCGGAAGATGGTAGGCCGGCGCTGGAGCGACGGGCTGCACCAGGCGGTGGAGGCCAAGGAAGGCGTGAGCGTCCAGGGCGAGACGCAGACGCTGGCCACCATCACCATCCAGAACTACTTCCGCATGTACGACAAGCTGGCCGGCATGACCGGTACGGCGGAGACGGAAGAGGGCGAGTTCCACCAGATCTACGGCCTGGACGTCATGGTGGTGCCGACGAACAAGCCGGTGGTCCGGGACGACCGGCAGGACCTGATCTACAAGACGAAACGCGAGAAGTACAACGCGATGATGGACGAGATCGCGCGCCTGTACGCCCTCCAGCTGCCGGTGCTGGTGGGCACCGTCAGCGTGGACGTGTCCGAGACGCTGTCGCGCATGCTCAAGCGCCGCGGCATCCCGCACAGCGTGCTGAACGCCAAGTACCACCAGCAGGAGGCCGAGATCGTCGCCACCGCCGGGCAGGCGGGTTCGGTGACCATCGCGACGAACATGGCCGGCCGCGGGACCGACATCAAGCTGGGCGCGGGCGTCACCGAGATGCGCACCATCGGCTGGGTGAATCAGCGGGAGCTGGACCTGGAAGAGCTGGCTCCCGCCGACCCGAACCGCTGGGCGGACCTGGACAAGAAGGGCAACGACTTCGTGGTCGAGGACGGCGGCCTCCACATCGTGGGCTCCGAGCGCCACGAGTCCCGGCGTATCGACCGCCAGCTGCGCGGCCGTGCCGGCCGCCAGGGCGATCCGGGCGCGTCCCAGTTCTTCCTGTCTCTCGAAGACGACCTGATGCGGCTGTTCGGCTCCGACCGGATCGCCGGCATCATGGAGCGCATGGGCGCCGAGGAGGGCGAGGTCATCACGCACGCGCTGGTGACCAAGTCCATCGAGCGGGCCCAGCGCCGCGTCGAGCTGCAGAACTTCGAAGCCCGCAAACGGCTGCTGGACTACGACGACGTCATGAACCAGCAGCGCGAGGTGATCTACGACCTGCGGCTCTTCGCCCTCGAAGGCGGCGAGGACCTCAAGGGCGAGATCCTCGACATGATGGACCACTCGCTGCGCGACATCGTGGCGGAATACACGCCGTCCGGCGTGCGGCCCGAGGAATGGGACCTGGCGGGGCTGCGCCAGCGCCTCATCCTGGAATACTTCCTGCCCATCGCCGAGCTGCCCGAAGAGAACGACCCGAACCACCCCTTCGACACGGCCGACGCCGTCGGCGACCTGGTGATCGGCAACGCGCGCGCCCAGTTCAAGCGCAAGGTGGAGGAGTTCGGGGAGCACGGGGAACGGCTGCTGTCGTTCATCCTGCTCAGCGTCATCGACGACAAGTGGCGGGACCACCTCTACGACCTGGACAACCTGAAGGCGTCCATCGGCTTCCGTGGCTGGGGCCAGAAGGACCCGCTCATCGAGTACAAGCAGGAAGCCTTCGAGATGTTCGTGGACCTGATGCAGGACATCCGCAAGTCGGTGTCCTCCAGCGTCTACCGCGCACGCCTGGAGCTCACCCCACAGCCGCAGCGCCGCATTCCCACCCGCATGGTGCTCTCGGGCCCCAGCGACACCCCCGAGACCGGCATGGCCGCCCCGCCCCGGGCCGCCCGAGGCCGCGGCGATGGCGGCGTCCTGTCGGGTGTGGGCGCCGGCAGCGCGGGCGGCTCCCTGGTCGACCGCGCCGCCGCCCGGACCAGCGGCCGGCGCGTCGGCGCCGATGCCCTCGCCGGCACGTCCACCAACCGCGGCGATGGAGAGCCCCGCGTCACCCAGCCCATCGTCGCCGACGAGAAGATCGGACGGAACGACCCCTGCCCCTGCGGCAGCGGGAAGAAGTACAAGAAATGCCACGGGGCGGGGCTGTAGGCCGCGCCTTCGGCCCGCGTGGCCTTACCCGGCCCGCACCACTCTCAGCGGGCCGGGTGGGTGTTGCCGGGATCCGGGTTGAACAGCGCTAGCTGCTCCGGACCGTCGACCTGGATGATGCCGATCATGCCCTTGTGCACGACGCGGCTCAGCGCATGGTCCACCAGCTTCACCTCGCCCGGGACCGGGAAGTCCATCTCGAACACACCGCAGCTGCCCGGCGGCACCAGCATGGTCTGAACGTAGCGCTGCGGTTCGCTGGCCAGCGCCCCGTCCCGCCAGGCCTTCTTCCAGATGTTGCCGATGGGGTGGAAGTGGCTGGACAGGTTCGGTCCGCCGCACACGAAGAAGACACGCGCCGTCTCGCCTTCCTTCACCTTGATGGGGCCGAAACGGCCCGGCGTGAGCGCCGCCTTCTGCCCGTTCAGCAGCACATAGGTCGGATTCTCGGCCGCCATGGCATCGAAGTCGAAGTCCAGGTGCCCCGTCGTCCCGGCCGGCTGCTTCGTGTATACCTCATGCTGGCCCACGTAGAACTCGTGGTCCACCTTCGGAAGGCCCTCCGGCGGTTCCACCACGATCATGCCGAACATGCCCGAGCTGATGTGCCAGTCCATGTTCGGCGCCGCGCAGTGGTAGATGAACGCGCCCGGGTACATGGCCTTGAACGTCATGTCCGCCGACTGGCCCGGCATTGCCGTCGTCGCGACGTTGCCGCCGCCCGGGCCGTACACCGCGTGCAGGTCCACGTTGTGCGCCATGCCGCTGTCGGGCATGTTCTTCAGCGTGAAATGCACCGTGTCGCCCTGCCGCACCCGCACCATGGGGCCCGGGATCCGGCCGTTGAACGTCATGTAGTCGAACGCCACACCCGGCTCGATCTCCGCCGTCACCTCCTTCGCTTCCAGCACCACCTCGTGGTGCTTCGGGCCGCGGCGCCCGATGGGACCGGGAATGTCCGCCGGGTCCGCCGCGACGCGCGCCACGACCGGCCCGTGGCCCGACTTCCCCCCGGCCTCGCCTCCCGCATACCGGCCGGCGGCCCGCACCCCGTCCAGGCCGCGCGCCGGGTCCGGCGCCAGCAGCCCGCCCGCCCCCGCCAGTCCGCCCGCCACCGCCCCCAGCCCGAGCCGGCGCAGGAATGCCCGACGACCCGTTTGGTCCAACCAATCCGTTGACTCTTTCATGGTCCCCCCTGCGTGCGACGTCGCCCTTCAGCCCGGCCGGTGCCGGGGCGGTTATTCATCATGTGCAAATGATAATTTGCCGCCCGGCCCGGGCCGGCGCAGTGGGGAAGTGGAGGAAATCCGTGTGGGGGTATTCCTGACACAGAAGGTGGTAAATAGGGACCCGGTGGACCGGCCGGCGTGGGTCGGACGGCTCCTGAACGCGGGACGGGCCTGCCCGCCGTCGGGTGGCCGCCCCGTCCCTCGCCCGGAGTGGCGAAAAACCGGCATCCCGGCGATCTTCCTGACCGCACGCCGTGAGCGGTCGAACGGTGGGCGGTCTGTGGAAGCAGCAGGCATCGACGGTGGCCGGTCAACGGTCGGCGGCCGGTGCTCATCGGTCGTTCGGAACTCGAAACAACAGGGGGCGGGGTGACGGTTCCCTTTTTTGATCTGACGAGGCAGTACGGTGCCATCCGGCGGGAGCTGGACGAAGCCGTGAGCGAGGTGGTGGAGTCGCAGCGCTTCATCCTGGGCGCGCCGGTGGACCGGCTGGAAGCGGACATGGCGGCGTTGCTGGACGTGGAGCACGCGGTGGGGTGTGCCAGCGGGACGGACGCGCTGCTGCTGGGCCTGCGGGGCCTGGAGTTGCCGGCGGGTGCGGAGGTGGTGGTGCCGGCGTTCACGTTCTTCGCCACGGCGGGTGCGGTGTGGAACGCGGGGTTGAAGCCGGTGTTCTGCGACATCGACCCGGCCACGTTCAACGTGACGGCGGAGACGGTGGCGGCGGCGCTGACGCCGGCGACGCGGGCGGTGGTGGTCGTGCACCTGTTCGGCCAGATGGTGGACATGGCGCCGATCCTGGCCCTGGCGGAGGAGCGGGGGCTGGCGGTGGTGGAGGATGCGGCGCAGGCCATCGGCGCGCGCCAGCGGATCGGCGGCACGTGGCGGTTCGCCGGGGCCGCGGGCACCGCCGGGGCGTTCTCGTTCTTCCCGACGAAGAACCTGGGCGGGTTCGGCGACGGCGGGCTGATGACGACGCGGGACGCGAGGTTGGCGGACCGGCTGCGGAAGCTGCGGGTGCACGGCGGCGTGCAGATGTACCACCACGAGATGGTGGGCACGAACTCGCGGCTGGACGCGCTCCAGGCGGCCGTGCTGTCGGCGAAGCTGCCGTACCTGGAGGGCTGGACGCGGGCGCGCCAGGCGAACGCTGCGGCGTACGACGGCGCCCTGTCTGCAATGGAAGGTATCGTGACGCCGCCGGCGTTGCCCCACAACGAGCACGTCTACAACCAGTACACCGTGCGCGTGACCGATGGGCGGCGGGACGCGCTGCGCGACTTCCTTGGCGAGCGCGGCATCGGCTCGGGCGTCTACTACCCGGTGCCCCTCCACCTCCAGGAGTGCTTCGCGTCCCTGGGCTACGCGGCCGGCGACCTGCCGGTGAGCGAACGGGCGGCGGCCGAGGTCCTGAGCCTGCCGATCTTCCCCGAGCTCACCGAGCCGGAACGGGACGAAGTGGTCCGGACCGTCCGCGAGTTCCTCGGATAAAGGGGTCTGCGGGGGCCGGGGTGCGCGCCTTCGGTGCGCCTCCCGGCCCGCCGCAGGCGCGTCCCAGGCCGGCGTAGCCCGCCATCCTCGCCGCGTCGCAGGCGCGGCGTCCCGACCGGCGGCGGCGAAGCCGCCGCACGCGGCCTGCCCTCCCATGTCCCTGCCCCGATCCACCCACCAACCTGCGCATGGGCATCGCCCACCCACGCCAGGGCACAGAGGAGGGTCCCACGTACACCATCAAGGAATGGCCGGCCCGGGACCGGCCGCGGGAACGATTGCGCGCGGTAGGTGCCTCGGCGCTCTCGGTGCGGGAGCTCGTCGCGATCCTCGTGGGCAGCGGCTCCGAAGGCCGTTCAGCCGTGGACGTGGCGGGTGATCTGCTGCGCGGTGCGGGCGGTTCGCTCCGCCGGTTGAGCAGCTCCCCGGCGGGCGAGCTTGAGGCGGTGGCGGGTGTGGGTCCTGCCGTATCGGCGCGGCTTGCGGCGGCCCTGGAGCTGGGCCGGCGGCTGGCGCGGGAGGGCCCGACGGAACGGGCCCGGATCCGGGGTCCCAGCGACGTCTACGAGCGGTGCGCCCCGGCCATGCGCGACCTGACGCACGAGGAGTTCCGGGTCCTGATCATGAACACGCAGCATGCGGTGACGTCCGAGCTGACGGTGACGCGGGGGACGCTGGACGCCTCCATCGTGCATCCCCGGGAGGTGTTCAAGGCGGCGGTCACGGAAAGCGCGGCGGCGGTGATCCTGGTCCACAACCATCCTTCGGGCGACCCGGCGCCCTCGCCGGAAGACCGGAGCGTGACCGACCAGCTGGTGGAAGCCGGCCGCGTCATGGGGATCCCGGTGCTGGACCACGTGGTGATCGGCGACGCGCGCTACGTATCGTTCGTCGAGGCGGGACTCATGTCCGTGGACAACGCATAGCCGTCCCGGCGTGGGTATTGCGGGCGAAGGCCGGCGTGCCCGGGCGTCCGTATGCGCCTTTGCTTGCCTCTGCCGGAGGCGCCGCGCTGGAACCGCGCCGCCGGCCAGGCTATGTTATTGAGCCGCGTTCAGTTCCCGCGTCAGCGGACCGCGCGCCCACAGACCGTTCTCTGCACAACGACAATGTGATGGAAGCATCACCGGCAACCCTGGAAGCGCGTGCGAACGCGCTGGATCTCCTCCCTGCACGTCTGCGCGAGGGCGTCGCGCCATACGCCGACCGGCTGGACGTGGAGCTCATCGCGCGGGCATACAAGCTGGCCGACGAAGCGCATAGCGGGCAGAAGCGGGCATCGGGCGAGTCGTTCATCGTGCACACCATCGAGGTGGCGCGGCTGCTGGCGGACCTGCACCTGGACACCGTGTCCATCGCCGCGGGCCTGATCCACGACGTCGTGGAGGACACGGAGTTCACGCTGGAAGACGTCGAGGAGCAGTTCGGCGAGGAGATCGCCGCGGTGGTGGATGGCGTGACGAAGATCGGCAAGGTGCGCTTCCGGTCCACCACGGAACAGCAGGTGGAGAACTACCGCAAGCTGCTCCTGTCCATGGCGCAGGATGCGCGGGTCATCCTCATCAAGCTGGTGGACCGGCTGCACAACATGCGCACGCTGGACCACCTGCGTCCGGAGAAGCAGCGGCGGATCGCGCTGGAGACGCGGGAGATCTACGCGCCGCTGGCGCACCGCCTGGGGATGGCGCAGATCCGGTGGGAGCTGGAGGACCTGGCCTTCCGGCACCTGGAGCAGGAGGAGTACCGGAAGCTGGCCAAGCAGGTGAAGGAGCGGCGCCAGGAGCGGGAGAAGCAGATCGAGGCGCTCCGGCAGCCGCTGGAGGAAGAGCTGCGGCAGGCGGGCATCCCGTGCGAGGTCTACGGCCGGCCGAAGCACCTGTGGTCGATCTACCGCAAGATGGAGAACCGGAACAAGCCGTATGAGGAGATCTACGACCTCATGGCGATCCGGGTGCTCACCGACTCGGTGGCGAACTGCTACCACGCGCTGGGCGTGATCCACAACCGCTGGACGCCGCTCCAGGAGCGGTTCCACGACTACAACGCCACGCCCAAGTCCAACATGTACCGGTCGCTGCACACGACCATCTTCGGGCCGGGCGGACGCCTCTACGAGATCCAGATCCGCACCCAGGAGATGCACCGCACGGCCGAATACGGGATCGCGGCCCACTGGCGCTACAAGGAAGGCGGACGCGAGGAATCCGACGAGGTCGACGAGACGCTGACCTGGTTCCGCCAGGTGTTGGAGTGGCAGCAGGAGACGCGGGAGCCGGAGGAGTTCATGGAATTCCTCCGCATCGACCTGTTCCAGGACGAGATCTTCATCTTCACGCCGCAGGGCGACGTGAAGCAGCTTCCCAAGGCGGCGACGCCCATCGACTTCGCGTTCGCGGTGCACACCGAGGTGGGCCTCCATTGTGCCGGCGCCAGGGTGAACGGCCGCATCGCGCCCCTGTCGCGCCAGCTGAAGAACGGCGATACCGTCGAGGTCATCACGGACGGGAACAAGCGGCCGTCCCGCGACTGGCTGGCGTTCGTGAAGACGGCGCGGGCCCGCCAGAAGATCCGGCAGTGGTTCCGGCAGGAGGAGTTCGACTCGTCGGTGTCGCTGGGGCACGAGCTGCTGGAGCGGGAGCTCAAGAAGCTGCGCAAGGCCAAGCCGGACGAGGAAGCCCTGAAGCGGGCGCAGTCGGCCCTGAACCTGCCGAGCCTCGACCACGTGTACGCGGCGCTGGGTCGCGGCGATGTGGGCCCCGCGGCGGTGATCCGGGAGCTGTATCCGGATGACGAAGCCGTGGAGAAGCCGAAGCCGCCAACGGCGTTCGACCGCCTCATCGACCGCGTGCGCGGCTCTGGCAAGGGCGTGCGCATCCAGGGCCTCGAGAACCTGATGGTGCGCTACTCCCAGTGCTGCCAGCCGGTGCCGGGCGACGACGTCATCGGCTACATCACCCGCGGCCGCGGCATCAGCATCCACCGCACCGACTGCCCCAACGTGCTCAACCTGTCCGAACACCCGGAACGGCGCATCGAGATCGAGTGGAAGGCGGAGTCCGGGGACCGGTTCTACGTACGCCTCGTCGTCGAGGGCGACGACCGCCGGGGCCTCCTGTCCGACATCGCCACCGCCATCGCCGACACGGGCACGAATATCCAGTCGGCGGAGATCAAGAGCTTCGAGGGCGGCATGACCGGCTCGTTCGTGGTGGAAGTCCAGGACCTGTCCCACCTCAAGAAGGTCATCAAGGCCGTTCGGGTCGTGAAGGGCGTCATCAGCGTGGAGCGCCGGGAGCACTTCGGCGAGGCGGAGATCGAGGCCTGAAGGCGCCCGTCGGGCGCCAGGCCGCGCCGGCGGCAAAGCCGCCGGCGCTCAGGACGCAGCGGCTGCGCCGCTGCTCAGGACGGCGCGCCTCGCGGCGCGCCTGGGACGCGGCGCCTGGCGGCGTCGCTAGGCTTGTCGGGCTGGAAGGGCGTCAATCCCACCGGGCGCCGGCGCGCCTATGCAGGTCGATTCTCGCGAGCACGCCTACCGGTTGGGGTCCCTCCGCTCGACGGCCAGCGCGAGCCTCGTCAACTGGGCGACGAGCTCGTTGAGCTGCTGGCGGCCCGGGTCGAGCGCGGGACGGCCGGCGAGGTGGAGAGCCTCCACGGCGTCGTAGAGGGCGCGGCACTCCTGGGCGGAACGCCGGGCCATGCGATAGAAACGGGCCTTCTCACGAGGGCGGAACTCCCCCGCGCCCTCGGCGATGTTGAGGGCGATGGACAGGGCGGCTCTTCGTAGCTGGTCCTTCATGTACTCTCGATTCCGGGGCAGGCGCCGGGCGAGTTCTTCCGCGGTGTGGAGGAACCCGAGCGCGTGGGCGTAGGCCGGCAGCGTGGGCATGCGGGCGCGTTCATGCACGGCGGCGTCTGTGTGCCTTCTCGAAGGCGAGCTCCAGCGCGGCGGAGTCGTCGCCGACGACCGCGGTGGTGATGCGGGCCAGGCGGTCGAGCAGCTCCCGGGCGGTGCGAGCCGCCGGTGCCAGCAGGGGCCGCGTGCCCCCGAGCAGGTCGAACGTGGCCATGCAGCCGCAGCAGTTGCGCCACGCGATCCGGTAGTGCAGCTCGCGGTGCGGCCGCGCAAACGGAGCCTCCGCGGCGGCGAGGCTGCTGGCGATGGCTTCGGCGTAGCGCTGGAGCATGACGGCGATGAAGTCGTCCTCCTCGTCCAGGCCGTCAACGACGCCCTGCACGTGCGCCAGCAGTTGCATGCCGAACAGGTAACCTGCCGGCGGCTCCGCGATGGGGTTGGGAATCATGGTGGCTCCTTTCACACGGGAGTTCCACGATGCCTCGCCCGACCCCGGCCGGACATAGCCGCTCGGGACAGGATGAAGGT
>CAZUFP010000046.1:0-4054 GCA_964619835.1 uncultured Gemmatimonadaceae bacterium | reverse complement strand
ATTCAGCGACCGGGCTTCGCCGCGGCCTTCAAAGACCCGAGCATTGCGCCGGGCCCCCGCGCACGCCGGCTCCACAGCCGTGCGCAACCTGGCGCGCGAAGCGCGCGGCCTATGCGAGCCGCCAGGCGAGCGTCCTAGCCGGCCGAAACGGTCGGCGTCCTGAGGCGTGCCGAAGGCGCGCCGTCCTGCGCCGGGTGGGCGTCCGCGAGGACGGCCAACCGGCGCCTGCACTTTTCCCCAGCGCACGGGTATATTGACGCCCCATGGCCAGTTTCGACCTGAAGCTCCCGTTTCCGCTGCGCGGCGATCAGCCGCAGGCCCTCCGCGAGTTGTCGGAGGGTCTGGGGCGGGGCGACCGCTGGCAGACGCTGCTGGGGGTGACGGGGTCGGGCAAGACGGTGACCATGGCGTCGGTGATCGCCGAGTACGGCCGGCCGACGCTGGTCATGAGCCACAACAAGACGCTGGCGGCACAGCTCTACGGCGAGCTGAAGCAGTTCTTCCCGACGAACGCCGTCGAATACTTCATCTCCTATTACGACTACTACCAGCCGGAAGCGTACGTGCCGGCGACGGACACGTACATCGAGAAAGATGCGTCCATCAACGAGGACATCGACCGGCTGCGGTTGCGGGCCACATCGTCCCTGATGGAGCGGGGCGATGTGGTGATCGTGGCGTCGGTGTCGTCCATCTACGGCCTGGGTGATCCGCGGGAGTACCGGGAGCTGATGCTGGTGCTGGAGACGGGGCAGCGGATCGCGCGGCGCGAGATCCTGGAGGGCCTGGTCCGGATCCAATACGGGCGCAACGACTACGAGTTCGACCGGGGCGCGTTCCGGGTGCGGGGGGACGTGGTGGAGGTCTATCCGGCGTACGAGGAGCAGGCGGTCCGGATCGAGCTGTGGGGCGACGAGATCGAGCGCATCAGCCGGTTCGACCCGCTGACGGGCGAGACCATCGTGCGGATGCCGAAGGCGGCGATCTACCCGGCGACGCACTTCGTGACGCAGCGGGAGACCATCGAGCGGGCGGTGGTCGGCATCCGTGCGGAGTTGGCGGAGCGGCTGGGCGAGCTGCAGATGGCCGGCAAGCTGCTGGAAGCCCAGCGGCTGGAGCAGCGCACGAACTTCGACATCGAGATGATGCTGGAGATCGGCACATGCCCCGGCATCGAGAACTACTCGCGTCACATCTCCGGCCGCCGGGAGGGCGAGCGGCCCGCGTGCCTGTTTGACTACTTCCCGGAAGACTTCCTGGTCATCGTGGACGAGTCCCACGTCACGGTGCCGCAGATCCGCGGCATGTACAACGGCGACCGGAACCGGAAGATGACGCTGGTGGAGCACGGTTTCCGGCTGCCCAGCGCGCTGGACAACCGGCCTCTCACCTTTGCCGAGTGGGAGACGCTGGTGCCGCACGCCGTGTTCGTGTCGGCGACGCCCGGGGACTGGGAGCTGGAGCATTCGGGTGGTGTGGTGGTGGAGCAGCTCATCCGGCCCACCGGCCTGCTGGACCCGGCGATCGACGTGCGACCGGTGCGCGGACAGGTGGACGACCTGATGGCGGAGATCCGCGAGCGGGAGAAGAAGGGCGAGCGCGTGCTGGTGACGACGCTCACCAAGCGCATGGCCGAGGACCTGACGGACTACATGCAGCAGCTGGGCATCCGCGTGCGCTACATGCACTCGGACATCGACGCCATCGAGCGGATCGAGATCCTGCGGGACCTGCGCCTGGGCAAGTTCGACGTGCTCGTGGGCATCAACCTGCTGCGGGAAGGGCTGGACCTGCCCGAGGTTTCCCTGGTGGCCATCCTGGACGCGGACAAGGAAGGCTTCCTGCGGGACGAGCGCTCGCTCATCCAGACCATCGGCCGCGCGGCCCGCAACGTGGAGGGCCGCGCCATCATGTACGCGGACAGGATCACCGGGTCCATGCGCCGCTGCATCGACGAGACGAACCGGCGCCGCGAGGTGCAGCGGGAGTACAACGAGGCCCACGACATCGTGCCCGAGACGATCCACAAGAGCGTGGAGGAGCTGCTGGGCAGCACGCGCGTGGCGGACGCCCGTGGGCTGCGCGGGCAGAAGGATCGGAAGGTCGCCGAGGAACGGGCCAACTACGCCGACGAGGTCAACCTGGAGGAATGGGCCAAGATCCTGGAAGCGCAGATGAAGGAAGCGGCGGAGCGCACGGACTTCGAGCGTGCGGCGGCGTTGCGGGACGAGCTGTTCGAGGTGCGGGCGTTGCTGGGCGCGGAGGAGGCGGCAGGAGCGGGGAAGCGTGGAGCGTGAAACGTGGAGCGGGGAAGCGTGAAGCGTGAAACGTGGAGCGTGAAGCGTGGAGCGTGAAACGTGGAGCGTGAAACGTGGAGCGTGAAACGTGGAGCGTGAGGGATTGAGCGGGCAGGCGGGCCTCGAGGGGGAGGTGGACCTGGAGGCCGGGGGGCTCGACGAGGCGGGCGTGGTGGCGTGGGGCCGGCGCATCGGGGAGGCGTCGGTTGCGGGGAATGTCGCACTCCCGTTGGTGGTGGCGCTGCGGGGCGACCTGGGCGCGGGCAAGTCGGTGCTGGCGCGGGCCGTGGCGCGGGCGGCCGGTGTGACCTCTCCCATGCCGTCGCCGACGTTCAACCTGGTGTTCCGGTACGACGGCGCGGCGGGCATTGAAGTGTACCACGTCGATTTGTACCGGCTGGACGATCCCGACGAAGTCTGGGAGCTGGGTTGGCGGGACATGGGATCGGGCCGCCAGATCGTGCTCATCGAGTGGCCGGAGCGCGCCGAATCGGCGTTGCCGCCGGACCGCTGGGACGTGTGGCTGGCGGACGCGACCCAGGCGGGGCCGCGCGCCGCCGGTGCGGTGGACATGGGGTTGCGGTGGGTGTGGGGTGCGCGGCGCGGGGACGCGCCGGCCATTCCGAAGCCGGGGAGCTGAGGCGTGCTTCTGGGGATCGAGACATCGACGGTGACGGGGTCCGTGGCCCTGGGCGATGGGCGGGCGGTGCTGGCGGAAGTGGTGCTGGGGATCCAGAGCCGCCACGCCGAGTCCGTGCTGCCGGCGGTGGAGTTCGCGCTGGGCACGGCCGGCGCGACGCTGGATGACGTGGAGGCCGTCGTGGTGGGGGCGGGTCCGGGCTCTTTCACGGGCGTGCGCGTGGGCGCGGCGACGGCCAAGGGGCTGGTCCGGGGGCGGGGCCTGCCGCTGTTCGCGTACTCGGGGTTGCTGGCACTGGCGGCGTCGGTGGGCGGTGACAAGCCGGTGTGCGCGTTGTTCGACGCCCGGCGAGGCGAGGTGTATGGCGCCTGCTACCGGGTGGCGGGGGACGTGGCCGAGGTGTTGGAGCCGGGCGCACGCGCGCTGGACGACGTGCTGGACGCCGTCGCCGGGTTGGACCCGCTGTTCGCGGGGGACGGGGCTTTGCGGTACCGGGACGCCATCGAGGCGCGGGGCGGGCGTGTGGCCCCCGCGCACATGGCGGTGCCCCGGGCGTCGGCCCTGATTTGGCTGGCGACGAGGTTCCCGGAGCGGGGACGGGTCGAGACGCCCGCGTCGTGGGAGCCCTCCTACCTCCGGGACCCGGGAGCCGTGCGCGGAGTGGCCGGATGAGCGGGAAGCCGGTTCTGCGGGTGATGGAGGTGTCGGACCTGCCGCGGGTCATGGAGATCGAACGCGCGTCGTTCTCGACGCCGTGGACGCCGGCGACGTTCCTGGGCCTGCTGGGCCGGCCCGATTCGCACCTGGTGGCCGCCGAGATCGAGGGCCGGGTGGTGGCGTACGCGGCGTTCTGGCAGGTGCTGGACCAGGCGGAGCTGGGCGACATTGCCGTGGACCCGGAATGGCGGCAGCGGGGCCTGGGCGCCCTGGTTTTGCAGCACGTGCTGGACCAGGCGACACAGCAGGGCGTGCGCGAGCTGTATCTCGAGGTGCGGGAGTCCAACCGCACGGCGCAGCGCCTGTATGAGCGGCACGGCTTCCGCATCGTCGGCCGGCGCCGTAATTACTACTCAGGCCCGCGCGAGGACGCGCGCGTGCTGCGCGTGCTGCTGCAGGA
>CAZUFP010000045.1:0-33849 GCA_964619835.1 uncultured Gemmatimonadaceae bacterium | reverse complement strand
CCGCGCCTGAAGGTTCTGGTGGCTTGACTGATCCTCCCGGGACGGTATGTTTTTATCGTAAACAATGTTTGCACCATATACGATAGCCGGAGGTGTCTCGATGCCCACGATGAGCGCGCGCGTCGATGACTGGCTGAAAGAGAGCCTGGAAGCGTTCTGGCGTGCCCACGGGGAACGCCCATCCACGGGTCTACGGCGGGTGGCGGAAGAGTGGTGGGCCATGCAGGAGTACCCGGCCATCACGTTCCAGGACGGCGTTTCCGGGCGTCGTGCGCGGCTGCGGAAAGGGCCGGACGTGTGGGAAGTGGTCGCCGTGTGGCGGGATTACGATCCGGACCGCGAAGGGTTCTATGAACATTTCGCCCCGCACGTGGCGCGGGAACAACTCGACCAGGCGCTGGCGTACGGCCAGCGATTCCCGGACGAGATCGATGCGATGATCGCGCAGAACGAGCGGCTGGAGCGTCTGGTGTCCGGCCAGCCTTGATGCCCGCCCTGCGGTTCGTCTTCGATCAACACGTCAACGGTCCGGCGATGCGCCAGCTACGGGACGAGGGAGTGGACGTCGTGCACGTTGCCGAAGCGGGCCTCGCCGAAGCGGACGACGCAAACATCCTCGCCTGGGCCGTCGGGGAAGGCCGGATCGTGGTCACGCGCAATTATCGGGACTTCGCGCCGTTGGCGGAGGCGTACGTGAGGAAGGGCGTGGCATTCCCCGGCGTGCAGTTCCTCTCGCGGTCCTTGCGGCACTCTGATGTAGGCCACCACGTTCGTGCGCTGACCGACTGGATTCGTGATGCGGAGCGAGCCGGCGCGAATCCGGTGGAGAATGGGGTAGGGTGGCTGCGTTGATATCGGTGACGTTTCATGAGGTGGGGCCTGTCGCAAGAGGGTAACGGACAGGGTAACAGGTCGGGCATGTTCAAATGGCCAACGTAATTCCCTGGAGCAACTTAGCGGCCAAGGGCGGGGAGCATTGCCGTCCGGTTCGACTCCCGCCGGCTCCACTCAGGGCGATGTGAGCCCATCCCACGAAAAACGGCAATGCGACGCGGAGAAACTGAGATCCGCTCGCATTGCCGTTTGGGTGTTTGTGAGGTCGTTTCATTGGCATTGGGTTACAGCAGGGGGTAACAGCGCGGCGAGGCTGGACGGCTGGCGTGAAGAACAGCGGCCATGCCAGGGGCACTCAAACGGGGGCGGGATGACAGGTTTGCCCAATAGCGTCTCTGCGCCTCTGCGCTCGACGAGTTCGGCCGCCGATCTGCTCTGCTGTTGAAGGTCTTCCGTGCGTTCGTCAAGAGCCTGTGGCGCGGCATGCCGCTGCGTTCCACCAAACAAGCGCTCCAGCCGAGTCAGCTTACAGAGCTTTGCCCGGGGTTCCACCCTGCCCCCGCCATCCCCCTCCCGCGCACGGGGAAAGCGAACGAACAGGATTTCTGGTCGGAGACCGAGCTGTTGGACGACACAACTGTTTGAACCGGGCCGGTGGATGCTCGGTGCGATCCTCCCGTCCGGCCTCACTACCACGGGGAGTTCCTAACCGTTCACTGTGACCTTCTCAAGTCTCGCCATCCTGCTCTCCACGTGGGGTCCACCATGGTCCAACGATTCGATTGGGTGTGACAGTCGGCGTCAACGACTGGCGGCTGCGTCCTTTGTCGAACGGTGCTCGGTGCCGCAGGGCGACGACCGCGTCAGGGTCATCGCGGCCCTCGGTGCCATCGTCCGCGTGCGGCCCACGCAACGCCCCACCAAGCGCGGGCGCAAAGGATAGCCCGTATCTGGAGCGGTGGACGTGTCGCGCGGTCCGGGAGGAGCGTATGCGGCCGGCCGCGCTTGCCGGAAGTCTGCCCTTCCGGCCTCCACACGCCCGTCCTCCTCATTTGTCGCCTGGCCCCGTGTCCCGTAGTCTGGTCGTGGATCGCTTGACCTCGCCTTGCCCGTGAGGCCTTCTTCTGGAAGCGATTGCACGACTCGACACACACAACAGGAAAAACCATGAAACGCACAGCACGCTGGACCATCGGACTACTCGCGTTCGCGTTGGCTATCGGCGCATGCGGGAAGAAGGCGCCGACCTCGCCGGACCTCGGACTCACGAGCACCGAGATCGACAGTCTCGCGTACATGCTGGTGGTGTACTCCGTGCGGGCCGTGCCCTCCGGTCTCCGCGACATGGCGCCTGGGCAGGGTGCACATCTGCTCGGGACCGCGGCCGCGACCGACACCCTCTCCTACACCTTGCCCTGTCCGGTTTCCGGGGTCGGCACGATCGAGGGAACGTACACGCGAACGGACAACGATACCGGGTGGGTGACCGACGGAGACATCACCGAAACGCCCGCCAACTGTGTCGTTCGTACCGCGGGCCACGTATTCACCTTGAACGGTGCGCCCGCTCTTCAACTCACCTCGCACCTCGTGTTCGTGAACCACTCGCTTCAGAGTATCGATGCGGGCCTGACGGGCGGGTTCACATGGGAGCGTGCGAGTGGTGGCTATGGCAATTGCAGTGTCGACATTACGGTCAGCAGCTTCGACAACTCCGGGCAGGTCCTGACCACGAGCGGCACCGTCTGCGGCAAGGACGTCGGCATGTCAATGCCCGCAGGCTGACCGCCCCTTGCGCCACGGTGGGGACGTGTCGCAGTGTGAGAATCCAGGCGATGAAGCACCGCTTTCCCGGCAGGGCCGGGGCGGATCGTGGAGTCTGGCCCCGGGCCGCGCCTCAGGGAGGCCGGAAGGGACGCTTTCCACCGGGTGGACCCAGTCGGCGGGTCGTTAAGCCAGCCGGACGGCGAGCGATCGCCGAGGGAGCAGCGCCACTGCCCAAGTGCGGACGTCCGGAGTTCGCCCAAGTGCGGCGGGTGAGGCTTCTCGCGGGGCCCCGGTGTTGACACCGGGGCCTTCGTGTTTCCTCTTGCCAGGTCGGTACACGTGATCAGGAGAATGGATGTCGACGCGTTGGAGCCTGACGTTCGAGCGCGCCTGAGGGACAGGAAATCCAAACGCCGTTTTGGTTGCCTTCGGTAGGAAGGGTTGGGTGGGATCGGAGGGTCAAGAGTGGTGGTGATGGGCGGGCGAGCGGGATTTGGTGGAAGTCGCGGTCGATTCGGCGGGCGGATGTGGGTGTGGCTGGCGCCACGGGTGGTTGCCGGGCGCACGTCGCCGTTCGGGCGCCGGGGGTCTGATCGAGGTCGAGCTCGGGTACGGGCTCGGGATCGGCTGGATCGAACGCGGGCGTCTGGTCGAAGTCGTCGGCGGGCCCGGGGACCACGTGAGCGACGGGATCGGAGTCCGGTGCGAGTGCGGCCTGGGGTGGAGCGCCCGTGCGGGGGAGAGTCGTGGCGGGGTGTGAGGGAGCTCGAGATGTCGGAGGATGGCGTGCGGGACCGCGGCGGCCCTGGGCGGTCTCGATGTCCAGGTGGCGTTCGAGGGCGACGACGTGGGGCCGGAGCCGGGCATGGGGGCCAGGACTCCGTGGTAGCGGTGGCGATGGACCCGGGGTGGTGGGATGAGGCGGGAGAGGGCGTCCAGTAGACAGCCCCTTGGCCGGCGGTGGGGATGGCCGCCCGTGCTCGCCGACTTTGCTCCCTGGCCCAAGAGGATCGAGTACGGGTGGAGGCGGGCATGCCCCGGAGGGTCCGGCGAGACCCGGGGCACCACCATGGCGGAGCGGCACCTACCGACTGCAGTCCATCCGTGCGCGTCAGGGGCAACCGCGAGGCTGGAGGCGTTGGCCCCGAAGCACGGGCGTCTGGTGTCCTTGCTACCGACGTGGTGGCCGGAGGATGAGTGCCGGCGTGTTCCGGGTGTACCGGCGGAAATCCGCGTCGTCTCCCCAGCGCTCCTCGGCGCGGGCTTCGAGCAGTGGAATGCCGCTGATTCTGGTGAGCAGCACGAAGACGAATACGGGAGAGACGAGCATCAGCCAACGCCATCCGGACAGGACAGGCAGGGCCATCACTGCGATACCCGCCCACAGCACGATCTCGCCGAAGTAGTTGGGGTGGCGGGACCATGCCCACAGGCCGCTACTGACGAAGCGCCCGTCGTTGGCCGAGTCGCGTTTGAAGGCCGTCTTCTGCTGGTCGGCGATGACCTCCACCGCAAACCCGACAATCCAGATGATCATTCCGAGTATGCCGATCCAACCTATCGACCGACGTTCGGTAGCGGTGATGATCGCAAGTGCACAGGCCAGTGTCAGCAGTACCCACGATCCTTGCAACGTCCACGTCATAAAGAACCGCAGGGGATCAACTTTGATCTCATCGAAGCGCCCATCACGCCCGGCTCGGCGAATCCGGAGAAACAGGAACGAACCGAGGCGGGCGGCCCAGATGACGACCATGACGGCAACGAGAAGCGCCCTTTTGTCCAGATCCTCGCTCAACAGGAGGGCAACAATGACTACGGTGACATAGGTTGCGCTGCCGGTCAGGTCGAAGTAGTGCTCGGTTCTGGCCACGTTGGAGGGTACGAACACCAGCCAGTTGATCACGTACGCCAGCGCTCCAGCCAGCGCGAAGACCGAGACCGGGCCGACCGTCGAGCTGCCGCTGCTCCCCGCAGCGATCACGAGGCCGCCGATGACGACTGCACCGACGATGCCGACGAATACTCGCTGTCTGTCCATGAGATGGACCCTACGGCCGACAAACGCACGGGGCAAGAAGCCTGGGTCCGCCGATCTTTCCGCGTCCCGTGAGCGTGGCATGCGTACCCGCGTTCCGCGGGTTGTCGTCGCGGCCATCCGGCTTGCATGCCGTGCCCCGACGGTGGATCTTGCCTGACCCATCCACCCATCAGGAATCCACAGATGAGCCCGACCGACGCCCAGCACGAGGACCGCTCCAACGACGAGACACAGCACGGCAACGATGCCCGACGGAATGCGGGAGAGGTGCCCGGCCCGGTTGATCCGTCCGACGGGGGGCCGGGCGTGGAAGGCTGGGGGCGGTCCACGCGGGCGGTCTGGTCCGGCGAGCCGGAGCGGAGCCCGGAGGGCGCGACGGTTGCGCCGCTGTTCCTGGGCGTCACGTTCGGCTTCGACGACCTGGATGACTGGCGCGCCGTCGGCGCCGGGGAGAAGCCGGGCCACATCTATTCGCGCAACACGAATCCCACGGTAGAGATCTTCGAGCGGAAGGTGGCCGCGCTGGAAGGCGCGGAACGCGCCACCGCGTTCGCCACCGGCATGGCCGCAGTGAGCAACACACTGTTCGCGCTGCTGGAGCCCGGACACCGCGTGGTGAGCGTGAAGGACACCTACGGCGGCACCAACCGCATCTTCACCGAGTTCCTGCCCCGCTGGACGGTGGACGTGGTGTTGTGCGACACGTCCGACCACGATGCCATCGAGTCCGCCATCGATGACGGCGCCGACCTGGTGTACCTGGAGAGCCCAACCAATCCCACGCTCAAGGTGCTGGACATCGCCCGGCTGGCCGAACGGGCGAAGGACGTGGGCGCCATCGTCGTCGTGGACAACACGTTCGCCACGCCTATCAACCAGCGGCCGCTGGAGCTGGGCGCCGACCTGGTGCTGCACAGCGCCACCAAGTTCCTGGGCGGTCATTCGGACGCCATGGGCGGCGTGGTGGCCGGCGCGGCGTCTGCGGTGGAGCCCATCTTCCGCTTCCGTGAGATCAACGGCGCCTCGCTGGACGCCCACTCCGCGTTCCTGCTGGCCCGCGGCGCGCGCACGCTGGAGCTGCGCGTGGAGCGCCAGAACGCCAATGCCATGCAGGTCGCCCGGTTCCTGGCCACGCACCCGGCCGTCGAGGCCGTGTTCTACCCCGGCCTGCCGGACCACCCCGGGCACGACGTGGCCCGGCGCCAGATGAACGGATTCGGCGGCGTTCTGGCCTTCTCTCTGGAGGGCGGCTTCGACGCCATGCGCCGCCTGCTGGGCCGGCTGCGCCTGGCGCACCGGGCCGCCAGCCTGGGCTCCGTCGCCACCCTCGTGGGCCCACCGGCCACCACCAGCCACGTGGAGCTGACCGCCGAACAGCGTGCGGCCGCGGGCATCCCGGAGTCGCTGGTGCGCTACTCCGTGGGCGTGGAGAATGGGGACGACCTGGTGGCGGACCTGCGCGCCGCCCTGGATTCCCTGTGAGCGTCCCGCCACTCACCGACCTCGAGCGGCGTGTGCTCGACGCCGTCGACACGGCCGCGCTGGTGGAAGCGCTGTCCGAGCTCATCGCCCTGGACACCTCCGGCGGCGCCGAAACGCCCGGCCAGGAGCGCGTCGCCGACCTGATGACGGAGCTGGGCCTCGACGTCGACCGCTGGGCGCTGGACCTGGATGCGCTGCGACGCGACTCGTCGTACAGCGAGGAGCTGGACCGCGAGGAGGCGCTGGGCGTCGTGGGCCGGCTCGGCGCTGCGGCCGGCGTAGATTCGGCAGGCCGGACCCTGGTCCTCAACGGCCACATCGACGTCGTCCCCGCCGGCGATCTGGACCGCTGGTCCGTTCCCCCGTTCCGGGCCACCGTCCGGGACGGCCGCGTCTACGGCCGCGGGGCCGCCGACATGAAGGGTGGCCTGTTATGTGCCCTGTTCGCCCTGCGTGCACTCCGGGACGCCGATGTGCGGCTGGCCGGATCGGTGCTCGTTCAGAGCGTGGTGGGTGAGGAGGATGGCGGACTGGGCACGCTGGCGGCCGTGCGCCGCGGATACACGGGCGATGCCGCCATCGTGCTGGAACCCACGCAGCTGGTGCTGGCGCCCGCCCAGGCCGGGGCATTCAACTTCCGCGTGACCGTGCCCGGCAAAGCCGCCCACGGTGCGCTCCGGGCCGAGGGTGTGGACCCCATCAACCGGTTCATTCCCCTCTACCGCGCGCTCCAGGACCTGGAGCGGCGGCGCAACCAGCGGCCGCGGCACCCGCTGTTCGCCGACATGGCGCTGCCCTACGCGCTCTGCGTCGGGACCGTCCGGGCCGGCGTCTGGGCTTCCACCGTGGCAGAGTCTCTGGTCCTGGAAGGCCGCCTGGGCGTTGCGCCGGACGAGAATGCCGACGCGGCCCGGCGTGAGCTGGAAGCCGCGGTCCGGGATGCCGCCCACTCGGCTGCCCCGGAGACGGACGGCGAAGACGCCGTGGACCCGGCCTGGCTCCGGGACCACCCGCTCATCGTGGAATGGTGGGGCGGCCAGTTCGCGCCCGCCGCCACGGACCCGGGGCACCCCGTGGTCGCCGCCGTGCGGGACGCGTTCCGGGCCGTCACCGGCATGCCGCCGGTCGTCCATGGCATGCCCTATGGGGCCGATATGCGGCTTCTGGCCAACGAGGGCCATACGCCCACCGTGCTCTTCGGCCCCGGTGATGTCCGGCGCGCCCATGCCCCCGACGAGTACGTGGAGATCCGGGAGCTGGAGGTGGCCACGAAGGCCGTGGCCCTGGCAGCCATGCGGTTCTGCGGCGCGGAGGACTAGCGGTCCCGGGCTCCCGGCTCGCGTTCGATCCGCAGGCGTTCAAGGGCAAACGGGGGTCGGGCGCAGTAGCGGAGGAGCCGCTGGCGGCCGGCGCGGTCGGCGCCGGGGATGCGGACGGAGGCGTCTCAACCCCACGCGACGCATGCGTCGCGCGGGGGCCCCGATCGAGGTTGAACCCGCCGGTGCCCTGCCAGGTGAGCATGTCGTCCACGGTGTGCTGCTCGAGGAGGCCGCGGCGGTGGAAGAGGCGGAGGAAGCGGCGTTGGAGGACGGGCGTCAGGGCGCGGGCGGGGGCAGCCCACACCCAAGCCCACACCCTGCCCGTCCAAACCGCTCATGTTCGTTGCGGTTGCTGGGGAATCGCGATACGGAGCCGGTGGACCTCGTGCCGGTTCGACTCCCACCGGCTCCATGAAACCGCCCGGGCTTGTGAAAGGCCCGGGCGGTTTTGTCGTTTCCAAGAGGCTGGTCATCCGTGGCGTGCCTCACAGACGAACATAGCCGTGCACTTGCGGTGGCTGACGGGTCCGTGATGCCGCTCAATACCCGATGTTCACACGGAGCTCCAGACTCCGGGGCCTGCCCACCGCAGCGCCGCTGAAGAACGCTCCTTTCAGCAGGTAGTGATTGTCCAGGATGTTGTTCACGTAGACCTGCGGGCTGACGACGGTGTGCCCGATGACGAACGTGCGGCCGGCAGCGCCGTCGAGAATGAAGTTGGGCTTCACGTGAATGGACGAGTTGAAGTCGAACAGCCCCCGTCCGATGGGCTGGGTGATGCCCGCGCCGTTGGTCAGGCCCGAACCGTAGATGCCGGTCAGGCTGAGGAAGGTGCGATGCGCGGAGTACACGGCGTTGGCGACCGCGGAGATGCGCTGATCGTGGTCCAGGTCGAACCAGCCCCCGGGCACGTTGGCGATGTCGGTGGGGAAGAAGCCCCCCGTGACCGGGCCGTGGCCGTAGGCGTGGCTGACGGCAAAATTGACGTAGCCCGTGACGGGGCTGCCCTGGGGCTTCACGTCGATGGCGGCCTCGATGCCACGGACCTTCACTTCGGCGATGTTGACGTCCGTGGTGACGGCGGAGCCCGGGACGGTGTTGTCGTCGATGCCGGGCGCGCTGTTTTTGAGGTAACCATCGAGCTTGACGACCAGGCCGGCGGGGAAGCGGCGAATGACGCCGGCCTCGAAGAAGTTGTCGCGCTCGGGCAGGGTCGGGGATGCCGCCGTCGTGTCGCCGGCCTGGGAGACGGTTGTGATGGCCCGCAGGTTCTCGACGTTCGTCGGCATGAACAGGCGGCCGTAGTACAGGTACACCGTGTTCCCGTGGCCGGGATAGAAGCTCAGCTTCACCCGGGGGCTGACCTGGTGCTGGGCGGTCGTGAAGGGTGCGGTGTGCGTGTCGTAGCGAAGGCCGGTGCGCAGCTCGAACCACTCGACGGGCGTCAGCACGGTCTGGGCGTAAACACCGACGTCGTGCCCGTTCAGGCTCGACTGGGATGCGGGGCCCGGGTTGCCGAAGGCGTCCGCGGTGGTGAAGTCCTCGCGCCCCGTCGTGGCCGAAGCCTCCACGCCCGTCTTGAAGGCGGCGTCGTGGCCCGGACGCCACCGGAAGTCCACCTTGGTGCCGTAGACGTCGAACGACCGTGCCTCCCTCACGTTGACGGGCGTGGTGTCCGGGTAGAACACAAAGGACGGTTGGTCGGTGGCGCCCGGGACGTAGTCCAGACCACCGTGGCGGGCGTAGACCGCGGCGAAGAGATCCGAGCCGTTCTCGCCCACGCGGTCGGCGGCGTCGAACTGATGGCGCCAGCTCAGGTTGGCGAAGCTGTTCACGTCCGTCTGATGATCGTCGATGATGCCGGTCAGGGAGTCGAACGGTACCTGGAAGTGGGTGCGTGACCAGTTCAGGTCCAGATTGACCACATCGCCGGACCGGGGCACGTACTGGAGCTTGCCGAACGTGTAGTAGTCCTGCCCATCGTTGTGGAAATTGATAGGCACGTCGTTGGACGTGTCGAACATCACCGGCTGCTCCCGCATGCCGCTCGCCTGGCGGGAGCCGGAGATGAACCAGCCCAGGGAGCCGGCGTTACCACTGGCGTCCAGGGACTCGCCGCTGCGCTGGAACGAGCCGACGTAACCCGAGGCATCCGTGTGGAAGCGGCCGGCCGGGATACGCGTCTGGACGTTGACGATGGCGGCGTTCCGGTTCCCATACTCGGCGTCCCAGCCGCCCGTCTGGAAGTCGATCTTGTTGACGACCGCAGGGCTGAACACTTCGTTGAGACTCCCTGCGATGCCCGGCGGGACCGGCACACCGTCGATGTAGTACGTATACTCGGCGTGCTGCCCGCGGATATGAACCTCGCCCGTAGGCGCCCGAGCAGCACCCACGATGGATTGCTGCAGGATCTGCGACGTCGGATTGGACGGCGCACCGTGGTAGTCCTTCTGCTGATAGACCTGGTCGCCGCTGCGGGTGTCCAGCGTCATGGGCGTGGTGGCCGTGACTGTCAGCGCCTCCATCTGGAGGGGGGCCGCGGTCAACCGGAACTGCACACGCGCGGGCTCGCCCGTGGAAGGCACCGTGATGTTCTGCGCGCCTACGCGGTAGCCGATGAGATGGATCTCGATGCGGTAGGACGCCGCGGGCAGGTTGTGGGCGATGAAGCGCCCGAACTGGTCGGTCATGACGTCCGCCACCACGCCGCCATTCTGCGTGATGACCACTTCTGCACCCGGCAGCGGCGCGCCGCTGGTGCTGTCGGCCACGACGCCGAGGACGTCGCCGTGGGAAGGCGTCGTCCGCGTCAAAACGTCCGATCCCGTGTCCGGTGGCGGGGCGGTGAAGGCTTTCCGACCGGCCGCGGTTGTGAAGACCGAGGGGCTGACGGGTGTCGAAGACGGGACCGGTACCGAATGGGCAGTGGGCTCACAGATCACGGGGGCAGGCATAGCCAGGGCCGCCACGGCCGCAATGAGCATGGCCAGCCGCGGCGCACGTGTGCGCCAAGCATACGTAGTCATGAATCTCTCCTGAAAGACGTAGGACGCGCGCAGCCTGACGGCCAAGGCCAAGTTGCGCGGTTCTGATGGCTGTCAACGTCCGGATGGACGCGCGGTCTTTCAGGGGCGCGGAGGAGCGCGGGAATCGGGGAGGTGAAGGACGGTCTTGCGAACCGGCGCGTGAGGCGTGTCCAGGGGAACGTAGCCGAAATGCAAGTCCGGCCCCGTCGAAATCTCGCCCTGCGATGCGATGGCATGCTGCCCGAGGAGCTGGCAGAAGACGCACTTGTCAGGGTGCGGCCGCTGGTCCTTGGGCTGGTGTTCTTCGACGGGCAGATGCACGATCGCGTCCGCCACCGCCGCCCCGGCCGGGGCAGCGGCGTATACCATCGCCATGAAGACAAAGGCGAGGCCACGCGACCAGTTGCGCCGTTTCATGCGGTGCGAACGGATGCAGTAATTGCGCCAGGGCGAGCACCGATCTCGCCTGTCGTCAACGCCTGGTTCACCCCACACCTCGGCCCACACCCTTGCCTGCGGATTAACTGTAATGGGTTTACAGTAAATAACATACGGTGCACTGGATGTTGCGGTCACCCGCCCGTTCGACTCCCGCCGGCTCCACTCTGACCGCCCGGGTCGTGAAAGGCCCGGGCGGTTTCTCGTGGGAGGCGGCTGCTGAGCCGCAGCCCACAGAGAGTCGACGGCTCATCCGACTATCCCAATGCCCTCGGCCAGCAACCATCTTCCCGCGAGCACCACTGCTGAGTCGGCCCATTCCAACCCCGTCAGGAGTTGATCATCGTCCTGCCTCGCGTCTTCGGTTGCGACGGAGAGGATGCAGAAACACGCATACGGATCCACGTACGCGAAGGGGGTTGAGTGCCGAAAATCTACAATAATGGACAGCCTGGCTGCGATGGGGCACCGAATCCTGACCGTTTGCTGGGAGACCCTGATGAACATCAGCCTTACGCCGGAATTGGAAAAGTATGTCACGGACAAGGTCAGCGCGGGCCTCTACGGCTCACAGAGCGAAGTGGTGCGTGCTGGACTTCGGCTGCTCATGGAACGTGATCGGATGATGGCTGCGCGTCTGGACGAACTGCGGGGTGAGGTGGCCGAAGGCCTGGAGCAAGCCAGGCGGGGCGAGCTCGTTCCGGGCGAGGAAGTGGAGGATCGGATCCGACGGAAGAGCCGGAAGCGTGCGGGTTGAGCGGCGCATGTGAAACGGTACTCCCTTACTCCTGAGATCACACACACTGCCCGCCTGGTTTGCCGGCGTTCGGTGGGACTTGCCACCGGCGACGAGCAGCAACAACGTAAATGACAGAAGGAGGTCATCGCCGAGTACGGCTGCAAGCACAAGGGGAAGAGCCTGCGGACACGAGGGGAACGGAGTATCTACACCTCCACTTTGGCGTGGAAGTCGAGGATGTGCGGGGTGAGGTGGCGAGCCCTATCCGAGGATCGGTTCGGGGAAAGGGGGGCGTCATGGCAAGGAACGTCGAGTCCTCGTCCGGCCCGAACCGGGACGTAGAAGGGAGACGAGCGCTTGCCCCGGCGGACCTTCCGCCGGAGCGCTTTGAAGCTGTGGTGCACAGCATCTCCGACGGCGTCATGACGGTGGACAGGGAATGGCGCATCACCTGCTTCAACCGGGCTGCCGAGGAGATCACGGGTTACCGCCGCTCCGAAGTCCTGGGCCGGCTATGCTACGAGGTGTTGCGTTCGGACCTCTGCCACGAGGCATGCCCGGTCCGGCGTACGTTAGAGACCGGGAAGCCCGTCACCGGCCTGGTGGTGTACATCACGGACGCGGAGGACCGGAAGGTGCCGGTGAGCGTCTCGACGGCTCTCTTCCGCGACGCGCAGGGCCGGCTGAAGGGAGGGGTGGAGACCTTCCGGGATCTTCGCCAGATCGAAGCACTCAAGAAACAGGTCGAAAAGAGCTACACCGCGGGCGATATCGTCAGCAGGAACGCGACGGTCACGGCCCTCCTGGACATGCTTCCGCTCGTGGCTGAGAGCGGCAGCACCGTCCTGATCAGGGGCGAGACGGGCACCGGGAAGGAGCTCTTTGCCCGCGCAGTGCACAACCTCAGCCCGCGGAACAAAGGGCCTTTCATCGCCGTCAACTGCGGGTGTTTCCCCGACACGCTGGTCGATTCCGAACTGTTCGGGTACGAAAAGGGGGCGTTCACAGGGGCGGACCGAGCCAAGGCGGGCCGTTTCGCCCGGGCCGAGAACGGGACCCTCTTCCTGGACGAGGTCGGCAACCTGGCGTTGCCCGTTCAGGCGAAGCTGCTGCGCGTTCTGCAGGAGAAAACCTATGAGCCGCTTGGAGGGACCAGGACGCTCCGGACGAACGCGCGCATCGTCACCGCTACCAACCAGGACCTGGCCACCATGGTGGAAGAGGGCACCTTCCGGCAGGATCTTTACTACCGCATCAACGTCATCGAGCTCGATCTGCCACCCCTCCGGGAGCGCCCGGAAGACGTGTTGCCGCTGGTCCAACATTTCATCCGGCAACTGTCCCTGCTTCACGACAAAGCGGTCGAGGGAGTCTCGTCGGAAGCCTTGCGCATCCTGATGGCGCACGACTACCCGGGCAACATCCGGGAACTCGAGAATATCGTGGAGCACGGTTTCGTTCTGGCGACGGGCTCCCTCATCGACACCGAGCACCTCCCTCGTGGGCTCGTGGAGGGGACTGAGGGAGCGACTCCGGGAAACAGCCTGGAGGATTGTGAGCGGCGGATAATCCTCTCAGCCCTTGATAGAAACGAGGGGAACCGGGCGTCCACGGCGGACGATTTGGGTATGCACAAGTCCACTCTATACCGGAAGATGCGTCAATTGGGCCTCCTTTCCTCCGAGGTTCCCGGAGGGCCGACCCCGCGCTAAGCCGCGTGGAACAGCCCGGCGCGGGACTCGATGCCCGGCACGGGACGACGGCCGACTTCACGCCCAGATGACCAGGACGACCGCCCCCTCCCGGCTGGAAAAGGGGCCGTGCTTGCTGTGCGCCGGGATGCACTGGTACGCGCCGGGTCCATACTCTCGTTCGTCCGCTTCGTACATTCCTTCCAGCACGAAGTGCTGCTCGCAGCAGATATGCGAATGAGCCTCCATACGGAAACCCGGCGGGAGCTTCAGCAGGACCGACCGCGCCTCTCCCCCATCCCGCAGGACCTTCATCATGGTTCCCTCGGCGTAGGAGCTTGCCTCGCTCCACGCCATCTGGCTGGTGTCCAGTGCGATTTCGGGCATGGCTTCCTCTCTTTCCCGTCACGCACCCGGAGCCGCGCCCCGAGTGCCGGACCCGCCGTGGCGATCTGAGTTCCCGTCCCGCAGTCCCGAAGCTTCTCTTCGGCCCTTTGCAAGGGCAGGGCCAGGATCCCAGCGCTGCGATCTGCCGCTCTTCGTGCCCAGCACGGGAGTGCAGAATTGCAACCCCGGCAGGTTCGGGAGTCGCAGATCTGCACAGTCGGCCTCGGCTCCAGAGTCGGTGATCAGGACTGGAAATCCGCTTGTGCCTTGGTCTTTCGTGGTTCTGCGACGGAGGCGCGGACTGGCATGCATGCTGCTTTCTCTGCCAGTGCGAGAGCATTTCAAGGAGGGGGACCATGGAAAAGAAGAGAGACGTCATGCCTGAGTATCCCAGGTACTACGAGCCCCGCTACTCGGGGCGCCCCCTGGAGTACGTGAAGGACAAGGCCGGCAACGGATGGCTATGCGAGAAGGGTGTCAACCGTTCAGGCGATCTGCACGCCCAGGGGTGCTGGCGTTGCGACGAGATGGCGTTCCCTGATGGGGGCCGGTGATCATCCCCGCTGTCGGGGTGTCGAGTACGCCTGGGTTGGCGAGTGAAACCGGAGGCTGAACGTGAAGAAGAAGATCTGGATCTTCTGCGGATCGGATACGCCCCAGAAAGCGTTTCCACCGTTCATGCTGGCGGCCGGGGCTCTGGCCATGGATATGGACGTGACCCTGTTCTTCACCATGGACGGCTTGCACCTCGTGGAAAAGGGCGGCGCCGAACGGGTCGCCATGGCCGGGGAACCCCAGCCCCTGCCCGATCTGGTCAAGACGGTTCAGGCCGGTGGAGGCAGGATGATCGCCTGCTCGGCCTTCCTGCAGGCGGAGGACGTGCGGGCAGAGGACATCATCGAGGGGGTGGAGTTTGGCGGAGTGGCCACATTCGTGAACGGGGCCCAGGAGGCCGACGTGGTTCTGACTTTCTGAACCGGTGCATTTCTGCACCGCGGGAAAGGAACGATGTCATGAGCACGGAAGAGCTGACGGTTCTCGAACCGGAGAAGACCGTGGACGCCCGGGGCACGGCTTGCCCGGGCCCACTTCTGGAGGCGAAGCGTGCCATTCCCCAGGTTTCGAAAGGAGGAATCCTGGAGGTCCTCTCGTCCGATGAAAGCACGAACCGGGACATTCCCCTGTGGGCCGGCAAGGTGGGCCACGAGTACCTGGGGACCGTCGAAGAAGCCGGGTACTGGAGGATCTTCGTTCGACGGGGGAAGTGAGCTCTCATGGATGCAGCAACGCCGGTAGAGGATGAGGTGAAGATCCTGGTCTTCTCCACGGAAACCATCTCCGACCAGGGCATCGACTTCGCCGGGAGCAGTCATCTTTCCTATCCGCCGTCTACCCTGGTGATTCAGGTTCCGTGCTCCAGTGGAATCAAGCCTGCCTGGATCCTCCGGGCGATACAGGGAGGATTCGACGGTGTGTTCATCGCGGCCGACGGAACCGACTGTGCCTTTCTCGTGGATTGCACCCGTCGCACCGGAGAACTGGTGGGGCAGGCACAGGCTCTTCTCAAGGAGAACGACATCGATCCGAAACGGTTGAGGATGGCCGCCATTTGCTCCGTCTGTGCCGATTCCTTCGTCAAGCACGTCACCGAATTCGAGAGAGAGTTGCTGCGCCTGGAGGGGAGGGAAAGCCATGCAGCCGTTGTCCGCTGACGTCCTGGTTGTCGGGGGTGGGATCGCTGGGATGGAAGCCGCCCTCATTCTGGGCGACATGGGATACCAGGTGCTGTTGGTGGAGAAGGAGGCCAGCATCGGGGGTAAGATGGTGCTTCTGAGCAAGGTCTTCCCGACGCTGGACTGCGCCAGCTGTATCTCCACGCCCAAGATGGCTGCCGTGGCCCACCATCCCAACGTCAGGCTCCTCACCCATACCGAGGTAGATCAGATCGTCCCGCGGGACGGACGGGGCTTTCTGGCGAAGATCATCCGCAAGGCGACCTACGTGGATCCGGCGGCCTGCACCGGGTGCGGCGAGTGCGAAGCTGCGTGCACCGTAGCCATGCCCGATCTGTTCAATTTCGGCCTTGCGGCACGGCGGGCCGCATATATCCCCTTCCCCCAGGCCGTTCCCAAGCTGGCCCTCATCGAACGGAAAGGGGTTTCCCCCTGCTCGGCAGCATGTCCGGCCGGCGTCAAGGCGCACGGAATTGTCTCCCTGGTCCGGGCGGGGAGGTACAGGGAGGCGTTTCATCTCCACATGGAGGACGCGCCGCTCCCCGGCTGTTTGAGTCGGGCGTGCTATGCGCCGTGCGAAACCGCATGCACACGTGGGGGCCTTGAAGGGCCGGTGGCCATCAGAGCCATCAAGCGCTTCATGGTAGATCGCTATTACGCGCAAAATCCCGGGCCGGAGTACAGGCTTCCAGACGTCCGGCGGCGCGAGCGGGTGGCGATTGTAGGGTCGGGGCCGGCCGGTCTGACCGCAGCATACTTCCTGGCGCGGGACGGGTTCGGCGTCACCATTTTCGAGGCCGCTGCAGAGCCGGGCGGGATGCTCGCCATGGGCATCCCAGCCTACCGGATTCCGCGGGCTGTCCTGGAACGTGACCTCGACAACATTACGGCCCTGGGGGTGGAGATCCGCACCAACGCTCGCATCGACTCGACTCAGCGCCTCAAGGACCATGGATTCGACGCCGTGTTCCTCGCCCTCGGGGCGCTGCGACAACGACGTATGGGCATCCCGGGAGAGGATCTGCAAGGAGTCACAGGCTGCATGGACTTCCTGAGATCCGTCAACCAGGGCACGCCGCCGGACCTCAGTGGGGAGAATGTGCTGGTGGTCGGGGGAGGGAACGCCGCCATCGATCCCGCCCGCGTCGCCCTTCGGCTCGGAGCCAGGAGGTCCACGGTCCAGTATCGCAGGAGCCGGGCCGAGATGCCGGCTCACGACTGGGAAGTGCAGGCGGCCATGGACGAGGGCGTGGAATTCGATTTCCTGAAGGTACCCGTGCGCTTCATCGGCGTGGGTGGACGTTTGCTGGCAGTCGAATCCGTATCCATGCGCCTGGGGGAGGCTGACGAGAGTGGCCGGCGACGTCCCGTCCCCATTCCCGGGTCCGACGAGCTCGCCCCGGCCGATCGCGCCATCGTCGCCATCGGACTGGACCCCGGAACCGCTCCCTTCGCCGGAGAGTTGGAGCGTGGCCGCAACGGCGCTCTGAACGTGGATTTGCAGACTCTGGAAACCTCGTTCCCCTCCGTGTTTGCGGGAGGAGACGTGGTCACGGGGCCCGCCTCCATTGTGGACGCCGTGGGCCAGGGGAAGCGAGCGGCGCAACAGATCGCTCGCTTCCTGAAGGGCGAGGATCATCTGCGGGAGGATCCCGTCCCAGGGCTCGCCGTTGTCAAACGGGACGACGTCCTTGGCAGCTCGCCCCGTCCGAGCCACCGCCCTCCGGCACTGGCGCCCACCCTGTCGCCACCGGTAAGGGCCCGGGATTTCGCGGAAGTGGAGGGAGTGCTGACGGAGAAGCAGGCCCGGTACAACGCCGGCCGTTGTCTGGACTGCGGCGGGTGTTCCGAGTGCCGGGAATGCGTTGAAGCCTGTCCTGCCGGCGCCATCCACCTGGACATGCGATCGGAGGAGGCGATCGTGGAGGTCGAGTCGGTGATCGTCTCCACCGGCTACGATCTGTTCGATCCCGGCCGGAAAGAGAGCTACGGTTACGGCCGCTTTCCCAACGTCATCACGGCCATGCAGATGGACCGGATCCTGTCGCCGACCCGGCCCTACAACCGGGTGATTCGCCCCTCGGACGGCAAGGTGCCAGAACGCATTGCCTTCGTGCTGTGCACGGGTTCGCGGGACCGCACCGTGGGCAACCGGCTCTGCTCGCGGGTGTGCTGCATGTACTCCATCAAACAGGCCCAGCTCCTCATGGGAGCGCTGCCCCTGGTGGAGATCACCCTCTACTTCTTCGACATCCGGGCCTTCGGGAAGGGATACGAGGAGTTCTACCAGCAGACGAGGGCCATGGGAGCGGACTTCGTGGAAGGTCGGGTGGCACGGATTGAAGAGACCGAGGACGACAACCTCCTGGTGCACTACGAGGACGTGGCGGGATGCGGGTGCCTCCAGAAGGCGGAACACGACCTGGTGGTCCTTTCCGTGGGGCTGCTGCCGAATCCGGAAGCCGTGGCGTTGTTCAAGGAAGGGTTCCTCAGCCCTGACGCCTATGGGTACGTGAGCGAAACCGACGAGGACATCAACCCGGCGGAAACGTCGGTGGAAGGCGTCTTTGCGGCCGGGTCAACCTCCGCGGCGCGGGACATTCCGGACACCATCCTCCACGCCGGAGCGGCGGCCGCTCAAGCGGCGGCCTTCGTGGAGCGAAGAAGGAGGATACCGGAATGACCGAAAAACGGATCGGCGTCTTCATCTGTTATTGCGGCGGGAACATCTCCGACCACGTCGACGTCGAAAAGGTGTGCGACAGCATTGAGAACGATCCGGGGGTCGTCCTGGCCAGGACTCACATGTTCACGTGCTCCGATGCGTCCCAGCAGGAGATGATCGAAGACATCCGGGACCACGACCTGGACGGGCTCGTCATCGCGTCATGTTCTCCCAAGCTCCATCTCTTCACCTTTCGCCATATGGCGGAGCGGGCCGGCCTCAACCCGTATCAGTACGTCCAGGTGAACATCCGGGAGCAGTGTTCCTGGGCCCACCAGGGGAATATGGAGAGAGCCACCCGAAAGGCGATCCGTCTGGTCCGGGCGGGGATTGCCCGGGCCAGGATGTCCGAGCCCCTGTCACCCCAGCGGATCAAGACCGTTTCGGCGGTCCTGATCATCGGGGCCGGCGTGGCTGGATTGCGGGCTGCCCTGTCTCTCTCGGACCAGGGGTTGGCGGTCTACATCGTGGAGCGCGAAGGCGAGGTTGGGGGATGGGTGCGGCGGTGGGGGAAGATGTTCCTCCACGATCAGGAAGGGTCCGCCATCGTCCGCGGGCTTGTGGCACAGGTCGACAAGAGGGAGAACATCACGCTCTTCACCAGGACCGAGGTGGTGGAGAAGAGCGGGAGCGTGGGCGACTTCTCGGTCCGGCTTCGCGTGCCGGATGGGGAGACCCTCACCCTGAAAGTCGGCGCCATCATCGTGGCAACGGGGTTCGATGTCTACCAGCCGGAGGAGGGAGAATTCGGATACGGCCATGACGGGGTGATTCGGCTGCCCGAGTTCAAGGAGCTGGTCGCCGCGGCAGATACCGAACTCCTTCATGACGGACGCCCGGTGCGGGACATCGTCTACATCTACTGCGTCGGCAGCCGCACGGAGGGAACGGCCCGCTCGTACTGCTCGCGTTACTGCTGCAACGCCGCCACCCACGAAGCCGTGTGCGCCCACGAGAAGGACCCCGCTCTGCACCAGTTCCACCTGTTCCGGGACATACGCACGTACGGCAAACACGAGGTCCTCTACGAACGGGCGAGCCAGGCCAACTCCGTGTTCGTCCGCTACGGCGAAGAGGATCCCCCCACCGTCGAGGCGAAAGATGGAAGGCTGAGTGTCCGGGTGCAGGACCAGTTCCTCAGCGGGGAGGACATCGAGATCGGCGCCGACCTCGTGGTCCTGGTGATCGGGATGGTGCCCCGCCAGAACGGACCCCTGCTGGACGTGCTGAAGCTGCCGGTGGGGCCCGACGGCTTCCTGAACGAGATCCACCCGAAGCTCCGGCCGGTGGAGACCGTGGCGGCCGGTGTCTTCATCGTGGGGGCCTGTCAGGGTCCCAAGACCATGGCTGAGAGTGTGACATCCGCCCTGGCGGGGGCCGCCAAGAGCGCAGCCCTCCTGAGGACGGGACACGTGGATCTCGAACCGTTTGTCGCCCGCGTGGACGCCGAGCGCTGTGCCTGGTGCGGGCTCTGCCACGAGGCATGCCCGTATGCCGCCATCCAGAAGACCGAGGTGGACGGTAAGGAGGTGGCGGAGGTCATTCCCGCCCTCTGCACGGGCGGTGGCGCCTGCGTGGCTGTGTGCCCGGAGGAGGCCATCGACCTGAGCGGGTACACGGATCGCCAGATCACCGCAATCATCGAAGCCCTGGCCGAGGAGGTGCCGCTGTGGTCACCCGCATGATGCGTGACGCCGCCGAGGTCATGAGGGATGAGATGGTGGTTCGGGACAACATCGCAGCCTTCGTGGCCGCCGGTCCGAAGACGATCCCGGAGATCGCCGAATACCTGGGGTACCCCCGGCGGGAAGTGATGCTCTGGGCCATGGCCATGTGGAAATACGGGACCCTGAAGGACACCGGAGAGACCGACGAAGACGGCTACCCTCTGTACGCCATCAGTGATTGAGAGGCGCGGATGTCCACGGTTAATGGCGCGTTCCTGGACGAGGTCCGTTGCTCGGAGGATTTCAACGCTTCCGCGTGCATGCACTGCGGCCTGTGCACGGCCATCTGTCCCATGGGATTCGACCTCCTGCCCCGCAGGCTCTTCCGTTATGTGATGCTCGGGCTCGAGAACAAGGTCGTGGAGAACGCCGAGACCATCTTCTCCTGCCTGCTCTGCAAGCTGTGTGAGGAAAACTGCCCGGCGGGCGTCCACATCGTGGAGAACATGATCTGTCTCCGCTGCCACCTCAATCGGCAGGTCTTCGGGATCGAAAGGAGCTGAAGACTCATGCTCCCCACCAAGGAAATCCTCGGGATTCTGCGGGACAACCTGATGCGTCGCGGGAGTGTGCTGCCTCTTTCCCCTGCCCGGGCCACGGCCTGGGCGGACGGGTTGGCGATTCCCCGGGGAGGGAGCACGATTCTCTACACCGGGCTCATGTACCAGCTCATGCCTTCGATGATCGCGTTGGGGAAAGCCCTGACGCGCTTCGAGGATTCCGTCCTCAATCGTCTCACGGGCCTGGGCCGGTTGGCCAACCGGGGCATCAACGCGTCTCCCCTCGTCTCGCTCCTGGTGAAGAAGCAAGACCAGGCGTCGTTCGACGGCATTCTACGTAACATCGCGACGCTGCTCAGGGCCGCCAGCGTGGATTTCGGATACCTTTACGAAGAAGAGGTCTACGCGGGCGCCCTGGCTCACGACCAGGGCCTCTGCGAGGCCTTCGAGCGGCAGGTGGTGAGGGTTCACGATCTGTTTCGCCGCAACGGCGTCCGCCGGGTCATCACGGTGGATCCCCACACCACCAACATCCTGCGAAGCATCATGCCCACCGCCGTGCGCAATGACGGCCTCGCGGTGCAGAGCTACCTGGAAGTCCTCGCCGAGAGCAGTTGGAAAGCCCCGGTACCGCTGGAAACGTCCTTGGTCGTCCACGACTCCTGTGTCTATGCCCGACACGAGGGCGTGATGGAGGAGCCAAGAGAACTCCTGCGCAACGTGGGCATCCAGCCACTGGAACCGGAACACTCCGGCAGGGCGACGTTCTGTTGCGGGGGGCCCATCGAATCCCTCTTCCCGGGGAAGGCCCGATCCATCGCCGACAAGAGGGTCCGGCAACTGGAGGCCGTGGGTACAGACATCGTCACCATGTGCCCGGTCTGCCTGGTTAATCTCGCTGAGTCCGCTCGAGAAAGGCAGCTCTCCGTGCACGACATATCGAGGTGGCTCCGGGCAGCAAGCGACAGGTGAGGCACAGGGTTCAGGGACCCCAGCAAGGAGGAAGGATGCCTACGCTGAAGATGCTCACGCTGGAAGGGGTGCACCGGGCCATGCAGAAGGCCGAGCGCTACCGGCTGCTGGGGGAGCCTTTGGAGGCCGAGAGCATCTGCACCGATGTATTGCAGGTAGACCCCGGGAACCACGAGGCCAGAATCCTCCTCATTCTCTCCCTGACCGACCGGTTCACGACCGACCTGAGCCGTGTACAGGAAACCACCAGAATGGCAGCAGAGCTGGACGGAGAATACGAGCGCTTCTACTACAGGGGCATCGTGGCCGAGCGCTTTGGAAAGGCCCAGTTGAACCGCGGCGGACCCGGTTCCGATGACTACGCAAACCACGCGCTTCGGGAAGCGATGACCTGGTATGAGAAGGCCGAGGCTGTCCGGCCACCCGGAGATGACGACGCCATCCTGCGCTGGAATACCTGTGCCCGGGCCATCGCACGCCGGGGCTTCACTGACGCCACGGACATCCCCACACCGGCTCTCGTCATGACGGAGTGAGACGGGCGCAGCCTCGTGCCGGAGTGTCGACCCGAAAACCACCGTGTTGCGCCGGCTCCCTCACAGGGGTCGGCGGGAGAAATCGCGTCGCGCCTGCGCATGGAATGCCGATTGTACCGATGAGTATTTTTCGACCGACATATCCGACGGTTGGTTTGGATTTCCAGATGTGCTTGTCTCGTCCGAGCCTGTTGTGATGGGCGGTTGACAAGATGGTTACCATTTCAATTGAGAATACCCATCAGTATGTTCCCGGTGGGGTACAGGCGAGCCACCCATGATAGCGCAGCTTCAGCCGGCCTTCAGCCAGGCGGTCATGATCACGGCGTTCGTGGGCGTGATGATGATGGCCGTGGAATACCTGAATGTGCTTACTCGCGGGACGTTGGAAGGAGGCCTGCGAGGCTCGCCGGTGCTGCAGTATCTGGCGGCTGCGGCTCTTGGTGTGACTCCGGGGTGCCTGGGCGCGTTCACCGTCGTGATGCTCTACTCTCATCGGGTCGTGACGGTGGGGGCGGTGGTGGCGGCGATGATCGCGACCAGCGGGGATGAGGCATTTGTCATGCTGGGCCTTTTCCCCGGGAAGGCAGTCCTTCTCATGGTGGGTCTTGCCGTGCTGGGTTTCGCGGTGGCCCCGGTGGTGGACCGGTTGATGGGAGAGCGACGGTACTGCCGTGGCGCGTGTGGCGAGCTGACGGTCCATGAGGAAGAGTGCGCCTGCTTCAATTGGCACATGCTGACTCGACAATGGCGGCGGCCGCGCATCGCCCGTGTGCTGCTGATACTCGGTGTCGTGGGCTACAGCGTCTGGGTGATCGTGGGCGGGACCTCAATGCCGCCGGAATGGAACTGGGTTCGGTTAACGCTGCTGGTGGTCGGGTTGTTCGGGGTGTTCGTGGTGGGCACGGTTCCCGACCACTTCCTGCGGGAGCACCTGTGGCAGCACGTGGCAGCGCGCCATCTGCCGCGGATCTTCGTGTGGACCGTCGCAGTGCTGGTGGGTGTGGTGTTGCTGGAACAGGTGACGGATGTGGATGCGCTCGTGCGGCAAAGCCCGTGGGCCATGCTGGGCGTGGCGGGTCTCGTAGGCCTGGTTCCGGAATCGGGCCCTCACCTCCTGTTCACCACGCTTTACGTGGCGGGAGCGATTCCCATGAGCATTTTGGCCGCGAGCTCCATCGTGCAGGACGGGCACGGCATGCTTCCGCTGCTGGCGCATTCGAGGAGCGACTTCTTGCGGGTGAAAGCCGTCAACCTGGTGGTGGGAGTGGTCGTGGGCGCGGCTCTGTTGCTGCTTGGAGGCTGACTGTGACACGGACGACGGCGCCGCGGTGGTTTCCACCGGGCGGTGTCCAGGGGTGCGAGGTGAGCATCGGAACGGCCATCATGCGGCGCGGCCGGCGACCACCACGAATCCACCTTCGCCGTGGCCCGGCGTGGCAGACTCAGGGCGCGACATCGTGTCTGGATTTGCCCGCAGCGTTTGCACGAAGCGCAGGTCCTGGAACTGTGCCTGTTCGAGGAGCCGGCCTGCTTCGGCGGCCCCGACGAAGCGGGCTTCCCGGTAGAAGACGTGCCCGGGCCTGCGCGTTTCATACTGGTTCCCCAGAGCACTATCCCGGTCGACGAATGCGAGCACCGCCTGTCCCCCGTGTGTCAGGACGCGCCGCATCTCGCGCATGGCCTTGGGCGCGTCGTCGAGGAAGCAGACCGTGGTGACCATGAGCGCGACATGGAAGGAGCCGGTGGGGAAGGGTAGCGCCTCGGCGACGGCCCGGGCTACATGGATGCCCCGTGCCCGTGCCCGGACGAGCATTTGTCGGGAGGGGTCCACTCCGTACGAAACGCCGAGGGGCGCGGCGAACCTCCCGGTCCCGACGCCCACTTCGAGCCGGGGGCCCCGTGTCGGCAGTAGCTGTTTGATGGCCTCTAACTCGGAACGGTACGCGTCGTCGTGTCGCTCGAACCACTGCTCGTAGCGAAGCACGTGGCGATCGAAGACGTCGACCTGGCTCATCATGTATTCAAGATAGCCCGGATTCGAAAGGACGTAACCACGAAACAGATCTACTTCGATGAACCCTGGATGAATGAGATTCTGCCCGGCGGCTGGCCGACCGGCACGTCGACGGTGATCACCGGGAGCGGGGGGACGGGCAAACCGCTCGTCGGGCAGGTGGTGGCTGGCAGCTGGCTTCGGCAGGGTGGTGGTGTCGTGTTCATGTCCCTCCAGTATCCAAGCCACGAGTTCATCGTGGAGGGGCTCCGGCGCATCTCGCGGATCGAGCTGGAAGACTACGCGGGGAAGGTGGCCCTCATCGAGCTGGATGCCGAGATGGACGGCTTGACCGTGGAGTCGCCCGGGCGCATTGGCTCCCGAAAATCAGCGGACCGTGTACGTCGGCATCAACGGCACCCTCGACGTCTCCCGGGTTCTGCTGCCCGTCCTGGGAGGAGCCGTCATAGACCTCTTTGGTTTCAACGTGGCCTTCATGCTGACCGCCGGGGCCATGGGCGCAGCGTTCCTGCTGCTGCGGTACACGCCGCGACCAGCCGGCACGGCCGGTTGATGGCGTCCACGACCGGGGTACCGGTTTTGCGGCCTGCACGGTTCGACCCATCCATCGCCCCGCTGTCGGGGGATCAGGCTGATGGCGCGTGCTCCATCGGCAGGCTCATCGTGACCGCCTGGAGCTTGCGCATCGTCTCGATGTAGCGGCCGAAGTAGATGGCGGAGATGCGCGTCTGGAGCGCGTAGCCCATCCGCACGTCCCGGTCCATGAGATCCTTCAGCGCGGCGGCCTCGATCTTGAGAAGCTCGGAGTCTTGGGCGCACTTGGCCGTCAGCGTGTAGGCATCCCGCTGAAAGCACATGCAGGACCCGAACATGTCCCCCGGCCGAAGCTGATCGATGATGACGCTCAAGCCCCCCGTGCCGGGCAGATGCAGCGTCACCTCTCCGTCCAGGACCGTGTAGAGATAATCCGGTTTCTCTCCTCGCTCGTACACGATGGCGCCGGCGGGAAACCGCACCCGCTCGGCTCGCTCACTGATGGCGTGGATTTGCTCCGGGCGCAGGAAACTGAAAACCTCGTGCGCAACGAGTCGTTCGGGCATGGTCGTCCTCCCTGAGTGGGGTCGCGGATACGCGCGGGTCCTGCCCACGAAACGGGACCGGACATACTCACAAGTCTAGTGACCGGAGTTTGCGCCGAATCTACCCGTTGCCGTTGCCAAATTCAAGTGGCAGGTTGCCGAGCCATTCTTGGCGTGGTATGTTTTTGTTGTGGACATACTCGCGAGTACAGTCGAGGGTCCTGACGGAGTTGTGGACATGAAACGATGGAGCCCAGGCCTCGAAGCGGCCGGACACGGAGGGGGGGAGGGCCAGAGAGACCGGTTGAGGCACCGGGTGCGCGGTGCCGCGATGCCGGTTGGGTGGCGCCGAGGGGGTGGACCTCGGGGGCGGCGGCTGACGGCTGCCGCCGGGTCGCTCGCGTGGCTCCCGACGGGGGCGCACGCCGTCGTGCGGGAGGTGCGGGGTGGGCGGGAACTGGGTCGTCGTCTCGCCGGCATGGGCCTCACCGTGGGTGCCCGGTTGGAGATGCTGCAGAATCGGGGTCACGGTCCTGTTCTGGTGCGTGTGCGTGATACGCGCGTGGCTCTCGGGTATGGCGAGGCGGCGAAAATCATGGTTGAGGAAGCGGACGCGTGAGTGTGTCAGACGCGCCGGTGCTGATCGGGCTGGCGGGTCAACCCAACGTCGGCAAGTCCACCGTTTTCAATCTGATCACCGGGCTTTCACAGCACATCGGGAACTGGCCGGGCAAGACCGTTGAGCGGCGGGAAGGGGTCGTGACCTGCGATGACACGACGCTGCACGTCGTCGACCTGCCGGGGACCTACAGCCTCTCGGGCGATTCCCCGGAGGAACGCATCAGCCGTGACTTCATCCTCCGGGAACGACCCGATGTCATCATCCTGGTCGCGAATGCGGCCGCGTTGGAGCGCAATCTCTACCTGCTGGCGGAACTGCTCTGTCTGCCGGCACCGGTGATGCTGTTGCTCAACATGCTGGATCTCGCACGTTCGGAGGGCGTGGAGATTCAGCCGCAAGGCCTGGCTGCGGCTCTGGGTCTGCCGGTGGTACCATTTGTGGCTACACGCGTGGGAAGCGCGATCCCGTTGCTGCGGGAGGCATTGCGGTTGGCGCGAGAGCCAACCCGCTTCCACCCGTCGCGTCCCCGCATGGGCGGGCCGCACGATGCGGTGGTTGCGCAGGTACGAGGGTGGCTCGCTGGATGTGTGCCGGAGCCGTACGAACCGAGTTGGGTGGCCACGAAGCTCCTGGAGGGCGACGGTGAGGTCGTGGAGCTGGCGCGCGGGTGGCTTCCCGAGCGCGAGGCAGGGGAGATCCAGATGCTCCTGCGACGCCACGAAGACGTCGTCCTCGACATCGTTCGGAGCAGGTACGCGTGGATCGAGCAGGTGGCGGGCGTGGCCGTGAGACATACGGGCACGGACCGGGTGAGCCTTACGGACCGCCTGGACCGGTGGGCCATCCACCCGCTGTGGGGGGTGCTGGTGCTGTTCGCGTTCCTGGCGCTGGTTTTCGCGATCACATTCCAGGTTGGCGTTCCGGCTCAGGAATGGTTGGACGGTTCCGCGGTCGAACCGCTGCGCGCCTGGGTCGCGGGTGCGCTCTCCATGGCACCGCCCTGGGTCGTGGGTCTGGTGGCCGATGGCGTGCTCGGCGGGGCGGGAATCGTGGTGACCTTTGTGCCCGTTCTCGCGGTGTTCTTTGCTGCGCTCGGCGTGCTGGAGGCCACGGGTCTGCTCGCGCGCGCAGCCTATGTGATGCATCGCTTCATGCGCGTCATCGGTCTACACGGCAAGAGCTTCCTGCCGCTGTCGTTGGGGGTCGGCTGCAACGTACCTGCCGTGATGGGCGCGCGAATCGTGGAGGAGTCGGGCGGGAGACTGCTCACCATTCTGCTCGTGCCTTTTGTACCGTGCAGTGCCCGGCTCGCGGTGGTCGCCTTCCTCACCCCCATCTTCTTCGGTCCTGCCGCATTGCCGGTGGCGGTCGGGCTCGTTGCATTGAACGTGGCCGTGTTGGCTGCAACGGGCGCGGTGCTCAGTCGCACGGCATTCCGCGGCCAGCACGCGCCGTTCGTGATGGAGCTGCCGCTTTACCACATGCCCCGTGCCCGTGTCATCGCCCGTTTCGTCTGGGAAAAGACTGTCACGTTCCTCCGCAACGCCGGCACGATCATCGTTCTGCTCTCCGTGCTTGTCTGGGCCGCGGCGTACTTCCCGCGAGGGGGATTGGAAGGGAGCTACCTTGCACAGTTCGGCCGTGCGCTGGCGCCCGTCGGGGCGGCAATGGGCCTGGACTGGCGGATGCTCGTGGCGTTGCTCACCGGTTTCATCGCCAAGGAGAACGCCGTCGCGACCCTCGGCATTCTGTACACGCCCGGTGCGGCGGGTGCACCGCTGGCGGAGACGCTCGCCGCGCAGGTGTCTCCCGCCGCGGCGCTCTCCTTCCTGACGGCCACGATGCTGTTCATCCCCTGCGCGGCCACGGTGGCAGCGATGCACCAGGAGACGCGGAGTTGGCGTTGGACGCTGCTCGGCGTCGCTCTCGTGCTGGGCATCGCCATAGGCGTGGCGACGGTGGTGTACCAGCTGGCGCATCTGGCCGCGGTCGCGATGCATTGACCGGCGAACCTGCTCGCTCGAGGCCCTGGCGCAGGATGTGGCGCCTGGAGGCGACAACCTGATGCGACACGATCTGGATTGTTATCCCTGCTTCTTCCGGCAGACCCTGGAAGCCTCCCGGATGGCGACGTCCGATGAGGCGATCCAAAGGACCGTGCTCAGGCAAGTTGGGGCTCTCCTGTCCGAACTTCCGGCCGGAGCGACGCCCATCGAGATGGGATCGAGGATCCACCGGGTCATCAGGGAGCATACGGGTTCTATCGATCCATACTGGCAGTTGAAGCTGGACTCGGATCGCCAGGCGCTGGCCCTGTACCCTCACCTCAGGAAGCTCCTGGAATCGTCGGAATCTCGATTGGAGACGGCGGTCGTGATTGCTGCCGTAGGCAACGTCATCGACTTCGGCGCCAATCCGCACTTCAACGTGGAAAGCGCCCTGGAAGATGGGTTGAGGAGGGGGCTCATAAGGTCCGATTTCCGTTCGTTCGCCCGGAGACTCAGCGAAGTGAAGCATGTCCTCTATCTGGGTGACAATGCGGGGGAGATCGTCTTCGACAAGGTGCTGGTGGAGGAGATGGCTTCCCGGGGCGTGAGCGTCACCTTTGCGGTGAAGGAGGCCCCCATCCTGAACGACGCCACCCTCGAGGATGCCCTGGCCGTGGGGATGGACGAGGTGGCGGAGGTCGTCAGCAGCGGCGTCGCAGGACCGGGAACGCTGCTGGCACAGGGGAGCTCGCACTTCCGGCACCTCTTCTCGCGGTCTCCGCTCATTCTCGCCAAGGGTCAGGGGAACTACGAGGGTCTCTCCCAGGAGACGGCTCCCCTTTTCTTCCTCCTGATGGCCAAGTGCCCGGTGGTGGCGCGCAGCCTGGGGGTGGACGTAGGGGACCTGGTTCTCCGGGAGCCTGTGGGGGCGAAGGACGAGGGCCCGTGAAAAGGAGGGTTCGTATGGAGGCGATCCGTCATTGCCTGTGCCCGCTCGCCGTCGTGGTGACCGCGACGGCGGGGGTGGAGTGGCCGGCGACGAGGAGCGAAGGGCAAATGCGCCAACCAACTGATAGCGTTCGCATCACCGTCGTGTACGACAACAACGAACACACCCCAGGCCTGCGGACCGCCTGGGGGCTCGCCGTGCTGGTGGCGTCGCGCGGGCACGTCGTGCTGTTCGACACCGGCGGGGACGGCCCGACGCTGCTCGCCAACATGCGGGCCCTCTCCATCGACCCGCGGCTCATCGACGCGGTTGTGCTGTCCCACGCCCACGGCGATCACACGGGCGGACTCGAAGGATTGCTCGACACGGGCATTCGGCCCACGGTGTACCTGCTGCGGAGCTTCCCGGAGAACTTCAAGCGACGTCTCCGTTCGCGGGTGCCCGTTGTCGAGGTCGAAACCGGCCGCGACGTGGTCGACGGCGTGTCCACCACCGGCGACCTCGACGGCGCGACCCCGGAGCAAGCCCTCGTGGTGGAAACGGTGCAGGGTCTCGTGGTCATCACGGGTTGCGCGCATCCGGGGGTGGCGCGAATGGTCGCCCGGGTCCGGTCGGGCAGAGCCGAGCCGGTGCACCTGGTGCTGGGCGGCTTCCACCTGCGTGACCGTGGGCAGGAGTGGATCCAGACGGTGATCACCGAGTTCCGTCGGCTCGGTGTGGAGCGGGTGGCGCCGTGTCACTGTACGGGCGAGCTCGCGATGGGGATGTTTGCCGCCGCGTATGGGGCGGACTTCGTCCGAACGGGTGCGGGACGCGCCATTGCCATCGCTGCGGCTCCGGACGGACCGGGGTAAGGGTGGTGGGCGCCGCGACCGATGGGCCCTGGCCGACCGGTCGGGCACTGCCGTCAGTGGTCCTCGGAACGCCGGTACCGTTTCTCACCGGCGCGGATGGGCAGATCGAGAGCGTTTTCGCGCGGTGGAATCACGCATGAGTACCCGTCGGTGTAGGCGCACCAGGGGTTGTAGGCTTCATTGAAATCCAGGACCCACGACCCTTCCGCGGTGCGGTGGACCTGGGGCTCGAGATCCAGGTAGCGGCCCCTGGGGTACGTCTCGGTGTCCGCCGTCGTGTCCCTGAACGGCACGAACAGCCGTTCCTCGCCCGGGTCCAACCGGTACGCCTGCAACGTCCCCTCATGACCGTCGACGACGAGCCGGAACTCGCCCCAGCGCACCATGTGCCGCTCATCTCCACCCGTGGCATCGAGCGTTGCTATCGTCTTGTCATCATGCTCGTGCAGCTCGAGCTGGAACCGGTAGTCCTCGTCCAGCGGGTAATAGTTCAGGCCCTGAAACGTCTCGCGGTCCCGCTGGGGAAACGGCGATTGCGGGCTCTCCCGGAAGAACCTGTCCTTGCCTTTTCGGATCTTTTCAAGTCGGTCCATCCATTTGACGCTCATGTACGACTTCCTTTCCTCCGAATTCCGTTCTCTTTTCCAACTCCTCGAGCGGCCGTCAACGCGCGATCTTAGGCCGTTTGGGGCTCACGGACGCGGACCGCCACGTGAGCAGGCGTGATCTGTCCCCGCTTCGCTCGTGCCATCGCATCCTGCAGCTCACCGAACGGAACGACTTCCGTGGGGAGGCCCATATCCAGCTCGGCCGCCAGGGCCAGGAAGGCCTCCGCATCGCGGCGGTTGACGTTGTAGAGCGTTCGGATGTCACGGCCCCAGAAGTGCTTCGAGTAGTCGGTGATGTGGATGGCGGACATAGCCACGGGTGCCAGAACAAGGGTGCCGCCCGGCTTGATGTGCTCCAAGGCTATCTCCACGAGCCCGCCGGCCGGAGGAAAGACGATGGCGGCATCCAGCGGTCCGGGCATCTCATCCGTTGCCGTGCCCGCCCAATCCGCGCCATGGCGGACCGCCCGCCTCAGATTCCGCGCGGACCGGCTGCTCACGAAGACGCGATGGCCGGAGTGATGTGCAACCCTGAGGACGTAACACGCCGTCGGGCCGAATCCGTAAAGGCCGATGGTGGCACCTTCCGCTGCATCCATCAATCGATATGCGCAATAGCCGGCCACCCCTGCACACAGGAGAGGCGTCAGCTCCGCTTCAGGCAGCGTGATCGCCTCGAGGGAGAACACGGCCGTTTCGTGGGCGATGGCGTATTCGGCGAATCCGCCGTCTATGTCGCGTCCCGTCGCACGAAAGTCGGCGCAGTAGTTCTCGCGTCCGGTCATGCAGTGCCTGCATTGTCCGCACGTGCGGCGCCCACGCGCTCTTTCTCCTTCACGCCTGCCACGCGTTCACCCAACGCGTCCACCACGCCCACCATCTCATGACCGAGGACGAGATCGTTTTTTCCAGCGGGCAGGTCACCTTCCGCGATGTGGAGATCGGTCCGGCAGATCCCGCAGACCGATATCCTGATGCGTACCTCGTGGGGGCCCGGCTCCGGCACGGGCAGGTCTACCAGGGCGAGAGGCTCGTTCTCGATGGGGGCGGGGTCCCGCAGCATCCAGGCGCGCATCAGATGACCCTCGGCGTTGTGGAGTGGTTCGGCGACGTGCCAACGTCGTCTTGCCCCAGCATCTGTATGGCGCGGGGAAGGTGAGCGTCGATGTCACCGGCCGTAACGGTCCTGGTGGTCCGGGCGTGCGCGGTGAGGTCGGCGGCCACGCCCTCCGCAAACACGCCCGTTAGCAACGCATCCTCCAGCGAGAGACCAAGCGTGGACATGGTGTGGACGGCCCGCCGGACGACCTCGTCCCGTCCGGCGACGGCCCACAACGACCCACCGGTGGGGTTGATGAATACCCGTCCGTCCGACAGCCCGATCAAGGCTCGGCGCCCCTGGACGACAACGGGCGTGCCTCGCTCGCCGGCGAGCTCCCGAACGGGCGTGATGGGGTCTGCCTCGAGCCAGGCCGGGGTCCGACCTGTAGACCGGCAGAGGTCGGCAGCCCGGAGGATCAACAGTGATTGCTCTGCTCCAACGCCTCCACGTTCGCGGCCGTAGCGTTCATCGGACCGCGCTGTCGGCTCTGAAGCGGCCTGCTGCCGGGGGACCGGCGCCGGCTCGTTGAGGGCGACCCGGAATCCGGCGTCTTCGATCAGCGCAGGCGGGAACGAAATGTGGCTGACGCAGAGTCGTCCTCCGAGGGCAGCGCCGGGTTCCAGGACATTGCCCAGCTTGGGCAAACCGAACGTCACCGTGGTGTTCGCTTGGACGGCGGTGCCGCAGATCCGCCCGCTGTCGCCATCCACTCCCGAGGGGATGTCGATGCTGAAGACGGTGGCCGGTGCGTCGTTGATCAAGCGCACGATCTCGGCAAGATTCCCCTCTACATCCCGGGTCAACCCCGTGCCAAGGAGACCGTCCACGACGACATCGCTCCATTGCACCATTGCCGCCAGCTGCTCCGGATCGGGTCGGTCGAGGATCTCGACCCTGCTTTTTTTCAGGCGCGACAGGTTCCTGGCGCCGGGGCCGTTGTACGCCGTCCGGTCGGTCATGACCGCGACCCGAACCCGGCCGCCGGCGGAGTGGAGCTTCCGGCCGACCACGAACCCGTCGCCGCCATTGTTGCCCGGTCCGCTTACCACCAGAAAGCGCCCGCCCCTGACGACCTTCTGTTCCAGGATCATGTAGTAGACGGCCTGTCCCGCGTTCTCCATGAGCAACTCGTCGGGAATGCCGTACTCGCTTGTGGCACGACGGTCCAGGTCCCGCATCTGCCGAACCGTGCTGACATACATGTGTCGAGCCCTTTCCCGGCCACGCAAATGTCCGCTGCCCAAGAGAGCAGCGCCGACGCCCTCCGTTGCCGTTGCCCGGAAAACGACTTCCGGCGGCAGATACTCACGAGTATAGTTCCGGCGACGCACGGGGAATCTACCGGCCGCCGGCGCACAAGGCAAGTGGCGGGTTGCAAGGAAAACCAAGCGATAGTATGTTTGCGTTAGGGACATACTGGCACGTGTAGTGCGGGGCCCAAGAGTCGCCGACGAAACGGTGCGTGAACGGGCGGCGACGGGGTTCGAGACGGTACGAGTGCAAAGGAGACGCCCATGAGCTCGAACGATTCGAGGTGGGAGGGCGTGGACTCGGTCTGTGTTCATGCGGGGCCGGAACCCGATCCGCTTTACGGCTCGGTAGCTCCGCCGATTTACCAGACGTCCACGTTTGTCTTTGACACGCCTGAACAGGGTGCAGCGCGTTTTGCCGGGGAGGATCCGGGCTACATCTACACGCGGATGGGGAACCCGACTGTGGCCGTGCTGGAATCCAGCGTTGCGGAGCTGGAGGAAGGGGCAGGTGCCCTTGCGACCGCGTCGGGGATGGCGGCGGTTTCCACAGCTCTGTTCGCACTCCTCTCGGCGGGAGACCACATCGTTTGTACCGCGTCGGTGTACGGTCCGACGCGTGTGTTGCTGGAACGCGAGTTTTCCCGCTTCGGGGTGGTGTCGACGATGGTGGATACCAGCGACGCGGATCGGTTGCGAGCGGCCATCACTGAGCAGACCCGGGTGGTGTTCGTCGAGACGCCGGCGAACCCGACGCTGGCGGTGACGGACATAGGGCTGGCAGCGGAACTGGCCCACGAGGTGGGCGCGTTGCTGGTGGTGGACAACACCTTCATGAGCCCCGTATTGCAGAAGCCTTTCCGTTTCGGCGCCGACATCGTGCTGCACTCGGTGACGAAGTTCCTCAACGGGCACTCGGACGTGGTGGGAGGGATTCTGGTCTTCCGGGACCTGGAGCTCGCGGCGAGGGTTCGTCCGGTATTGCATCACCTCGGGGGAACCATGGACCCGCACCAGGCGTGGCTGGTGGTGCGCGGCATCCGGACGCTGGCGATGCGTGTACGTCAAGCGCAGGAGAATGCGCAGGCCCTCGTCGGCCTGCTGGCCGGTCATCCGGCCGTGGCGGAGGTGAGATATCCGGGACTTCCCGGGCATCCGCAGGCGGAGGTAATTGCCCGCCAGATGGCGGGGCCAGGCGCCCTGATATCGTTCGAATTGAAGGGAGGAGTCGAGGCAGGTCGAGCGCTACTGAAGGCGGTGCGTGTGCCTGCGCTCGCGGTTTCCCTCGGCGGAGTGGAGAGCCTGATTCAACACCCGGCGTCGATGACGCATGCAGGCGTCGAACGGGAGAGTCGGCTGGTGGCAGGCATCACGGATGGCTTGGTGCGACTGTCGGTGGGGTGTGAGGACCGTGCGGATCTGCTGGTTAAAGGCGTTCAGGATGTCGTTCTTGTTCTCGC
>CAZUFP010000044.1:0-34097 GCA_964619835.1 uncultured Gemmatimonadaceae bacterium | reverse complement strand
CTCAGGGGTTTCACCTTCGCGGGGCCCCGTACGACGAACCGTCCGCGCTTTTTTTTCGGGCGATGGCGGGCGAGTGGCGGGCACGAGGCAGGTAGACACATCGTCGACCAGCGGCGGCGCTGCGGCCGGGACGGCCAGCCGCCAGTTAGGCGTGCTGCACCGGGTCGCCGCGACGACACGCGCGACGACGCGCTCCCTCCGTTATCGGAATTTTCGGCTTTACTTCATCGGCCAGGGCGTCTCCCTCATCGGCACGTGGATGCAGCGTGTCGCGATGGCCTGGCTGGTCTACCGACTCACCGGCTCAGCGTTGTTGCTGGGCGTGGTCGGCTTCGCGAGCCGCATCCCGACCCTGGTTCTCGCGCCGCTCGCCGGAGTGGCCGCCGACCGCTGGGACCGCCGCCGGATCCTCTACGCCACCCAATCGCTCTCCATGCTGCAGGCCATCCTGATGGCCGTGCTCGTGCTCACCCGCGTCATCGCGGTCTGGCACGTCATGGTGCTCGCCGTATTCCTCGGCGTCATGAGCGCGTTCGACATTCCGGCCCGACAGTCGTTCTTCGTCCACATGATCGACGACGCCCGTGATCTGGGGAACGCCATCGCGTTGAACTCGACGGTCTTCAACATCGCCCGCCTCATTGGGCCCGCCGCTGCCGGCGTGCTCATTGCCCTTATGGGGGAGGGACCGGTATTCGCGTTGAACGCCGTGACCTTCCTGGCAATGCTGGCGGCCTTGCGCTTGATGCGCCTTCGGCCCGAAACGCGGCGCGTCCGGTCCCGGCGGGTCCTGCAGAACCTGGGCGAGGGATTCCGGTTCGCGTGGGGGTTCACGCCCATACGCGCCGTCCTCATGCTCATGACCGTGGTGAGCATCATGGCGGTGCCGTTCACGGTGCTCATGCCGGTTTTCGCCACCAACGTCCTGCATGGTGGCCCGGATACACTGGGCTTCCTGACCGCGTCCCAGGGCGTCGGGGCCCTTGTCGGCGCACTGTACCTTGCCCAGCGCGACACCGTTCGCGGACTCGGGCGCGTGATCGCCGTGGCGGCCGTCACGTTCGGCGCAGGCCTCACCGCCTTCGGCGCTTCCCGCGCCCTGCTTGCGTCCATGGCCCTGCTTGCCATTGCCGGGTTCGGCTTGATGGTCCAGTCGGCTTCCACCAACACCTTCCTCCAGACCGCCGTGACCGATGACATGCGCGGCCGCATCATGAGCTTCTACACCATGGCATTTTCGGGCACCATGCCCATTGGCAGCTTGTTCGCCGGCGTCGCTGCCGACCGGATCGGGGCTCCGGCCACCGTGATGATCGGCGGAGGTGCGACGGTGGCCGCGGCGGCCATCTTCGCGTGGAAGTTGCCCGCCCTTCGCCGACAGTTCCGGGCGAGAGAGGTGGCGCGCATCGTTCCCGAGCCCGATATTTGAACGGGTGCCGCTCATTCATCAATATTGACTTTCCTTTGAATTTGTGAATCCATCAGGCGATTATCAGGCGGGGGTTGCCGAATAGGACGCGTCCGGTCAGGCGCGTTTTCCGATAGACCGTATTGGAGGACGGAGTGGAACTGTCGCGCCGCATCCTGAGCCCGAGAAGTGCTCTTCTCGTCCTGATTGCGGCGTGCAACCTCTATCTGGTGCACGCCGTGCTGATGGTGCTGATCATCAGCGCGCCGTATAGCGCGCTCGAGCGCGCGCTGCTGTGGGGCACCGGATTGGCCGGTGTCGCGTTGTTGGCGTTCGGCGCGGCGGTGGCCTGGGAATCGCTCGGCCAGATGCGCAGCTCGGAGGCGGAGCTACAGGAGAGCCGGTCGGAGCTCGAGCTGTTCGCCAGCAATACACCGGCCCTCCTGTGGACGACGGACCATCGGCTGAATCTCCGGCGTCTGCAGGGCAACCGGATGCTGACGGAGTCGGGCGATGTCGCGGTGGCGGGACCCCAACCCGGCATGCCCATGGCGGAATACTTCGAGCTCTCCGACGACGCGGCCATGCTGGCGGCGCAGCACCGGGCGCTGCAGGGTCTCGCATCACCGTGTGCCATGGTGTGGCGGGGGCGGCAGTGGGAGGGACGGGTGGAGCCGTTGCGGGCGAGCGACGGTGAAGTCGTGGGAACGGTGACGGTGGCTCTGGACGTCACGGACCAGCGTCGGGTGGAGCGGGAGCTGCGCGATGTGCGTGATCAGCTTCATGCGCTCATCGACGCATCCCCGCTGGCCATCGTCGTGAGCACGGTGGATGGCCGTTTGGAGGTCTGGAACGACGCGGCGCAGCGGCTGTTCGGGTGGAATGAGTCGGAGATCCTGGGCAGACCGGACCCGACCGTCGTGGACAGGGAGCTGGCGGAACACCACGCGATCCGCGATCGCATCCTGGAAGGCGAATCGGTCACCGACGTCGAAACGGTGCGGCTCAGCCAGACGGGCGAGCTGGAGGTGAGCGTGTCGGCGGCGCCTGTGCGGGACACGAACGGCTCCATTCGCGGCATCATGTGGGTGATTGCCGACATCTCGAAGCGAAAAGCGGCCGAAGCGGAGCGGGACCGCCTCGAAGCGCAGTTGCGTCATGCCATCCGCCTGGAGGCCGTCGGCCGGCTGGCGGGTGGCGTGGCCCACGATTTCAACAATCTGCTGACTGCCATCAAGGGCCATACGAATCTGCTGCTGGAGGAAGCGCTGCAGGACAGCGCGGAGCGGGAAGAGCTGGAAGAGATCGTCCGCGCGGCCGACCGCGCCTCGACGCTGACCAGGCAGTTGTTGACGTTCAGCCGCCAGCAGATCACCGAGCCCACGGTCGTGAGCCTGAATGATGTCGTCAACGACACGCGCCGGATGCTCGCCCGAGTGATCGGGGAGGACATCGCGTTGGATACGGTCCTGGAGCCGCAACTGGGCTGGGTTCGCGCCGACGTGGGGCAGATGGAGCAAGTCCTGATGAACCTCTCCGTGAACGCGCGAGACGCGATGCCGTCCGGTGGGGAACTGGTGATCACCACGGAGAACGTGCGGATCACGGAAGAAGAAGCAGTGCGCCATCCCTACGACGTGAAGACCGGCAACTACATCCTGCTGAGTGTCGCGGACACGGGTATCGGCATGGACGAGGCCACAAAGGCGAGCATCTTCGAGCCGTTCTTCACGACCAAGCCGCCCGGCGAGGGGACCGGTCTCGGCCTTTCCACGGTGTACGGCATCGTCAAGCAGAACCGCGGCTATATCTGGGTGGACAGCGAGCAGAACGCCGGCACCGTATTCCGGATCTATCTGCCCCGTGTCTCGCGACCCACCGCGGAAGAAGGAAAGGAGAAGAGAATGGGCCGGCAGAGCGCAGGCGTGGGCGGCGCGGGAAGCACCATACTGGTGGTGGAAGATGAGGACGTGGTGCGTTCACTCGTGCGGAAGGTGCTGGAACGGCGCGGCTTCGCCGTGCTGGACGCAGCCACCGGGACCGAGGCGCTGCGCATCATGGAGGATCCGGAGCGTGTCATCGATCTGCTGTTCACGGACGTGGTCATGCCGGATATGAACGGACGGGACGTGGTGGAAGCGGCGCGCCGACTGCGGCCGGATCTCGCCGTGTTGTACACCTCAGGTTACGCAGAAACCGTTATTGCCCATCAGGGCAAGCTGGAAGACGGCATTCACTTCCTCGAGAAGCCTTTCACGCCCGACGCCCTCGCCGAAAAGGTGGAAGAAGCGCTGCGGCTGACGTCGTCCGGCGAAGCGAACTGAGCGTCAGGCGCCGGCCGGCCCACCTTCCGCTGCCCGTTCTTACTGGGATGGGCAGCACACGTAACGCATGCGGCGTTTACTGGAACGGGTTCGCGGGCAGGAGGGTGCGGGTTGAGCGGGTTCGTGGCAGTGGCCGTGTTCGTGTCAGGAGCGTATGCGCTGCTCGTGGGCGCAGCGTGGGGCCTGTCCCGCCTGCTCATGTTTCCCGTGCCGCCGCTGAGCTACCGGCCGGAAGACGCGCCGATCCGGATCGTCACGACCGACGCGGCCGGTCTGGCGGCGCTGCACCTGCCGGTGCCGGGCGCACGGTTCACCATCCTGTTCAGCCACGGCAACGCGGAAGACCTGGGCACCGTGCGGGCCCAGGTGGATGCCCTGCGCCGCATCGGGTTGTCGGTGTTTGCGTATGATTACAGGGGCTACGGCCTCAGCACCGGCCGCCCGGGCGAGCGCGGCGTGTACCGCGACATCGAAGCCGCGTACGACTACCTGACCGGGCCGCTCGGCGTGCCGCCTGAGGAAGTGATCCTCCATGGCCGATCGCTGGGCGGCGGCCCGACCCTCCACCTGGCCGGCCGCCGACCGGCGGCGGGGCTGATCCTCGAAAGCACGTTCGTGAGTGTGTTCCGCGTCCTGACCCGCATCCCGCTCTCGCCCGTGGACCGCTTCCGTAACCTGGCCCGGCTTCGCCGCCTGGACCTCCCGGTGTTGGTGATCCACGGCACGGCCGACATCGTCGTTCCGTTCCGGCACGGCCGCCGCCTTTTCGCGGCTGCCCGCGGGGCCAAGCGGCATCTGTGGGTGGAAGGGGCAGGTCACAACGATGTGCGCCTCGCGGCCGGCGGCCGCTATGAGGATGCCATCCGGGAGTTCATCGACTCGCTACAACGATGATGCGCAACGGGCGGCCCCTGTCGGGCCGCCCGTTGCGTGATTCTTCCCCGGCCCGTAAACCGCTACTGCGGCGGTTCGTCCCCTTCTTCGGCGTTCTCCGCCTGCGGCGGCAGCGTTCCAGCGATCTGCTTGTTGCCTGACCGCTTTGCCCGTTCGTCCAGCTCCTTGCGAAACTCCTCGATCTTTTCCTGGAGCTTGCGAAGAAGCTGGTCCAGCCTGGGCTGGGCCTCGGACACCAGCTTCTGCATCCTCGGCTTGACTTCGTCCATGGCCGAGTCGACGCGAGGGCGGAGTTCCTTCAGTGCGGCATCCACCTTGGCGTCGAGCTCTTCCAGTGCGTGTCGGACCTTCGGCCGCGCCTCTTCGAGAGCCGCCTCGATGCGCGCCTGCATTTCCTTCAGGGCGTCACGCTTGCGTTCGGTCTCGTTCTGTTCGTCCACCGTCGCCTCCCGGCTTGGATCCCTTCGGGCCTCAACATCAATTACGATGCTCCGCGGACAGGAGTTTCGCCAGAGACGGGCCGGCCTCTCAGTGCCCGCCCCTTTGCTGGAGCCAGGCGCGGGCAGCCGGGTGCAGCGGGATGGGTGCGTCGGCGAGGGCATCCAACCGGATCTGTCCCGCGATATCGGCCACCTGCCGCAGAGCACTGCGGTCCTGGTCCAGAACATCCAGCACTTCCCGCACGACGGTCCCGTCCAGCGTCGAGTCCGCCACCAGCCAGTTCATCACCGCGATCGTCTGGATCTCGTGGTTCTGCCCGGGATACGCCTCGGCGGGGATGACGCCCGTGCTGTAATAGCTATGCCGTTCGCGCAGGAGGTGTGCGCCGGCGCCCGAGATGGGGATGAGGCGGGCGATTCCGGTGGACGTGACTTCCAGAACGGCGGAGGCCGGGTAGCCGACGGAGAAGATGGCGGCATCCACGGCGCCGTCCCGCAGGGCGGACGCGGATTCGGTGAACGACAGGTATCGTACGTCTATGTCGGCGTATGTGATGCCGTAGGCAGCAAGCAGCTCCCGTGACAGTTCTTCCGTGCCGCTGCCGGGCGAGCCGACGGACACCCGCCGCCCTCGCAGCTCGTCGATCGACCGGATCCCGGATCCCACGCGCACCAGCACCTGCGCGACGTTCGGGTACAACGGCGCCACGACACGGAGGCTCTTCAACGGCCGGGCGAAATCCACACCGCCTGTGTACGCCTCGTACACCGTGTTCGCCGTGGAAAAGCCCAGGTCGATCTGCCCGTTGGCAATCCGCTGGATGTTCTCCAGGGATCCGCCGCTCACTTCTGCCGTGAACTCGCGCAGCGAGTCACGGGCGGAGAGTCTGCTTGCGATGGCACCGCCCAGCGGGTAGTAGATGCCGCCCGTGCCGGCCGTGCCGATGCTCAGGAACTGCCGTGGTGCGGATGCGTGCCCGGACCCGCCTCTCTCGCCGCAGCCCGCCGCAGCCAGCAGGACGCTGAGCAGAAGCACGGCGGCAGGCCCCGCGGGCACGCTCGTATGATGCAGCCTGCGCGAGGTCGGCCCCGGCCCGCCCCCGTCGCCGCGCCCATCACCCGAGCGTCGGCGCAGGAACGTAAGCGCCATGACGGAGCCGCCAAACAGGTCGGTGACGAAGCCTGGCGTGATCAGGCCGATGGCGGCCGCCACCAGCAGCAAACGTTCCCACGAGGCCAGCGGCCGGCGTGCGTACCCGATGACGGCCGCGGCCAGCGCCGTGACCCCCACGAACGCCGTGACCACGGCGATGGCAACGGGCCCCGGTGGTCCGTTGAGCAGCAGTGGCGGCGCATAGACGAACATGAAGGGGACCAGGAAGCCGGCGGCGGCGAGGCCCATGGCGGTGAGCCCGGTGCGCAATGCGGACGCTTCGGCGATGCCGGCGGCGGCGTAGGCGGCGAGAGAGACCGGTGGTGTCACGTTCGAAATGGCGCCGAAATAGAAGATGAAAAGGTGTGCCGCCAGCAGGGGAACCCCGAGGTTCACCAACGCCGGTGCGCCGAGTGCTGCGAGGACAACATACGCAGCCGTCGTCGGCAGGCCCATTCCGATGATGATCGAGCCGATGGCGGTGAGCCCCAGAGCAATGGGCAGGTGCCCGTTCGCCAGCGTGATGACGAGCCCCGACATGCGCAGCCCGATTCCGGTGAGCGACGCCACGCCGACGACGATGCCGGCGGTGGCGCAGGCGGCCGCAACCTGTACGGTGCCCGCGGCGCCGGCAACGAGGGCCCGGCGAAGCGTGGGGACGTCCAGGCGAGTCGATGCGCGCAGCATTGCCAGCGCCACGCCCGTCACGACGCCCCAGAACGCTGCCCGCATGGGCGAGCGGCCCATGGCGAGGAGCGTGACGATCACGGCAAGGGGCACCAGCAGGTGGAGTCTGGCAAGAACCGGGACCGCCGGCTGCCTGCCCCCCGCTTCGAGCCCCATGCGGCCCGCCCGGAAGTGGATCGCCATGAACAACGCCACGTAATACAGCAGCGCCGGCACGAGGGCCGCCAAGGCCACGTGTGCATACGGGATATTGGTCCAGGTCGCCAGGATGAAGGCGCCTGCACCCATGATGGGCGGCATCAGCTGGCCGCCCGTGCTGGCCGCCGCTTCGATGGCCGCCGCGAAGTGCGGCTGGAAGCCCGACCGCTTCATGAGGGGGATCGTGACCGCGCCCGTCGTTGCCACGTTCGCTACCGCACTACCGGACAGCGAGCCCATGAGCGCACTTGCCACCGATGCCGTCTTGGCCGGCCCGCCCCGCGTGCGGCCCGCCACGCGAGCCGCCAGTCCGATGAGCAGCTCCCCGCCCCCCGCCACGTCCAGGATGGCGCCGAACAGCACGAACAGGAACACGAAATCGGCCGACACCCCGAGCGGGATGCCCCAGATCCCCTCCGTCGACAGGTAGAGTTGCTCGATGATGCGTGTGACGGAGTAGCCGCGGTGTGCCAGGATGCCGGGCAGCCAGGGTCCGGCCAGCGCATAGGCGATGGCCAGCAGGGCCACGCTCACGAGGCCCCACCCCGTCGCGCGCCGCGCCAGCTCCAAGACCACGACGATTGCCATGCCCCCCGCTACCAGGTCCAGCGTCGTCGGCATGCCCACGCGGCGCATGAGCGCCGTGTGCTCCAATACCAGGTAACCGCAGCTGAAGAGGGCGCCGCCGATCAGGAGGCCCGTGAGCGCGGCCCGCATTGCCACGGTTGCAGAACGACCGGCGCCCGCCGACCGGCGGCCGTCGGCCGGGGAGGTGGTGGCGGGGACGGGTTCCGCTGCGTCCTCGCCGCCGGGACGGTCGGCCGTGAGGCGGCGCTTCCGCATGATGCCCGCACCCAGGAAACCCAGCGTGGCCATGAGGGCCAGGTGAACCGGCCGCTGAACGAGGGCCGTGAACGGGTAGACTCCCGCAGCGAACAGGTGGAACGCGGCGGCCGCCACGGCGATGGCGGCAACGAGGGGAGACGCGCGTCCCGAACTCGGGGACGGCCCGCGATCATGGGTTGGGGTCGCTGGATCGGGCAAGCGCTCGCCGGGTCAGAGTGGCTCGTCGGGGGGAATTATGGGGTCGCGACCCGAATCCCGCGAGCCGTGCGCTCCGCGCGCCCGCACGGATCTGAACGTGAGCCTACCGCTCCCGCCTCATCTTCCGTTTCAGGAAGTCGCGCATGACGTATTGCCCGAGCGTCATCGTCGTCGTGAAGTAGGCGCGGCCCCGGGCCATCTGGCCGACCCTGGCGACGAAGCGGACGAGGGCGGGGTCGCGGGCGAGCATGAACGTGTTGATGACGATGCCCGACTTGCGGCACGCGTTCACCTCGCGGAACGTCTCGCGCAGCACGAACGGGTCCAGGCCGGCGGGGTTCTTGTACACCTTGCCGCTGTCCAGCGTCACGGCCGACGGCTTGCCGTCGGTGATCATCACGATCTGGCGCATGTCCTTCTTCTGCGCCAGCAGCAGTCTGCGGGCGAGCTTCAGGCCTTCCGCCGTGTTGGTGTGGAACGGACCCACCCTGGCCCGACCGATCTCGCCGAGCGGGATCTGCTGCGCGCGGTCGCCGAACGTGATGACCTGGAGCGTATCCCCGGGATACTGGGTGCGGATCAGGTGCGACAGGGCCAGCGCCACCTTCTTGGCCGGCGTGAACCGGTCCTCGCCGTACAGGATCATGCTGTGGGAGATGTCCAGCATGAGCACCGTCGCGCATGAGCTGCGGTACTCCGCCTGGTGAACCATCAGGTCCCCGTATTCCAGGTCCATGGGCACGCCTACCTCGCCACGCCGCATGGCGTTCTTCAACGTGGCCGGGATGTCCAGATTCAGCGTGTCGCCGAACTCGTAGGGCCGGGACGCGGCCTCCGCTTCGATGCCGGTCGCCAGGTGCGGCGTCTCGTGGGCGCCGAAGCTCGACTTGCCCACGGCCGAAAGCAGGTCCTTCAATGTGCGGTAGCCCAGGAAGTCCAGGCCCTTGCCCGTCAGGTTGAACTCCACCTGGCGTGCGGCCTGGGCCGCGTCGTCGATCTTGCCCTGGCCGGGCATCTCCTCGAAGGACGACGGCATCTGGGGCGTCTCGCTCAGCGACAGGTACCCTTCCTCCACCAGTCGCTTCACCAACTCGTCCAGCAGCTCCGCGATCTGCTGCTGCACGTCCTCGCCGCCCTGGCCTTCCCCGCGCAGCTCCTCTAGCATCTCCGGCGTGAGCTGGCCACTCTCCATCAGTGCCTTCAGCAGCGCCTGCTTCAGGGCGTCCAGCGAGCGATCGCCCGACGGCGGCTCATCCCACGCCCACCACGGCTGGTCCCCCGGTCCGCCGTCGAAGCCGCTCTGGAGGAGGAAGTCCGCCAGCATCTCCATCAACGATTCGAGATTGAGAGCGTCGAGGAGAGTCCCTTTGTACTTGGTGTACGTGGTGAATCGCATTCTGAAGACATCCGTTGAGGATATGTTGCCGGGCTTCTTACTCGCCCGGCCAGCTACATCGTGCATCGTGCCCATTCGCCGACCGGGCGACGAGGCGACCGGCCGACGAGGAGCGCCGGCGTGAGCCGCCGCAAACCCGCCTCCTCCGGCGTCGAATCGGAACTCGAATTCGAAAAGGCGGCGCCGTCTCTCCGGAGCGCGTTACTCAGCCATTTTGACGAACATCGCCGCGATCTGCCCTGGCGCCGGACCGCCGATCCATACGCCGTGTGGGTCTCGGAGGTGATGCTGCAGCAAACCCGTGTGGACGCCGTCGTCCCGTACTACGAGCGCTGGCTGGCCCGCTTTCCCACCGTCGAGGCTCTCTGCGCCGCCGAACTGGGCGACGTGCTCAAGACGTGGGAGGGGCTCGGCTACTATGCCAGAGCGCGCAACCTCCACGCCGCGGCCCGCGTGGTGCGCGAACGCCACGGCGGCGACCTGCCTTCGGATCCGGCGGAGCTCCGGCGCCTGCCAGGGATCGGGGAGTACACGGCGGGCGCCATTGCCAGCATCGCATTCGGCATGCCCGCGCCCGCGGTGGACGGGAACGTGCGACGCGTCCTGGCCCGTCTCTACGATCTCGAAGAACCGACCGCGGGTCAACTCCGGCGGCTGGCGTCGGCGCTGGTGCCGGAGGACCGGCCCGGGGACTTCAATCAGGCGCTCATGGAGCTGGGCGCGACGGTGTGTACGCCCCGGTCGCCACGTTGCGATGCCTGTCCGCTGGCGTCGCATTGCCGGGCCCGGGCGCTGGGTGTCCAGGAGGAGCGGCCGCGCGCCGCCATGAAGAAGCCGCTTCCCGACCGCGTCATTGCCACGGCCGTGGTAGACGACGGGGCGGGCCGGTTCCTGGTGGTGCGTCGCCCGCCCGACGGGCTGCTGGGCGGGCTGTGGGAATTCCCTGGCGCGGAGCCCGAGGACGAGCCGGTGGCGGCCACGGCCCGCCGTGTAGCCGAGGCCGCCGTGGCGCGACTGGCCGACCCGGCCCGGAAACCGATTGCTTCCGCCTCGAGGATCCACGCGGCCGAGCCTGGCGAGATGGCCACGGTCACCCACGTATTCTCCCATTTCCGGGCCCGGTACCGGCCCTACCGGTTCACCGCGGCGGGAGTCGGCGTGGCCGGGGGCCGGCCCTCCGGCGCGGATCCGGATGTTGTCTGGGCGGACGCCGCAACGCTACGGTCGTTGGCCATGGCGAAGGCGCAGCGCAGCATGGTGCGAACGCTGCTCAGGGAGCGGAAGCCGCGGGAGCGCGGCTGAACGCCCGCGGTCCCGCTCGGTCAGACCTCCAGTGGTCCGCTGAACGGTGGCGCACCGCCCGGTCCGGTACGGCGAGGACGGGCTCGGGCGTATCGGCCCGCATCACTGCGGCTGATACGCTTGTCGGCGACGAGCGCTTCCAGCACGAGCTCGCACGCGGCGACGGTGTGGCCGGCGGACCCGTTCTCGAGGCCGAGCGCCCGGACCACTTCCAGCAGGCCGTCTACGGTGGAAAAAGCGCGCAGCATGACATCGGCGCCTGCATCATCGGTGAGCTGGAGCACGCTGCCGCGGTCGAAGTAGGAGACGATCTCGTCGATGTCCGCTTCCACGCTCTCGTCGGCGCGGCTCTCGAAGGTACGCGCCGCCGCGGAGGCGATGAGCTCCCGGGCGATCCGGTCCGAGCCGACCAGCTCCCCTTCATACTCCAGCTCCAGCTTGCCGGTGATGGCCGGCAGCGCAGCGTAGATGTCCGAGATTCGCGGCACCACCTCGTCCTCTCCGGCTCGCAGGGCGCGGCGCTCGGCGTTGGACGCGGCGTTCTCCAGGACGCTGATGGGCATGCGCTGGCTCACGCCGGAACGCTGGTCGATGCGCTTGTCCTCCCGGGCCAGGAACGCTACCTGCTCGATGGTCTCACCCACGATCTCAGGAACGTCGATGGGTTGGCCGTTGCGGTCCAGCCACGCCTCCTGGCGCGTGATGGACATGCCGGTCTGCACCTCTTCCGGATAGTGGGTGGTGACCTCGGCGCCGATCCGGTCCTTCAACGGCGTGATGATCTTGCCGCGCGCGGTGTAGTCCTCCGGGTTGGCCGTGAACACGAGGAGGACATCCAGCGGAAGACGCACCGGGTAGCCTTTGATCTGGACGTCGCCTTCCTGCATGATGTTGAACAGGCCCACCTGGATGCGGCCTGCCAGGTCCGGCAGCTCGTTCACGGCGAAGATGCCGCGATTGGCGCGGGGCAGCAGCCCGAAGTGGATCGTCAGCTCGTCGGCCAGCACGTGGCCCCCGCGCGCCGCGCGGATGGGGTCCAGGTCGCCGATGATGTCGGCGATGGTCACGTCGGGCGTAGCCAGCTTCTCGATGTAGCGCGCCGCGGGTCCGATCCAGTCGATGGGCGCGTCGTCCCCCTGTTCCTGCACCAGCATGCGCCCGTATTTCGAGATGGGGCGAAACGGGTCGTCGTTCACCTCGCTTCCCGCCAGGATCGGAATTTCTTCGTCCAGCAGGCTCGCAAGCTGGCGCAGGATCCGGCTCTTGGCCTGACCCCGCAGGCCCAGCAGGATGAAATTCTGGCGAGCCAGCAGTGTGTTGATCACCTGCGGCACGACCGAGTCCTCGTACCCGACGATGCCTGGAAAGAGCGTCTCTCCGTCCCGCAGCTTGCGGATCAGGTTCTCCCGGACCTCGTCCTTCACCGTCCGGCTCCGGTAACCGGCGGCCTTCAACCCGCCGAGGGTGTTCGGCTTCTTGCTCATCTGCTGCCTGTCTCCGTGTTACGATCCGGCTAGTCGTCGTCAATGACGATGGCGACGCCGCTCTCGGTGCGGACCAGTCGGGGAAGCACCGGGGCCACGTCCCGGCCGCGGAACGCGTCCGCGGCCTCGGCCACGCTGCCGTATCCGTCCAGGGACTCCAGAGTCCGGACGGTGGGGAACACCATCGGCAGCGCGCCCGCCTCAAAACGCCGCAGGGCCTCGGCCGGAGCGAGCCAGACGAGGTCGGTCATTTCCCTGGCATCGGCGCGCGCCGTCGCTCCTTCCGGCAAAGGCGCCAGGAAGAAGCGGGTGTCGTAGCGCCGCCGCTCCACGACCGGCGTGATCCAATGGGCGATGGGCACGACGTTTCTCGCGTCGCCCGTGTATCCGGTGCGCACCAGCACGTCGGCCAGGGTCGCTTTCTCGGCCATGAGCGCTTCCCGCCACCGCTCCAGGGCGGCGTCCGAGCTTGCGTCGGGAACCGGAGCACCGGCCTCGTCCCGGGCCAGCAATACGCCGGTCTCCTCGAACACTTCGCGGATGGCCGCCGCCCAGAACGGCGGGCCCGGCACGATCACGCGGGGCAGGCCGGCGAGCCTGCGCATCACCTCGGGGTCCGAGTCCGCCGCATCCACCCGGCCACCAGGAAACACCCAGGCGCCAGGGACGAAGCCACTCGATCGGTGGCGACGCAACAGCAGAGCCTCCGGCCCCGCCGCGCCGTCGCGCATCAGCACGACCGTGGCGGCCGGTTCCGGCACCGCGGGCCGATCCGGTTCGCGCTCCACGCTGTCTGCAAAGCCCGGGGGGAGGCGGTCGAGGGGGATCTCGAACATACCTTTACAACCTAACGCATGGGTCAATACTGCACGGCCATCCGACTAGCCCATCTCCTTCGCCCGCTTCAACCACCCTGCGATGTCCGTGCCGGTGATGATGCCCACGAGCGTGCCGTTGTCGATGACGAGCACGCGCCGGTTATCGGTCTCGTTCATCTTTTCCAGCACGTCGGTGAGGGCATCGTTGGATGCGACGGTGATGTCATCATCCAAGGGGTGCATGGCGCCGCGGACAGTTCTGTGCGGCCATTCGTCGCGGGGTACCTCCTTGACGCCGGCGAGGGTGATGAGGCCGACGGGCCGGCCGGCGTCCACGACGGGGAAAGCGTGGAAGCGGCGGAGCATGAAGTGGTCGTCCACGAGAGTGCGGAGGTCCAGGTCCGCCGACACGGTCTCGGGGTCCCGGGTCATGGCGTGGTAGGCGTGCACGCCGCCGAGGGCGACGTGGACGAGATACTGCTGGTAGCCGGCCTCCGCGGCATTGCGCAGGAACCAGCCGATGAAGACGAGCCAGAGGCCGTTCAGCAGGTATCCCATGAAAACGTTCACGACGCCAACGGCCACCAGGATGTAGCCGAGCCAGCGCCCGCCGGTGGACGCCCAGCGGGTGGCCTTGCCGGGATCGTTCGTGATACGCCAGACGATGGACCGGAAGACCCGCCCGCCATCCAGCGGGAAACCGGGCAGCAGGTTGAAGACGGCGAGCAGGACGTTCCACAGCGCCAGGTAACTGGCGACGCCGGTGATGGCCGGGCTCCAGCCTGCGGCCGCGCCGATCCAGTGGATGGCGTAGAAGAGCGCCGCCAGGAGGAGGCTGGTCAGGGGGCCGATGCCGGCGATCTGGAACTCGTCGGCGGGCGAATCGGCGTCCATCCGGGTGCGCGCCATGCCGCCGAAGATGAAGAGCGTAATGCCCTCGACCGGGATGCCCTTGGTACGCGCGACGAGGGAGTGGGATAGCTCGTGGGCGATGAGGGACACGAAGAACAGCAACGCGCCTGCGGTGCCCATGATGTAGTACGTCGCGGTGGTCAGCCCCGGATACTGGTGGGGGAAGACGGCGTCGCTGAACGTCCAGAGAATCAGGAAGAAGATGATGAACCAGGAAAAGTCGATCCTGATCTCGAACCCGAAGATCGCGCCCAGCCTGAAGCTGCCCACGTGGCCACTCCTTGTTCAGCGTGCATGGCGCAGCGCCTCGCGCAGGGCCCCGATGTCGTTCCCATCGTTGTATACGTTCGGCGATACACGCATGGCGCTGCCACGGAGAGACACGTGGACGTTCCGCCGCGCCAGCTCCGGCTGCAGGCGGGCGAGCTCTCGTCCCGGCGCGGCGCGGAGCCCCAGGATGTGGCTGCCGCGCCAGTCGTCGTCCTCCACCGCGAACCCCAGCTCGCGTGCTTCGCCAATCAGGTCCCGCGTCAACATGCCGCAATACGCCTGAATGTTTGACACGCCCCAATCCAGTAGCAATTCCAGCGCCGCCACGAGCATGGGCACCAGAATGAAGTTGCTGCGCTCCCCCACGTCGTAGCGGATCGCGCCCGGCTGGTAGGCATCCTGGTAGTCGACGAGTGCGCGAAAGTCCTCGCTGCCTTCGCGCGCGATCCACGTCTCCTCCAGCGGCACGCCGTCATCGTAACGGGGCCCGTACCACGCCACGCCGATGGAGTACGGGCCCAGCATCCATTTGTAGCCGGCGCAAACCAGCGCATCCGGTTGCGTCTTCTGGACATCGAAAGGCATGGCGCCCACCGACTGGGTGCCGTCCACGATCAACGCGGCCCCGACCTCGCGGGCGCGCTCACCGATGGCGTCCAGGTCGAAGCGCGTGCCGTCGGTCCAGTGCACGTTGCCGAGAGCCACGGCGGCCGTGTCGCCGTCGATAGCGCTCAGAACGCGCTCGTTCCACGCCGCGCCCCGGCGCTCGCGCAGAGCCGGGGCCGCCACGGTGCGCAGCTCCAGGTCCTGCCGCCTGCACAGGCTCCGCCATTCGTAGACGTTCCCCGGGAACTGCTCCTCCACGAGCACGATGTTCTGGCCGGCCCGTACCTGCGTGTTGCGAGCCGCCGTGGCGATGCCGTACGACGCCGAGGGGATGATCGCCACGCGCCCCGCGTCGGGCGCGTTGATGAGCCGGGCGAACAGGGCGCGCAGCCGGGTGCTGGCTTCGAAGAAGTCGTCGACGCTGATGTCGGCCGGCATGCGCTTGCGGCGCAACCCTTCGAGACCGGCGTCCTCCACCGGTTGCGCCAGCGGCGACATATACGCGCAGTTCAGGTAGTGGCTGTCGCCGGGCAGGTTGAACAGGTGTCTCTGGCAATCGAGCATGGTGCCGTTCCGGGTCAGTCGGGTGTGTCGGGAAGGAGCCGGATGTGGCGGTACACGGTGGCGTGCACGGGCAGACCCGCGACGCTCATGCCCGGCAGGGTCAGGGTGCCATTCATCCGGCCGTGCTCGGTGCGCTCGACGAGGAGGTGGCGTCGCGTGTCCCAAAGAAATGTGCCCGTCGTGATGCCTGCCAGATGCTGGGCGACCTCGGTGCCGCCGCTCGTGCCGGAGACGTGAACCGTATTCACGTATCTGGTACGGACCAGAAGCAGCGAACGGCCCTGGACCGTGGTGTCTCCCGCCGCGGTCGCTGTGAGGATCGACCGGGAGGCCGTGGTCATGCCCGGGCCGGTGTCGCGGTTGTCGAGCGTGTCCGTCCACACGTCGCCCGCCTGGACGGGTCGGCCCGGCACGCGGACGAAGAAGTTGCGGATCAGCGCTTCCGCGCCCGTGATCTGCTGGAACGGGTCGGTCAACGACGGCGAATCGACGAGGTCCACCTTCCCCGCCGGCGTCACGCGCACGATGAACGGACCGCCGACCGCCTTCTCGTCGGCCGTGACCGATCCCGCCATGGCGCTGGAGAAGGTGCCCGCGAAGTGCAGGAGCGTGGCCGTGACGCGGTAGTCGCCGCTGTCGGGCTCGAACGCCAGCCGCATCGTGGCAGCGTAGCCGGAACGCGTTTCCATACCGCCGATGTCGCCGGCTTCGATGACGTATTGCACCGTGTCGTCGGCGGCGTAGACCGATGGGGCGGAGGGTGCGGCATAGGCCACCGCCGGAACCGGCGCAGGCGCACGCGGGCCGGCACAACCCAGCGGCAGCAGCGCCAGGGCCAGCAATCGACGTCGGGACATGGAGAACCCCCGGGTGGCGGAGCGAGTGGTCGTGACCACTCGCGCGCAAGCTATGGCCCGGGGGTACCCTGCGCTACTCGTCGTGCCGGTCAGTCGATCATCGGCAGGTTCAGGCCGTGGTCGTGGGCCGTGCGGACCGCTTCTTCATACCCCGCGTCGGCATGACGCGCAACGCCGATGCCCGGGTCGTTGGTGAGCACACGCTCCAGCCGTTCCGCCATCTCGGGCGTGCCGTCGGCCACGATGACCTGGCCGGCGTGCAGCGCCAGCCCGATGCCCACGCCGCCGCCGTGGTGGAAGCTCACCCAGCTGGCGCCACTCGCCGTGTTCAACAGCGCGTTCAGCACCGGCCAGTCGGCCACGGCGTCGGTGCCGTCTTTCATGCCTTCCGTCTCGCGGTACGGAGATGCCACGGAACCCGTGTCCAGATGGTCGCGGCCGATGACGATGGGCGCGCTGATCTCGCCCTTCGCCACCAGGTCGTTCAGGGCGAGGCCGAACTTGGCGCGGTCGCCCTGGCCCAGCCAGCAGATGCGGGAGGGCAGGCCCTGGAACTTCACCTGGTCCCGCGCCTTGCGGATCCAGCGAGCCAGGTGCTCATCCTCGGGGAACAGCTCCAGCACCAGCTCGTCCGTACGGTAGATGTCTTGCGGGTCGCCCGAGAGCGCCGCCCACCGGAACGGGCCTTTGCCCTGGCAGAAGAGCGGCCGGATGTACGCCGGCACGAAGCCGGGGAAGGCGAAAGCGTCGTCGTAACCGGCATCCTTGGCCTGACCGCGCAGGTTGTTGCCGTAGTCGAACGTGACGGCGCCTTTGCGCATCAGGCCGACCATGGCCTCGCAGTGACGCGCCATGGAGATCTTCGAGCGCCGGATGTACTCGTCGGGGTCCCGGTCCCGCAGGCGCTCGGCTTCCTCCAGGGACAACCCGGCGGGCACGTAGCCATTCAGCTCGTCGTGCGCCGACGTCTGATCGGTGAGCACGTCCGGCACCACGCCGCGGCGCAGAATCTCGGGAATGACGTCGGCGCAGTTGCCCACCAGCCCCACCGACAGCGCTTCACCACGCGCCGCCGCGCCCGTTACCAGCTCCAGCGCTTCCTCCAGATCGTCCGTCATCCGGTCGCAGTAGCCGGTGTCCAGGCGGCGCTGGATGCGCTTGGGGTCCACCTCCACGATGAGCGCGGCGCCCTCGTTCATCGTCACCGACAGGGGCTGCGCGCCGCCCATGCCGCCCATGCCGCCCGACAACATCCAGCGGCCCTTGAGTGTGCCGCCGAAATGCTCGCGGGCCACGGCGCCCAGCGTCTCGTAGGTGCCCTGGAGGATGCCCTGCGTGCCGATGTAGATCCACGAGCCGGCCGTCATCTGGCCGAACATGATCAGGCCCTTGCGCTCCAGTTCGCGGAAATGCTCCCAGGTGGCCCAGCGGCCTACCAGATTGGCGTTGGCGATGAGAACGCGCGGCGCGTGCGCGTGCGTGCGGAATACACCTACCGGCTTCCCGGACTGGATGAGCAGCGTCTCGTCGTTCTCCAGCTCGCGCAGCGTGCGCACGATGGCGTCAAACGCCGCCCAGCTGCGCGCCGCCCTGCCCGTGCCGCCGTAGACCACCAGGTCTTCCGGGCGCTCCGCGACATCCGGGTCCAGGTTGTTCATCAGCATGCGCAGGGCCGCTTCCTGTTGCCAACCCTTGCAGCTGATCTCCGTGCCACGCGGCGCCCGCACCGTCCTCGCCGCACTCTCCGTCGTAGCCATGAGCTTCTCCAGGGACAGGATCGTTCGTTCCGTGAGAATGGCCCGCGAAGAGCCGTTTCTCAAGCCCGAATGTCCTTGACGGCAATCGAGCCGGCGCCCACCATTGGAGGACCTGCGGCGGCGCTCCCCCGCCGCGTCGGACCCCTTTCCGGAGGAGCACCATGCGTCGTTCCTTCCTCGTCGTCGCTGCCCTCGCCCTCGCTGCGGCCGCACGCCCCGCCTCCGCCCAACAGGCGGCGGCTGATACGGCCGGCATCGACATTTCCCAGGCCGTCGTCGCCACCGGCGTCGACAACCGGGAACCGACGGGCGTCGCCGAACAGTTCCCCGCCGACGTCGGTACCCTCTACTGCTACATCGTCGCGGAAGGCGATTTCGCCGAAACCCAGCTCGTCCTGGTCTGGATGCACGGCGACCAGGAAATGGCCAAGGTACCGCTGACAGTGAAGGGCCCCCGCTGGAGGACGTGGAGCAGCAAGAAGATCATGTCCGACTGGACCGGCGACTGGACGGTGCGCATCGAGGACGCCAACGGCAACGTATTGAAGTCCGTCGACTTCACGGTGGGAGCATCCGGGGGGACTCGTTAGGCACTAGGCGTGCTGCCGGAAAGGCAGGGTATTCTTCACGCCGTCAGGCATCCGGTGTAGCTGCACACACGCGTTCGTTGCGGTGTGCGACTGCATTCAAGGTCACGCTCTGCCTTTGTGGCGCGATCCCCGGCCGACGTGCGTTCCGGTCACACGCCCGTTCGGCGTCGCTCTCCCCGTTCTATTAGCAACCGCGCGGGAAAACGGCCGTTCGACGGTAGGTGGCGCACATAATGCTTAACCAGGGGGTCAGACAAAGACGGTCTGCCGGACCGTCGTACTCAACGAGGGGGACTGATGGGTGACCGACTGAGACTCCCTGTGCTGCCACTCCGGGAGACGGTTGTCTTCCCCGGCGTGGCCGTGCCGATCAGCGCGGGGCGGCCGGGCACGGTGGAAGCGATCCAACAAGCAATGGACGGAGACCGCCGGATGTTCGCGGTCTGCCAGCGTGAGAACGTGGACGAGCCCACGCCGGACGTGTTGTACCGGGTGGGTGTGATCGTGCGTATCGTGCAAGCCCAGCGGGTGCGCGGCGGGCTTCAGCTGCTGATCCAGGGCGAAGGCCGGGGGCAGGCGCTGGACTACGAGGGCTCAGGGGAGCAGATGCTGGCGGCGGTGGTGCGTCCGATGGATGACGAGCCGCCGGTGGCGCCCAACGATGCGGCGTTCGAAGCCCTGGACGAAGCGTTGCGTGAGCGCGCCGTCGAGTTGGGCCGGAAGCGCGGCATCCCGGAGGAAGCACTGAACCAGCTGGTGGAGGGGGTGGAGGACGGCGGCCGCTTCGCGGACATGGTGGCGTTCTACCTGGAGCTGTCGGCGGCGGAGAAGCAGGAGCTGCTGGAACAGCTGTCCGTGGAAACGCGCATGCGTCGCGTGCTGGTAGCGGTGGAGCGTGATCTGCTGCGCATGGAGGCGCAGCTGGAGATCCAGCAGAAGGTGCAGGAGGAGCTGGGTGAGAAGCAGCGCGAGATGGTGCTGCGGGAGCAGATGAAGGCGATCCAGAAGGAGCTCGGTGAGGAGGACGAGGAGCAGGACGTCGAAGAGCTCAAGGAACGCATCGACGCGCTGGGCCTTCCGGATGAGGCGAAGAGCGAGGTGCAGCGGGAGTTGAACCGGTTGCGCCGCACGCATCCGCAGTCGGCGGAGTACCAGGTGATCCGCACCTACCTGGAGTGGGTGACGGAACTGCCATGGAACGTGCGCACGGACGATGAGATCGTGCTGGGCGATGCGGACCGGATCCTCGACGAGGATCACTACGGCCTGGAGGACGTGAAGGATCGCGTGCTGGAGTTCCTGGCCGTGCGCAAGCTGCAGATGGAGCGTGCGGAGGCGGAGGCGTGGGAAGAGGCCGAGGAAGAAGCCGTGCTGGCGGACATCGAGGTTCCGGACGATCTACGGCCGAAGGATGAGCCCGACGCCGAAGAAGCGGAAGAGGAGCACGCCGGGGTTACGGAGCGGGCGAAAGCGCGGGCGGTGGGGCACGGCCCGATCCTGTTGTTCGTAGGCCCTCCGGGCGTCGGCAAGACATCCATCGCGAAATCCATCGCCCGGGCCCTGGGCCGGAAATACGTGCGCATTGCCCTGGGCGGCGCCCGGGACGAGGCGGACATCCGCGGCCACCGGCGCACCTACGTGGGGGCCATGCCGGGCCGCATCCTCCAGGGGCTGCGCCAGGCCGGCACGAAGAACCCGGTCTTCCTGCTGGACGAGGTGGACAAGCTGGGCGTGAGCCTTCAGGGTGATCCGTCGGCGGCGTTGCTGGAGGTGCTGGATCCGGCCCAGAACAATCAGTTCACCGACCACTACCTGGGCGTGCCGTTCGACCTGTCCGAGGTGCTCTTCATCGCCACCGCCAACTGGCGGGACCGTATTCCGCCGCCGTTGCTGGACCGGATGGAGATGGTCGAGTTCACGGGCTACACGGAACAGGAGAAGCTGGAGATCGCGAAGCGGTATCTGCTGCCGCGCCAGCGTAGCGAGAGCGGGCTGGGCGAGGAGCAGCTCGAGGTGGAAGACGAGACCATCCGCAAGGTGATCTCGGAGTACACCCGGGAAGCGGGCGTCCGGCAGTTGGAGCGCGAGTTGGGCAAGCTGGCGCGCAAGGCGGCGCGCCGCATCGCCACGGCAGAGATGGAGACTGTCGTGATGCGCGCCGACGACGTGCAGTCGCTTCTGGGCCGGGCGCGGGTGCACCCGGAGCAGGCGGCGCCGGCGGACACGGTGGGCGTGGCGACGGGCATGTACTACACGCCCATGGGCGGCGATATCATGTTCGTCGAGGCAAGTGTCTCCCACGGCAAGGACCGGCTCATCCTGACCGGCCAGCTGGGCGATGTCATGAAGGAGTCGGCCCGTGCGGCGTTGACCTACGCCAAGACGCACCACGACCGGCTCGGCATCGATGAGGCCAGCCTGGAGGAAACGGAGCTGCACATCCACGTTCCGGCGGGCGCCGTTCCGAAGGACGGCCCTTCAGCGGGCGTAGCCATGGCCACGGCCGTGGTTTCCGCGCTGTCCGGCCGGCCGGCGCGCCACGACGTGGCGATGACCGGCGAGATCACGCTCACCGGCCGCGTGCTGCCCATCGGCGGCGTGAAGGAGAAGGTGCTGGGCGCATGGCGCGCGGGCATCCGTGAGATCGTGATGCCCAAGGACAACGAGGCGGACCTGGACGATCTGCCCGTGGAGGTGCGCGACGGTCTGACGGTCCACCTGGCTTCCGAGCTGGACGAGGTGCTGGCGTTCGCCCTGCGCGGCGCCAAGCTGCAGGATGGCGGGCTGGTGTTCAACCAGGGCAGCCTGCCCGCCCATCCGGCGGGCTACCGTGACGGACCGATGATGTAGACCTGCACGGGTCCGGGCGTTATAGTGGCGCGCGGTCGGCTGCCAGGCCGGCCGCGCGTCACGCATCCATGCCACGACGTGCTGGTGTTGGCTGCGCGCCCTGCCGCGTTCGGGCAACCCGGACGACCAAACCGCGCATCGAACCACGCGGCGGACGCAACTCCATTCCATCTCTGGAGACAGAGACCATGAAGAGATCCGGCCTGCTCGCCCTCATCGTATTGCAGTTCACCGCGTGCAGCGGCGGCACACACGACGCCTCGGTGGAAGCGACCACCGACACGTTCCGAGGCGCTGAACGGCTGCACTACCCCACCACCCGGGCTGCCGCTCTCGATTGGAGCGTGGACAGCATCGGCGCCGTCGGGAGCGCGTTCGGCGACGAGGAGTACCAGTTCGGCAACATCACGACGAGGGGCCTCGCGGGAGACAGCGAAGGGAACCTGTACGTGCTGGACATGCAGGCGCGCCACGTCCAGAAGTACGGACCCGACGGACGCTACCTGGCCAGCTTCGGACGCAAAGGCGGGGGGCCGGGCGAGTTGGAACAACCCATCTCCCTGGCTCTCGGGCCCGGCGATTCCCTCTGGGTCGGTGACTTCTCCAACAACCGCTTCACCATTCTGCCTCCGAACGGTGGAGACGCACGCAGTGTCCGGTTCCCGGAGAATACGTTCCCTTCCTCCAACCTCGTGGTACATGGAGACCGTTACACGGTGGCCAACCAGTCCCTTCGGTTCGACCCCGGCGCCGAGGAGGAGGACACCGGCATCCCCATCGTAGCGTATGCGTTGGATGGCACGCCGCTGGACACGCTCTGGACGGCCCCTGAGCCCCAGATGGATCGGGTGGAGCTGCAGGCCGGCGGGCGCACAATGGTGATGCTGGCGTCGCGCGCATTCACGCCGACGCTGCAGTTCGCAGCGTTTTCCGACGGCACGATGGCCGTGTCCGACACGGCTGACTACCTGGTGGCCCTCGTGAGCCCGGACGGTACGGTGCGCCGCTGGATCCAACGCGATCCGCCGGCTCGTGCGACGACGGACGCGGACCGGGAGGCCGAACGCGAGCGGGTGCGCCGCCAGTCCCGCAACGCGGGCGGCCCGCGCATCCGCGTGGGCGGGGGCAGCGACGACGCCGATCCCTTGCTGGAACAACGGCTGGCGAAGATGACCTTCGCGGCGCTGATCCCGCGCGTCGTGAATCTGGCAGTGGACCCGGAGGACCATCTCTGGATCGGCGTCTCCGAGAACACGCCCGGCGAGGTGGAGCGTATCGACGTCTACGACCGTGACGGCGGGTTGTTGGGCGAACTGCATGGCGTGCCGTTCCCGAACGTGTTCCTGGGCCACGACCGCATGGGCGTCCTGACCCGGGACGAGCTCGACGTTCCGCACATCGTCCTGTACCGGATCACGCCCGCCGCCGCCGCGTCCTGACGGCGGCGGGAGACAAAGCCGCCCGGCCGCCGCTACCCTCCGGCGGCCCACTGCCATGCCGTCCCCTCGTGGACCGCGGCGTACACGGCGTCCCGCACCCGGTTCGCTTCCTCCGCCGTGAGGGTGCGCGCGGGGTGGCGTATCACCAGGCGCAGCAGGACGTTCTTCTGTCCCGGCCGCAGCCCGATGCGGACGGCGGCGGCGGGCGGCAGCGCGCGCGCCGGGGTCTCGGACACGACCTCCAGGGTCTCGAGGGCCTCGACGTCGCCGCCCATGGCCTCTCTGACGCGGTCGCCCAGCTCTTCGGGAGTGGTCCCTGCCGCTACGGCGATGGACAGGTCGCGCCGGACAGCCGGCTGATTGGACACGGGCCGGTACGGCGTCAGGTCCGCCATCTGTCGCACAATGCGGGGATCGCCGCTGCGGAGCAGTCGGATGTCGCCGATGCCCTTCGCCAGCATGAGGAGCCGATCCAGGCCCAGGCCCATGGCCAGTCCCGACCAGCGGCCTGCGGACAACCCGGCCTCGTCCAGCAACGCCGGCAGCGCCAGCCCCGCCTCGCCCACCTCGATCCAGCGGGACCCGTCTTCCACGTCGATTCGCAGGCCCGCCTGCGTGTACGGGTGCCGGGTTGGCACGGTGCGCACGCGCCGGGCCGGCAAAAGGGTATGCAAGACGAGCGTGATCGCGGCGCGGAGGTCTGCGGTGCCCAACGGCGGCCCGCGGCGGAGCCGCCAGACGTCCACCTGGTGCGGCGTGCCCGTATGCAGCCGATCGATGGTGTCTCGCCGGTACACGAGCCCCGGGCAGACGAGCACGACGTCGCCCGGCGGCTGCGTTTCCCGCGCCAGCGCTCGCAACGCCGGCGGGATCATGGCCGTGGTGTGCGTGCGCAACAGCCGGTCGGCGGCCACGTAACGCGAGTATCGGCAATCACGCGTGATGGCATCCGGCGGGTAATGCAACCGGTCGTAGTTGTCGGTGGTGGTGACCACGGGATCGGCACGACGGACGCGAACGTCCGGCCGGACTCCGGCCGCCGTGCCGGGCGAGGCCCGGCCGGCTGCGGTCCACCGGCTGTTGCCCAACGCCACGCTCAGCTGCTCCAGCAACAGCTGCATCGCGTGCGGGCCCTGTGCCGGGTCCGTGAGATCGCGAATGGAGAGCGCGCGGGCGAGCGCGTCCTCCGTCACGATGTGCGGGCCCGTGACCTCCGCGTGAACGGGCGTGATTTGTACGGCTGATGTGGTCGTAGACATCGGAGTCTCCTGAGGCCATGGTCGCTCGTCGCGAACCGTTTCCCGTCATCGTGAGCGCAAAACGAAACGCCCCCGGACAGGTCCAGGGGCGTAGATGCCGTCTCACGACGACCTCAGGAGAGCGCGGCCTTCACAAACGCGTGGCCGGCTCCCGCCACCTGGACCGGTGCGGGGGGCGGCTAAATCGACGAAGACTCCGTGACGCGTTCATGATCAAAGGATACGTAAACCCATGGCCAGGCTCAAGCCTCCCGGGGAATCGGATTTCGATCGCGAAGCGGGACCCCCTCACATGGTGCTCACGGTCTTGATGTTCACGAACTCGCGGATGCCGTGGATGCTCAGCTCGCGCCCGTAGCCGGAGCGCTTGATGCCGCCGAAGGGCAACCGCGGGTCCGATGCTACCATGCTGTTGATGAAGACGCAGCCGGCGTCGATCCCGTCGACGAACCGGGCGCGCTCCCCGGCGTCGCCGGTCCAGGCGGCGGCGCCCAGACCGAAGTCCGTGTCGTTGGCCCGGGCAATGGCCTCGTCGATGTCCTGCACGATGAACACCGAGGCTACCGGCCCGAACAGCTCTTCCCGCGCGGCCGGCGCGCCGTCCGGGATGGAGGCCAGCACCGTCGGCGCGTAGAACCACCCGGGGCGGTCCAGCTTCCGTCCGCCGGTTAGGAGATGCGCCCCCGCGGCGATGCTCGCGTCCACCTGCTCGGCCAGCTCGTCGCGGATGGCCCCGGTGGCCAGGGGACCCACATCCGTGGCGTCGTCCATGGGGTCGCCGACGCTCAAGGCTTCCATGGCCCGCACGAACCGCTCGATGAAGACCTCGGCGATGGCCGCGTGCACGATGAACCGCTTCGCCGCGATGCACGACTGGCCGTTGTTCTGCACTCGCGCCTTCACCGCCGTGGACAGCGCCGCATCCATATCCGCGCTGGGCATGACGATGAACGGATCGCTGCCACCCAGCTCCAGCACGGTCTTCTTGATCCGCTGACCCGCCCGCTGCGCCACCGCCCTGCCGGCCGGCTCGCTGCCCGTGAGCGTCGCCGCCTTGATCCGCGGGTCGTCCAGAACCCCTTCCACCCGGCCGGCGCCGATGAGCAGTGTCTGGAATGCCCCTTCGGGGAAGCCCGCGCGGCGGAAGATGTCCTCGATCTCCAGCGCGCACTGCGGCACGTTGGACGCATGCTTCAGCAGTCCCACGTTGCCGGCCATGAGTCCGGGCGCGGCGAAGCGGAAGAGCTGCCAGAACGGGAAGTTCCAGGGCATGACGGCCAGCACCGGCCCCAGCGGCTGGTACTTCACCCAGCTCGCTTCCGCGTTCGACTCCACCGGCTCGTCGGCCAGGAACGACGCCGCATTTTCCCCGTAGTACCGGCAGACCCACGCGCACTTCTTCGCTTCCGCCACCGCCTGACCCACCGGCTTGCCCATCTCCAGGGTCATGAGCTCGCCCAGCCGGCGGCTCTCCGACTCCAGGATGTCCGCCGCCCGATTCATCCACGTCGCCCGCTGCTCGAACGACGTCTCCCGGAACGACGTGAACGCGTCCGCCGCCGCCTGCAACCGCCGCTCCAGCTCGGCGTCCGCGATCTCGTCGAACTCCTTCAACGTCTCGCCCGTCGCGGGGTTCTTGCTGATCATGGCCATGTCGGCTCCTCGGCTTCGCGGGTGTGTCGGTTGCGCCGTCGGCGCGCCGGTCGAGGAGTGCAAGAACCCGACCGTCGACCCATGACCGACGACCGTCGCCGATTCGCCGCGTAATCTCCGGTCTTCCACGCACGGAGCGCAATCGTCACAGGCCGGATCACGACGAACGAAACTGCTCGCATCGAAGCCCGCACCCCGTTGGCCGGCGGCGCCTTCCGATGACCGGCCCGCTTCCGTGGCACGAGGTTTCCCGTACATTTGCGCCCATGAAAACAAGCCCTTTTCGCGTGACGTTCCGCGGTGTCGTCGGCACGGTCCTGGTCTTCGGGGCGGTGGGGGTGTGTGTGCGCCTGGGCGTCTGGCAGCTCGACCGGCTGGCGGAGCGGGTGGCCCACAACGCCCTCATGGAAGCGCGCATGGCGGCTCCGCCCGTGGGGCTGGAACACGTGGCCACGGACACGGCCCTCTACCGGCGGGTGAGGCTCCGCGGCCTCTACGACGACGCACACACAATCATCCTGGCGAATCGCAGCCGCCGCGGCCTGCCCGGGGTGGACCTCGTGTCCCCGCTGCGGCTGGACAACGGCGGCGTCGTGCTGGTGGAGCGTGGCTGGCTGCCTTCCGCGGACGCGGAGACGGTGGACATCGCGCCGTACGCGTTGGAGGACACGGTGAACGTCGAGGGCATCGTATTGCCGTTCCCCGAGCGCCATCTGGGCGCCATCGTGCGCGAACCGAAGGACGCGCCTGCCCACGCGTTCGCCCGGACGTGGTTCCACCTGGACCGCCAGGAGCTCGACCGGCGGTTCCCTTACGCCATCGCGCCGTTCTTCGTCCGGGAGATGCGGCATGACCCGGCGGCGGGCGCTTCCGCGGATGCGTCGGGCGTGCCGGGGACGGCCGAGGGGCCGCCGCGGCTCGATGTCATCGCGCCGCCACGGCTGGGGCGCGGGCCCCATCTGTCCTACGCCATCCAGTGGTTCAGCTTCGCCCTGATCTTCCTGGTCGGCTGGGGCGCCGTGCTGTGGCGGTCGACGCAGGAGCCCGAGAGCCGGACGCGGGGCGCGCCGGGCCAGGCAGGCGAGACGGGCGAGGGCGGCGAGGGCGGCGAGGGCGGCGAGGCCTGATCCGGCGGAGTCAGCCTCCGGGACGCTTCAGGTCGAGCCTCAGGATGCGGCGGCCCTGCAGACGGTCTCGCCGGGCCTCCGATGGCAGCGGGGTACGATCCAGCCAGAGGCGGCCGGCGACCTGGTTGACGCTGGAGCCTTTCGGGGCGGCGATGGCGCGGAGCGGCGTATCGAGCGGCACTCCGCAGGCACGGTACCAGCCGTTGTCGTCCGTGACGCCCACCACGGCCTGCCAGTGCGCCTGGATGCCGGTCGTGCCGCCCGCCGCGGCGTACCCGGCCCAGCTCACGATGACGTCGTCGGCGACGACCGGATTTCCCCCCTCGTCCGTGACCTGGCCGACGACGACGCCCGGCTGGCGTGCCGGCAGCGGCTCGTCACAGAGAGAACGCACGATGGCATCCGTGTCCGGAAGCCGGAGGCGCACGAACGTGGTGTCGCCGGTCCGGACCGACGCGGTTTCCGCTTCCGGAGACGGCCAGGGGAAAGGCCAGGTGCGGGGCGTGGCCCGGAGGCCGTACTGTCCTTCGGGAAGGCCGTGCAGCGAAAAACGGCCGTCCGTGGCCGTACGCGCGTCCCGGGTGGTGCCGACCAGGGAGACCCGCGCGTTCGCGACCGTGACGAATCCCGTGCTGTCGTAAACGAACCCGGCCAGAGAACCGCCGGGCGCCCCTGCACCGAGCAGCGTGTCGCCCGACCCGGCATCGACATCCAGCACCTCGCCCCCCGCCTCCCGGATCCCCACCAGGCGGTATGCCTGCTTGTTGACGCCGATCACGCCCAGGACCTGGCGTTGCACGGCGACTTCCGGCATGCGGATGTGCCACGAACGAACGATCCAAGGGCCTCCGGCCAGCCGGGCGAAATCCACGCGGCCCCCGATGTGCGTCGACGACACCGGGAAGGGGAGCGTGGTGTAGCGATACTCCAGGTAGCGCAGCTCGGCGCTGCGCCGGTCGATCCACAGGACGCCTTCGATGTCAGGATTGTCGGAGAGCCGCACCGGACGGAATGCCAGGCCGATGAGGTCGGAGCGCGAGGGGTGCTGCTCCAGCTCCAGGCAATGGCCGTCCAGGAACGAGTTTGACATCAGCACGGCGGCATCCGGAGCCGAATAGCTCCAGCCGCCCGCGCTGTCCGCGCGGATGTACCCCGACCGGGCAAGATCCTCCGCCGGCAGGCTGCGATAGGGGCTGCCCTCCGTGTAGCCCCCGTTCTCCACGCGGCTCTCGTGGCGCACCCTCAACGTCTCCGGGTCCAGCTCGCGGCGGAAGTTCACCACCCGGTACCGAACGGCTCGTTGCTGTTCCGTCCAGACCGCCAGTTGCAACGCCTTGCGCGCTTCGTCCCACACTTCCGCCGTGCGCGCCCCCGAGCCCGGCCGGACCGTGCAGCGCTGCTGAGCCGTGACCTTGATGGACTCCAGCGCGATGGCCTGGGTCGACACGGCCATGTCGAAGATACGCGTCTGGTCCACGGCCAACGTCAGCGGTTCGGACGTGGCACTGGCGTACCCGATACGCTCCGCACGGATCGTGTAACGGCCCGGTCCGGGTGCCCGCAGGAAGTAACGACCTTCCTTGTTCGTCAGAAGACCGCCGTGCTTCACGCCCGCGCTGTCCAGCAGAACCACGAACGCCCCTTCCAGGGGCTCGCCCGTGGTCCGGTCCAACAGCCGGCCCGTCACGAGCTGGGCCGCCGCAGGAGACGCAGCCACGCCCAACAACAGTGCCATCAATACGCCGCGAAGATGGAACATCGTGCCTACGCTCTCCCGGTGAAGCAGCCGCCATTCGACCCGAGTCTCCCGAAATATGGACCGCGCACACTCGGGCGGCCACCAGTGGCGCTGCACTGCCGGTGTCGCTAACGTCCTGCCTGGGTCCCCCGCTCTCCCGACCACCTGCCAGACCAGTAGCACGCACGCGCCGGAGGAATGACATGATCCGCACCCGCACCATCGTTGCCGCATGCACCCTCGCCCTCCTCGCCGGGTGCAGTGGCACGGGAACATCACAGAAGGCCGCCGCGAAAGCCGACACGGTCATCCAGACCGCCAAACCGGCCCAGAGCGCCAGCCAACCAGCCAAAAGACCGCTGATCTTCCAACCCGTGGACCGGGCCCGGGCCGCCTCGGACTCCATGGCCGCTCGCGCCGCGCGCATGAACTCCGCCACGGACACCATCATCCACTGACCGTGACTCTGCCGGCGTCTCCTCATTTCGGGCGGCCGCGCGTGGTGATCAGCCAGTGTCTGGGTCTCGCCCCGGTGCGATACGACGGGGCGATGATCCCCGCGCCCATGGTCCCGCGGCTGGCGGCCCACGTGGACCTGGTCCCCGTGTGCCCGGAGGTGGGCATCCGCCTGGGCGTGCCACGGGACCCCATCCGCCTCGTTCCGGAGGCGAATGGCGTGCGCCTCCGCCAGCCCGCGAGCGGGCGGGACCTGACGGACGTGATGGATGACTTCGTTCGCGGCTTTCTGGACACCGTTGGCGTCGTGGACGGCGTCCTGCTGAAAAGCCGGTCGCCGTCGTGCGGCATCGGTGACGTGAAGCTGCACGCCGGCGTGGACGACGACGCGGTCGTGGGTATGACGTCGGGTCGTTTCGCCTTCGCGGTCCAGGCACGCTTTCCCGACCTGGCCACGGAAGACGAGACAGGGCTCGCCGACCCGGGCCGCCGGCACCACTGGCTTACGCGGGTCTACACGCGCGCCACGCTACGGGCGGCGCTGGAATCGGGACGGGAAGGGGCCCTTCGGGAATTCCATTCGGCGTACCGGCTGTTGCTCACCGCATACGACCCGGCGTCCGATGATCTGGAACGGCACGTCCAGCTCGCCGGCGAGGATCGATCCGGCGATGCGGCGCGCGCCTACACCGCCGGCGTGGACCGGGCGATGCGGCGTCCGCCGGCTCCGTCCCGGTGGCAGGCATTGTTGGAGGCCTGGGCCGGGCGGCCGGGCAACGACGCGCCGGCAGTGCGGCGTTGCCGCCAGCCGTACCCGGCCGATCTCGTGGCGGATCTCTCCCTTTAGCGGGACAGGCGGTAGATCATGATGGCCGCCCTCTTGATGGTCAGGGGGAACGTGCTCAGGTCGATGGTCTCGTGGGGCCCGTGGGAGCCCGACCCGTAGACGCCCATGCCCGCCAGGGCCGCGTGGACGTGCGGTGCCACGAAGGAGATGTCGGCCGCGCCTCGCTGCGCCGGGTCGAGGGCCTTCATGGGGCCCGTGCCCAGGGCCTGGCTGATCTCGCTGTATTTCTCCAGCAGGGCGTTGTTGGCTTCCGTCGGCGGCATGGACGGGTAGCCTTCCTCGAACGTGATCTCGGCCGACGTCACCGGCAGGTTGTGGGCGACGATGTCGCGCATCTTCTGCCGCGCACGCTGGAGCTGGTCGTCGGAGATGGTGCGGATGCCGCCGTCCACGATCACGGTGTTGGGCACCACGTTGGACTTGCCGAACGCGGTGCCGCGATGCGCCGCCTCGTCGTACTGGACGTCCGTGCCCCCCAGGATCACGCCCGCGTTGAAGGTGAGGTACTGCTCCCCACGGACCTGCTCGTAGAACTGGTCCAGGATCCGCGACGCTTCGAAGATGGCCCCCGCGCCCACGCCCGGGCCGAAGATGCCGGCCGAATGGGACTGCTGGCCGTGCACCGTGAGCCGCCAGCCCGAGGAGCTGCGCCGGGCCACCGTGCCGTACTCCTGCCCCTGGATCCGCACGGCGCCTTCGAATCCCAGGGCCGCGTCCACTTTCTTGCCGGCATCGATGAGGTCGCGCCGGTCGACGGAGAGCGGGTGGCCCGGGGCCTCCTCGTCCCCCGTGAACGCCACGATGATCCGCGTGTTGTCCAGCGCGCCCACGGCCTGCAACGCCTTGAGGGCGTAGATGATCACCACGTCTCCACCCTTCATGTCCGATGCGCCCGGCCCGTGGGCGACGGTACCGTCCCGGACGAACCGCTGGAACGGGTCGTCCTTCTCGAACACCGTGTCCAGGTGCCCGATGAGGAGCATGCTGCGCCCGTTGGCCCCCTGCCACCGCTCCGCGAACAGGTGCCCCGCACGGTCTACCTGGGCGGGCATCTCGATCCAGCGGGTCTGGAAGCCCAGGCTGTCCAGCTGGCCGCGCAGCACATCCCCCACCATGCGCACGCCCTTGAAGTTCATGGTCCCGCTGTTGATGTCCACGATCCGCGCCAGCAGGTCGGTGGCGTCATTGGTGTGGGCATCCACCCAGGCGGCGATCTGCCGCTCCCTGGGGGAGAGGGTGGTCTGAGCGGTGGCAGGCGCCGCCGCCGCGAGGGCGGCGGCGAGGAGCACGGAAACGGCGATGCGGCGTGTCATGGTCATCCGATCCGGTGTGAAGAGGGTCGAGGGTTCCAGGCCGGTTCAGCGTGTGGCCCGCTCAGTGATCGGACATGGCGGTGTCCATGGTCATGGGATGCGGCGCCGCCGGCTTCGGGCACCCGGCCCAGGATTCGTGCTCATACGCCACGCGCCACTTGCCGTCCGTGTCCTTCTTCAGGACCTGGGTCCAGAACAGCTCTCCGGCGTCCGATGCGCTGCCCCGGCTGCTCACCACGGCGACGGTGGGCGCCAGCGCGACCGTGTGCAGGATGAGATGTTTGAACGTCACGTCCTTGTGGGCCGGGAACCAATCGCGGATGAGCCGGCCGTACCCTTCCCCACCCATGCGGAACTCGGTGCATTCCAGGTACGCGAACTCTTTGTCCAACAGGTAGTAGCCCGCGATACGCTCCGGGTCGTGGGCGTTCATGGCGTCGAACAGGTCGTTTACGGCCTGGTCCGCCTGGGACGTGATCTTCGCCACGTCGAGCGTGGCCTGCGCCGAATCGGACGGCGCACTCTGACACGCAACCAGCAAAGCGGCCACGGCCACGGCCGCCAGCACTCTGACCCGCATCGATCCTCCCGCTGTTTTCGATGAATGCTCCTGACGTCTGCCGCAGGCTCGGCGGTGCAGCGCCCCGTGCCCCGGAGACAGGGTAGCATACAAGGGCGACGCAGGCCGTGGAAGGTGCAACCTCACGCCGTGCGGACGGCGGCCCGCTAAATTGATCGGTCGAAGGGAACGCCGCCCGCCGTGGCGCGGGCAACGGGACGGGAAGGGAAGGGAGCACGCAGGCATGAGCAGGGCTACACTCCGCAGGACCGTGATCGGTGCCGTTTGCGTTCTGAGCGCGCTCGCCCCCCCGGCAGGCCGTCTGGCCGCGCAGCAATGGCTGTTCCCCGATCGCGCGCTGCTCCCCGAATTGCTCGCTGCCCCCCGGGCGCCCGTCAACAAAGGAGAGCTGCTCTGGGTGCCCGACCATCCCAGCGCCTACGCGCGGGACATCGCCGCCGACGTGGCCATCGGCCGACGGTTCGCCCTGCTCCGCCACGTGAACGCTTCCGGCCGCGACACCCTGGTCCTGGGATTGGAAGGCGCCGCGTTCGCGCGGTTCACGCCCTACGTGACCATCCTGGAGCTGGTCAACACCGACTGGGAGTTCGCGGCACCTATCGTCTGGCGTCAGAACGGCCGTTGGCTGCGACTGCGCTACTTCCACACCAGCAGCCACCTGGGCGACGAGTATAGCGTCCGCTTCGGCCTTTCGGGCGTCAACTTCTCCCGCGACGGCGTGGAGCTCCTGGCGTACGTCCAGCCAGCCGCCGCCCTCGGCGTGTACGGCGGCGGCCGCTACGACGTCAACGTGCACCCGGAAGCGGCCAGGCGGTGGGTGGCGAGAGGCGGCGCCGAGCTCGCCTTCCCCGACCGAAGAGGCGTCTGGCAACCTTATCTGGCCGCGGACATCCAATCGGAGCAGGACACCGGGTGGCGCCCGACCGTGAACGTGCAGGCCGGCATCTGGCTGCCAAGAGTCGAGGGTCGGAAGGCGCTACGCCTTGTTCTCGAGGCCCTCGCCGGACCGTCGCCTCTCGGGCAGTTCCACGGGCGCCACACGTCCCAGGTCGGGCTGGCCCTCCTGTTGAGCCCCTGAACACTCCCCCGCCTCGCGCGCGGACAATAGACGACGAACCGGGCAAAAGACGAGCGCCGCGCCCCGTAGGGCGCGACGCTCCATTTCCGGCTCGGGCTCTGCCAGCCCGGATCCATCGCCTCACGGCATGGCGTTTACGGCGTCGATGGTGTTCTGAAGCACGGACATCACGTAAGGCGGATTGTGCACACCCAGGCTGCGATCTTCCTTGAACATGCTCCAGTTCAGATACGCTGCGGTCAGGTCCGACGTGAACGTGCTCGTCACCACCGTTCCCGTGGAGTCGAGGATTCCTTTGTTCTTCAACAGGACCTCGAGGCTATCCAGATCGGCCTGCACCGTCGCCTGAACGTCAGCGTAGTCGAAATCGGTGATGATGGCGTGGCAGGTCTGGCAGCCGGCGGTGTTGTCCACGACGCTGCCGTGCAGCGCGTACGTCATGTTCCACGTGTGGCCGCCCGCCTGGTCACCGTACGCCTTTGCCATGTGGCACACCGGGCAACCCCCCTCGGTCGACCCGTGCGCCATCGGGCCGTCCGTGATGGTCTGCGAGCCGTGGAACTCGAAGGCGCCCGTGCCCGCCAGCACCGCGCCCTGCGGGCCATGGTGCATGTCGTAATGCGTGCTCGGGATCGTGATCATCGCCGTGTCGCCCAGCACCGGCATGGGATCCGGCTTTCGCGGCTGATGGCACTCGATGCACAGGTTGGATGCGGGCGTGATATCCACCGTGGCACCGTTGAGCAGCAGGGTGACGGGCGCCGTGGTCCGCAGCCGCAGGTCCGTGCTGTCGTAGTTCGTGTGGATCATGTGGCAGGTGCGGCAGTTCGGCGGCGTCGGGTTCTTGATGCCCGCCGGAATCGTGTCCGTGCCCGCCGCGATCCGCTCCACGAACCCCTCGTGTGAGTGGCAGACCGCGCACGCCGCATCGGATGCCCGCTCGAAGTCGCCGCCCGTGTAGTGTACCGAGTTCTGGTACTGCAAAACCCGGGACAGGATCTCGGTCGAGCCGCCGTGGCAGTCCGCGCATTGCTGCAGGAAACTCGTCCCCGG
>CAZUFP010000043.1:27236-35222 GCA_964619835.1 uncultured Gemmatimonadaceae bacterium | reverse complement strand
GGGTTCCCGCCGCGCACCCCCCCGGTTAGGTTCGACTCCATGACCGGAGAAGCCGACGCCCCCGCGACGCACGCCGAGCGCGAAGCCGGCGAGACCCTGGTCCTCGTGCGCCTGGCCGGCGAGCTGGCCATCAAGTCGCGGCGCACGCGGGCGGGCTTCCAGCGCCGTCTCGAGCGGAACCTCGTGGATGCCCTAGGCCCGGTGGGCGGGAAGGTGGACGCCACCTGGGATCGGATCTACGTGCGGGCAGCCACGGATGCGCCGCTCACCGTCCTGCCCCGGGTGTTCGGCCTGAGCTCGTTCTCCCGCGTGGACGCCGTCGTGCCGGCAGAGCTACCCCGCATTCTGGAGGCGGGTGTAGCCATGTATGCGCCTCGCCTGGCCGGCAAGCGGTTCGCGGTGCGGGCAAGGCGAAGCGGTCGGCATCCCTTCTCCTCCCAGGACATCCAGGTGGAGCTGGGGGCCGCGCTCCTCCCCCATTCCGCCGGCGTGGACCTGGGCCATCCGGACATGGTCGTGCGGGTCGAGGTGCGCGATGAGCGGGCCTACCTGTTCGGCGATCGCGTGGACGGTGCCGGCGGATTGCCGCTGGGCGTGGAGGGCCGGGCCCTGGCTCTCATCTCCGGCGGCTACGACTCGGCAGTGGCGGCCTGGCTGCTGCTCAAGCGCGGCGCGGCATTGGACTACGTCTTCTGCAACCTGGGCGGAGACGCGTACGAACGGGCGGTGGTGCAGGTGGCGAAGGTCCTGGCGGACGACTGGAGCTACGGCAGCCATCCGCGGCTGCACGTGGTCGACTTCGCCGCGCCGGTGGACGACATGCGGGCGAAGGTGAAGCAGAGCTACTGGCAGGTGGTGTTGAAGCGGCTGATGTACCGGGCGTCGTCGTGGATCGGCGAGGAGCTGGGCGCGGGCGCCATCGTGACGGGCGAGGCTATCGGGCAGGTCTCATCGCAGACGCTGACCAACCTGGGGGCCATCGAGCCGGCGGCGTCGCTGCCGGTGTTCCGGCCCCTGCTGGGGTTCGACAAGAACGAGATCATCGAGCGGGCGCAGCACATCGGCACGGCCGGGCTGTCGGAGCAGGTGAAGGAGTACTGCGCCATCGCGCCGGGCAAGCCGGTGACGGCCGCGTCGGTGGAGGCGGTGGACCGGGAAGACGCCAAGCTGGACGAGTCCATCCTGCGGGCGGCGGTGGAGGGACGTCGGGTGCTGGACCTGCGCGCTCTCATGCCCACCGACCTGGTGGCGTCATACCTGTTCACGGAGGACGTGCCCGACGACGCCATCGTTATCGACTGCCGGCCGGAGGCCCAGTACCGGCAATGGCACCTGCCGGGCGCGGACCGCCGGGACGACTGGGAGCTGCTGCGGGACTTCCGGAAGCTGGACCGTGACCTCCTTTACGTGCTCTACTGCACGCAAGGAATTCAGACGGCGTACATCGCGGAGAGGATGCAGCAGGCAGGGTACGAAGCGTACTCCTTCCGCGGCGGGTTCCGCGGCATCATGAAGTGGGCGGAGTCCCGCGGTGTGCCCCTGCCCCGCTGACCGTCACCAGACCAGGACGACCTTTCCGAACGTCCGGTTCTCTTCCAGCAGCCGGTGGGCATCCGCCGCCCGCTCCATGGGCAGGCGCTCGTGCACGATGGGCCGGACCCGCCCCGCCGCCAGCAGGGGCAGCCCTTGCCGCGCGAAAAGCTGCGTCGCCGCGATCTTCTGCTCCAGAGGGCGGCTGCGCAGGGCCGTTCCCACAAGGGTCAGGCGCTTGCTCAGCAGGGCGCCCAGGTCCAGCTCCGCCGAACGGCCCGACGGCAGGCCCACCACCACCTGCCGCCCCAGCGTGCGTAGCACCCTCAGGTTGTCCGCCAGGTAGCCACCGCCCACCAGGTCCAGGATGGCGTGCACGCCTCCACCCGTTGCGTTGAGCACCGCGTCCACGAAACCGTCGGCCGCGTCCACCGGCACATCCAGGCCCAGCTCCGACGTCGCCCGCGCCAGCTTCCACTCGCTTCGGGACGTGCCCACCACCCGTGCACCGGCCGCCCGCGCCAGCTGGAGGCCCGCCGTGCCCACGCCACTGCCCACCGCGTGGATCAACAACCACTCGCCGGACCCGAGGGCCAGGCGCGTGAACAGCGCATCGTGCGCCGTGATGAACGCTTCCGGCACCGACGCCGCTTCTTCGAACGACAACCGACCCGGGATCCGCAGCGTGTCCCGCTCGTGCACGACCACATACTCTGCGTAAGCACCGCCCCCCACCAGCCCCATCACCCGGTCGCCCACCGACAGCGTCTGCACCCCTCCACCCACCGACTCCACCACGCCTGCGTACTCCAGGCCTGGCACGTCCTGCGGCCAGCCTTCCGGCGCCGGGTACGCCCCCCGCCGCTGCATCAGGTCCGCCCGATTCACGCCCGCGGAACGAACCGCGACACGCACCTCTCCACGCTCCGGCTCGCGCACCGGGCACTCGCCCGGCTCCAGCACGTCGGGGCCGCCCGGCGCACGAATGACAATCGCCTTCATTGATCGGGAACCTCAGGTCGTCTTGCGCGCGACCAGATGGTACAGGTACGCGCAGAAGGTCGCGCCCACCACCGCACCGAAAAGCCCGCCCGGACGCATGGGCCTCGGCAGATGGTATACGTACGCGGACACGCCCAGCATGCCGCCCACGAACGCGCCCACCACCGCCAGGTACACCGTGATCACGAACGCAGTGCCCGGTCCGCGAAAAAACGCGTACATCAAGCCCGCCGCGACCAGCCCGATGGCCAGCCAGACCAGAAAGCCGATGACGTACTCCATCTGTTGTTGCCTTTCGGATTCGGGGATTCCGCGCCCATCAAATAACCATGGGGCACGCCGTGCCGCAACCCGCCTTTCTGCCCTTCCACCCTTCCCCCCCCCGACCGGCCCATCCGATCTCCGGCGGAGCCCCACCCTTTGGCCTGCCGAGACGGGGACACGGCGCGATGAGCGGCTTCGTGGCGTACGCGCACAAACTGCGCCTCAGTCGCCTGGCTCTCCCAGGCGCGCGGCCGCGTCGGCATCGCTGCCGGCCTCCTCCACCACCGAACCGACCCGCATCGCCGGCACGGCGGCCCGCGGCGTCGGAATGCGCGTGGCCAGGACCACGGCGAGGGCCACCACCACAGCACCGACGGTGAACGGGCTGGTGATGCTGACCCGCTGGAACAGCAAGCCGGCCCAGATGGGGCCGAGGACGCGGCCGGTGCCGCCCACGATCTGGCTTCCGCCCAGGATCGAGCCCTGGGATTCGCGATCCGTCGCCCGGGACACCAGGCTGGCCAGGGACGGGAACAGGATGCCGGTGCCGAACGCCCAGACCGGCACCACCACGCCCAGCCATTCGGCCCCGGGCAGCCACGCGATGGACATCAGGCTGGCGGCCAGCACGGCGGCGCCCAGCCGCACCGTGTGCGGCTCGCCCAGCCGCCGAACCAGCCAGCCGACGATCCCGCCCCGCACCACCACCGTCGCCCCGCCGGCAATAGAGAACACGATGCCCATGGCCGGGGCGCCGAGCCCGAACACCCGTTCCAGGTAGAGCGCCAACACGGCCGTCATTGCGGTGAACGACGTGATGCACAGGAAGTAGACGGACAGCAGCAGGTTCAATGGGAATCGCACCATCACGCGGAACCAGCCGCGCACCGTGGACGCTTCACCCGAATCCGGATGGCGCTCGTCCGAACCGCGCGACTCCGGCAGCAGGAACACGGCCGCCACGCCGTTCACGGCGCACAGGCCCGCCGCCACGAAGCCGGGCACCGCATAGCCCCAGGTCGCGAAGAAGCCGCCGATCATGGGCCCCAGCAGGATACCCAGACCCGATGCGGCGCCCAACAGGCCGAGACCCCGGGCCCGGCCTTCTTCTTCCGTGGCGTCGGCGACGTAGGCCTGCGCCACGGAGATGGTGCCGCCCGCCGCGCCGGCGGCCAGCCGGGACAGCAGCAGCACCGTCAGCGACTGGGCAAGCCCGAAAATGAGGTACGAAACGGCCGAGGCGAACAGGCCGGCCACGATGAGCGGGCGGCGGCCGTGTCGGTCCGACACCCGCCCCCACACCGGCGCCGCCGCCAACTGCATGGCCGAGAACGACGCGATGATGAGCGTTACCTGAAACGGCGACGCGCCCATGGATTCGGCGTAGAACGGCAGCAGCGGCAGCACGATGCCGAAGCCGATCATGTCGACCAGCACGGACGCGAAGAGGACGGCGAGACGGGAGGTCTTCAACGTGCCACCTGGTACGCGGGACGCACCGGGAGCCTTGTGTCCGTTCCGGTCACGGACAATCTTCTCCCACAGCAGCGGGGATCATCGACCTCACAACCTGTCCGGCGTTGCCGCGACGACGCGTGAACGGAAACCCATGAGTTCGCCGACCAATCTCCTGGATATACGCGATCGCTACTGGGCACTGCTCGACGTGAGCCGCACCGTCACGGCGACGCTGGAGCCGGCCGAGCTGTACCGCACCATTTATGAACAAGCAAGCCGCGTCATCGAGACGACCGGCTTCTATATCGCTCTCTATGAGGCGTCGACGGACACGGCGACGATCGTGTTCTACGCCGACAGGGGCGAGGTGGAGAGAACGGCCGTAAGCTACCGCGGCTCGGACAGCATCGCCATACGCGAGCGCCGCCCGGTGATCCGGGAGCTGGACCGCCCCGAGGACGAAGCCATCCTCCTGCTGGGGCCGGAGACCGACCCGGAAACGACCTGCTCTTTCATCGCGGCACCCATGGTGTACGGCGACGCATTGCTGGGCGTCATCAGCGCCCAGAGCTACGAGCCGGGGGCTTACGGACCCGACGACCTGGAGCTGCTCTCCGCCATCGCCGATCACGCGGCCGTCGCCCTCTACAACGCCCGCGTCATGGACCGGACCGAGCGCCGGCGCCTCGAAGCCGAACGCCTCGAGCAGGCCGGCCGCGCGTTGACGGCGTCTCTCGACCTGCCCGAAGTCCTGAACCGCATCGTCGATGCCACCCGCGCCCTCTCGCAAGCCGACGGCGCCGGTGTCTGGCTGATCCACGGCGACGACCAGGCAGAGCTTGCTATCAGTGCCGGCGCCAGCGCGCTGCCGGCCGGCACCACCGTCTCCGTCCCCGGCGACCTGCGAAACCGGGCCATAGAGGATCAGAAGCCGCTCATCTTCGACATCCGCCGGCCCGACGCCATTTTCGAGCAGGTTCAGGGCCGACTGACCGCCGAGAGCGGCATCGCCGTGCCCCTGATCACCGAGGGGCAGCTGGTGGGCGCCCTCTCCGTCAGCCACCGGAAGGCCCGCGACTACGAGCCCGAAGATGTGACCATGCTCGAGCGTCTGGCCCATCAAGCGGCCATCGCCATCGCCAACGCCCGCCTGCACGAGCAGATCCTCACCCTGTCCCTCACCGATCCTCTCACCGACCTCCCCAACCGGAGGCACATGCAGATGTTCCTGGACAAGGAGTTCGCCGCCGCGCAACGCGGACGGCAACTCTCCGTCGTCATGTTCGACCTGGACAACTTCAAACGCTACAACGACCAGGCGGGGCACCAGGCCGGCGACCAGGCGCTTCAGGCGTTCGGCGCCATCCTCCGGGAACAGACGCGGGCCATGAACTTCGCGGCCCGTTACGGCGGCGACGAGTTCATCTGCATCCTCTCCGACACCGGCCCGGACGGCGCCCGCATGCACGTAGGCCGCGTGCTGCACGGCGTAGACCGCGATCGGGTGCTCTCCGGCATCGGCGTCAGCGCCGGCGTTGCCACGTACGATGAGACCATGGCCAGCGTCGACGACCTCATGCGCGCCGCGGACCGGCAGCTCTATCGGGCGAAGAAACGCAGCGGAGCCTGACCCCTCCAGGTTGTCCCAATCTGCCATGGCCGGTCCCGACCCACCGACCGATCTTGCCTCCGGACCGACGAGGAAGGGAGGCGGAAGGATGCGACGACGCACGGAGTTGTACTGGATCGGACGCGGGGAGACGAGCCCGCCGACATTTCGTTACCCGGGCCACACGCCGGCCAGCCCCCAGGCCGGTGACGGACACGCCCGATATCCCATGGGTTGGGCCGACGACCGCTTGCGGTTCCCCGGCGAGATCGCCCTCCGGGACATAGGAGCGGCGAGCCCCGAGGAACACCCCCTGGTCCTGGCCCGGTTCGCGTTCGCCCGGTGGGTGCAACGCCTGCTCGAGGATGCACCCGCGTGGGAGGCGGACGCAGAACGGCAGGCCGCGCACGACTACGCCGCCGCAGCTTTGCTGCCCGGGAACCGGGCACCGGGCCCGCCCGACGGACCGCGGGCAACGGGCCCGGCCCCGCAACTCCGGCACGTGGCCGCCGATACCCTCCGGGAGCTGACGGAGTCGCCGGGACCACAGGCCTCGCACGCGCTGCTCAACGGGCTACGGCAGGCATCCGTCCAGGCCGCGGCGCTGCACCACCCGGGCGGAGCGCTCTCTCTGGGCCGGTTGGGTTACATGGCCGCGTTGCGCCTCGGCCAGTGGGACGAGGCCCGGTGGTTCGCCCGGGAGCTGGCCCGGTACGTTGGCGAACACGGCGCGGGCCGCCTCGCCGGACGCTGGGTACGCCGGGCCCGGGCGCTGGAGAAATGGCTCGACGACTCGACCACCGGCCGCGCTTGACCCATCTTCACAGCCATGGTCCAGCCCTACGACGACGCCCAACGTCGTGCCCTGGCCGCGGCGCTGAGCTCGGGCAGCCAGCTCCGCTGTCCGGCGTGCGGTGGCCCCGTCACCACGCAGGCCGTACGGCCGCGCCCGGAAGTGTCCTACGTGCGCCACCGCGTGTGGGTGCTCTGCCTGGACTGCCGGCGCACGGCCACCGTGGATGTCACAATGGACGGGCCACCATGATTCCGGTCTGCGTGCGGATGCCGCGGATACGGTCGGCCAGGGGCAGCGCGCTGATCTGAACGGCCTTGCCCACCAGAGGCGCATTCAACAGGTGCAGCTCGCCGTTCACCCGGATGGCGATGCCTGTATGGGCCACATCCAGGCCCGGAAGGCTGCTGGTCATGGCGATGATGTCCCCGTCCTGGATGCGATCCGCAACGTCGGCGATCCGGTCCTGGGGAATGTAGTCCCGCGGCGTCGCGCTCAGCCGTTTCTCGATCGCCCGGATCTGCGCCAGCACCTCTGGCTGTGCAAGCTGCCGGTACGCGTCGGCGTGCGCCGACATGAAATCGATGGGACGCGCGTCCGGCACGCCGCCCAGCGCCTTCGTCATGGGTCGGACCACTCCCTTCGCCGCGTTGTCCGAGATCCACTCGCTGAAGTAGTTGAGCCGGCTGGCGTAGCCATCAATCTGCCCGCCCCGGTACCGGATGCGCCGTAGCTCGCCGACGTACGCGTCAAAGCTCGTGTCTCCCGACCGGACCACGCGCGCCATGGCCAGCATGTTCTCCACGAACGTCACGCAGTCGAACGCCCGCAGGTTCACCACCACCCGCTCCGGTCCCGGCTGCTCCAGCGTGTGCGCCGCATACGGCGCGCCCACGAAGCTACGCCCCAACCGCACGATGATCTCGCCGATGGACAGCGTGTCCAGCCGTTCCCGACGCGCGCGCTCCATGGTCTGGCGGAAGATCTGCCGGTCCCGCGGCGTCGCCACCACGCTGTCCTGCCAGGCGGTCCGGAGCCCGCCACCGGCCTGCAACGGCGAATATGCGACCGCGGCCACCGGTTCCAGGCGGCCGGATGCGGTGGGCGCGCCGGACCCGCCGGGCCCGGATTGCGCCATTGCTCCAGGGAATGCCAGGCCCGCTCCAACCAATATTGCCAACGACTTCATTCACCTCTCCCGGGTCATATGCAGGGGGCCAACAACGGGATCCGGCCCCTCACCGAACGTACGTACACCACCGGCCCCGCAACAGCCGCGCCCCTGACCCCGCCACCACCTGCGCGCAGGTTCCACGCTCCACGCTCCACG
>CAZUFP010000043.1:2104-27136 GCA_964619835.1 uncultured Gemmatimonadaceae bacterium | reverse complement strand
TCCACAACACCCTCCCGCTTCCCCTACCATTCAATTACATTACTACTCGGACATACAGACATACAGAGGAGGCTACCGATGCCGCGCGACTTCAGTCCGCGGATGCTGGACATGATCGCCGGACGGTTCAAGCTGCTGGCGGAGCCGACGCGGTTGCACATCCTGAACGCACTCCGCGAAACCGAGTTGACGGTGACGGAGCTCGTGGAGCAGACGGGAGCGGGCCAGGCGAACGTGTCGAAGCATCTGAATCTGCTGCACCGGAATGGCATGGTGGAACGGCGCAAGGATGGGCTGCACGTGTTCTACCGCATCTCCGACCCGGGCGTATTCGAGCTGTGCGAGTTGATGTGTTCGAGCCTGGAGGCCGATCTGGAGCAGCGCAGGAGAGCCCTCGGCGTGAGCTGAACGTCTCGCCGGGGACGTGGAAACGGCGGCGCGGACCGCGCCGTCGCCGTGCCTGGGGAGCCGGTCCGCCTGCCAGCGGACCGGCTCTTCATTTGTGCTCCGGCTCCCTGCGAGCGCTGACCAGGTCGGCGGGCCGGCGGTCGGGGTGCCGCTCGGCTTCATCCAACAGTTCCTGGATGGTCACCGTGTTGAAGAAATCGCGCACCTGTTCCGCGATGCGCTTCCACTCGTAGTGGGCGATGCAGGGGTCTTCCTCATCGCACGGCTGGCGCCGGAGGAGACATTGCATGTGCGTCTCGTCCGGGTCGAAGGGCGCCACGACCTGGCGCAGCGTGAGTTCATGGGCCGGCACGCCGAGGTTGAACCCGCCCGTGGGCCCCCTGAGCGAGGTCAGGACCTTCTCCCGGGCCAGCACGTGCAGCACTTTCGACAGGTAATTCTGCGGAACGCCCAGGGCTTCCGCGATCTCCCCGACGCGCACCGGCGCCTCGTCATCGTATGCGGCCAGATGCAGCACGGCTCGCAGGGCGTATTCACTGGTTTGCGACAGCATGGATGCCTCCGTGAATGGCTCAAAAACCATTTTATCATGAGCAATCGCAAACGCAAGGGCTCACGCCCATTCGCGAGCGGGTTTCAGGTATGGACAAAGGCGACCGGTTCGCCGATCATTCGGCACGGACCAACGAACCCCCTGACAACGCGGGAGCAGGAATGCCGACCAGCGCGGAATATCTGGCCGAGGTGGAACGTTACAGCGCGCACAACTACCACCCGTTGCCGGTGGTGCTGGAGCGAGGCGAGGGTGTGTACGTGTGGGACGTGGAGGGCCGCCGGTACATGGACATGCTTTCGGCGTATTCGGCGCTGAACCAGGGTCACCGGCACCCTCGTGTCATGCGGGCGCTGGCGGAGCAGGCGGGGAAGCTGACGCTGACGTCGCGGGCGTTCCACAACGACCGCATGGGTCCGTTCCTGCACCAGCTCTGTGAGCTGTCGGGGTACGACCGGGCGTTGCCGATGAACACGGGTGCGGAAGCGGTGGAGACGGCGATCAAGGCGGTGCGCAAGTGGGGCTACAAGCGCAAGGGCGTGGCGCCGGAAAAGGCGGAGATCGTGGTGTTCGAAGGCAACTTCCACGGCCGCACGACGACCATCGTGGGGTTCTCGTCGGAAGAGCTGTACCGGGACGGGTTCGGCCCGTTCACGCCGGGGTTCCGTCTGGTGAAGTACGGCGACCTGGACGCGGTGCGGGCGGTGATGAACGAGAACACGGTGGGCGTGCTGGTGGAGCCGATCCAGGGCGAAGCGGGGGTCGTCGTGCCGCCGGATGGGTACCTGCAGGGGCTGGCCGACCTGTGCGAGGAGCATGGCGCTCTGCTGGTCGCGGATGAGATCCAGACGGGGCTGGGCCGTACGGGCCGCCTGTTTGCCAGCGAGTGGGAGCATGTGCATCCCGACGTGGTGATCGTGGGCAAGGCGCTGGGTGGCGGGGTCTACCCGGTTTCGGCGGTGCTGGCGGACGACGAGGTGATGGAGGTCTTCACGCCGGGCACGCACGGGTCGACGTTCGGCGGCAACCCGCTGGGCGCGGCGGTGGGCATGGCGGCGCTGGACGTGATCGTGGAGGAGAAGCTACCGGAGCGTGCGGCGGAGCTGGGCGAGTGGTTCATGAACGCGCTTCGGTCCATGGGCTCGCCGTACGTGGACCACGTGCGCGGCAAGGGCCTGCTCATCGGCGTGGTGATCCGGGACGATGCGGGCCCGGCGCGCCCGTTCTGCGAGGCGTTGTGGGATCGGGGCATCCTGGCGAAGGAAACGCACGAGCAGGTGGTGCGGTTCGCGCCGCCGCTGGTCATCGAGAAGAGCCAGCTGGAGGAGGTGCTTCCGGCGATCCGCGAGGTGCTGACCACGCAGCCGGCGAGCGCGGCGGCACGGTAACGGTGGCCGCCTGAGGGCGGCGGCCGGATCCGGTTCAGGCCTGGCCAGGCGGCTGGTCGTGCGACGCGCGGCCGGCCGCCTGTTGTTCCGACCAGCCGTGGCAGTCGTTCTCCACCAGGGCATTGATCTCGCCGAGCACCGTCCGCAGGGCCGGGGCGGTCTGCTGCTTGACGCCGTCGAGGCAGACTCCGAGCCCGGCTTCCTGGAGATCCTTCACCAGGGACTGCACGGCGCAGGCGGCGGTGAGGTCGACACGCCCCAGCTGTTCCATGTGAAGCACGACGTTGGCCACATCCCGGTGGTCGGCGATGAGGTCCAGGGCGGCCTGCTTGAGGATTTCCGCCGACCCGAACCAGAGGATGCCCTGGGGCCGCAGGTGCAGCGTCGAGCCCTCCAGCCAGTTGATGTTGTCCACGCGGAACTCGCGCCAGAGGTGCAGCGCGACGGCCAGCCCGATCCCCAGGAGCACGGCGTGCTCGATGTGCGGAGCGAGGGCCAGGGTGAGCAGCAGGGTCCCGTTCGCGACGGCGAACTGCGGCTTGGAATAGCGCCACAGGGACATCAGGGGACGGAATCGGACCAGGCTGAACACGGCCGCGATGACGATGGCGCCCAGGACCGCGATGGGGAGCGGCGCCAGTACGTTGCTGACGGGCATGAACACCAGGACCGTGAGGCCCGTAATGGCGCCGCTCCAGCGGCTGCGCCCGCCCAGCATGTGGCCCAGCGTGCTCCGGGAGAACGATGCACCCACCGGGAAGCCGCCCACGACGGAGGACGCCAGGTTGGCGACACCCTGGCTGATGAAGTCCTGGTCCGGGTCCCAGCGCTGCCGTTCCCGGGCGGCGAAGACGCGGGCGATGGAGGCCGCTTCCACGAACCCGACCAGCGCGATGACCACGGCGCCCAGGAAGAGGGACGGGCCGGCCATCCAGGGAAACGCCAGAGACAGGTGCGGCAGCCCTTCCGGCACGGTGCCCACGGTGGGCCCGCTGTAGTGAAGCCAACCCGAGAGGAGGATTCCGCCTACCGTGGCGAACAGCGGACCGGGGATCGCCGGGTGGATCCGCCGCAGCACGAATGTCAGGACGAGCGCCGAAAGACCGAAGGCCACGGCCTCTCCGTTCCAGCGGCTGGGGTGTGCCGCCACGGCCACCAGACCCGGCAACCCGCCGCCGGACACGTGGGTGCCCAGCACCGCCGGAATCTGCGCGGCGATGATGAGCAGCGCCGCTCCCGTCACGAACCCTCGCAGCACAGGCTCGGAGATCATGTACGCCACGTTCCCCAGCCGCAGCAGGCCGATGGACAGGCGGATCACGCCGACCAGAAACGCCAGGAACGCGGCGTACGCGATGTAGGACGGCGTCCCGGCCACGGCCACCAGGCTGAGGGCGCCGGCGGTCAGCATGGCCTTCACGGCGGACGGCCCGGTCTGCAAATAGGGCGAAGAAACGAAGAACGCGGCGGCGAGGGGCGGCAGGCCGGCGGCGTAGAGTCCCACGTATGCCGGCAGGCCGGCGACGCGCGCGTAGGCAAGAGACTGGGGCACGAGCACGAGCGCCATGCTGAGGCCGGCCACGATGTCGCCGGGGACCGGGCGTCGCCACGGCGGGAACGGCCACCATTTCCCCTGCCACGGCATGGCGTGCGCCCGCCCCTGGGGCACGTTCAGGCTCAGGTGTTCCTCCTGGCGCGGCCCGGAACGCAATCGAGAATGGTGTCGACCAGGGGTTCGACGATCCAGTAGTAGACGTTCAGGCCTTCACGCCTCGAATCGACAATGGCCCGTTCCCGCATGATGCCCAGCTGCCGGGACACGGCAGCCTGCCCGGCACCCGTCGCATGTTGGAGTTGTGACACGGTCATCTCGCCAGCCTCCATGGCGGCGAGCAGCTGGAGGCGCAGCGGATGACCGAGACACTTGATGATGGCCGCGGCATGGCGCAGCTGTTCGTCGTTGTCCGACCCCTGAGGCAGCATGCCCGCAAGCTGCGAGCGCGGGCGCCGATTGTCAAAGCGAACGGCCATGGCTGCGCCGGCTCAGGAAGCACGCGCCCGAACAGCCCTCATCGGATCACGGCCTGATCGAGGTTGGAGGGGATGATGAGGTCCAGGTCGTCGCCGGGATCCACGGGAATGGAATCCGTGGTGTGGGTCCCGCCAGCCAGCAGCCGGATCTCGATGCGCACCCGTCCGGGACGGTAACGGAACGTGAACACGTCCTGGGTCTTGCCCGTCACCTGGCCCAGACGGATGGGGCCGGTGCCCTCGTAACGAATGTAGAGGGTGGCGTCGCTGAAGTTCTGGTTGTCCACGTGCAGCCGGACCGTCTGTTGGCGCACCGACGACGATTGCGCATGGAAGACGGCGCAGCCGCCTGCCAACAACCCGATGGCAAACGCGGTGACCAGGCTACGACCGATGTTCTTGAACATGGATCCTCCCTGAGTTGCGAGGGGTTCAATCTTTTCGATGCAAGCCGCGTGCGCTAGGTTTGCGTGGCATTCAACCGGTTCGAAGGACCATCATGCGGAAGCAAATCGCTGGACTCGTGGGGCTGGCCGTTGTGCTGATGCTGGCAGGCTGCGGCAAGAGTCTCACGTTTGCGCCCGATCTGGGCATCGACCTGTCGCAGTTCCACCAGACCCAGACCGGCCTCTATATCCAGGATGTCACGGTCGGGACCGGCCTGGAAGCCATGTCCGGCGACACCGTGTTCATAGACTACACTGCGTACTTCGTCAACGGCGTCAAGCTGGACTCGACGGAAGGCCGCAACCCGTTCCGGTTCGTGATCGGCGACGGGACCGTGATCCTCGGCGTCAACGAAGGCGTCACCGGGATGAAGGTGGGCGGGGAGCGGAAGCTGGTGATCCCGCCGGACCTGGGTTACGGCTACTCGGACATCCAATCGGACAGCACGGCCATCCCGGGCGGCTCCACGCTCGTGTACGACATCACCCTGGTCGGCGTGCACCCACCCAAGGCGACGACCGGTTGAACGCCGCCGCGACGACGGGTTCAACGCCGCCGCGACGACCGGCTGACGGCGACCGCGCCGTCCCGTCCCTGCCATCATCGCGGGTCGGACGTAGCAGTGTTATCTTTTGTTGTTGGGACACGTTCGCGGAACGGGAAAAGGAGCTATGGCGAAGCAGGAAGCAATCGAGATGGAGGGCGTCGTCACGGAAGTGCTGCCTGACCAGAACTTCAGGGTCGAGCTTGAGAACGGGCACACGGTTCTCGCTTACGCCTCAGGCAAGATGTCGAAGTACAAGATCCGGGTGCTGGTGGGTGACCGCGTGACCCTGGAACTCTCTCCGTACGACCTTTCCCGCGGCAGGATCACCTACCGCCACAAGTAGCCCCGCGCCGTTCAGGACGAACCGCCCGGCGTCGGGCTCAACAGGTATGCGTGAGCCGGGTCCATCCTGACGCGCTGAGGGCCGCCTCGCGCCCTGCGCGGCGGCCCCCTTGTTTCAAACGCGCCGTGTGAGGCGCGGGTCAGGCACCCAATCGCACGACGTTCTCCGCCGCGGGGCCCTTCTGGCCGTCGACCAGGTCGAATTCCACCTTCTCACCTTCCGCGAGGGTCTTGAAACCCTGGCCCTGTATGGCTGAATGGTGGACGAAGCAGTCCCGGCCTCCGTCCTCGGGCGTGATGAAGCCAAAGCCCTTGCTGTCGTTGAACCATTTCACTGTCCCGTTGGTGCGCATCCTTCGCCACTCCTTCGTGTGTCTCGGGCAAATGCCCGACTGAACATAGGCGGGCTCTGTTCTCCGCCCCCCGCACTGGGCGGTGTGCCGACCCGTGATCCACGGCCCGGCACCGGCCGGGCATCCTCCCTATTCGGTGCCCGCCAGGGTCATGTAGGTCTCGTCCTCCACCTGGATCAGCACTCGCCGGTTGGTGGTGCCGCAGGCGGGGCAGTATGCGTACTCGTCGTCCAGCACCTCGAGCTCCATGGTCTGCCCGCAGCCGCTGCACGGCATCTGGACGGTCTTCCACTTCTCGTGGGACCGGAGCCCGCTCCTGGCGAGGCGCACGGCCATGACCATGCGCGGCAGGCCGGCCAGCGGACAGACATCCCGGCCGGCGCACTGCTCGCCGAAGTCCAGGCAGACCAGCTGTGGCGAGTCGGGCAGGGTGGGTTGGCCGCCATGGAGCGGCGTGGGCGTGTCGGTGATCCGTACCTGTCCGTTGCAGGCGGGACAGTGCATGGGTCGAATGCTCATGGGGGTCCTCCTCTGGTCGCCGGCCGCACCGGGCGACGGGTCATTCGGATTCCGGCAGGCGGCCTTCTTCGAGGTTCTTCTTCAACTGCTCCGCGGGCACGGCGAACAGCGGACAGAGCGCGCCGGTACAGCTGTCGCCGTGCTCCAGACAGATCACGGAGGAGGGATCGAACGGGCCGTCCAGCGCGGTGCCCGGCTTCATCATGACGCGAACCTGACGGTCGCACGCCGAGCAATAAGCCCAGTGAATCTCCATGGTTCCCCCCTGGTTATGCGGAATCGACGATCTCCGAGCCCGGTGCCGCCCGTGACAACACGTCGACGGCATCCGTGGCCGACTGGCCGAACACGGCCGTGGCGCCGGCATCGGCATCGATGCACCGGTCGGCAGCAACCGTCACGGAATGGACGTGGGTACGGCGCGGTGCCGCCGTGGCCGGGTCCAACAGATGGCTGTAGCGCCGGCCGTTGAACGTGTAGTACTGCTCGTAGTCGCCGGACGTGGCGACCGCGCGGTCGCTCATGCGCAGGGTGGCGATGATGCCGTTCGGGTCGAACGGCGAACGCACACCCACCTGCCACGGGTCGCCGTCCGCGGACCGGCCCATGGCGTACAGGTCGCCGCCGGCGTTCACGAACGCGTCGGTGATGCCCCAGTCGCGCAACGCCGCCACGGCCCGGTCCACGGCGTAGCCCTTGGCGATGCCGCCCAGGTCCACCGAGACGTCCCGGTTGCCGAACACGACGACGGGGGCGCCGGCATGCCGGTCCACGCCCAGGTCGCGGTAGAGTCCGCGTCCCGCCAGGCGGCGAACCGCCGAGGCGGCCGGCGGACGGGTCTTGTCGTCCACATCCCACAGCCGCACCGCCTCGCCCAGGCAGGGATCGAACGCGCCCGCGCTGGCGTCCGCCCAGCGCAGCGACGCCGTGAGCACGGCGGCGGTGGCGTCCGAAACCGGGCTGGGCCCCGCGGCCGCGCGGGCGTTGGCCCGACCGATGTCGGAGTCGGTGCGGAACCGGCTCATGGTACGGTCGACGAAGTAGAGCTCCTTGAGCGCCGCGTCGATGGCGCCCTCGGCGTAGCGGGTGTCGTGGTGGACTACCGCCACCTCGGCGATGGTGCCCATGACCGGCACGGTGCGGCGGACCACGCCGCGCTGGGCGCTCAGGCCGCGCTGAGCGCGCACCCCGCGCACGATGCCCGGCAGGCCGGCGACCACGAAGGCGCCCAGGCCCAGGGTGAGGAACTCACGACGGCTTGGCAGCGACCGTTCTTCTCGATCAGGGTTGTTCATCGTTTCGATTCCAGCTCACAGGATCCATGGCACGCGGAGCAGTCTCCATCCCCGGAGCAGCTTCCGTTGCGCGGCCGGATCGCGAAAAAAAGCGCGGACAACAAGATGAAGGCGAGAACGCCGAAGATTTCGTGAATCATGATGCTGCGCTGAACAGGCCGGCGAAGCCCATGAACGCAAGCGACAGGCTGCCGGCAATGATCATGACCAGGCCCATGTTGCGGGCCATGGCCGGCACGTCGGCGATCTCCGTCTGCTGGCGGATGGACGCCATGAGAACGAGGGACAGCGTCAGGCCGGCGCCGGCGCCCACGGCGAAGAACAGGCCTTCCGCCAGGCCGTAGCCGCGGTTGGTCTGGAAGATCGCCATGCCCAGGATGGCGCAGTTCGTCGTGATGAGCGGCAGGAAGATGCCCAGCTCCCGGAACAGCGCCGGACTCACCTTGCGGATCACCATCTCCACGATCTGCACCAGCGACGCGATGACCACGATGAACGAGATGAGCCGCAGGTACGGCGCGCTGGCCAGGATGTACGTGTTGAGGAACCACGTGGCCAGGGACGCGATGGTCATGACGAAGATGTCCGCCAGGCCCATGCGCAGCGCCGTCGCCACACGGCCGGACACGCCCAGGAAGGGGCAGAGTCCCAGGAAGTAGGCCAGCGTGAAGTTGTTCACCACCGCGGCCGAGACGAAGATCCAGATCAGGTTCCCCATCAGGCGATCCTCCTCGTCTGGGCGGCGACACCGTGCGGCCATTGCCGGATGCCTGCCACCGGCTCACTCCGGCGCCTGCGCCACCAGCTGAAGAACAGCAGGTAGAAGCCGATAGCGAAGAAGCCGCCCGGCGGCAGGACGAAGACGAGCCACGGCTCGTAGTGCGGCCCGAACAGCGCATGCCCGAGGATCGAGCCGCTGCCCAGGATCTCCCGCATGGTGCCCATGAGCAGCAGCGCGATGGTGAAGCCGATGCCGGTGCCCACCGCGTCCAGGATGGAGCGGCCGACGCCGTGCTTGGACGCGAAGGCCTCCTGGCGGCCCAGGATGATGCAGTTCACCACGATCAGAGGAATGAAGGCGCCCAGCGCCTTGTGAATATCCGGCACGACGGCGGCCAGCGTGTAGTCCGCCATGGTGACGAAGGTGGCGATGATCAGGATGTAGGCCGAGATCCGCACTTCGCTGGGGATCAGGTTCTTCAGGCTCGAGACCAGGATGCTGGAGCCGACCAGCACGAAGAACGTGGCGGCCGCCATGGCGATGGCGTTCTCCACCGTGTTGGTCACCGCCAGCGACGGGCACAGGCCCAGCAGCTGGATCAGGACCGGGTTCTCCCTCCAGATGCCGCGGATCAGGTCCTGTTGCGGCGTCGTCTCCTTCATCGTTCGCCCCCCTTCGAGCCGGACCGGGACGGACGCAGGCTCACGCGACTCGAGGTGAGTGCCCCTGTTTGTTGCGTGGCCTGCGCCCGACCCGGCGCATCACCGCTGGCGGTGCGCTGGCTCAGGTATGCATCCAGCATCGGACCCACGGCTTCGATGCGGTCGTTGATGATGCGGATCACCGCGCGGGACGAGATCGTCGCGCCCGTGATCATGTCCACGTCGTGTTTGTCTCCCGTGCCGGCGCCTGCCTTCACGCCCTTGATCGGGCCGAGAGCGCCGGCAAAGCCTTTGATGAAGGCGGAGTCCGAGTTGATCTTGTCACCCAGTCCCGGCGTCTCTTTGCTGTCCAGCACCGACATGCCCAGCACCTCCTTCGTGCGTGGGTCGTAGCCGAAGATCAGCTGGATGACGTCCTGGAAGCCGGGCTCCGCGCCCAGCACGGCAAATCCGAGGGGCCGGTTGTTCTCGTCGTAGCCCAGGAAGACGCGGTCCGCCTGCAACGTGTCCACGCCGGCGGGCGCCTGCGGCGTCAGGCTGTCTCCCTCGATGTACAGCGTACGGATGTGGTCCGGCTCCTTCAGGACCACATGGACGGCAGCCTGGATCACCTGGGCCTGGTGCGCGATGATCTTCGGGTTGGCCCACTGGTACACGAACACGATGGCGAAGCCCGCCAACGCACCCGCCACCATGAGCGTGGACCACAGCCGCCACGCCGGTACGTTCGGCTCCTGTGGGGCTTCGGGCGCCTCGTGCGTGTGGGCGTCCACCGTCGGGAGTTTGCGTTCCTCGCTCACCGGGCCTCCTTCGCCGCCTTGGCCGGCACGGCACCGAAGACCTTGGGCTGCGTCGCCTGGTTGATGAACGGCACGAGGGCGTTCATGAGCAGGATGGCGTACATGACGCCTTCAGGCAGGCCGCCCCATACCCGGATGAGCACCACCAGAAAGCCGATGCCGAACCCGAAGATCCACGCGCCCTTGTTGGTCACCGGCGAGGTCACCATGTCGGTGGCCATATAGACGGCGCCCAGCATGAGGCCGCCGGAGAAGAGCATGAACAGCGGGTTCGGGTAGCGTGCCGGGTTCACGAAGAACAGGATCTCCGAGAACACGACCACGGTGAGGAAGATGCTCGCCGGGATCCGCCAGTTCATGTAGTTCTTCCAGACCAGATAGGCGCCGCCGGCCAGGATCAGGATCGCGGACGTCTCGCCCAACGAGCCGCTGACCGAGCCGACCATGAGGTGCCAGACGTTCGTCGCTTCGTGCTGGAACTTCATGAGGCCCAGCGGCGTCGCGCCCGTCACGGTGTCGGCGTTGGGCGACATCAGAGGCCAGGCCAGGTTGTCGCCGCGCAGCGCGCCGAACGCGTTCGCCACCTTCGGCCAGGTCGTGATGGCGGTCGGGAAGGAGGCCTGGAGGAACGCGCGGCCCAGCAGGGCGGGATTGAATACGTTCTGGCCGATGCCGCCGAAGAGCAGCTTGCCGAATCCGATGCCGAAGGCGCCGCCGATGAAGGCCATCCACAGCGGGAAGCCGGGCGGCAGCGTGAGGCCCAGCAGCAGGCCGGTGATCATGGCGGAGCCGTCGCCGAGGCTCCCTTTCCTGCCGAACCCCCGTTCCGTGAGGACGGCGCCGGCCGTGGCGGCGGCGATGACCAGGAGAGCGCTCACGCCGAAAAAGTAGACGGCGGCGCCGATGACGGGCACCAGGCTCGCCACCACGGACCACATGATCCGGGGCGTGGAGTCTGGGGCTTTGAGATGCGGTGAAGCGGACAGCTCCAGGCGGGGATCGATCATGCCGCCTTCGCTCCCTGCTCGGTCGCCTTGTGGCGCCGCAGCATCGTCTTGCCCAGGGCGAACATCTGAGACAGCGGGATGTTCGACGGGCAGACATAGGAGCAGGAGCCGCAAAGCATGCAGTCCATCAGGTGATGCTCTTCCATCTCCTCGTAGCGTCCCGCCTGCCCGAGCTTGCCGAGCCGGGACGGGTTGAGGAACACCGGACACGCGTCCAGGCAGCGCCCGCAGCTGATGCACGGGTACACCTGCTTGGGCCGGACTTCGGCGTGGGTCAGCGCCACCACGCCGGTGGTGCCCTTGAGCAGCGGCGTGTCGAGGTCCGGTTGGGCGGCGCCCATCATGGGCCCGCCGAATACGATCTCAGCCACATCGTCCTTCAGCCCGCCGCAGAAGCCGAGCACGTCGCGCAGCTTGGAGCCCACAGGCACGATGAGGTTGGACGGCTTCGCGATGCCGGGCCCCGTCACCGTGACGATCCGCTCCACCAGTGGCATGCCCGTCTCGAAGATCTCACCGATGGTGGCGATGGAGCCCACGTTCTGGACCACCGCGCCCACATGCATGGGCAGCCTGCCGGAAGGCACCTGGCGGCCGGTCACCGCTTCGATGAGCATCTTCTCGGCGCCCTGTGGATACTTCACCCGAAGCGGCTGCACGCGCACTGCAAGGTCCGCCGGCTGGGTCTCGCGCAGGCGCTCCACGGCGTCCGGCTTGTTCATCTCGATGCCGATCACCGCTTCCTTCACGTCCAGCGTCTGCATCATGATGCGCACGCCGAGCCACACACGGTCCGGATACTCGACCATGGTGCGGTGATCCGTCGTCAGATACGGCTCGCACTCCGCGCCGTTCACCAGCAGGAATTCGATGGGGAACTCCGGCGGCGGCTTCAGCTTCACATGTGTGGGGAAGGCCGCCCCGCCCAGCCCCACCAACCCCGCCTGCCGCACCACCTCCACCACCTGCTGCGGCGACAGCCCCAGCCACTCGGGCACGACGCGCGGCCGCGCCATCTGGGCGGACCAGCGGTCCACCTTGATGCGGATCGCCGGGCTCATGCTGCCGTCCGGGTGCGGCCACAGGTCGATGCCCTGCACCGTGCCCGTGGCCGACGCGTGCACCGGGCTCGACACCCACCCGTCCGCATCCGCGATCTTGTCGCCGCGCTCCACCCGATCCCCCTTGCGTACCAGCGGGATCGCGGGCTTGCCCGTGTGCTGCCTCAGCGGCAGCACCACCTCTTCCGGATATGGCATGCGCCGGATCGCCACCTTCTCCGTCAGATACTTGGAGTCCGGTGGGTGGACGCCGTGCCGGAAACTCAATAGTCCCATGCGTGCCTCAGTTGAACGGCTTGGCCCGCTCGATCCACTTGTCGAGGTCCTTCTCCTTCGGGTTCACCGGGTCCCCGGGGTGAATGATGCCCGCGGGGCACTTCTCGGCCGCCTGCACCAGCTGGGCGAACGTTCCGGCCTTCGCGTCCTTCACGAACGCCTGCTTGTTGTCGTTGTACGCGAACATCCGCTTGTTCAGGTTCGTGCACTCGTTGCACGAGGTGCAGCGTTCCGTCTCGATGTAGGGCTGCATGGACAGCCCCTCGTCTTCTTCCTCTTCCTCGGCCACGGCCGGCGCGGCGGCTTCCGCCGGCGCTTCGGCCACGGCCGTGGCGGCCGCCGGTTCCACCGGTCCGGCCGCCGCCGCAGGTGCGGCGGCCGGAGCGCCGGAAATGCCGAACAGCTCGGACATTTCGGCGTCGTCGAAGTGGAGCGGCTCGATGCCCGGCGTCTTCTCGACCTCTTCGAGCAGTTCGCTCACCGTGCGGTGGCCGTCGGCCCGGATCAGGCCCTCGGCCAGCTTACGGGCGATGACCGCCGGGTACGTAGCCCGCAGGTCGGCGAGCTTCTTGTCGTACTCCTTGCGCAGCTCTTCCGCGCGCTTGTCGAACTCGGACTCCAGCTCGTCGGCGATCTGGTCCTTGACCCAGCTCGGGATATCGAGGCCGGCCAGCTCCTTGAGCTGCGCCCAGAAGAGCAGCCGCTCCTCGGACAGCTGGACCATCTCGGAGGAAACCTGCACCCGCTTCAGGTGCCGCTCGTCGTCAATGGCGTAGATGAACGGGACCTTGCCTTCCCGCTCCTCGCGGCCGAGCTGCATGAACTCGTGGAAGACGACCATGTCCTCGTTCCACTCGTCCTGGGGCACCGTGCGGAAATGCTTCTTGAAGCGCGCCTCCACCGCGGCCCAGTCCGGGATGGTGACGGGCAGCTCCATGGTCTGCTCGGCGCCCGCGTCGTCCAGGTACGTGAGCTCGTACGTCGGCCACAGCGCCTCGATCTCCGGGTTGCCGCCCAGGTCCATGCAGTCCGCGATGGTCGCGCCCGCATCCGGGTCGTAGACCATGAACGGGAACGCGCGGCTCTCCAGGGCCAGCTTCGCCGCCTCCGGCGCCCACTCGTCCGGCAGGCCATGCTCCACCGGGCACGGCGCGTACAGGTTGATCACGGCCGGACGCCGGGTGCGCAGGGCCTTGATGACGCCGCCCATGAGGTGGGACGCCGACGCCTGCGACGACTGGTGCACGAACACGCCCCGGTGCGCCAGCGCGATCAGCGCCAGCTCCTTGCGCGTCTCCTGCTTGCCGTGGATCGCCTTGCCGTAAGGCGACATGTCGGCCGACTGGCCGGTGTAGGTGCCCGTGCTGGCCTGGCCACCTGTATTGGAGTAGACCTGCGTGTCCAGGATGACCGCCCGGATCGGCTTCCCGGACGCCATCATGCGCGACAGGTTCTGGAAGCCGATGTCCAGCATGGCGCCGTCGCCGCCCATGGCCAGGATCGGCGGACACAGGTTGAACTCCTCGTCCGTGAACTGCTGGTACTCGAACCGGGTGAAGAACGGCTCGTCCTTCTCCGCGTCGTAGCTGCCGTCCGCCACCTTCTCGGCACGCCGCACCGTGACGAACGCATCGCCCATCTTGCGCATGTGGCCTTCGAAGATGCCGATGGCGATGGACGGCGCGTCCTGGAACAGGTGGTTGACCCAGGGGAACGGGTACGGGTTGTACGGATACGTGCTCCCCCAGACCGACGAGCAGCCGGTGCTGTTGGACATGCCGAGGTGCGCCCGGCCGTAGCCGCTCGGCCCCACCTCGTAGCGCCACTTCAGGTCCTTCAGCTCCTTGACCGCGCGGGCGATCTGCTCCACCCGCTCCCGTTGCGCATCGTCCAGCTCCACCTTGAACTCGGCCTTGCCCAGCTCCGCGAGCTGCTCCACCGCCACGTCCAGGTCGCCCTTCCACAGGTCCCGCGCCTGGCCCTCGAGCGTCGCGATCAGGGCGTCCAGCTTCTCCACAAACTTCGCCACCCGCGGCCGCATGACCGCTTCGATGGTCGACGTGATCAGGTGCACCACCGTCTTCTCGCCGCAGCCCATGCAGGCGCCGTCGCCGCCCACCATGGAGCGGTACCGGTCCTTCTTCAGCAGCAGCGAGGACAGCACGCCGATGCCCTCATCCAGGTTGGACACGTTGATGTAGCGATCGTCCGTGTCCGGCAGCGCCCGCCAGAAGTCCCAGTTCTGGCGCATCCGGTCCACCACCTCGTCCGTCTGCTTGATGGTGACGAGTGCGTTCTCCGGGCAGACGTCGACGCAGATGTTGCAGCCCTTGCACGCTTCCGGATTGATCGTGATGGCCAGCAGCCCGCCCGTCCCCTTCTCCTTGCTCTCCGGCAGGTCGTAGAACGGCGCGGTCTTGGCCAGCGGGAACTGGTCGATGATCGGGAAGACGACGGCGAATTCCTCATCCAGCTGCGTGCGCCGCTCCGCGTCCCAGCCGAGCTTGTCCACCACGTTGGCATACGCCGACTTCAACACCTCGCCGTAGCTCGTGAAGGGCACGCCCTTCATGATCTTGCGCGACTCCTTCGCCAGGTGCGGCGTCACCTGCTTCAGCCGGTCGAAGCTGCGGTTCTTGGACGCGTAGCGCACCGCGCTGTCCAGCACGTCCTCCACGCTGTTGACCAGCCCCGGGATGGCCGCGTCCGGGCACTGAATCCAGCACTGGGAGCAGCCGGTGCACTTCTCCGCGACGAAGGTGGGCACCTCGAAGCGGATGTTCGTCATGTCCCGGATGGTGCTGGTCGCCGCCGGAATGGCGCTGATGGCCGCGAACGGGTCCGCGATACCGTCCTCGCCCATATCGTACAGCGTACAGACCTGCTCCCAGAACCGGCCCTGGTTGCCGATGCCCTGCTCGGCAGCGTCGTTGTCCAGCAGCGCCGGAATGCGGGAGACCGTCGGCAGGACGCCTTCCTCTTCCTTCTGGACGTCCTCATCGGTCGTGACCTCGAACAGCTCGTCATAGCCGCGCCGGATCACCCGGATGTTGTCCTCCACGATACGCTCGCCCAGCTTGCCGAACTTCTTCTGCATCTGGACACGGATGCCCTCGAACAGGCTCGCCTCGGTCACTTCGCCGTTGGCCGCGTGCAGCGGAGCCGTCCGGAAGAAGGCGCCCATGAACGCCGCGCCCTGCATGCGGTAGCGCAGGTCCGCCGATGTGGCTTCCTCCGACGCGATGGCGAAGCCGTCCAGGCCGTAGACCTTGATCTGCCTCTCCCGCGCCTCCCGCCGCGCCGAAGCCGGCAGAGACCGCCACAGCTCCAGCGGGTCCTTGTCACTCTGGATGATGAACACGCCGCCCTTGGACAGGCCGGCCAGCGGGTTCGAGTGGCCGAACACGTTCGGGTCGGGCGACAGCACCACGTTCACGTGCTTGAGCTCCGCGTTCACCTTGATGGGCTCCGGCGAGAGCGTGGTGTAGAACGTCGTGGGCTGGCCCTTCTTTTCCGACCCGTACTTGGGGTTCGCCTTCACGTTCAGCCCGAAGAGCTCGAAGGCCGTGAGCGCCACGTTCTTGCCCATGGTGATGGCACCCCAGCCACCCACCGAGTGGATGCGCACGGAGACGGAGCCCTTGGGCATGAGGTCCAGGTCGCCCGCGGACTGCAGCGCCAGCGTCTCCAGGTGCGGGTAGGCCTCCAGCAGGTCCTGCTGCCAGATCTCCAGCTTGGGCATGCGCGTGTTCTTGCGCACGAAATCGATGCCCATGTAGTAGTGCCGCTGACGGGCACCGTCCGGCATCATGTTCAGCACGGCCGCGACGATGTCGCCCGGCTGAATGTCGCGGCTGCCGAACCCGAAGCCGCCCGTGTAGATGTCCGGCACCTCGTCGGCCGCGATGGCGGCGACGCGCGGGTAGGGCTTCATGCCCACGTCACGCGCGCGTCCGTTCTCCACCGCCTGCGACAGAGCCGCGCGGATCTCCCGGGCGATGGGCGGGTCGACCGCCAGGGGCTGATCGAGACGCTCCAGCACCGCGACGCCCTTGCGGCCGCGCAGCAGCTGCGTGATCAGGTCCGCCGGGAACGGCCGGAACATGGTCATGTCCACCACGCCCACCTTCAGGCTCTTCTCGGCCCGCAGGTAGTCGGCGACGGCTTCCATGTTCGGCACGATGGAGCCCTGGCCCACGAGCACGTACTCCGCATCGTCCATGAGGTAGCCCGTCGCCCGGGCGTAGCGCCGGCCGGTGAGCTGGAAGAATTCCTCCAGGGCCTGGTCCGTCAGGTCCGCCACGTGATCGAAGTAGAACGGCCGCTGCGCCGCCACGCCCTGCGCGTACGCGTCCTGGTTCTGCACGACGCCCAGCATGGCCGGATAGTCCAGATCGAACATCTCCGGGATGCGCCGGCGCGTCTCGCCGAACACCATGCGCTGCGCCGGCGTGGGCGAGTCGATGATGTCCGACGGGTCGCCCAGGTACTGCTTCACAAGCTCGTCTTCCGGCAACCGCATGGACTCGATGACGTGCGTGGTCAGGAACCCGTCCTGCGCCATGATGCCCGGATTCAGCGCCAGCTCGGCGATCCGGTGCGCCACCAGGTTCAGGTCCGCCGCCGCCTGCACGTCCTTGGCGAACAGCTGGAAGAAGCCCGTGTCGTCCACGGCGTGGTAGTCGTCGTGGCCGGCATGCACGTTGAGGGCGTGCTTCGTCATGGCGCGGGCGCCGATGTTCAACACGTAGGTCAGGCGCTTGCCCACCGCCGCGTACAGCGACTCGTGCATGTACGCGATGCCCTGGCCGCTGGAGAAGTTGGTGGCCCGCAGGCCCACCATGCTCATGCCGGCCGTCACGCCCGCCGCGGCGTGCTCGCCTTCCGGCTCGAAGAAGAGCAGCCGGCGGCCGTTCACGTTGATCTTGCCCGCCGCCACGGCGGCCGCCCAGCCCTCGCCCATCTGGGTCGACGGCGTGATGGGATACGCGCCGGCGGCTTCGCTGCCGGCCGTTTCCATCGCGACGACCGCGCCCGTGCCATCGGTGGCTTCGGGGACGCCCGGATATTTCGCGCCCTCGGGCTTTTCCTCGTTCACGTTCTTGTTCTTCGTGAAGATCATCGTGCTAACTCCCCACAGCGATAAGGTCGAGGGCCGCGAATTGGCGGTCCCCGTCCAACCAGACGATGGCGCCGGTGGGACACCGGGCCGTAGCTTCTTTGTTCGCCAGCTCGTTCTTCGAATAGTCGATGACCGCGAGGCCGTTGCGGATCTCGATGAGGCCATCGGCGGCGTCGGCGACGCAGCGGCCGCAGGCGTTGCACGCCACGGTGCACACGTTCGTCGCGGCTTCGCCTTCCAGCAGGTTCTTGCACTGCACGATCAGCCGGTCGTCCACGGGCATGACCGTGAACAGGTCCAGGGGGCAGGCTTCGACGCAGTCCCCGCAGGCGGTGCACTTCTCGGGATCGACGACGGGCAGGCCCTGCTCGTTCATGTGGATGGCGTCGAAGTCGCAGGCCACGGCGCAATCCGCCAGGCCCAGGCAACCCCAGGCGCAGCCCTTGCCGCCGCCGGTCACCGCAACGGCCGCGGCGCAGCTTTCCAGCCCGTAGTAGTCCGCCTTGCGCGTGGCCACATCGGTTCCGCCCGCGCATAGCAGGCGGGCGACGCGCTTGTTCGCCTCGCCGGCATCCACGCCCAGCACCGCTGCCACTTCATCCCGATCGTCGTCACCCATCACGGTGCAGCCGGCCGGCGCGTTTTCGCCCTTCACCAGCCCTTCGGCGAAGGCACGGCAGCCGGCAAAGCCGCAGGCGCCGCAGTTGGCGCCCGGCAGGATCTCCTCCACGGTGGCGATGCGCGGGTCTTCCCACACGCGCAGCTTCGCGTTGGCCACCGCGATCAGAATGCCGAAGGTGAGACCCACCCCCGCCAGGATGATGATAGACTCCAGGATCAACCGCCCGTCCATGATGCCTCGTCAGCTCAGATTTGCCTGCCGGATCAGCCACGCCGCCAGTTTGTCGCCCGGCATGGTCATGGCCGGCTTCGCCGCGGCCGCCTCCGCCTGGGGTACCGCCGCCGGCGCCGCGGACAACGCACGCAGCTGTTCGAGCTCCTGCGTCTGCTGGAACACGGTGAGCCGGCCCACCGGCTTGGTCGGCGGCTCCGCCGGCAGCCCCAGGATGCTCAACCGGGCTTCCGGCGTGCGGCCGGCGCTCGGGTCATGGACGAAGCGGGCCGCCTTCTCGTCCACCAGCGCGGCGATGCCCGGGCCGCTGAAGGCGGCGAGGCGCGCCAGGTCGTCGGCGTTGGACGTCTGCATCACGAAGACGCCCGGCGTGATGAGGCGGACCAGCGGCGCCGGTGGCGCCTGCCCCTTCACCACCAGCACGATCTTCTGCGCGCCGTCCATGAACTCGAAGAGCCCGCCCGTGCGCAGGTCGGCGCCGTCGACGGCCACGACCAGCGGCGGCGCGATGTCCCGCTCCGTGCGGTTCCACATGCGCGGCGGGAAGGTACCCAGGAACTCATCATGGGTGGCCGGGTCGTAGCGCCCGGTGCGTGCAAACTCCACCACGCGGGCCGCTCCGAAGGCGCGCCCGGCCTCCGCCAGGGCCGCCGCCACCGTGTCCCGCAGGTCGCCACCCGGCTTCACCTCGGTGAAGAACCCTCCCTGCGCGGTGCCCGCGATGGCGTGCAGCACGTCCGCCGCCGCCTCCAGTCGCGTCAGCGTCTCCGCGTCCGGCGTGTCATCGTGGTGGAAGAGCGCGGAAAAGCGGTCGGCGTTGATGCGCCCGCGGGCGAACGTCCCCAACTCCGTCGCCGTCCGCGTCGCCTTGCCGTTGGCCGGGGCCCGGTGATTCTCCAGATACGTCCGGACCTGGTCGGCCGCAGTCACCACCGCCGAGTGGAACGAGCTCTGGACGCCCGCCAGCGCCTGGTTTGCCCGGTCGATACGTTCGTCAGACGGCATATTTGTCCAGCTCCTCGTTGAGCAGCTTCACCTTTTCGTCCGCCGAGTGGTGCGGCGGGGTGATGAGCTCCTGATAGACCGGCCGCGACTCATCCCGGAAGAAGACGCCGAGCCGGATCTTGCTCGTGTCCTCGGCCAGGTGGCGCGCCATTCCGATGTCCTTCGGGTCATGTACCCGCTGGTTCTTGTAGAGCTTGTCCAGGTCCGGAACGACGACGCCGTCGTCGTGGACCATGATCTCCATGAGATCCGGCTTGCGCACCGCCTCCTGGTAGACCTGCGTCATGTAGACCGGGCAGCGCTGGAGGACGCGCACGAAGGCGAACCCCTTGTGGTGGTAGGCGGCCTGGAGCGTCGCGAAGAGGTGCGACGGGATCCACTCGGCCGTCTGTGCCACGAACGAGACGTTGGTGAAGCCCAGCATCGATTCGATGGGGTTGATGGGCGGCAGCGGCGCCCCTCGCGGGTGCGTGTTGCTCTTCCAACCCGTGGGCGTGGTGGGCGAGGTCTGCTTCTTGGTCAACCCGTAGATGTGGTTGTCCAGCAGCAGCGCCACCATGTCCATATTGTAGCGGAAGGCGTGGATCCAGTGGCCGGCGCCGATGGACGTGCAGTCGCCGTCGCCCATGACCACGAAGACGTCCAGGTCCGGCCGGTTCAACTTCATGCCCGTCGCGATGGGCAGGGCGCGGCCGTGGATGCCGTGGAAGCCGTACGTGGACAGGTAGTGCGGGAACCGGCTCGAGCAGCCGATGCCGGACACGAACATCGTGGTCTCCGGCTTCAGCTGTTCTTCCGCCAGCAGACGCTGCGTGGCGGACAGAACGGAGTGGTCGCCACAGCCCGGACACCAGCGGGGCAGCGCACTGCCGTAGTCCCCCATCTCGAAGACGCGGTCATCATCCTCCGTATACTGCAGCAGCGAACACGTGCCGACAGGCGCGGTGCTCATGCGGCGCCTCCCTTCTTCATTCCGTCGAGCTTTTCCTTGATGGCGCCCAGAATGGCGCCGGGCCGCATCGGCTCGCCGAGGACCCGCGTCCAGCAATCCACGTCCACCAGCAACTGGGCCCGGAGCAGCCAGGCCAACTGGCCGTAACGCCGGTTCTCTTCTGTGATGTACGGATCACCCATCTCGTCGCTGTAGTTGATCTCCACCGTCATGACCTTCTTGAAGCGGCTGAAGATGTCCTTCAGCCCCGGCTGCAGCGGCGACAGGAAGGTCAGGCACGTGGACGACACTTTCAGGCCTTCCTCCCGCGCCCGGTCCACCGCTTCCTCGATTGCTCCCTTGGTGCTGCCCCAGCAGACGACCAGCAGGTCGCCCTCGTCGTCGCCGTAGACCGGCGGCGGCTCCAGCATGCTCTGAAGCACCGCGAGCTTGCGGCTACGCATGGTGGCGGAGCGCTGGTTCGTCACCGTGTCGTACGCCACCTTGCTGCGCTCGTTGTGCGCCAGACCCGTGGCGGTGAACATGCCGCCCGGCTGACCCGGCACGAACCGCTGCGACAGGCCCGTCTTCGGGTCCCAGTCGTAGGGCGGCTTGCCTTCGGGCACCGGCGACAGGTCCGGCGCCGAGCCCTGCCACGCCGGGTCCAGAACCGGCCGCGGGAACGGCTGCACGCCCGTCGCCAGGTTCGCGTCCGTGAGCACCATGACGACGGCGCGGAACGCATCCGCGAGCCGCCGTGCGGTGACCATGGAGTGGAAGCACTCTTCGATGGTCGCCGGGGCCATGACCACCTTGGGCGCATCGCCCGGCTGGCCGAAGATGGCCGCCAGCAGGTCCGCCTGCTCCACCTTGGTGGGCAGACCCGTGCTGGGCCCGCCGCGCTGCACGACCACGACCACCAACGGCGTTTCCGTCATGATCGCCAGGCCCAGGGTTTCCGTCTTGAGCGCCAGGCCGGGGCCGGACGTGATGGTGAATGCCGTCCTGCCCGCGAAGCTGGCGCCCGTCGCCACACATGCGGCGGCGATCTCGTCCTCCGCCTGGTGCAACACGCCGCCGAACTTCTGGAACATCTCACCCAGCGTGTGGGAGACCGACGTGGCCGGCGTGATGGGGTACATGGCGGCCAGCTCGAGGCCGGCGGCCACGGCGCCGTATGCGACGGCCTCGTTGCCGTTCATCACGACCCGCGGTGCGTCGCTCGTCATCGTCGGAACCTCGACCCGGAAGCCGAGATTCTCCTTCGCCCAGTCGTAGCCCAGCTCCAGCAGCTTGACGTTCGTCTCGGTGATTTCCGCGGTCTTCTTGCGGAAGGTGTAGGCGATCTGGTCGCGGGCGAGGTCCAGGTTGCGATCGTAGACCCAGCAGAGCATGCCCAGAACGAACATGTTCTTGCCCTTGCGGGCGTTGTCCACGACCGTCAGGCACTGCTCTTCCATCGGGACTTCGACGATGTTGTAGTGCTCCTTCACGTCTGCGAGCACTTCCTCCCACTGACGCCGCACATCCGGGTCTTCATGCGTCTTCCACATGTTCTCCAGGAGGATCGTGGCGCCTTCGGCGATCGTGCCCAGCTGATGGCGACCCAGCAACACCTGCTCGTTGAACGCAACCATCAGGTCCGTCTCGTCGCCCCAGTTGGTGACTTCCTCGGAGCCGATCCGGATCCGGTTGCCGCTGGCGCCGGCTACGCTGCGCTGCGGAGGCTGGATCTCTGCGGGGATGATTTCCACGGTCCAGACGCCATTGCCCATCTTCGCTGAGACCGCGCCGAAGATCTGACCACACTTCTGCGCGCCCTCGCCCGAGTCGGACACGACCTCGACCGTATGCTGTGATGCACGGATGATCCGCGGCTCCCCCGAACCCTCGGAGGACGCCGCTTTCTTCGGCGCGCGGGTCGTCGTTTCCATAATCCGCCCTGGTTGTGATCGCCGAACCGGGGCGTATTGGCGTCCCGGTCGACTCGCCGTCCACCGGCTCGAAACAGGCGCACGGCTCAACCTTGCCGCGCTGTTGATTCGCTTCGATGAAGAGCATACAGGAGGCCCGGCAGAGCGTCTGTCGGGAGAAAACGGAAAGCTCGGTGGGGAGTGGCTGCAATCCGACGTGGTAGAAACCCCTACAGCGGGGAGCGGGAAAACGGGAAGCGTGGAGATCGGAAGTGTGCGCGACCTTGTGGCCTCGCCGGTCGACCTTAGCCACGGCCGGGCAATACGGAGTATGGAATTTGCGTTGGGTTGTACAAGGAGTTCGGTGTCCATTATCCCGCACCGGGGACTCATGGCCAGTCCAGAACGAGAACGACCTCCTGTCCGCCACGTTGTCCCGAGGCATCTGAAGCTTCCCGGAGCCATCATGTTGAGCTGGATGATCGCTGGCGGTGTGCTCGCCGGAGGATTTCTGGTGGTGTACGGCACCAGAATGCAGCACATCAACGAACGCAGCCTTCTGTATACGGCCGGCGGTTTTTACATCTTCGGCTCGGCGATCGGCGCCATTCTGGGTGGCGCGTTGGGGATGTTCGGTCGGCCCATCGAGGAGTCCTCTCGCAGGGCGTTCCGGGACCAGCTCCTCGCACTGCTGTACGTCCTGCCGGTGCTCTTCCTTGCGTTTGTCCTCACGGGCTGGATCGCCATGTCCATCGTGGCGATCCACCTGGGAAAGGTGCTCCCGCTCGTCGGGGTGTCGATCGCATACGTGATCGGGTTGGCCACTATCGCCGTAGCCCTCCGTTTTGGTTGGTTCGGGACTCGCGACGCATGGGAACGTTTGTCTCGCGATATTGAACGGCTCGGGAAGCGATTTCCGCGGGGGGAGAGCGAAGAGCAGGAATCGGGAGACAACTAGGAGGCCACTCTCTGCCAGATGTTGCCGGCGACGGGCGACGCCCGGCGTCGGCGTGCCCGTGCGGGGAACCCAGCGCACCGCTACCTTGCGTCGCTCGTATCCCGTCCCTTTGAAGGCTCGACATGGCCCGATCTACCGCGTTCCTGGCATTGTTCACGGCCGCGCTGGCCGGTTTCGCCGGCCCGTTGCGGGCGCAGACGCGTGCGCCCGTCGTTCTTTCAGTGCCGGCCGACACGCGCGCCGCGGCGCTGGGTGACGCGTTCATCGGCACCGGAAGCGATGCGTCTGCGATCTTCTACAATCCTGCGCTGGTGGGCCGGGCCGGGGGCTTTGCGCTGGGCCGGGCGTGGTACGGCGCGGACGGCGCGCTGATACAGGCGGCCGCCGCAACGTCCAGTGACGGGCGCGGCCTCGCCGTGGGCGTGCGCTCCCTGAGCTACGGGGCCAAACATGTCCCGTTGCCGGTCACGCCGCCGCTGGCCGCGTCGCAGGCGGGGTTGTTCGGGCCGGGCACCGCCGCACAGGAGCAGGCGGCGACCGTGGCGGGCGCCCTCCGCCTGTTCGGCATCCCGGTGGGTGTGGCGGCCAATCTGCTGGAGGTCCGGGTGGGCGATCTCCGGGGCGGAGGGGCCACCTTCGACGTGGGCGTGGCGCACTGGCTGGGGCCTGCCGTGGTGGGACTGGCCGTGCGAGGGCTGGGGAGGCGCCTGGAGCTCGGGTCGGGCCCGTCGGCGCAGCGCTACGACGCGCCCATGCGAGCCACGCTGAGCGCGGCCACGAGGCGCCTCGCCGTTGGCCCACTGGACGTGGACGTAACCGCCGCGGTTTCCGGGTGGGACGGCTATTTCGCCGCGGGCGGCGGCCTGGAAGTCGCGTACTGGCCCATCGTGGGCCGCACGTTCACGGCTCGTCTGGGGCTGCGCCACGACGACGAAGGCACCCGGCCGACCCTGGGCGCGGCGGTGCAGCTGGACAACGTCGCGTTCGCATACGCCTTCGAGCACTTCGACGGCGGCAACGTGCAACGCATCGGGCTGGCGTTCCGGCCATAGCGCCCACGAAGGCTCCTTTCGGACGTGCCTGGAGGGCAGCCGTGGGGCGAATCGCAGTCGCCGGAGGCAGCGGCCACATCGGCCGGATGGTCGTCGAGGCGCTCGGCAGAGCCGGCCACGAAGCGGTCGTGTTGGCGAGGTCGGCCGGCGTTGACCTCGTGGCCGGTGAAGACCTGACGGGGAAGCTCGCCGGCGTTCGGGCGGTCATCGACGTCACCAACACGCCGGCCACCGAAGCCGACCAGGTGCGCGCCTTCTTCGGCGCAGTCACCAGCCGCCTGCTCGAAGCGGAAATGCGTGCCGGCGTGCGGCACCACGTCCTGCTCTCCATCCTGGGCATCGACCGGATCCGCGGGAGCAGCCACTACGAAGGCAAACGTCTCCAGGAAGCGCTCGTTGGAGGGGGGCCGGTCCCGGCCACCATCGTGCGTTCGGCCCAGTTCTTCGATTTCGCCGCCATGGTGATGAGCTGGACGCGGCAGGGCGGCAGGGCCAGCGTGGCGCCGCTGCTCCTTCAGCCGATCGCGCCCCGGGACGTGGCCGGGGCCCTCGCGGACATCGCGGCCGGCGAGCCTCTGGGGACGGTGGAGCTTGCGGGCCCGGAGCCGCAGGACCTGGTGGACATGGCTCGCCGAACTCTCCAGGCGGAGGGAGTGGCCCTCGACCTGGAACCGACCTGGCGCGGCATGTTCGGCGCCGACATGGCCGGCGAGGCGCTGCTGCCGGGTCCGGGCGCCCGCCTCGGCAGTACGACGTTCGAGGCCTGGCTTCGCGAGCACCGCGACAAC
>CAZUFP010000043.1:0-2004 GCA_964619835.1 uncultured Gemmatimonadaceae bacterium | reverse complement strand
CCTGGAACCGCGCCGCCCACCACGCCGGCGCCAACCTCGCGAAGCCGATGTCGTCCACCACCACCGTGCCTGCGTCCGACCGGTCGAAGACAAACCGGACCTGGCGCAACGTTCCGGGATCCAACGCAGGGTTCTTCGCGACGAAGTCGGACAGGGGCAGGGCGTAGCTCTGGAGCACCAGCTCGTACATGGTGCGGAAGCGACGTTTGTCCCAGCCGGGACGGCGCAGCACGTTCATCTCCAGCGGGCGGCGGATGGCGCCGTAGCGGCTGAGCGGCAGGCGTGCGGTGTGGCCGGCCGCGTCCACGAGCTCGATGGACAGGTCGAGGGGGGGCTTGGGGGCGTCTTCGTCTTTGTGGGCGTGTTCGTTCCGGGCGGGCTTCTTCACGCCCGGACGGCTCTTCTCTGCGGCCTGCTTTCCCTTCTCCTCCTTGCCTTCCGCCGCGTCCTCCTTCTTCGCCTCTTCCTTCTTGCGCGGCTTGGGGACGGCGTCGGTGGGGGCGAGGAGGAAGCGGAGGGCTTCGCCGTCGCGGGACAGGTGCCAGGCGGCGGCCAGCGTGTCGGGCAGGGTCACCGTGTAGGAGGCCGGCCTGGCCGTGGCCGAGTCCTCACCCTGGACCTTGTTGTTCCAGCCCAGCCAGACGGCGTTGTTCTCCTGCATGGTGTTCTGCCAGCGCAGCGGCAGCATCTCCTCCTTCCAGGTGCTCAGGCTGTCGCCCTGGAGCGTCACGCCGGGCACGGTGCCGTGGGCGACGTCGATGTCCTCCTGGAACGTGGCCAGGGGCCGGAACGCGCTGGTCTCGAAGCGCGTGATGTACATGGTCTTGGGCAGCCAGTGGCCGATGACGCGGTGGTCGCGGAAGATGGGCAGGTAGCGCGTATCGTCCTTGAGCGTGGCATCCAGAAACGCCGAGATGTAGATCTTCGCGAACTCCCGCTGATCCTTCGCGGGGAGCAGATTGCGCAGGTCCAGCACGCGGGCGCTGCGGGGCCCGTTGTCGTGTGCGCCCCAGACCGTGTTCCATTGCCCGTGGTTGGCCCGGTACACGTACACCGCGGCCTTGAAGCGCGGCACGGTGTCCGTGAAGCGGACCCGGTCCCACGTCCGCAGGCCCACGAACGAGGACACGTCCCCGTCGTGGGAGCCGGCGAATACCAGGTAGTTCACATCGTGGATGGGCACCAGCCGGTCCGTGGGCTCGTACTGGCCGTCCACCGGCGCGATGGCGATGACCGAGCGGATGTGGAAGTGGAAGTCGAACTTCACGCTGGCATCGTCCGGGTAGTACTCCAGCTGGTTGAACGCCGCGGCATGACCCACGGCCTCCCCACCCCGGGAATGGCCGACGATGGCGATCCGGTCCATGTCCACCTTGCCATGGAACGGATTGGAGGGGTCCTCATTGAAGCCCTTCCACGCTTCCAGATGCTTCAGCAGCACCCAGGCGCGCGCGTCGTTCTCGCCCCGGATGCTGCCGTTCAGGAAGTTCTCGTCCAGCGACGCCGCGATGTAGCCGCGACTGGCCAGCAGCTCGCCAAGGTACGCGTACCCCGGGTCCGAGTAGTCCTTCATGTTGTGGTTGCCGTGGACGATGAGCACCAGCGGGAAAGGCCCGGCGCCGTCCGGGTACCACACCCGGGCGTTGAGCGGGAACGAGTCCGGCTTGAAGCCCCAGTACCGGTTCCTGGATTTCGCGCTCTTCTTCAGGTCCACCATCTTCGACGCGTCCACCGACGGGGTTGTGAACGCCACCGAATCCCGGTACTCCGGCCGGTGCCTGTCCGTGCCACTGCCGTAATACAGGTGCAACACGCGATAGGGGCCCGGACGCGACGGGTCCGGGGCATCGAGCGTCTGCCGCGCCAGCACGCGATCCGCGTCGCTGCGCGTGTATTTCATGGAGGCGGTGCAACCGCCCAGGGCCGCGCCGAGAAGCGCCAACGATAGCAGTCGGTGAATTCGCATGCGGCATGATAGGCACCGAGCTACCCCGCCACCACCCC
>CAZUFP010000042.1:0-36630 GCA_964619835.1 uncultured Gemmatimonadaceae bacterium | reverse complement strand
CCCCTCATGTACCCTCCTCGCCTTCATCCCGCTATCTTCCCGGCCATGACGTCCAACACGCGCGCAGGCTACGTGGCACTGGTCGGGCGGCCGAACGTGGGAAAGTCCACGTTGCTGAACCGGCTGGCGGGTGAGAAGCTGAGCATTGTCACGGCGAAGGAACAGACGACTCGCGAGCGGGTGACCGGTATCCTGACCACGGACACGGTTCAGATGATCTTCGTGGACACCCCCGGCCTGCTGGAACCGCGGTATTTGTTGCAACGCTCGATGTTGGCGGAAGCAATGATGGCGCTCGCCGACGCGGATGTGGTGCTTCTGTTGCTGGACGGGACTCAGGGCGATGGAACGGTGCCTGGCGGGGAGCTTCTGGAGCCACTGAAGGCGCGGCGGGCGGACCTGGTTGTGGCGGTGAACAAGATCGACCAGGCGGACCCCGGGGCGGTGTCGTCTCTGGCCGTGTGGGTCCGCGACGTTTTCCAGGCGGACCCGCACCGGATCTCTGCGGAAAGGGGGGACGGCGTGGCGGCCCTTCAGGAGGCGTTGCAGGCTCGTATGCCCGAGTCGCCGTTCTATTTTCCGGCTGAAGACATCGCGATTCAGCCCGTTCGGTTTTTCGTGCAGGAGCTCGTGCGGGAGACGATCTTCGAATCGTATGAGCAGGAAGTGCCGTATTCGACGGTTGTGCGGGTCGAGGAATTCCGCGAAGCGGACGAGCCCCTCTACATCCGGGCGACCATCTACGTGGAGCGGGCCAGCCAGAAGGGAATCCTGATCGGATCGGGGGGCAGGGCGATCCGTGCGTTGGGCGAGGCATCCCGGACCAAGATCGAAGCCTTTCTCCGCCGTTCGGTTTACCTTGACCTGTGGGTGAAACCTCTGGCGGGCTGGCGGAGGAAGAAGGGTGCGCTGAAGCGGCTGGGTTATTCGCTGCCTCAGGATTAGCCGCGGTTGTCCGAAAGAGGGCAGCCCCGGCGTTGCATTCATTGAACCATGGGACGCATGCTCGACAAGCGACTGTTGGAGATTCTCGTATGCCCGAAGTGCAAGGGCGAACTGGAGTATCGTCCGGACGCCAACGAGCTCGTGTGCGGGGCCTGCCGGCTGCGCTACGAGGTGAGGGACGACATTCCCATCATGCTCATCGATGAAGCGAAGCCGCTCGAGGATGCATCGGACTGACGGCTTGAGGCGGGGCGGGCTGCTGGCCCTTTGGGGGGCAATGTTTCTGGCGGCGGGGCCCGGCACGGCGCATGCCCAGTCGACCAGCGGCCAGAACGAATGCTGCCTGGTCCTGTTGATCCCTGTAGGCGCCCGTTCCATCGCCCTGGGCGGCACGCTGACGGCGCGTGCCACGCCGGAATCCGTGTTCCGCAACCCGGCGGGACTCGCCGACCTGCCGCAGAGCGGGTTCTTCGTGCACCACGGCGAGCAGGAGTTCCAGAGCACCGCGGACGCGTTCTCGCTGCTTCTCACGTTGGGTCACGTTGGCGTGCTCGGGTTGTCCTATGAGCTGTTCGACCACGGCGAGATCGAGACGACGGATTCGAACAACCAGACCACGGGCGTGTTGGCCTGGCGCGACCATCTGGGGCTACTTTCCCTGGGCGTGAAGGTGGGCGTGGGGTTTTCTGCGGGCATCAGCTACAAACTCTTTCACAGCCGCATCGATTGCAGCGGCGCCTGCGAGGGCCTGCAGGTGGCGTCCACGACCAATGGCCTGGACTTCGGCGTGCGCTACCAGCCGCCGGCCTTGAAAGCGCTGGAACTTGGGGCTTCGGTGCTGAACGCTCCGCTGGGCGTGGGGGTGAAGGAGGGAGGGGCTCGGGACCCGTTGCCCACCCGGATCCACATGGGTGTGACGTACGAGGCCCTGCATCAGTTCCAGGCCGGCGACGCTATCTCGCTGTGGCTATCCGGTGAGCTTACGGATCGGTGGAGGTCCCCCCACTCTCCGCAACCGGCATTCGGCGCTGAGCTCGGCGTGCAGGATATCGTGTTCCTGCGGGCCGGGTACGTGACGGGCGAGGGTTTGGGCACCGGCGGTGCTGTCGGGATCGGCTTGCACTACGAATCCATCACCCTGTCCCTGGGCAAGCCGTTCGCGAACACCAGCCTGGACCCGGACACCCAGCCGTACCAGGTTTCATTCGGCGTGCGGTTCTGACGCAACGCGATGCAGGTGTGCCCCGGACCGGGGCCCTTCATGGATCTCCCCGAGAGGTGAGGGTGTCCGTTTCTCCCCAGAAGATCGTCGAGTACCTCCGGCACCGTGCCGACCGCCCCCTCAAGGCCAAGGAGCTGGCCCGGGGCCTGGAGGTGGCCACGGAGGCCTACGAAGACTTCGAAGCGCAGCTCAAGCGGCTGGAAGACGACGGCGTCCTTTATCGTGTGAAGGCGCAGCGCTACGCCGTTCCCAGGAAACTCAACCTGGTCGTCGGTCGCCTTCAGGCGATCCGGAGCGGAGCCGCGTTCGTTTTGCCGGAGGACGACCCCGGCCCTGACGTCTTCATCCCGGCGGACCAGCTTGCGTCGGCGCTGGACGGTGACCGTGTGGTGGTGCGGATCGAGCGCCGCAAGCGAGGCGATCGTCGGGAAGGACGCGTGATCCGGGTGCTGGAACGCGCGCGCTCGACCATCGTGGGCGTGTACCACCCGAAGGTCAGCTACGGCTTCGTCGTTCCGGAGGACCGCAAGCTGCCCCGGGACGTGTTCGTGCCGCCGGGTCAACACGGCGGCGCAACGGGAGGCGACCTCGTCGTGGTCGAGGTTGCGGACTGGGGCGACGCGCACCACGGCCCCAGCGGGTCCGTTCGCGAGGTGCTGGGCCGATGGGGCGATCCGGGCGTGGATGTCCTGGCCGTCATCCATGGCCACGAACTCCCCCTGGCCTTCCCGCCGGATGTGGAAGCGGAAGCCGCGGCGGTCACGGAGCGCGCTATCACGGCCGGAGACCTGGAGGGGCGTCTGGACCTGCGGGAGCGGCTGATCTTCACCATCGATCCCGCCGACGCCAAGGACCACGACGACGCGTTGTCGATCCGCCGCGTGGACGACGGCTGGGAGGTCGGTGTGCATATCGCCGATGTCTCCCACTACGTGGCGCCCGGGAGTCCCCTCGATGAAGAAGCGCTTCGCCGTGGCACCAGCGTGTACCTGGTGGATCGCGTCGTGCCCATGCTGCCCGAAGCCCTCTCGGCTGATCTCTGCTCCCTCCGCCCCGATGAGGACCGCCTGGCCGTTTCGCTACTGGTGCGCCTGGACGACCAGGGAGCCGCCCGCGGCCACGAGCTGCACCGTTCGGTCATCCGCAGCCGACACAGGCTCTCCTACGACGAGGTGCAGGAGGTGATCGACGGCCACGGGTCGATCGCCCAGGACGCGGATGAAGCCATTCGTGCACTGCTGGGTCTCAGCCGTGCCCTTCGGCGGGCCAGGGAAGCCCGCGGCAGCCTGGACTTCGACCTGCCGCAGGCGCGTGTCATCCTGAACCCGCGCGGGGAGCCGACGGAGATCGAACGGGTGCGACGGCTGGAAAGCCATCGGCTGGTCGAAGACTTCATGCTGCTGGCCAATCACCTCATCGCGCGAACGGCGGTGGAACGACGCATCCCGTTGCTGCACCGGGTGCACGAGGAGCCGGACGAAGACCGCATCGACCAGCTGCGGGAGCTGCTGCAGAGCCTCGGTCTCCGACTCCCCCGGAAAGGGAAGGTCAAGCCCAGGGACCTGCAGAAGGTCCTCGAATCGGTGGAAGGCCGCCCCGAAGAGGGGCTGGTGTCCACGGTGGTGCTGCGGTCCATGAAGCAGGCGCGCTACAGCGAACAGAGCCTCGGCCATTTCGGCCTGGCCACCCGCCACTACACGCACTTCACGTCGCCGATCCGGCGCTATCCGGATCTCGTCGTGCACCGACTCGCCATCGCCGGGCTTGTGGAAGGCCGGTCGGCTACGGAGCTCATGGACACAGACACCCTTGCCGCCGTCGCCCGCCTGTCCAGCGAGAGAGAGCGCGTGGCCGTGGACGCCGAGCGTGACAGCATCGAGCTCAAGAAGGTGGAGCTCATGGAGCGCCACCTGGGTGAAGTGTTCGACGGCACCATCAGCTCCGTGACTTCGTTCGGGTTCTTTGTGCTGTTGAAGGATTTCTTCGTCGAGGGACTGGTGCATGTCAGCGCTCTCGCGGACGACTATTACGTGTTCCAGGAGGACCATTACATGCTGGTCGGCGAGCACCGCCGGCGGCAGTTCCGGATCGGTGACGCCGTACGCGTGCGCATCGCGGCTGTGGACATCGAGGACCGGAAGATAGATTTTGTGTTGGAAGGCGCCGGATGAAGGCAGACCGGCCCGACGGAAGTCGGGACCGAACTTACATTTGACACGTTTTCGGGGGCGCACTACCTTCGCGGAACGCTTTCTCCCGACAAACGCAAACCATGGCGGCGATGCACTACAAGCCGATTGTGGTGTTCCATTCACCCACCGGGCGGACACCGCCGGAAACGCTGCGCGCGTTTGCGGCGGAGAAGGGGTTCCGCATCGAGATCCTGCGCACGACGGGGGAGATCTTCGACCTGGTCAACCGCACGTTCCCGGCGTGCGTGGTGATGGACACCGACGCGTCCGACACGTGCATCGACGCGTGCGCTGCCCTGAAGGGCGACACGTTCAGCGCCATCATCCCGGTCATCTTCACGTCGGACAAGGATGACGATGACCTCGTCCTGCGCGCCCTCCAGGCGGGCGCAGACGAAGTCCTGACGCCGGCCATGAGCGAGCCGGAATGGCAGATCCGGCTCGACGTCGCCATGAATCGGGCCGACCGCGACGTCAGCGTGCATCCATCCACGCGTTTGCCGGGCACGGTCCAGATCGAGCGCGACATCGCCGAACGCATGAACCGCGGCGAGACCTTCGCCGTCTGTTACGCGGATCTGGACCACTTCAAGGAGTTCAACGACCGCTACGGCTACAACCAGGGCGACCGCGTCATCATGGTGCTCTCGCGCATCCTGCGTGATGTGGTCAAGGCGCGCTCGCCCGGCGGGTTCCTGGGCCACATCGGCGGGGACGATTTCATCTTCAACGTGCCCATCGAGGACATGGAGCTGTGCTGCCGGGAGATCCTGGACATCTTCGACGAGCTCAGTCCCTATCAGTACTCGCCCGAGGACCGACGAGCTTCCTACTTCCTCGCCAAGGACCGGCGTGGCAACATCCACCGGATTCCGTTGATGACCCTGTCCATCGGCGTCGTCACGAACCGGCGGCGGCACTTCACCCACACGGCTCGCGTCAGTGAGCTGGCCACCGAGATGAAGTCGTACGCCAAGACTCTGTCCGGATCGGTGTTCGCTGTCGACCGTCGTTCGGATGGCCCCGTGGGCGAACTGGACGACAGCGATGCTCAGGACCTCGAAACGTCGAAGCCATCATGAACATTCGCTGTCCCGAGTGTAGCAAGGTGTACCGCGTGGATCCGCAGCGCGTGCCTCCCGGTGGCGTGCGCACGCGCTGCGAGGAATGCGGGGCCGTGTTCGTCCTCAACACCGATGGCGTCGTGCCGGTCGACGCGCCCGTCCAGCCTGCAACGGTCACGCCCGACATGCCGGCGCCGGAACCGGCGCCGCCGCGGCCGCCTGCGAGCGCGCCCGCCGACGCTGCGGCTCCCGCCACCGACGTTGTTGCTCCCGACGTTGCTCCCACTGCGAACGTGCCTCCCGCAGCCAATGAGCCCCCGGCGGTGGTGCCCGGCGCCGTGTTCGGACCCCAGGACCCGAAGACGCGGGCGCGCCGGCTGGCGCGGGCCCTGGTTTCGGACATCGTCGTGTACCACCCGGACCGGAGAGAGCGGAGCCTGAAAGCGGGCACGTTGCGCGTGGAGTTCCGGGAGGAGATCCTCAAAAGCTGGGACGAATACGTGGAGCAGGTGGGGGAGGAGATGGCGAAACAGACGCCGTTCTTCCGGGACGCCCTCAACGAGATCCTGGCGAAGGGTCAGAGGGTGTTCTGACACGGCCCGCCATCGGTTGCCGGGGGTCGAGGCGCCGGTTATGTTTCGAGGGATCTGTTCACGGGGCCGTCCCAGGGGGGCGGCCTCTCGTGTTGATGAGGAGCAACGATGGCGAACGAAACCCTGGAACAGCTGGAAGAGCAGCGTGAGCGCATCCGTGCGCTCGGAGGTTATCTTTGACGTCGAGGCGAAGCGGGGGCGCATAGGCGCGCTCGAGCAACAGATGGCCGAACCCGGCTTCTGGGACGACCCGGAATCCGCCAAGGATGTTGTCCTCGAGATCAAGAACCTGAAGGGCTGGGTGGAGCCCTGGCTGCGGGCGGAGAAAAAGGCGCAGGAGCTGGCCGAGCTGGCCGAGCTCATGGATGCCGAGGAGGACCCGGACCTGGCCGCCGAGTGGGAACAGGAGGTGCAGGGCCTGTCCCAGGAGGTGGAGCGGCTGGAGCTGCGCAACATGCTGCGCGGCCCGGACGATCATCGCGACGCTCTGTTGACCATCCACCCTGGCGCTGGCGGCACCGAATCCCAGGACTGGGCGGAGATGCTCATGCGGATGTACAGCCGCTGGGCGGAACACCACGACTACGACGTCCAGGTCCTGGATCTGCTGCCGGGCGAAGAAGCGGGCATCAAGAGCGTCACGCTCGAGGTGCGCGGCGACCACGCATACGGCTACCTGAAAGCCGAAAAGGGCGTGCACCGGCTGGTCCGGATTTCGCCGTTCGACTCTCAGGGGCGACGCCACACGTCGTTCGCCAGCGTGTTCGTCTACCCGGAAGTGGATGACGACATCGAGATCGAGATCGAGGAGAAGGACCTGCGCATCGACACGTTCCGGGCGTCAGGCGCGGGCGGGCAGCACGTCAACAAGACCAGCTCAGCCGTGCGTATCACGCACATGCCCACCAACATCGTGGTCGCCTGCCAACAGGAGCGGAGCCAGCATCAGAACAAGGCGACCGCCATGAAGATGCTGAAGGCGGCCCTGTATGAGCGGGAGCTGGAGGAGCGGGAAACGGAGCGGCAGAAGCTGGAATCGGAGAAGACCGACATCGCGTGGGGGAACCAGATCCGATCCTACGTGTTCCAGCCTTACACCCAGGTCACCGACCACCGGACGGAGCTGAAGGTCGGCGACGTGCAGCGGGTCATGAACGGCGACCTGGACGTGTTCATCGAAGCGTACCTCAAGGAATACGGCGCCCGCGTGGCGTAAAGGCAGATGGCCGAGAACCGAAGCCAGGTTGTCGAGGACAGACGCGCCAAACTGGAGGAGCTCCGACGCCGGGGTGTGGAACCCTACGCCTACGGATACCCTGTCACCCACGACACACGCCGGGCGCGGACGTTGCTGGAAACGGCAGAAGCCGCTGGCTCGCTGGACGAGCACGGCCTCGGTGACGTGGTCCGACTCGGGGGCCGGATGGTGGGATTTCGAACCCACGGTAAGGCCAGCTTCGCCGATCTCTCGGACCGCGGGGGCCGGATTCAGCTGTTCTTCCGCCAGAACGATCTGGGGTCGGCCTACGACCTGCTCCCCTTGCTGGACATCGGAGACTGGCTGGGCGTGGAAGGGCGCGTCATGCGCACCCGCGCCGGCGAGCCGACGGTCCGGGTGTTGAGCTTCGAGCTGCTGGCCAAATCCCTCCGTCCCCTCCCGCTGGGTAAAGAGGAATCGGACGCGGACGCGGGCGTGCGCGTGGTGCACGGCGGCTTCACCGACATCGAGCAGCGGTACCGCCAGCGGTACGCCGACCTGGCGGTGAACCCGGCGGTCCGGGACGTGTTCGTGGCCCGCGGCCGGGTCGTGACGGCCATCCGCCGGTACCTGGACGGCGAGGGGTTCGTGGAAGTGGAGACGCCGGTGCTCCAGCCGCTCTACGGCGGCGCTTCCGCCCGCCCATTCACGACGCACCACAACGCCCTGGACATGCAGCTCTTCCTGCGCATCGCCGACGAGCTGTACCTCAAACGCCTCATCGTGGGCGGCCTGGAGCGGGTGTACGAGATCGGCAAGGACTTCCGGAACGAAGGCATCGACCGGACGCACAACCCCGAATTCACGATGCTGGAGTTCTACGAGGCGTTCGCCGACTATGAAGCGGCCATGACCCGGGTGGAGATGTTGATCGCCGCCGTCGCCACAGAGGTGACCGGCGGCACACGCGTCGCCTACCAGGGCCAGGAGATAGACCTCCAGCCGCCCTACCGCCGGCTGGGTTACCTGGAGGCTCTGGCGCAGCACGGGAACATGGATGCTGCAGCCCTCTCCGACGACGAGCTGCGTGCCCGCGCGGAGGAGGTGGGCGCCGTCGACGTCGCCCGGCTGAACCGGGGCCAACTCCTGGACGAGCTGTTCAAGGCATACGTGGAACCCCACCTCCGGGAACCGGTATTCATCCTGGACTATCCGCGTGAGCTATCGCCCCTGGCCAAGCCGAAGCGCGGCGATCCGACGCTCACCGAGCGGTTCGAGCTGATCGTCGCGGGACGCGAGCTCGCCAACGCCTTCAGCGAGCTGAACGACCCCCTGGACCAGCGGGACCGCTTCGCAGCCCAGGCCCGGTTGCGAGAGGCCGGCGACGAAGAAGCACAGACGTATGACGAGGACTACGTGAGAGCGCTGGAGTACGGCATGCCCCCGACGGGTGGCGTGGGCATCGGGGTGGACCGGCTGGTCATGCTGCTCACGGACCAGGCATCGATCCGGGACGTCATCCTCTTCCCCACGATGAGGCCGGAAGGAGTGGAGTGAGGCGCCTCGATTGGTTCATCGCACGGCGCTACCTCGCGTCGCGCCGAAGGGGTCGTTTTCTCTCTCTCATCACGCTGATCGCCATCGGCGGCATATTCGTGGGTGTGGCCGCGCTCATCACCGTGATCGCCGTCATGACGGGCCTTCAGACGGACCTGCAGCAGAAGATCCTCGGCACGAATCCTCACATCTTCGTCTTCCACCAGGGCCGGAACTTCCGGATGCAGGACTGGCGGGGCCCCCTGAAGACGGTGCGGGCCACGCCGGGCGTGGTAGCGGCCGAGCCGTTCATCATGTCACAGGTCGTGGTGGTCGTGCCCGGGGTGCAGTATGCGCAAGCCGGGATGCTGTACGGCATCCAACTGGATTCGTCGGCCACGCCCATGACCGTGATCGAGAAGCAGATCCGGGAAGGCAAGCTGTCCCTTGGCCCGACCGCGACCGGGTACCCGCCCCTGCTGGTGGGCCGGGGCCTGGCGGACAAGTTGGGGGTGTACGCAGGCGACACGGTGGTCGTCGCCTCCGTGGAGAACGTGAAGCAAGGCCCCATGGGCAACCTCATGCCCAAGATGATGAAGTTCGAGGTGACGGGTCGATTCTCCACGGGCATGTACGAGTACGACAACAACAACCTGTACACGCCCCTGGGCCCGGCCCAGGAGCTCGTGGGGCTGGGCGACGGAGTCAGCGGCCTGGCCGTCAACGTCCAGGACCCGTGGAAGGCCGGCGCCGTCCGGGCTCGTCTCGATCAGGAGCTCGGGTTCCCTCTGTGGACCAGCGACTGGATGCAGCTGAACTCGTCGCTCTTCTCCGCCCTGAAGCTGGAGAAGATGGCCATGGCGGTGATCCTGTTCCTCATCGTGCTGGTAGCCGCCTTCAACATCATCAGCACGCTGATCATGGTGGTGACGGACAAGACGAGGGAGATCGGCATCCTGAAGGCCATGGGCATGACGGCAGGGCGGATCCTGCGCGTGTTCATTCTCCAGGGCGTAATCATCGGCCTGGTGGGCACATTCCTGGGCACCGGGGCGGGCCTGTTCCTGGTCTGGCTGCTGGGGAAATACAAGTTCATCTCCCTGCCGGGCGACGTGTATTTCATCGACACCCTGCCGGTGGCCTTGCAGCCGGAGGACCTGATCATGATCGTGGCCCTGAGCATCCTGATCGCCTTCGTGGCCACCATCTACCCGGCGTACCAGGCCTCTCGCCTGGAGCCGGTGGACGCGATCCGGTATGAATGACGGCGCCATGGTCCCAGGCACGGCCGCCGGGCCACCGGCTGCGGAGAAGGCACGGCCGGCGGCGCTGTCCGCCTTTGGCCTGCGCAAGGTCTACATCGGCGGAGACGGCGGCGAACTCACCGTCCTGGACGGGGTAGAGATCCGCGTGGCCCCGGGGGAAGCGGTGGCCATCGTGGGTGCCAGCGGAGCAGGGAAGTCCACGCTGCTGCACCTGTTGGGGGGGCTCGACCGGCCGACGGCCGGAGAGATCCGCGTGGCCGACGGTTCCCTGGTCGACCTCTCGGAACAGGAACTGGCGGACTTCCGCAACCGGTACGTGGGCTTTGTTTTCCAGTTCCATCATCTGTTGCGCGAATTCACGGCATTGGAGAACGTGATGATGCCCATGCTCATCGCCGGCACGTCCGAGGCGGAGGCGCGTTCACGCGCTCTGGCCCTCCTCGACGAGGTGGGACTGGCGAATCGCACGGAGCACCGACCCCTGGCCCTCAGCGGAGGGGAACAGCAGAGGGTGGCCGTGGCGCGAGCCCTGGCAAACCGGCCCACCGTGGTGCTGGCGGATGAACCCAGTGGCAACCTGGACACGCACACGAGCGAGCGGCTCCACGACCTCTTCTTCCGGCTGAGGGAGGAACACGGCGTGTCTCTGGTGCTGGTCACCCACAACCGAGAGCTAGCCGAGCGAACGGACCGGGTCCTCCTGCTGAAGGAGGGCAGGTTGCAGAATCTCTACCCGGATTGAACGCCATGCAGTGCGACCATTGTGGCGAAAACGAAGCGGTGATCCATCTGACGCAGATCGTAAACAACGAGATGCACACGTTCCACCTTTGTGAAGCCTGTGCCGCTCAGAAGGGCTTGCAATCAGAAGCCACACCCGTCAACTACCCGCTCACCGACTTCCTGGCCCAGATGAGCCGGGAAGCCACCATGGAGCCGGGCGACGGGGAGTGCGGGTACTGCGGCCTGCGTCTGGAGGACTTCAAGCGCACCGGCCTGCTGGGGTGCCCCCACTGTTATGTCACGTTCGAGGGGCATCTGCGAGGACTGCTCCGGCGCCTGCACGGCGGCACGCAGCATCTGGGCAAGGTCTACCTGCCTCCCGACCCCACGGAAGCCGAACGGCAGCAGCGCCTCTCGGGTCTGCGCCGGAAACTGGACAAGGCAGTGCAGGGCGAGGATTTCGAGCGCGCCGCGCAGCTTCGTGACCAGATCCGCGTGTTGGAGGCCGAGGATGCTTGACCCCACCACGCTGGGAGATTTCGGCCTCGCCTGGCTCGAGGCCAGTGGCCCGAATGCGGACATCGTGCTGTCGACCCGCGTCCGGCTGGCACGGAATCTTCAGGGCCATGCGTTTGAGCCGCGTCTGAAGGATGGGGAGCGGCGCGCGATCTTCGAGCGCGTGTGCAACGTGGTACGGAAACGCACGGCTCTTGCGGACGGCGCCGTCATCGAGCTGGCGAACGTTCCTCGGCTGTCGCGACAGGTATTGTTGGAGCGGCACCTGATCTCGCGGGAGATCTCCGGCGAAGACGGGGATGGGCCGTCCCCGGGCGCCGGCCTTCTACTCTCGGAAGACGAGCAGCTGGGCGCCCTGGTGAACGAAGAGGACCATCTGCGCCTCCAGAGCCTGTTGTCCGGCTTGCGCATCCGGGACGCGTACCGGTTGGTGGACAGCCTGGATGAAGAGCTCGGCGCCGAGCTGCCCATGGCGTTCCACCATGAGTTCGGCTTCCTGACAAGCTGTCCCACGAACGTGGGGACGGGGCTTCGGGCGTCCCTGCTGGTGCACCTGCCGGGCCTGGTCCTGACGAAGGAGATTGGCAAGGTTCTACAAGGTCTGGGCCAGGTCGGACTGACGTTCCGCGGCCTGTACGGAGAAGGCTCCGAAGTGGTGGGCAATTTCTTTCAGGTGTCCAACCAGACGACGCTGGGCAAGAGTGAGGAAGACCTGGTGGACCACCTGGAGCGGATCGTGCGGCAGGTGATCCAGTACGAAGCGCAGGCCAGGAGCGTGCTGATGCGGGAAGCGCCTGCGGTGATCGAGGACAAGATCTGGCGGGCGTACGGCCTGTTGCGTTATGCTCGGTCGTTGTCCTTTGAGGAAGTGATGAATCTGCTGAGCGGCGTTCGCCTCGGCGTGAGCATGAAACTGCTGCCAGAGGTCAGTGTATACACGCTGAACAAGATCATGATTTACAGCCAGGCGGCCCATCTCGAGCAGGCCGCCGGTCGCCCGCTCACCGACACCGAGGCCGATCTGCATCGTGCTACGTACGTGCGAGGGGCGCTTGCCTCTGACGGTGAGCCAGACATGGGCGAGAACGGGCCCCAGCTGAACGAGCAGGGCTGAACGGTGGGACCCAACTCCAGGTGCGCAAGGGAACACCAATGAATTACAACTTCACGGACCGGGTCCGGAAAGTGCTGGCGATGGCGCGAGAAGAGGCCATCCGCCTGCAACACGATTACGTCGGCACAGAGCACATTCTCCTGGGCTTGATCCGGGAGGGCGAAGGTGTTGCGGCCGCGGTGCTCATGAACTTGAATGTGGACCTGGAACAGATCCACGAGCGCATCGAGGAGTCGGTCCGGAAGGGCAAGGCGACCATCGCCCTCGGCGAGCTGCCGTACACATCCCGGGCCAAGAAGGTGCTCGAGTATGCCATGGCGGAGGCGCGGGAGCTCAACCACTCGTACGTGGGGACCGAGCACCTGTTGCTGGGCCTTCTGCGGGAAGAGAAGGGCATCGCCGCCCAGGTGCTGAACTCCCTGGGCGTGGCCCTGGAAGACGCCCGGGCGGAAACGCTCAAACTGCTGGGCAGCGACATGAATCCTTCGCAGCCGACGGCGCCGGGCGGCGGCGGCGGGTCCGCCCCGAAGGGCGAGAAGAAGTCCAAGACGCCCGCCCTGGACCATTTCTGCCGGGACCTCACGGAACTGGCGCGTCAGGAAGAGCTGGATCCGACCATCGGACGCGAGAAGGAGATCGAGCGCGTCATGGAGGTGCTGTCCCGGCGCAAGAAGAACAACCCGGTGCTCATCGGGGAGCCGGGCGTCGGGAAGACCGCCATTGTGGAGGGCCTGGCCCAGCTGATTGCGCGGGGCGAGGTAGCGGACAGCCTGAAGGACCACCGTGTCCTGGCGCTGGACATGGCTGCGGTGATCGCGGGCACCAAGTACCGCGGGCAGTTCGAAGAACGGCTCAAGGCGATCATGAACGAGATCGCCCAGAACCAGAACATTATCCTGTTCATCGACGAGTTGCACACGCTTGTGGGCGCCGGGGCAGCGGAAGGCGCCATCGATGCATCCAACATGTTGAAGCCCGCGCTGGCGCGGGGTGAGCTGCAGTGTGTCGGAGCATCGACGTTGAACGAGTATCGCAAGTACGTGGAGAAGGATGGCGCGTTGGAGCGCCGCTTCCAGACGGTCATCGTGGATCCGCCCACGGTGGAAGAAACCATCGCGATCCTGAAGGGTCTGCGGGAGCACTACGAGGAGCACCACCGGGTGGTGATTCCGGACGACTCGCTGGTGGCGTCGGCGAAGCTGTCGGAACGCTACATCACGGATCGGTTCCTCCCCGACAAGGCCATCGACGTGATCGACGAGGCCGGCGCCCGGGCCCGCCTGGCCACACAGGTACCGCCGCCGGAAGTAGCGGATCTGAAGGCGGAACTCGAACAGCTGGCGGCGAAGAAGGACGAATCCATTCGTGACCAGGACTTCGAGCGGGCCGCGGAGCTCCGGGACCGGGAGCGGGAGCTGCACGGCGACATCCGCAAGAAGCAGGAAGAGTGGGAGGAAGAGCGCAAGTCGCACCGGCCCGTGATCGAGGTGGAGGACATCGCGTTCATCGTGAGCCGGTGGACGGGTATCCCGGTGACGCGCCTGAAGGAGGCGGAAACGGCGCGCCTGGTGAACATGGAAGAGGAGATGCACAAGCGCGTCGTCGGCCAGGATGAGGCCATCGCGGCCATCAGCCGTGCCATCCGCCGCAGCCGCGCGGGCCTCAAGAACCCGCATCGCCCCATCGGCAGCTTCATCTTCAGCGGCCCGACGGGCGTGGGCAAGACGGAACTGGCGCGCGCGCTGGCGGAATTCCTGTTCGCCGACCGGGACGCATTGATCCGGGTGGACATGAGCGAGTACATGGAGAAGTTCTCCGTGTCCCGCCTCATCGGCGCCCCTCCGGGCTACGTGGGCTACGAAGATTCGGGCACGCTCACGAAAGCGGTGCGACGCCGCCCGTACTCCGTCGTGCTGCTGGACGAGATCGAGAAGGCGCACCCGGATGTGTTCAACATCCTGTTGCAGGTGCTGGACGAAGGTCACCTGACGGACAACTACGGACGGCAGATCGACTTCAAGAACACGGTCCTGATCATGACGTCCAACCTGGGTGCACGGGACATCAGCAAGGGCAAGGCGTCCCTCGGCTTCCACGACCGGGACTCCGACAGCACCTACGACCTCATGCAGAGCAAGGTGCGCGAGGAGATCGAGCGCGCCTTCAACCCGGAGTTCCTCAACCGCGTGGATGACATCATCGTTTTCCACTCGCTCAACCGGGAACAGATCGGACGGATCGTCCACATCATGCTGAAGGAAGTGAAGGACCGGTTGGCGGAGGAGGGCCTCACCATTCAGTTGACGGAAAACGCGGTCGGCTTCCTCGTCGATCGTGGCTACGACGAGAAGTTCGGCGCCCGACCTTTGCGGCGCGCCATCCAACGGTACCTGGAAGACCCGCTGTCGGAGAAGATCCTGACGTCGGAATATTCTCCTGGCGAAGTGATCGAAGCCGACGTGGCGCCGGAGGGCGAAACCCTCGAATTCCGCGTGCCATCCTCGACGAAGACATGAATGCATTGAAGCGTCTTTCCCGCGCGGCGGCAGCCACGGGATTGCTTGCCGCCGCGTTGGGCCTGTTTCCAAATCGCGCGTGGGCGCAGCAGCCCGGCCAGCAGAACGAACCGAACCGCCAGGTTCTGGTTCAGGATATCGTCGTGCGTGGCAACAAGCGGCAGCCGTCGGATTTCGTCGAGGCGGAATCCGGGATCCGCAAGGGTGAACGCGTCAGCTACGTGGACATCCAGAACGCCATCCACAGGCTCTGGCGAACGGGGCAGTATGCCGACGTCAAGGTGTACGCCGAGCCCACGACGGACCAGCCGGACGCGCCCGTGACCCTGGTGTTGGACGTCACGGAGCGTCCCTTCGTGGCGTTCATCGATTTCGATGGCCTCGAGCACGTCAGTGCCAAGACCATTCGCGACACGGTCGGCCTCAAATCGGGCGCCCCGCTCGACATGGCTCGCGTGACCCGCGCGGAAGCCATGGTCCGCGACCTCCTGGCCAACAAGGGCATTCGCCTGCGTAAGATCGATTACGCACTGCAGAAGGTGCCGGAAGATTCTACCGAGTACAGACTCGTCTTCCACGTCGACGAAGGCGAGCGCGTGGCCATCGCGCAGGTCGATTTCGAAGGCAACAAGGTGTTCGATGGCTCGCGCCTTCGCAGTGTCATGAACACGCGCCAGGAAGGTTTCTTCTGGTTCCAGAAAGGCACGTTCGACGAAAGCAAGCTGCGGGAGGATATCCGCAAGACGCTGCCGGACTATTACGGGCAGAATGGCTACCTCGACTTCGTGGTGACGAAAGACACCCTGGAGGTGGACCCGACCTCCGGCAAGGCCCGCCTGTTGATCGATGTCGATGAGGGGCAGCAGTACCACCTGGTAGGCCTGGACGTCCGGGGCAACCGGCATTTCTCGACGGATCAGCTGAAGGACTACTTCCTGACGTCCCGCGGTGGGCTCCTGGGCAAGATCGGCATCGGACGCAGCAGCGGGCAGGTCGCATCGCAGAACCCGGTGTTCGACCTGATGAACTTCAACCAGGCCACCGACGACATCCAGCAACTCTATCGCAACAGCGGTTACCTTTACGCGCAGGTGACTCCGTTCATGGAGCGGACGAAGACGGCGGAAGGGCAGCCGGGTGTGCGTGTCGGTTGGGAGATCCAGGAAGGGGAGCCTGCGTTCGTCAATCGGGTGGACATCGAAGGCAACACGTTCACCCACGAAGATGTGATCCGCGGCCGCATCTTCCTGCTGCCCGGGGATGTGTACAGCGAGGACCGGCTGATTCAGAGCTACCGGAGCATCATGGGGCTGGGGTTCTTCGAGACGCCCATGCCGTTGCCCGACATTCACCCCACGGACAACGGCGATGTGGACGTGACATTCAAGGTGAAGGAGAAGCAGACCGGGTCCATCAACTTCGGGACATCCGTCGGGGGACTGGGCGGCCTGACGGGGTTCCTGGGTTACGATCAGCCGAACCTGTTCGGCCAGGCGAAATCCGGCCATCTGCGCTTCGAATTCGGCCAGTACACCAACAACTTCGAGGCCAGCTACACGGACCCGTCCATCAAGGGGTCGCAGATCAGCGGGTCCTTGTCTCTGTTCAGCTCCAAGTTCAACCGGTTCTTCCAGTTCAACCAGGGCGAGCAGCGCCAGACCGGTGCCACGCTGACGATGGGCTTGCCGTTCCCGCTGGACCCGCAGTTCACGCGGTTCTCGGTGGGCTACTCGCTCTCGAGGACGGACTACCATGCGTTCCCGGGCGTCGACGTCACGTCCATCTTCTCGCTGCCGTCGGCCACGCAGAGCATGATCACGCTGTCGCTGTCGCGGGACAACACCGACAGCCCGTTGTTCCCCACGGTGGGCAGCAGCACCAAGCTGGAAGCCGACCTGGTGGGCGGGCCGCTGGGTGGAGATGGCCCGTTCCAGAAGTACACGGCCACCGGGAGCTGGTGGGTGCCCATGGGTTCGCTGGGCAAGGGCCAACCGGGGGTCCGGCCCGTCCGCTTCACGCTGGGGCTGACGGGCGAGTTCGGCGCCATTGTGGGCAACGCCAGCGCGTTCCCGTTCCAGAGCTTCTGGATGGGCGGCGTGCAGTTCGGCCGGCCGCTGCGGGGGTATGAGGAAACCACCATCACGCCCTACGGCTATTTCCCGCGTAACAACAGCAGCATCAGTCTGTCCCAGCGGTTCGGGAACGCCTACGTACGACTGTCGGCCGAATACGCGGTCCGGTTCGGCGACAACATCTCGTTGTATCTCTTTGGCGATGCGGGCAATCTGTACCGCAATCTCCAGCAGGTGGATCCCACGCGCCTCTTCCGCGGCGCGGGTCTCGGCATTACCCTCGTGACGCCGTTCGGGCCACTCGGCCTGGACTACGGGTACGGGTTCGACAAAGACAAGCCCGGCTGGCAGCTTGCTTTCAGGTTCGGGCCAGGGATTTAACTCCAACGGCAACGGTTAGTATGAACAGGTTCGTAGGATCGACGCTGATTCTGGGCGCGCTGCTCGTGACCGCCGGCCCCCTCACGGCCCAGGCGACGAAACCCGCAACGCAGCAAACGCCGACCGCGGTGGGGAAGATCGGCTACATCGATTCCCAGCGGGTCATGCAGCAGGCGCCCGGGGCCCAGGAAGTGCAGGACTCGCTGAACAAGGCCATGGCCGGGTTCCGGCAGCGGCTCCAGCCGCTGCAGGACTCGCTCCAGCAGCTCATGAACGACTACCAGCAGCAGCAGTCGGTCATGACGCCGCAGCGCCGCCAGCAGCAGGAAGACCTGATCCGCCAGAAGCAGCAGGAGTATCAGCAGCGGCAGCAGACGCTGCAGCAGCAGGCCCAGGCGAAGCAGCAGGACCTGATGAAGCCTATCACGGACCGGATCCAGCTCGTGCTGGATGACATCCGGCGCCAGCAGGGGTTCGTCATCATCTTCGATGCTGCCTCTTCCGGGATCATCACGGCGGACCCGTCGCTGGACCTCACGGACGAGGTCATCAAGCGGCTGCAGGCGCTTTCGCCGGGCAAGTCCAAGTGATGAGCGCCTGCCTTTGGGGAGATCGGAGCGCGTCGGCGGAGACGCAGGCGTGAACATGCGGGCGTCCGAGGTGGCACGGCTTCTCGGCGCCCGACTCGAAGGCGGGGATCCGGCCCTGTCGGGCGTGGCTCCGCTCGACCGGGCCGGGCCGGATGACCTCGGGCTGCTGGCCGCGGCCCGGTACCTGGAGGATGTTCCGGCCTCCGGCGCCGGGGCCCTGCTGGTGGCGTCCTCCCTGGCGGATCGCCTGGAGGATGATCGGCCGCGTGTGGTCGTCGACGACCCGCACGCGGCTCTGGCCATCCTGCTGCCACGCCTGTACCCGCCGGAACCCGTCCAGGCCGCCATTCACCCCACGGCGGTCGTTGCCGACGACGTCTCGCTGGGCGAGGGCGTGAGCATAGCCGCGCTCGCAGTGGTGGAGTCGGGAAGCCGGATCGGGGCACGGGCGCGCATCGGGGCCCATGCGGTGGTGGGCCGCGGCTGCGAGCTGGGTGACGATGTCGTGCTGTTTCCCCATGTCACGCTCTACGACGGCGTGCGCGTGGGCGCTCGTTCGATCCTCCATTCGGGCGTGCGCGTGGGCGTGGACGGCTTCGGCTACGCCCCGGTGGAGGGCGAGCTGCACAAGATCCCCCAGGTGGGCACGGTGGTGATCGGAAAGGACGTGGAGGTGGGCGCCAATACGACCATCGACCGCGGCTCCATCGGCCCCACAGAGATCGGCAACGGAGTCAAGATCGACAACCTGGTGCAGATCGGGCACAACGTGCGCATCGGCGATGGCTGCATCATCGTGGCCCAGGTGGGCATTGCCGGCAGCACCACTCTGGGCGCCGGCGTGACGCTGGGCGGCCAGGTCGGCACGCAGGGCCATATCCACATCGGAGACGGCGCCTCCATCGGCGGACAGGCCGGCGTGTTTGGTGATGTGCCGGCGGGCGCCGTGTACAGCGGGTACCCGGCCCGACCGCACAAGGAAGCGCTGCGCGCCCAGGCGAACCTGTTCCGGATTCCGGAGCTGCGTCAACGGGTCCGGGAGCTGGAACGACGACTCGAGGAGAAGACCGGCGAATGAGCTCGACGCCGAACCAGCAGACCATCGCGTCGGAAGCCACCCTGGAAGGGGTGGGGCTGCACACCGGACAGAACGCGCAGGTGCGTTTCCGGCCGGCTCCACCGGGCACCGGCATCCGCTTCCACCGCGTGGATCTCGAGGGGCAACCGGAGATCCCCGTGGGCCTGGAACACGTCGAATCCACGGACCGGGGCACCACTCTTGGGTACGGCGAGGCCCGGGCCCACACCGTGGAGCATCTGCTGGCCGCCGTGGGCGCCCTGGGCATCGACAACCTGCACGTGGACCTGAACGGGCCCGAGGTGCCCATCATGGACGGCAGCTTCGAGCCGTTCTGCGGAGTCCTGCGCGCCGCGGGCCTGCAAGGGAGCGACGAGCCTGCCCGCGTGTGGACGCTCAAGACTCCGATCCAGGTGGAGGGGCCCAACGGCGGCAGCTACACCTGCGTGCCTGCCGATGGCCTGCGCCTGTCGGCCACCATCGAATTCGATCACCCCTTGATCCGGCGCCAGTACGCCTCCTTCGACGTCACGCGCGACACATTCCAGAACGATGTGGCCCCCGCGCGCACGTTCGGATTCCTGCACGAAGCCGAGGCTCTGCGAGAACGCGGCCTCGCCCTCGGGGCCACCTTCGAGAACGCCGTCGTGCTGGACGACAAGGGCCTGGCGAGCGGTGAGCTGCGCTTCGGCGACGAGTTCGTGCGCCACAAGATCGGCGACATGATCGGCGACCTCGTGCTCACCGGCGGCCGCGTGCACGCGCACGTCGTCGCGGAATGGCCAAGCCACGCAGGCAACCTCAAGACGGCACGGGAGATCGTCAAAGCCGCGCGCCGGGCCAGTGGTGAGCCGATCGTCGACATCACGAAGATCCTGGAGTACCTTCCGCATCGGTATCCGATGCTGCTGGTGGACCGGATCATCGAGTTCGAGGCCGGAAAGCGCATCGTGGGCATCAAAAACGTCACGTTCAACGAGCCGTTCTTCCAGGGCCACTACCCGGGCCATCCGGTCATGCCCGGTGTGTTGATCATCGAGGCCATGGCCCAGGTCGGCGGCCTGCTGCTCATGGACGCCATCGAGAATCCGGAAGAGAAGGTTGTCTACTTCATGACGCTGGACAACGTGAAGTGGCGGCGGCCGGTGACGCCCGGCGACCAGCTGGTGTTCGAACTCGAAATGCTCCAGTTCCGGCGTCACACCTGCCGGATGAAGGGCGTCGGCCACGTCGACGGGCAGCTGGTGGCCGAAGCGGAAATGATGGCGCGCATCGTGGACTTGTGAAGGAAGAGAGGGGAATGCTGACGGATATGGCGCCACGGGCGGCGATCCACCCTACGGCCGTCGTCGAAGAGGATGCGGTCCTTGGCGAAGGAGTCGTAATCGGCCCGTACTGCATTGTGGGACCGAACGTTACGCTCGGAGACGACACTGTCCTGGACTCCCACGTCCTCATCCAGCACGCGGTAGTGGGGACCGGTTGCCACCTTCACCACGGGGCTGTCCTGGGCACGGATCCACAGGACCTGAAGTTCCGGGGTGAGGACACCAGGCTGGTGGTCGGGGATCGGACGGTGATCCGGGAGTATGCGACGTTGAACCGCGGCACGTCGGCCAGTGGCCAGACGGTGGTGGGCTCCGACGGGCTGTTGATGGCGTATTCCCACGTGGCGCACGACTGCGTCATCGGGGACCATGTGATCCTGTCCAACGCCGTCAACATGGGCGGCCACGTGGAGATCCAGGACTGGGCCATCGTCGGCGGCCTGACGGCGATCCACCAGTTCGTGCGAATCGGCGCCCACGCATTCGTGGGCGGTGCCTCCCGGGTGGCGATGGACATCGCCCCGTTCGTGCGCGCCGCGGGCAGCCCCATCGAGATGGCGGGCCTGAACAGCGTGGGGCTTCAGCGACGGGGCTTCTCCGCGGAGGCGCGCCGGGAGCTCAAGCGGGCGTACCGCGTCATGTTCCGGTCCGCCCTGAACGTGACGCAGGCGTTGGAACGCGCCCGGGCCGAGCTTGACATGTTGCCGGAAGTCGATCTGTTCCTCCGTTTCTTCGAAGAGAGCGAACGTGGCGTGTCCCTCTGACCAGCGACGCAGGGTCTGGCCATGATGAACGTCGGCGTGATCGGCGTGGGGAGCCTGGGCTTCCACCACGCGCGCATTCTGGCGGACATGGCTGGCGTGCACATGGTGGGCGTACACGACACCGACCCCGCACGGCTGGCCGAAGTGGGAGCGACGTTGGGCGTGCCCACGTTCGGCGAGCTGGACCCGTTGCTGGACACCGCGGATGCCGTGGTGGTGGCGGTGCCGACCGTCACCCACGAAGCGGTTGCCGTGCAGGCGGCGCAGCACGGGGTGAACATGCTCATCGAGAAGCCCATCGCTCCCTCGCTGGAGGCGGCGGACCGCATCCTGGAAGAGGCAGCCGCGCACGGCGTGTTGGTGCAGATCGGGCACGTGGAGCGTTTCAACAGCGCTCTCCGTGCGGCAGAGCCGTACCTGGCTGAGCCCCTGTTCGTGGAATGCCACCGGCTGGCGCCGTTCGGTCCACGGGGAACGGATGTGGCCGTCGTGCTGGACCTGATGATCCACGATCTGGACCTTCTCCTCAGCCTGGTCCACCGGCCGGTGACGCACATCGCGGCCGCCGGCGTACCGGTCCTCACGGCCCGGCCGGACATCGCCAACGCGCGCCTGGAATTCGAGGGCGGCGGTGTGGCCAATCTCACGGCCAGCCGGGTGTCTCTGGAACGGGTGCGAAAGTTCCGATTCTTCCAGCGGTCCGGCTACATCAGCCTGGACCTGGGGGCTGGCCGGGGCGAATTCCTGCGCCTGCGACCCGGGCTGGCTTTCGAGCCAGGTGAACCCCTCGCCGCGGAACGGTTGGAGGAGATCATCGAACGGGTCTCCCTCGTGGGCGATGGGGCCGAGCCGCTGCGCGTGGAGCTGGAAAGCTTTGTGCGTGCCGCCGCCGGGGAAGCGAACGTGGCGGTGGATGGAGCCGCCGGGCGCCGGGCGTTGGCCGTCGCACTGGAGATCGTCGAGCGCATAGAGGATCATGTCGCTGCTACGAATACGGCGAGAACGTAAGGAGCAGGCCAGAGGCCCCACCAAGCCACCGGCCTTGTGGAAACTCATCGTGGCCCTGGTGGTGGTGGGCTTCGTGATCTGGTATCTGGCCCGTCTCGGATGAGCCAACCGGCGCCGCGCATCTTCCTTTCCGCGGGTGACCCTTCGGGGGACGCGCACGGGGCGGCGGTGGCGGCGGCTCTGTTGCGGGCGTGGCCCGGCGCACAGCTGTTCGGCCTCGGTGGGCCCCGCATGGCCCGCGCGGGCGTGGAGGTGCTCGCCGATTTCGATCGCCTCGCCGTGCTGGGATTCGCGGAAGTGGTCCGGCACCTGCCGTTCTTCCTGAACCTCCTGCGCCGGATGAGGGCGGAGATCCGCCGGCGCGGTACCGACCTGGTCCTGCCCATCGACTACCCCGGCTTCAACCTGCGTCTCGCGCGGTCCGCGCACGCCGACGGCCTGCCCGTCCTCTACTACATCGCCCCGCAGGTCTGGGCGTGGCACCGCAGCCGGGCCGCCGATCTTGCGCGCGTGACGGATCGGCTGGCTGTCGTGCTACCGTTCGAGGTCCCTCTGTTCCGCGCGTACGGGGCGGACGCGCGCTTCGTGGGCCACCCTCTCCTGGACCTGCCGCACGACCCGGTGGACCGTGCGGCGTTCTGCCAGGACCTCGGCATCGATCCGCAGCGGCCGGTCCTGGCCATCTTCCCCGGTTCTCGCCGCCAGGAAGTGGAACGTCACCTCGGCCTGTTTCTGGCTGCGGCCGACCGGCTGCGCAACCAACGCCCGGATGTGCAGCCTGTGGTGGCCCGAGCCGCCGACGTGCCGGCTTCTCTCTACGCCGACGTGCGCGTTCCGTTGGCGGATGGGCCGCGGGCCCTGCTGGCCCACGCCCATGCGGCCCTGGTCAAATCCGGAACGACCACGCTGGAAACGGCACTGGCGGGCGTGCCGATGGTCATCGCGTACCGCACCCACCCGGTGACCTTCTGGATCGCGCGCCGTCTGGTGGACGTGGAGCACATCGGACTGGTGAACCTCGTGGCGGGAGAGCGCCTCGCCCCGGAGTTGCTCCAGGGCGCGGCCACGCCGGACGCACTCGCCGGGGCGCTGTTGCCGCTCGTGGACGCCGGTCCGCCGAGAGAACACGCGCTGGCGGGACTGAAGCGCGTACGTGCGGCCCTGCAGCCTGAACAGGACGGACGTTCGACGGCGGATCGGGTCGTCAACCTCGCGGCGGACCTCCTGGGGCGCGCATGAAACGCGAGATCCAATACGCGCTGGGAGGCGCCCTGGGCTACGCGTCCCTGACCGGCCTCCTGTCCACCGTCCGCTACCGGGTCACAGGCCACGAACACCGCGCGCCGTTCATGGCCGCCGGGAAGCCCATCGTGTACGTGCTCTGGCACGGCCGGCTGCTGCCGCTGGCCCATTACCACCGAGGGGAGGGGATGGGCACCCTCATCAGCCGCTCCGGCGACGGCGAATACATCGCCCGCGTCGTGCGTCGTTGGGGGTACGTGCCCGTGCGAGGCTCCAGCAGCAAAGGCGCCCGGGAAAGTCTGCTGGCGCTGTTGGCGCAGGTGAAGGGAGGGCGCTCGGTGGCCATCACGCCTGACGGCCCGCGCGGACCCAAACAGAAGCTGAAGACGGGTTCCCTCGTGATCGCGCAACGCACCGGCGCACCGGTCATTCCCGTCGCCGCCGCCGCCGACAGGGCCTGGTGGTTCGAGAGCTGGGATCGGTTCCTGGTGCCCAAGCCGTTCGCCCGCGTCGATATCAGGTACGGGGAACCCCTCTGGATCCCTCCGGACGCGGAACCGGACGAGATGCAGGCTCTTGCCCTCCGGGTGGAAGGCGATCTGGACCGGCTCACGGAGCAGCTCGATGCCGCGTGGGCGTGAACGGCTGCGAACCCGAATAGAACGCCGCTGGCGGGCGGGACGCCCGGCGGATGGCATGGTCGGATGTCTTCTGGCCTTCCCGGCGGTGTTGTTCCGCTTCGCGGCCTGGCTCTACCGCAAGGCGTTCGACGTCGGGGCAATGCGTGCCTGGACGGCCCCCGTTCCGGTGCTGAGTGTGGGCAACCTCACGGTGGGAGGCACCGGGAAGACGCCCATGACGCGCTGGCTGGTGGCCAGGCTCCAGGAACGTGGCGCGCGGCCGGGCATCCTTCACGGCGGCTACGCCGATGACGAGCCGCTCCTGCACCGGTCCTGGTACGCGGACACGCCGGTCGTGGCGGGCAAAGATCGGCGAGCCTCCGCCCTGGAAGCCGTTGCGCAGGGCGCCACGGTGCTGGTCATGGACGATGGTTTTCAACACCGACGCATGGCCCGGGACGTGGACCTCGTCCTGGTGGCCGCCGAAACCTGGACGGGAACGGCACCAATGTTGCCGCGCGGACCCTGGAGAGAACCCCTGCGAGCGCTGCGGCGCGCCGATGTGCTCGTGGTGACCCGTCGATCGGCGGATGCGGAATCCGCCCGGCAGGTGGCGAACGCGCTGGAACGGATCGTGGACCGCCCCGTCGTGCGCGTCTATCTGGCGGCCTCCGGCTGGAGAACGGCGGACGGCAAGGCTCGGGGCAACCCGCCGGCGGAATGCGTGGCCGTCGCCGCCATCGGGCAGCCGGAAGCCTTCGTTGAACAAGCCCGGGCGGCGGGTGCCACCGTTGTGGAACTGCTGGAATTTGCGGACCATTACCGCTACGGTGCAGGCGACGTCGCCGTGATCCGGCGCGCGGCGCGCGGGCGTAGCCTCGTGACGACGGCCAAGGATGCGGTTAAGCTCTGTGAGCTCATGGATCCGGACTTCCTCTGGGTCCTCGATCAACAGGTCGTCGTGGAAGAAGGGGAGGACGTGTTGAAGGAAACCCTGGCCCGGGTCTCACCGTGAGCGTCCATCGGACAGGTGTCCTGGTCATTGGAAGCGGCAGTGCCGGCCTCAGCTTCGCCCTCAATGTGGCCGACGGCACGGATGTCACGCTCATCACGAAGAAGCATCGGTCGCATTCCAATACGAACTTCGCCCAGGGTGGCATTGCCGCCGTCATGAGCCCCGACGACAGCTTCGCGTCGCACGTCGCGGATACTCTCCGCTCCGGGGCCGGCCTGTGCGACGAAACCGCCGTGCGGAACCTCGTTCAGGAAGGCCCCGCCCGCATCCAGGAGCTCATGGACTGGGGCGTCGCCTTCACCCGCACCCAGGGCCAGCTGTCCCTGGGTCGCGAAGGGGGCCACAGCAACCGGAGGATTGTCCACGCGGACGACCTCACGGGCCACGAGATCGAGCGGGCGCTCCTCGCCGCCGTGGAGCAACACTCCAACATCGAGATCCTGGAGGACCACGAAGCGGTGGAGCTCATCGTGGACGGCAGCTCCGGCTCCCTCCGCTGCTCCGGCGTCGACGTGCTCAGTGTCGACACCGGGGAAGTGGAGCCGTTCTACGCCCGGTTCACGCTCCTCGCCACGGGCGGACTCGGACGCGTCTACCAACACACGACGAATCCGGAGATCGCCACCGGCGATGGCGTCGCGATGGCGTACCGCGCCGGTGCCTCCGTCGCGAACTTGGAGTTCGTGCAGTTCCACCCCACCGCCCTCTATCCCGCGGAGGGGCGCGCCGTCCTGATCTCCGAGGCAGTGCGCGGCGAAGGGGCCGTTCTGCGGACGCTGGACGGCGAACCCGTCGTCCGGTCCCATCCTCTGGGCTCCCTCGCCACCCGTGATGTCGTGGCACGCGAGATCGACCGCGTACTCAAAGAAACCGGCGCCCCGCACGTATGGCTGGATCTGTCGCCCATCCCCACCGACACCATCAAACGCCGTTTCCCGAACATCCTGGCGGCGTGCGCGGAGCACGGCATCGACATCCTCACAGAGCCCATCCCCGTCGTCCCGGCGGCCCATTACTCGTGCGGCGGCGTGCGCACGGACCACGACGGGCGAACCGATCTTCCGGGCCTGTATGCTGCGGGCGAGGTGGCGTGCACGGGCGTTCATGGCGCCAACCGGCTAGCCTCCAACTCCCTCCTGGAGGCCGTGGTCTACAGCCATCGGGCGGCCAATGACGTTCTCGGGCGCCTGCAGCATTCCGACGCGCCGCCGAAGCACGCCCGGGCTCGCCCCTCCTACGGCGGGTCGGCGGCTCCCACGGAAGAGGATTGGCTTGCCATCCAGGATGCCGTGCGCAAGCTCATGTGGACGGACGCCGGCATCGTGCGCTCCGACGACCGGTTGAAGCGGGCGGAGGACCGCCTGCACGAGCTGCGGGACGAGGTCCTGCGCAGGTTCGCCCGGGAGCGTACGCACGCAACGATGCTCTCCACCCGTAATCTGGTGGAAACCGCACTGCTCATCGTCCGGTCCGCACGCTGGCGAAAGGAGAGCAGGGGACTGCACCACAACGTGGACTGGCCCGAGGCCGATGAGCGGTTCCGCGTCGATACCGTGCTCCGCGGCACCGCCGACCCGAAGAAGGCGGCGGCTCCGGAGAGGCTGGCGTGAAGGTGCTCCTGGTGGCCGTGGGACGTCCCGGCCGCCTCCTCGCTCCGGCGATCCGGGAATACGAAGCGCGAGCCGCACGTTACTGGCCGTTCGAAGCCATCGAGGTGAAGGAAGAGAAGGCGCGCGGAACGGCTACGGCTGTGCGCGCCGCGGAATCGGCCCGGCTGCTCGCCGCGGTCCCCGCCGGCGTCGAGACCGTGGCTGTGACACGCATGGGAGCCGCGTGGAGCTCCGGCAAGCTCGCCCGCTACCTGCAGGACCTCGCCGTGCAATCCGCCGCCGGCGCCGCCTTCCTCATCGGCGGCGCCCTGGGTCTGGCCCCGGACGCGATCGCCGGCGCCCGACACCGGCTTTCCCTGTCCGCGTTCACCCTGCCCCATGAACTCGCACGACTGAACCTCGCGGAGCAGATCTACCGCGCCGGGACCATCGCGAGGGGTGAACCGTACCACAAAGGCGCCGGCTGACGCCGCGCGCGCCCTTCCCCGAGAGGAGGCGGATCTGAGTCTCGAGCTGCACGTCCATTCACTGTCCGGCGCCGGCCTGGTCGACGACTACCTGGAAGGCGCCCGGTCCGTCGCTGCCTTCTTTCCCGGCTTCCCGCTGGACGTGGAGGCGTATCGCCGCAAGTCCGACGAAGTCCGGGCGCGCTTCGATGCCGGGCGGCTCGCCCGGATGGCCGAGGCCATCACGCCCACAAGCGAAGCCGCCGCGGCTCGGCTCGAGCGCATCGCTGCCGGAGAAGGCTTCTTCGTGACCACGGGGCAGCAGACTGGCCTGTTCACCGGCCCTCTCTACACGGTGCACAAGACACTCTCCGCCATCGCCCTGGCGCGAGCCCTGGAGCAGGCCCTCGACGTGCCGGTCGCCCCCCTCTTCTGGGTGGCGTCCGATGACCACGACTGGGACGAGGTGAACCACGCCGATCTGCTCGACCGCGAAAACCGGCCACGCCGCTTGGAGCTGGGCCTCGGCAGCGACCGGCGCCCGTCCATGGGCCGCCGAGTGCTGGGCAAGGAAATCGAATCCGCTTTAGACGAGCTAACGGAAATACTTCCTGAGTCAGACTTTAGCGGAGAGATGCTGGAGAAGTTGAGGGCAGCGTACCAGCCGGGAAAGACGGTGGCGCGGGCGTTCAAGGAGACGGTGCAGGACCTCTTCGGCCCTTTCGATCTGCTGGTGACGGATGCGCAGGCCGGGGCGGTTCGAGCGCTGGGCGCGGCCGTGATCCGAAAGGAGCTGGCCGGGGCGGCGGACCACGAGCAACGCCTGGCGCGGCAGACGGCGCGGCTGGCGGACGCGGGTTACGACGCCCAGGTGAGCATCATCGAGGGCGCGACGAACGTGTTCTACGAGGACGCCCACGGCCGCGAGCGCATCCTGCGCGACGACGGCGGCTGGGTGTTGCGCGCGTCGCATCGCCGGCTGACGGATGCGGAGCTGTGGGACATGTTCGAACGGGATCGGGACGGATTTTCCGCGAACGTGTTGCTGCGGCCGGTGTTGGAGAGCCACGTGTTCCCGACGCTGGCCTACGTGGCGGGCCCCGGCGAGCTGCGCTACCTGGCGCAGACGGGCTGCCTGTTCGAGGCGCACGGCGTGGGCATGCCGCTGGTCTTTCCGCGCTTCAGCGTCACCCTGGTGGAGACGAAGGTGCGCAAGGTCCTGGAAAAGCTGGGTCTGGACCTGGACACCTTCGAGCAGCCAGCGCACGAGGTAGCGGCAGATTACCTGCGCGACGAGATGCCGGAGGCCGCCATGGCGGCCCTGTCCGCGCTGCGCCAGTCCATCCAGGAAGGATACCAGAGCCTCTTCGATGCTTCCCGACCCGTGGACCCGACCCTGAAAGGCCCCATCTTCCATGCGCGCAACGCCAGTTTCCAGGCGTTGTCGGACGCGGAGAAGAAGATCCGTCAGCATGTGCGGCAGCAGCACGAGATCGCCGTGGACCAGATTCAGAAGGCATCCGACAACCTGAAACCGTACAACAAGCCGCAGGAGCGCGTGCTGAACGTGTACCAGTACATCTCCCGTTACGGGCGCGACCTGCTTCAGGACATCCTGGACCGGATGGAGGTGCGGCTGGATCGGGCGCCGGGCGGATGGGACGGGGTTCGGTGCGGTTGACCGCGGAGAATCGGCTTGCTCCGGTCCCTCCGTACAGGGTATGATTACGGGTCATGCTCTGGATCATCATCATCATCGCCCTTTTGATCCCGCTCGTCGCGGTGATCCTGGACTCCCAGCTCGGCCGCGCCCTCGCGAAGCGTCTGGAAAAGGACGGCGGGGAGGTGGAGAGTGGTGTTTCGGCACGGTTGGGCGCGTTGGAGAGTGACGTGGAGCGGTTGAGCGCCACCGTGCAGGAGCTGCGGGAGCAGGGCGAGTTCGTCCAGCGGCTCCTCGAGAAGCGCGCGGCTCAGGATGCTCTGCCGCCGGGCAATGAACCCGAGTGAGCCCGTGAGTCGGCGTACGTCCGCCCGCTCCGCCCAATGGGTGGCAGCGGGCATCTTTTTGAGCCGGATCTCCGGGCTGGTGCGGGAAGCATTGTTCGCCCGGTTCCTGGGAACGTCCTATTCACTGGACGCGTTGCGGGCGGCTTTGCGCGTGCCGGGTGTGCTGCAGCAGCTGCTGGGCGAAGGGACCCTGAGCGCCTCGTTCATCCCGGTGTACGCGGAGCTGCTGCACCAGGGTCGTGAGAAGGAGGCCGGGCGTGTGGCCGGGGCGGTGTTCGCGCTGCTACTGGCCCTCGCCGGTGCACTGGCCCTCATCGGCATCCTGGCCGCGCCCGTGCTGGTCGCCATCCTCGCGCCGGGCTACGCCGGCGACCCACGGTTCGACCTGACGGTCCGGCTGGTTCGCATCATCTTCCCCATGGCCGGCCTGATGGTGCTGGCGGCATGGTCCCTCGGCATTCTCAACAGCCATCGCCGTTTCTTCGTTCCGTACGTGGCTCCCGTGGTGTGGAACGGGGCCATGATCGCGGCGATGCTATTGTTCGGCTTCCGGCTGGCGCAGCCCTCCCTGCAGCCATCCCTGGCCACCATGGTCGCCTGGGCCGCCCTGTTGGGCGGTGCCCTCCAGTTCCTGGTGCAGCTGCCCTGGGTCCTCCGGCTGGAGCGTTCGCTGAAGATCCGGTGGGACGTTCGGCTGGCCGGCCTGCGCACCACGGTCCGGAACGCCCTGCCGGTCGTCGCGGGCCGCGGCGTGGTCCAGATCGCGGGGTGGGTGGACCTGTTCCTGGCCTCGCTGCTGGCCATCGGGTCCGTGGCCACGCTGGCGTACGCGCAGACGCTATACATGCTGCCTGTGAGCCTGTTCGGCATGTCGGTAGCGGCCGCGGAGTTGCCGGAGCTTGCCCGGGAGCGGGCGCAGGAGCGCGACCGGCTTCGCGAGCGGGTCAACGCGGGGCTCCAACGCATGGCGTTCTTCGTGGTGCCCACGATCCTGGGCTACTTGGCCCTGGGGGACCTCATCGTCGCCGCCCTGTACCAGCGGGGCGCGTTCGGGCACGCGGATACGCTGCTCGTGTGGATCGTGCTGCTGGGCTTCACCCTGGGGTTGTTCGCCTCGACGGGGACTCGACTGTTCTCCTCCGCGTTCTTCGCCCTCCACGATACGAAGACCCCGGCCAAAACGGCGGCCATCCGCGTGGCGACCGCCGCCGTCCTGGGCGTGGCGTTGATGGTCCAGCTCGAAGCCGTGCACACGCCGGCCGTGGCCATCGGCGGACTGCGCCTGCCGGCAGCGTCTTTCGGCCCTTACGGATTCGGGTTCTGGCGTCCGCCGGCCATTGGCGGCCTTGGCACTCTGGGCCTGACCCTTGCCGCCGGACTGGCGGCATGGCTGGAATGGTGGATCCTGCGCCGGAGGCTGGGCCAGCATCTGGGCCCGGTGGCTCCGCCCGTGCGCCCCCTCATGCGCATGATCCTGGCAGGCACCGTGGCGGCGGCGGCAGGGCGGGGGCTGGTCGAGGTGTTGCCGTCTCTGAGCGCATTGAAGTTCTCGGGCCTGGGCGTGGCGAACATCGTGCGGATGGGTGTGGGCGTGGGCGGGTTCGGCGCCGTCTACCTGTGGCTGGGCCACGTCCTGGGTCTGGGCGAGGCGGACCGGGTGCTGGGTCGCCTGAGAGGGCGCCGCGGACGGAAATGACGGAACGCCCTCCGCAGCGCGGGTATACTGGCATGGGCTCCGGGCCGTGGTCGGCGCCGGGAAGTGGTTGTGGGAGCGGCGACGCGTTGTGAACGAGATCCTGGAAAAGAAGCTGAAGCACCTGCCCCGGGAGCCGGGCGTGTACCTGTTCCGCAACGGACGGGGGGACATCCTGTACATCGGGAAGGCGAAATCGCTCCGCGCCCGGGTGCGAGGCCACTTTTCCCAGGACCCGACGTCGTCGCTCAAGAACCGCGAGATGCTGCGGCGGGTGCGTGACGTGGACACCATCGTCGTCGGCTCGGAAGCCGAAGCCTTGTTGCTGGAAGCCAACCTCATCAAGGAGCACCGCCCGCCGTTCAACATCCAGCTCCGGGACGACAAGCGGTATCCCTACATCAAGGTCACGGTCCAGGAGCCGTTTCCACGGGTCTTCGTGACCCGCCGGCTCGAGAACGACGGCGGCCGCTACTTCGGCCCGTACACGGACGTGGGCCCCATGCGCCAGGCGCTGGACGTGATCAAGCGGGCCTACACGGTGCGGAGCTGCCGCTACGATCTCCCTACCGACGCGCCGTCCCGCCCCTGCCTGGACTACCACATCGGACGCTGCAAGGCGCCCTGCGTCGGCCTGCAGAGCGAACCCGACTACCGGGGGATGATGGATGAGATCCTGGATGTCCTGGGCGGGCACACCGACGCCGTCCGCCGGCGGGCGGAGAACGAGATGCGGAAGGCGGTGGAGTCCCTGGACTACGAGCGTGCCGCGACACTGCGTGATGTCCTTACGGGCCTGGACTCCATCGAGCGGCGCCAGCGTGCCCTGGACGTCCGCGGCGGGGACCAGGACGTCATCGGCGTGGCCCGGGATGGAGACCGTGCATCCGCCGTGCAGCTGCGGATCCGGGGTGGCAAGCTGCTGGGCCGGGAGGTCGCGCAGTTCGAGAACCTCCAGACGGAGGACGAGCAGACTCTCTTATCCACCGTGGCCACCCGCTTCTACCTGGGCCGGGGCGACGAGGGAACGGCCGACCTCCCGCGCGAGATCCTGTTCCCGGGAGAGTTCGAGGACCGGGAAGCCCTGGAGTTCCTGTTGAACGAGGTCGCGCTGCGGCGGCTGCACGCCCGGGTGCCTCAGCGGGGCGGGAAACGGCGGCTCGTGGACCTGGCGGCCCAGAACGCGCGGCACATGCTGGAGGAACGCGCCGTCCTGGAAGAAGCGGCACCACGCCGAGCGGACGACGTCCTCTACGAGCTTCAGGAGGCCCTGGCGCTCAAGGTCGTGCCCCGCCTCATCGTATGCTTCGACATCTCCCACACCCAGGGCAGCGAGGTCGTGGGCAGCGCCGTCGTATTCTCCAATGGCACGCCGAACAAGAACGAGTACCGGCGGTTCCGCATCCGCGGCGATTGGGGCAATGACGACTTTCGCTCCATGGCCGAGGTCGTGGGCCGCTACTTCCGCCGTCGCTCAGAGGAAGACCTGCCCATGCCCGAACTGGCCGTGATCGACGGTGGCAAGGGCCAGCTCTCGGCCGCCTCCGCCGCGGTTCGGGCCGCCGGCGCGCCCGACGTGGCGCTGTTCGCCCTGGCCAAGCGGGAGGAGGAAGTGTACGCCGAAGGCCGGTCCGATCCGCTGCCGCTGGCGCGCACGAGTGAAGCGTCCCGGCTGCTTCAGCGGATCCGCAACGAGGCCCACCGGTTCGCCATCGAGTACAACCGTAAACTGCGCAAGCGCCGCACGATCTCCAGCGAGCTGGCGGATATCCCGGGCATCGGACCAGGCCGGCAGCGGGTGCTGCTCAGCCGGTTCGGCAGTGTCCGGGCGCTGCGTCAGGCCACGGCGGAGGAGATCGCCGCCGTGCCGGGCTTCTCCGAACAACTCGCACAACGCATCCTGGAGCATCTGGCTTCATGAGCTCATTCCGCGTTCGCTTCGCCCCCAGCCCGACCGGCAGCCTGCACGTCGGAAACGCACGTATCGCGGTGCTCAACTGGCTCCTCGCCCGGCACCACGGCGGCACGTTCGTCCTGCGCATCGAGGACACCGACGTGGACCGGAACCTCGAGGATTCCGAGAGCGGCATCCTGCAAGACCTGGCATGGCTCGGCATGGACCCCGATGAAGGCCCGCGCGCCGACGGCTCCACCCCCGGCGCCTACGGGCCGTACCGCCAGAGCGAACGGCTGCCGCACTATCGCGCCCAGGCGGAGCGGCTCCTCGCCGAGGGGAAGGCGTTTCATTGCTACTGCACACCGGACGAGCTGCAAGAGCGCCGGGAGCAGGCCATGGCCCGGGGTGAGAAGCCTCACTACGACGGCACCTGCCTGCACCTGACGTCCCAGCAAAAGGCGGCGTTCCAGCGGGAAGGCAGGACGCCGACGATCCGTTTCCACGTGCCCGAGGGCGAGCCGGTGGAGATCCAGGACGCGGTCCGCGGCACGGTGCGCGTCGATCGGGACGACATCGGCGACTTCATCCTGCTTCGCTCCGATGGACTGCCCACGTACAACTTCGCCGTCGTCGTAGACGATGCGGCCATGGCCATCAGTCACGTCATCCGCGGGGCGGGGCACCTGTCGAACACACCGCGGCAGGCGTTGCTGTTCGATGCTCTGCGGTTCCAGCGGCCCGCCTTCGCCCACGTGCCGACGGTGCTCGGCCCGGACCGCCAGAAGCTGTCCAAACGCCACGGCGCCCGCCCGCTTTCGGCCTACCGCAGCGAAGGCTACCATCCCGACGCGGTGGTCAACTACCTGTCTCTTCTCTCCTGGTCCAGTCCTTCGGGCGACGAGGTCCTGGACCGCGAGCGCCTCGTCCGCGAGATCTCCCTGGATCGGATCGGCACCGCGGACGTGGTGTTCGACCCCGACAAGCTTCGCTGGTTGTCCGCCAAGCACATCGACGCCATGGGCCCCGATGCGCTCATGGCCGCCGTGCGCCCGTACATCGACCGGGGGCGGTACCCGGTACGGGAGGAGGGCCTGCCGACGATCCTCCAGGCGGTCCGCAGCCACCTGGCCGCCTTCTCGGACATCGATGGCCTGCTGGCCCCCTTCGTGCCCGGCCTGGACGCCGACGCGCGCGCGAGGCGTGACGCCGGCCTCGCGGTCCCGGGCGCCCGGGACGTCGTGGAGGCGGCCCGACACACCTTCGCCGCCACAGACACGTGGGACGAGTCGGCCGTTCAAGCCGCCATCCGCCAGGCCGGAACGGACGCGGGTGTGAAGGGCAAGGCGTTGTACATTCCCCTGAGGCTGGCCCTCACCGGGGACGAGCATGGGCCGCCCCTGGCCGCCATCATGCAGGCCTTGGGTCCCACGGCCACACAGGCCATGCTGGACGATGCGCTGGCCGAACGCTGAGCCGGCGCCGTTTGACGATAGACGCGCGGTCGCATATGTTTTTTTGTTCTATGCCTGCGATGTTCCGGGGCCGATGCGCGGCCTGATCTTCGATCCGTTCGCCGGGATCAGCGGCGACATGGTGCTGGGCGCGCTGGTGGACCTCGGGCTCCCGGCCGACTGGCTGCGCCATGTCGTCGACTCGCTCGGCGTGAACGCTGGCGTCCGGGTCAGCAGGGTGGAACGGGCGGGCGTGTCCTGCGGCCGGGTGGAGTTCGATCTGCCGCATGAGCACCGCCATCGCGGGTTGTCGGACGTGCTCGGCATCATCGACACCGCGCCGGTGCCGCCGGCTGTGCGGGAACGGGCCGGCCAGGTGTTCCGGCGCATCGCGGTGGCGGAGGCGGAGGTGCACGGGATCGACGTTGAAGCGGTCCACTTCCACGAAGTGGGGGCGCTGGACACGATCCTGGACGTGCTCGGCGCCACGGCCGGCGTCGCGGAATTGGGGTATGGGGCGTTCTACGCTCGACCGGTGGCAGTGGGCCGGGGGTACGTGGACATGTCCCACGGCCGGTACCCGGTGCCCGCGCCGGCGACGGCGAAGCTGTTGGCGGGTCTGCACGTGCTGGACAGCGGGTTCGAGGGGGAGTGCACGACGCCCACGGGCGCCGCTCTGCTCGCGGAACTGACGGGGGGCGGCGTTGCGCCGGGCGGGGTGATCCTCGGTCGTTCGGGGTTCGGTGCGGGAACCCGGGATCCGTCGGATCATCCGAACTGTTTGCGTGTGCTCGAGTGTGAGGCGGCGGCCGAAGAGGCGCCGCTGTTCATGGTGCAGGCAGACATGGATGACATGCTTCCGGAGTATGCGGCAGCGGTCCAGCAGGCCGTTCTGGAAGCGGGTGCCCGGGACGCGGTGGTGTTGCAGGTGGGGATGAAGAAGGGTCGGCCGGGGCTCAGGTTGGAGATGCTGGTGGAACGCCCGCGACTGGATGGGGTGGAGCGCGCCCTGTTCGCGGGATCGAGCACAATCGGCGTGCGGCGCTGGCCGGTTGAGCGGTCCATGTTGGCGCGCCGCGAGGATGCGGTGCAATGGCGGGGCCAGCGGATCCGGTTGAAGAGAGTGCGCCTGCCGGATGGCACCGAGCGCAGCAAACCGGAGTACGACGATGTAGAGCGGGCGGCGCGGGTGTTGGGCATCGCACCGTACGAAGCTCGGCTCGCCTTCGATCGGGAAATCGACGGAGAGCCGAAAGGATGATGACAATGAAACGACACTACACCCTAAACCACGGAGGTTCACGGATGAACCGGATGCGCGGGATCATCCTTGCACTGGCCGCCGGACTCGTCGCGGGCTGCGCGACCACAGGCGGAAGCGCCGGCGCTGCGTCGCCCGACCAGGGCGGCATCAAGCCGAGTGAGAACGGGCAGACGCGGGCCGCCTCGCTGTTCCTGGCGCGCGCGGTGTCGGCGCCGGACAGCACGGCCCAGGACCTGTATCAGAAGGCGTTGGACGCGGCTACCCAGGCGCAGCAGGAAGACGCTCAGAACCCGAAGGCGTACTATCTGATGGGGCAGGCGCAGGCCGGCCTGGGCCACTTTGTGGCCGCCGACTCGCTCTTCACCAAGGCGCAGGACCTGTATCCGGCTTACAAGCCGGAGATCGACGGCGAGCGGGAACAGGCCTGGATCCTGGCCTACAACCAGGGGGTCGCCGCGGTCAACGCAGGGAACATCGAGAAGGCCGGCGAGCTGTTCGCCGACGCGAACATGCTCTATCAGGGCCGGCCGGAAGCGCTGATGAACCTGGCCTGGGTCGCGCTGCAGAACAACGACTCCGACAAGGCCATCAAGGCATACCGTGAGGCGCTGGACATCATCCAGAGCTCCAAGCGGGATTCGTTGAACGAACAGCAGCTAGCGTCGTGGAAGGACTCGGAGCAGCTGGCGACCAACAACATGGCGCAGCTCCTGGCCCGCGAGGGGCGTTTCGACGAAGCCGCCCAGGTGTTGCAGAACTTCCTCAAGTACAACCCGAACGACCTGAACACCAAGGTGAACCTGGCGGAGATGCTGACGCGCGGCGGTAAGACTGATTCCGCGCAGGCCATCTACGACAGCTTGCTGACGCGTCAGGACCTCGGGTACAGCGAGTACTTCCAGATCGGGATCGGCTTCTTCAATTCCGATTCCTTCAAGCGTGCCGCCGACGCGTTCCGGACCGCGGCCAAGCTGAATCCGTACTCCCGGGACAGCTGGTACAACCTGGTTCAGTCGTTGTACTCGGAGGCGCAGAGGATCGAGAAGGACTCGACGCAGTCCGCGGACACGGCGGCCATGAACCAGAGGCTGGCCCCGATGTTCCAGGAGCTGATCGACGCGGCGAACAAGGTGCTGGAGTTCGACCCGTACAACCGCAACATCATGACGTTCATGGCCCGGGCCGACCGGGGCCTCGCGGAGGCTTCGCCCAAGTCGCAGGCCGCCCAGTATCAGAAGGCCGTGAACGATGTGCTGCAGCGGTACCAGTCCGCACCCATC
>CAZUFP010000041.1:34022-38045 GCA_964619835.1 uncultured Gemmatimonadaceae bacterium | reverse complement strand
CGACGAAGCAGATCACCCACACGGCGGCGCGGGAGTCCGACGTGTCGTTCTCGCCCGACGGCAAGGCGCTGCTGTACGCCTCGGAGCGCGACGGGCGCTGGCGCATCTACGAGGCGAAGCGGACCCGGGACGCCGAGCCGTATTTCTACGCGTCGACGTTGGTGCGGGAGACGCCTCTGCTGGACGACCGCCACGAGTACACGCAGCCCCGGTACTCGCCGGACGGGAAACAGATCGCGTTCGTCCAGGATCGCAGCAACGTGCGGGTGCTGGACGTGGCGTCGGGCAAGTCGCGCACGCTCCTGACGGCCGACCAGGTGTTCTCCACCAGCGACAGCGGCCAGTACTTCCAGTGGAGCCCCGACGGCCAGTGGCTGCTGTTCGACTACGCGGTCCCGGGCATCGCGTTCGGCGAGGTGGGTCTCGTGAAGGCGGACGGTAGCGGCGAGGTCGTCAACCTGACGAAGAGCGGCTTCGAGGACCGGCGGGGCGACTGGGTGCTGGGCGGCGAGGCCATGCTCTGGCTGACCAACCGCGACGGCCTTGCCTCCTCCGCCCATTCCGGCGGTTCCCAGTTCGATGTCTACGCCATGTTCTTCACGCGGGACGCGTGGGACCGGTTCCGTCTGAGCAAGGACGACTACGCGCTGCTGAAGGACCAGGAGGAGCAGAACAAGCCCAAGCCCGACGCGGCGGGGAAGGAGGACCGCGCCGAGGAGAAGCCGGGCCGCGCCGAGGCGAAGGCGGTGGAGCCGGTGGCGCTGGACCTGGAAGACGTGGCGCTGCGCAAGGCGCGCCTCACGGTCAACTCCGCGTCGCTGGGCGATGCCGTGCTCAGCAAGGACGGGGAGACCCTGTACTACCTGGCGCGCTTCGAGAAGGGGCTGAACCTGTGGACCACGAAGCCGCGCACCCATGAGACCAAGCTGCTGGCCACGCTCAACGCCAACCGCGCCAGCCTGTCGTGGGACAGGGATCGGAAGACCCTGTACCTGCTGGCGGACGGCCGGATCTCGAAGATCGACCCGGCGAGCGGCAAGCGGACGAACGTGGACATCCGGGGCGAGATGACCGTCGATGCGGCCGCCGAGCGGGCGTACATGTTCGAGCACGTGTGGCGGCGGACGAAGGGGACGTTCTACACCGCGGGCTACCACGGCGTGGACTGGGATGCGCTGAAGCCCGTCTACGAGAAGTACCTGCCCTACGTGGGCGACGGGTACGACTTCGCCGAGGTGCTCAGCGAGATGCTGGGCGAGCTGAACATCAGCCACAGCGAAGCGCGTTACGGCGCCAGGGAGCCCGCCGACGACCAGACGGCGTCGCTGGGCGTCTTCTACGACCAGGCCTGGAACGGTGCCGGCATGAAGGTGGTGGAGGTGGTGAAGAACGGGCCGCTGGACCGCCCGGGCATGGACGTGCGGCCCGGCATGATCATCGAGTCCATCGACGGCCAGGCCATCGCCCCCGACGTGGATCCGTCCGCCTACCTGAACCGCAAGGCCGGCGAGCGGACGCTGCTGGTGGTGGCCGACGGCAAGGCGCGGCGGGAGATCGTGGTGGAGCCCATCACGCTCGGGGAGGAGAACCGGCTGCTCTACGACCGCTGGGTGCGGCGCAACGAGCAGGAGGTGGACAGCCTGAGTGACGGGCAGCTGGGCTACGTCCACATCCCCGGCATGAACGACCGTTCGTACCGCACCACGTACGAAGAGGTCATGGGCAAGTTCGCCGATCGGAAGGGGATCGTGGTGGACACGCGGTTCAACGGTGGCGGCGACCTGGTGGGTGACCTGTCCATGTTCCTCACCGGCCAGCGGTTCTTCAACTACACCACGGACACGCGCAGCGTCGGCTTCGAGCCGTTCTTCCGCTGGACGAAGCCGAGCGTAGCCATGGCAGGCGAGGCCAACTACAGCGACGGGCACTGCTTCGCGTACGCCTATCAGGCGTTGAAGATCGGCCCGCTGGTGGGGATGCCGGTGCCCGGCACGTGCACCTTCGCGGGCTGGGAGATGCTGCCCGACGGCCACACGCGCTGGGGTGTGCCCGGCGTGGGCGTGAAGGACAACGCGGGGCGGTACCTGGAGAACCACCAGACCGAGCCGGACATCAAGGTCATGAACGAGTTCGATGTCCGGGCCGCCGGCAGGGACCAGCAGCTGGAAGCGGCGGTGGCGGCGCTGAAGAAGCTGGTGCACTGACGCGGCCGCCGGGGTGGCCGGCCCTGCCATCGTTTCCGGGGCAGGCCGGCCACGCCGGGCGGAGATGTGCGGCGGGCGCCCGTCCCGGCCTGCCCGCCGGAACGACCGCTGATGTGCGGCGGTACCAATACGTGGCAAGCGATCGCCGACCGCCTCTCTCCCGCACTGGCCCGCGTATCGCGACGGGGACCGACCGGCCGGCTTCTCGAACCCACGAGGAGGCCCCATGCGTGTCCTTCGTCTGCCGGTCTTCGCCGTTCTTCTCGCCATGCCCGCCGCCCTCCACGCCCAGATGGAGCCCATCGGCCGTCCCGGCGGCTACCTGGGCATCACGGCGCAAGTGGGCCAGCCCGTGGGCCAGTTCGCGGACTACGTGGGCACCAGCTGGGGGCTGGGCGGCTCGTTCCTGCTGCCGTTCGCCCGGAGTCCCTGGTTCGGCTTCCGGGCCGACCTTGGCTTCGTGATCTACGGCTACGAAAGCCGCGATGTCTGCCTGAGCCAGACCATCGGTTGCCGGGTGACGCTGGACCTGACGACGACCAACCACATCGTCTACGGCGGGATCGGGCCGCAGCTGATGCTGCCGCTCGGCCCGGTGCAGCCCTACATCAATGCCGAAGCGCAGCTGAGCTATTTCGGCACGTCGTCGTCGCTGAACGGCAGTGACAGCTACGACTCGTTCGCCAACACGACCAACTTCGACGACCTGACGGCGGCGTGGAGCGCGGGTGGCGGGGTATCCTTCGCGTTGCCGGTGCGCGGGTCGCAGATCGGCATCGACGTCGGCGCGCAACTCCACCACAACGGCGTCGTGCGCTACCTGCGGGAAGGCGACATCCAGGACAACGCCGACGGCTCCATCACGCTGCACCCGCAGCGGACAGAGGCCAACCTGGTGGTCTACCACATCGGCGTTCGCATCGGCGTACACTGAGGGCGGCGAGACGCATAGGAATTTCGGCCAGAATCGGATCCGCGACCCCGCATGCCGGTGCGGGTGCGGGTGCGGGACCCGCACACGGTTTCCTCCCGCGCCCCGTTTCCGCTTGCGTGTCCGGGGCCCGGGTCCGGCGGTTCCAGGCGTTCGGGCGCCTCCACGTCCCGGGTGCTCTTCAACTTCTCTCGGACGCGCACCCGTGCCCGTGCCCGCAAGCGGGTCACGGGAGACTCCGGGCACGTGACTCGCACCCGCACCGGCACCCGGGCTCGGGTTCATCAGAGCTTCGCTGACCCATGGTGGGGGCTTCGCGCGCTTCCAACGACTTGATCACGGCGATGGTGTCCCTCCGAGGGCACCCGGATAGCGGAACGAGACCAATGAGTGGACGCGCCAGACCCCGCGTGCCGGTGCGGGTGCGGGTGCGGGACCCGCACACGGTTTCCTCCCGCGACCCGTTTCCGCTTGCGTGTCCGGGCCCGGGTCCGGCGGTTCCAGTCCCTCAGGCACGCCTCCACGTCCAGACGGTTCCCGGAGCTTCCGGACGCGCACCCGTGCCCGTGCCCGCAAGCGGGTCACGGGAGACTCCGGGCACGTGACTCGCACCCGCACCGGCACCCGCACCCGGGATTACAGTTGGCGCCGAATTGTCTCCCGGGCTCGTCTCTCCCAGATTCCGAGGCAGCGGACATTCGGAAATCCCCGTTCCCAGGAGCACAACATGCGTAGATCGTTTGCGGTCGCGCTGATGGTATTCGTGGCGGCGCCGCTGCATGCGCAGGCGCCCGTGCAGGCGCAGGCGGCCGCCGTGGAGCACGCGACGGCAGGGGCCCAGACGCCGCAGTCGTCGTTCACAGCCCAGGTGGACTCCGTCGCCCGGGC
>CAZUFP010000041.1:31267-33922 GCA_964619835.1 uncultured Gemmatimonadaceae bacterium | reverse complement strand
GGGCCCAGACGCCGCAGTCGTCGTTCACAGCCCAGGTGGACTCCGTCGCCCGGGCGGTGCTGGCGAGCACGGGCGTGCCCAGCGCGTCGGTGGCGGTGGTGCGGCACGGCCGGCTGGCGTATGCCCAGGCGTACGGCGATGCGCAGCTGGAGCCGCAGATCGCCGCGAAGACCGACATGCGCTACAGCATCGGGTCCATCAGCAAGCAGTTCACGGCGTCGTGCATCCTGCTGTTGCAGCAGGAGGGCAAGCTGTCGCTGGACGACAAGGTGTCCAAGTGGCTGCCGGAGCTGACGGACGCGGACCAGGTGACGCTGCGGGAGCTCCTGTCGCACACGTCGGGCTACCAGGACTTCTGGCCGCAGGACTACGTGCCGCCCATGATGCTGAAGCCCACGACTCCCCAGGCGATCATGGACCGGTGGGCGAAGAAGCCGCTGGACTTCGCGCCGGGCACCCGCTGGCAGTACAGCAACACGAACTACGCCATCGCCGGCACCATCGTGGCGAAGGTGAGCGGCATGCCGTTCTTCGACTTCCTGCGGCAGCGCATCCTGGAGCCGCTGGGCATGGAGAGCGCCATGGACATCGACAAGAGCCAGCTGCCGTCCCACGCGGAGGCCACCGGCTACATGCGCTACGCCCTGGGCCCGCTGCACCCGGCGCCCAAGGAAGGCGCGGGCTGGCTGTACGCCATGGGCGAGCTGGCCATGACGCCCAGCGACCTGGCGAAGTGGGACATCTCCATGATCGACGAGAGTCTGCTCCAGCCGGCGTCGTACCGGGAGCTGGAGACGGAGGTGCGGCTGAAGAGCGGTGTGGGCACGGGCTACGGCCTGGGCGTGTCCGTGGGCATGAGCAACGGCCACCGGGTGATCTCGCACAGCGGCGAGGTGTCGGGGTTCACGGCGATGAACATGGTGTTCCCGGATGACAGCGCGGCCGTTGTCGTGCTCACCAACCAGGACGCGGCCCGGGCGGGCGGCGCCATCGCCCAGGGCGTGAGCGGGCTGCTGTTCGCCACGCAGGACGCCCAGACGGCGTCCCGCACGGCACAGGCGCTCCAGATCTTCAAGGGGCTCCAGCAGGGCAGGATCGACCGGTCCCTGTTCACCGACGACGCCAACTTCTACTTCAGCGACACGGCGTTGCACGACTTCCAGTCCAGTCTGGCGCCACTGGGCGAGCCACGGGACTTCCAGCAGGTCTCCGAGAGTCACCGCGGCGGCATGCTGCTGCGCGTGTTCGTGGCCCGATTCCCCGACCGGACCCTGCGCGTGTGGACGTTCCAGATGCCCGACGGCAAGCTGGAGCAGTACCAGGTGGCGGCGGCGGGCTGATGATCATCGATTGCCACACCCATCTGAACCGGTACGAGGACTCGGAGCCGGACACGCTGGAGGGGCGCCGGGACGCCCTGAAGGCGGAGATGGCGCGGCACGGGGTGGACTATGCGCTGGTGCTGTCCAGCTACAAGGTGAACGAGCGGCGGCCCACGCTGCGCCAGATCCTGGACGTGGTGGACGACGACCCGCAACTCGGCGTGGTGGCAGGCGTCAGCTACAAGTCGTACTCGGCCCACGACCTGGCGGACCTTCGGGCGCTGCTGGGCGAGGGGCGCATCAAAGGGCTCAAGCTGTATCCGGGCTACGAGCCGTTCTACGTGCACGACCCGCGGCTCCAGGTGGTCTACGAGCTGGCGGGCGAGTTCGGCGTGCCCGTCATGATCCACACGGGCGACACGTTCGACCCCGCCGGCAAAGTGCGCTACGCCCAGCCCCTGGAAGTGGACGACGTCGCCGTCGACTTCCGGGACGTCACCTTCGTCATCTGCCACCTGGGCAACCCGTGGATCACGGACGCCATGGAGGTGATCTACAAGAACGACAACGTGGTGGCCGACGTCTCCGGCTTCACCGTGGGCGACTTCGAGGAGCGCTTCGAGCGCTACATGCTCCAACAGGTGAAGGCCGCCATCGCGTTCAGCGGCCACCCCGGCAAGCTGCTCTATGGCACCGACTGGCCCATCGCCAGCATGGGCAGCTACCTGCGCTTCGTGCGCCAGCTGGACCTGACCGACGAGGAGCTGGAGCAGGTCCTTTGGCGCAACGCGGCCCGCGTGTTCAAGCTGGACGTGGCGGGGACCGGGGCGTGACCATGCGGCCCGATCCGGAAGCGGATCCGCCGAAACGGCCGGTCGCCCCGGAGACTTCTCCGGACCCGGGCGTCGTCGAGGTGCTGGATGAGCGCACCACCACCGCGCAGCGTGCGCTCGGCCTCATCATGGACACGTTTCCCGCCCACGAACGCCAGCCGCTGGCCGAGCTTCGCTCCGAGATCGCCGAGAAACGGCTGGGCCTCCTCGCCGCATACGATTTCCATCTGTTCGCGGTGTTCGACGACGCAACCGGCGCCGGCGGGCCCGGGGGCGACGCCGAGCCGGGAGCGCATGTCGGCGTGCGTGCCGGCGGCCGGGTCGCGGCTTCGGCCATCGGCGTGTACCTGGAGGGCGTGAACGCCGGGTTCATCAACTACCTGGCGGTGCGGCCGGCGCTGCGCGGCCGGGGACTGGGCCGGGCGCTGCGGCGCCGGCTCGTGGGGCAGTTGCGCGCGGACGCCCGCCACGCCGGCTTCGACGACCTGGCATGGGTCATC
>CAZUFP010000041.1:14185-31167 GCA_964619835.1 uncultured Gemmatimonadaceae bacterium | reverse complement strand
TCCGCTGGAGCGGCCGGCGTTCCGGGAGATGCTGGCGGAGCTGGAAGGGCGGAAGGTGGTGGGGGGGCACCCGGAGTACGGAGAATGAGCGTCGTCGTGTTCGTCTTCGTGACCTGCCGTGGCGCGTGAACGCGGGAAGGTCCACGCCTGCGACATCGATTGACCGCCGCCAGACCCGCGCCGTACGTTCTCCCCACCATTCGACCGACCTTCCAGGAGACCGACCATGCGTACGTTCCGCCTCTTCGCCCGGCCGCGTAATGCCGGCACATCCGGCGCGCTCGCAGCAGCCCCCCTCGTCGCCGGCCTCGCCGTCGCCCTGGCCGCGGCCGCGCCGCTGGCCGCCCAGCAGCGGCCCATGACGGCCCGGGACCTGTGGGCCATGGGGCGCGTGGGCGCGCCGGCGCTGAGCCCCGACGGGCGCACCGTCGCGTACACGGTCACGCGCTACGACGTGGACGCGAACAAGGGCAACACGCAGATCTGGGTCGTTCCGACGGCGGGCGGCGCCGCGCGCCAGCTCACCACGCCCGCGGGCTCCAACAGCTCGCCCGCCTGGTCGCCGGACGGCACGCGGCTGGCCTTCGTGTCCACCCGGGGCGGCGATGGGCCGCAGATCTACATCATGCCCATGGGCGGGGGCGAGGCGGAGCCCGTGACCCACATGCCGGAGGGGGCGACGGGGCCGGTGTGGTCCGCGGACGGCAAGAAGCTGCTGTTCGTCAGCCAGGTGTGGCCGAAGGGCGACTCACTTGCGGTCCGCATGGAGAAGCTGCGGGAGGGCAAGTCCAGCGCCATGATCTACGACCACCTGATGTACCGCCACTGGACCGAATGGGAGGACGGCATGCGCAGCCACGTCTTCCTGCTGGACCTGGCCAGCGGCGACACGCGCGACCTGACGCCCGGCCCGTACGACACGCCGCCCATCGCGCTGGGCGGGTTCCAGGACTACTCCCTGAGCCCGGACGGCAGCGAGCTGGCGTTCGTGCGCAACACGGACGTGCCCACGGCGGTCGGCACGGGGAACGACGTGTGGCTGGTGCCGACCTCGGGGGGCCAGCCGACGCTGCTGACGAAGAGCAAGGCGAACGACGTGTCGCCCGTGTACAGCCCGGACGGCCGCTACATCGCGTATCTCGGCATGAAGCAGCCGGGGCACGAGTCGGACCGTGCGCGCATCGTCGTGTACGACCGGCAGACGAAGCAGTTCAACTGGCTGACGGAGCCCGTGGACCTGTCGGTGGACCAGTTCGCGTGGACGCCCGACTCGAAGGCGCTGATCTTCAGCGCCCAGGACGAGATCTGGCACAGCCTGTACCGCGTGGCGCTGGCCGACGGCAAGGTGCAGCAGCTGACGCACGGCAGCTACATCGGCGGCTTCGCGCGGGCGCCCGACGGCAGCATGGTCGTGGCGCACCAGGCCACGGAGCTGCCCACCGAGCTGTTCGTGCTGGAGGGCCCGCAGTACACGGCCCGGCGGCTCACCCACACCAACGACGCGCTCGTCGCAAAGCTGGCGTTGCAGCCGGCGGACACGTTCTGGTTCCGGGGCGCGGCGAACACGCAGGTGCAGGGCATGATCGTGAAGCCGCCGTCGTTCGACGCCAGCAAGAAGTACCCCGTCGTCTTCCTGGTGCACGGCGGCCCGCAGGGCGCGTGGAGCGACATCTTCCACTATCGCTGGAACGCCAACATGTTCTCGGCGCCCGGCTACGTGGCCGTGCTCATCAACCCCCGGGGCAGCACGGGTTACGGGCAGAAATTCACCGACGAGATCAGCGGAGACTGGGGCGGCAAGGTGGTGACCGACCTGATGAACGGCCTGGACGCCGCCCTCCGCAAGTACCCGTTCATGGACGGCAACAACATGGTCACTGCCGGCGCGTCGTACGGCGGCTACATGATGAACTGGCTGGAAGGCCACACGGACCGGTTCAAGGCCATCGTCAACCACGACGGCGTGTCCGACCCCGTCGCCATGTACGGCGCCACCGAAGAGCTGTGGTTCCCCGAATGGGAATTCCACGGCACGCCGTGGTCCAACCCGTCGCTGTATGAGAAGTGGGACCCGCTGGCGCCGGAGAACGTGAAGAACTTCAGGACGCCCATGCTGGTGATCCACGGCGGCATGGACTACCGGGTGCCGCTGGAGAACGGCCTGGCCATGTTCACCACGCTGCGCCGCCTGGGCATCCGCGCCCGGCTGCTGTACTTCCCCGACGAGGGCCACTGGGTGCTGAAGCCGGCCAACGCCATGGTGTGGTGGGAGACGGTGTATGACTGGATGGCGGATTACCTGAAGTAGTCGGCGCTGCTTGAGTGCCCCGGCTGGCGGAACAACGGGGGCGGGGCACGCGACTCGCGCGGGCACGCCCACGGGGCTCGGGTTTTCTCTTTGTTGGGGCGTGTCATCCGGATGACAAGGGATCACGAAAGGATAGTGCCTTGAGGCGTTCAGCGTTGTCGGCGATCGTGGCGATCGCACTGTTGTCGTGCTATACCGCGCCATTGCATGCTCAGACCCGCCCGGCGCCCAGCGTGGACCCGACGGCGACGGCGGCGGGCGCCCGTCCGATCCCCGGCCCTGTCTACGAAACGGCACGGTTCACCCGCGCGGTTGAGCGGGGCACGCGGGCGCGCACGGGTGAGCCGGGCGCGCGGTACTGGGTACAGCATCCGCGCTACGACATCGCCGTGTCGCTGGACCCGGCGAGCAGCCGGGTGGCCGGCCACGAGACCGTCGTGTACGTGAACCGTGCGCCGGACACGCTGCGGACCATGTACGTGTACCTGCGGCAGAACGTGTTCGCGGAGGGTGTGCCGCGGCGGCAGAGCGTGCCCATCACAGGGGGCGTGACGCTGGATGGCGTCGTCGTGGACGGGAAGACGCTGGCGGAGGAGCCCCGGGACAACCCGGCCATGCCCATCACCGCGGCGCCCGAGACGCCGCCACAGCCGGGCCAGTACGCGGTGGACGGCACGGTGATGCGCATTCCGCTGGCGCGGCCGCTGCTACCGGGCGACAGCGTGCGGCTGGCGTTCCGCTGGTCCTACACGCCGCCGCTCTCTCCGTCCGACGGCCGGCAAGGGCGTGAAGGGCACGTGTACTTCATGGGCTACTGGTACCCGCAGGTGGCGGTGTACGACGACGTGAACGGCTGGGTGACGGACCCGTACCTGCTGGAGGCCGAGTTCTACATGGACCCGGCGGACTACGACGTGCGCATCACGGTGCCCCACGGTTGGGCGGTGGACGCGACGGGCACGTTGAAGAACGCCGACGTCGTGCTCAGCCAGGAGGCGCGCGACAGCCTGGCGGCGGCGCGCGGGACCGGCCGCGTGGTGCGCGTCCTGACGCCCGGCGAGGACGCGAAGCGGGTGTTCGCGCCCGGCGGCCGGACGGCGACCTGGCACTTCGTGGCGCCGGACGTCCGCGACTTCAGCTGGGGCACCAGTGACCGCTACGCCTGGGACGCCACGCGGGCGCTGGTCGGCGGCGGCGAGGGCGCGGCGCCGGACACGGTGGACATCCACAGCTTCTTCCGGCTCACGGACGCGGCGTCCGCCTGGCGCATCGGCGGCGCGCGTTACACCCGGAACGCCATCGAGCAGCTGTCGGCGTACCTGTGGCCGTACCCGTGGCCCAAGATGAGCTCCATGGAAGGCGTGCTGGACGGCGGCGGCATGGAGTATCCCATGATGACGCTCATGCAGCCGTGGGCCGACACGCTGTCGCTGGCGGGCGACCTGATGCACGAGACGGGGCACATGTGGTACCCCATGCAGGTGGGCACCAACGAGACGCGCTACCCGTGGATGGACGAAGGCCTGACGCAGTTCGACGCCGCCCAGGGCATGCGCGTGCTGTACGGCGAGCCCCGCACCGGCGGCCGGCCCAACGACTCGGAGCCCGGCCAGCGCGCCCTGTACCTCCAGAGCGTGCGCGCCGGCCAGGACGCGCCCCTCATGCTCCCGGGGGACGAGTACCCGCAGTCGCTGTACTTCATCATGTACTACGACAAGACCGCCCAGGTCCTCGCCGCGCTGCGCGGCCTGCTGGGCGAGGACACGTTCCACCGGGCGTACGTGGAGTTCGGCAAGCGCTGGATCGGGCGTCACCCCCAGCCGTACGACTTCTTCAACACCATCGCCAGCGTGTCCGGCCGCGACCTGTCCTGGTTCTGGCAGACCTGGTTCTACCACGCCTGGTCGTTGGATCAGGCCATCGCGTCGGTGAAGACGGACGGCGACTCGGCGGCCATCACGGTGGTGGACCGGGGCCTGGCGCCCATGCCGGTGCGGCTGGCCATCACGCGGGCCGACGGCAGTGTCGAGCGCCGTGAGCTGCCGGTGGACGTGTGGCTGGACGGCGCGCGCAAGGCGGTGGTGAGGGTGGCGGCGGAGCCCGCCATCACGAAGGTGGAGATCGACCCGGAGGGCGCGTTCCCGGACATGGACCGAAGCAACAACGTGTGGACGCCTTGAAGCCCCTCAGGGGGCAGAAGCCCTGAACGATCCGGGCACGGAGCCCATAGCTCCGGGTGCGCGTGCGGGTGCAGGTGCGTGCCACGTGCCCGGCCGTTCCCCGTGTCCGGTTGCGCGTCCGCATCCGTGCGCGTACCCGGCTGCTATCGTTGGTCGAGCGCTGGCCTCGCCTTGAAAGGTCCGCGCGTTTTCGGGCGCGGACCCGGACCCGGACGCGCAAGTGGACCCGGGAGGAGCCCGGGCACGTGGCTCGCAACCGCACCCGGGTTTTCCTCCCCGTCTCCCCGTCGCCCCCTCTCCCCGTCAATCGCCGCCACCGGGTCCCCCAGCTCGCGGCCGCCCACATTCCGATGAACCCGAGCCCGAGTGCAGGTGCGCGTGCCAGTCACGTGCCCGAAGTCTCCCGTGATTCCGCTTGCGTCCCCGGGTCCCGGTCCGTGCCCGGTGGCTACTTTCGGCCGAACGGAGCGGTGCATCGACCGGGCCTTGAGCTTGCGGACACGCACCCGGACACGCACACGCAAAGGGAGTCACGGGCAAAACCGGGCACGTGACTCGCACCGGCACCCGCACCCGCACCCGGGTCTTTCCTGGCCGTGCCCTACGTGCCTAGCCGGCGGAACGCGGATCGTCCGGTGAAGAGTCCATCGTCGTTTCCGCGACCTGCACCGCTTCCAGCCGCCGCACCCGCCGGCTGGTGACCACCGCCCCCACGATCAGCGCCGCCACCATCGCGCCCGCCCCCAGGGCCAGGCGCGGCTCCGTGGCCACGATGATGACGATCACGATGGCGTAGAGCGCGATGGTCAGGGCGGGCAGCCAGGGGTAGCCGGGCATGTGGAACGGCTTGACCAGTCCGGGCCGGTTGTGGAGCCGGAAATAGCCGGTGAGCACCATGAGGTCGACGCTGAGGGCGACGAGCATCATGAAGCGGATGAGCGTCTCGAACGTGCCGGTCATGGCCAGCACGAGGATAATGGCGCTGGACAGGAGCAGGCCCGGGATGGGCGTGCCGCGCTCGCTGACGCGCTGGAACAGCTTCGGCCCCAGGCGGTCGCGGGCCAGGGCGAATGCCACGCGGGGCATGCCGAAGAAGTTGACGTTCAGGCTGCTCAGCAGGATCAGGATCGCGGCCACGACGACGACCTTGCCGGCCGTGCTTCCGAACACGCCGGCGATGGCGTCCTGGGCGACCAGGGGCGAGCCGGCCATCTGCTTCACGCTCAGGGCGCCGAAGTAGGCCAGGTTCATGAGCAGGTAGAGGGCGGCGACGGCCAGGGCGCCGCCCAGCAGGATGCGCGGCATGGAGCGGCCGGGGTTCTCGAACTCCTCGGCCATCTTGGCGACGTCTTCCCAGCCGTAGTAGGCGAACGCCACCATCTGGTAGGCCAGGGCGAAGCCCAGCAGGCCGGTGGCCGTGGGCGATGCGGCGGCGCCCGAGCTGCCGCCGCCGTGGCCGCGGCCCATGAGCCCGGCGGCGGCGATGCCGACGAGCACCAGGATCTTCACGATGGTGGTGACGTTCTGGAACCGCCTGCTGCTGCGGACGCCGCCCAGGTGCACGAAGGCGAAGGCCAGCACGATGCCCATCGCCAGGACCGGGACCGAGCCGCGGCCCAGCAGGATGGTCAGGTACTCGGCGATGACGACGGCTTTGGCGGCGCCGGAGAAGCCGCGCGTGACGAAGATCTCGCCCCAGCCGGCAAGGAAGCCGGCGCCGTTGCCGTACGCGGCGCGCGCGTAGACGTACTTGCCGCCCGCCTCCGGGAGTGCCGCGGCCATCTCGGCCAGCATGAGGGTGGCCAGGGCGGCCATGATGCCGCCCAGCACCCAGACGCCCAGGATCAGCGAGGGCTTGCCCAGGTAGCCGGCGATGAGGCCGGGCGAGCGCAGGATGCCGGCGGCGATCACCATGCCCACGGTGACTGCCAGGCCGTCGCGGACCCGGAGAACGCGTTTGAGGTCGGACCGTGCGCCGGTCGACGGAGGTTGGATGGTCGCCATCGGATTCGCCTGTCGGAGGGACGGACGAACGTGGGGCGCGCCGAGGTGTCCCGTCAAGGACGGGCGCGGCGCCGGTCGCCGGTGCGGCCGGCGAAGTCACCGTCACGGGCGTCCGGTCCGATTGACGCCTCGTGTAAGCTTGGGTATTGATTGGCGCGCACGAACGCGATCGCCTTGCTGACGCGAACGGGACCCCGGGCCCCGATAACCTGAACACGACCCGCACCCTGAATACGAACAGCACTCCCAACACGACGGCGCCCGAAATCGCAATGGCACCGGGAACGCAGACCTCGAATTCGAGCTCGGATACGAGCCTGGCTTCCCGGTCGGCGGCGTACGCAGCGGCGCGGCCCACGGCTTCCGCGCCCGCCCGCAAAGGGGCCCGCACGGCGGCGGGCATCGCGGTCCTGGTGGCGGTGGCGCACTTCACCAACGACGCCTACTCGGCGTTCCTGCTGCCATTGCTGCCGCGGGTCATGGACCAGCTGGGGCTCTCCATCGCGCTGGCGGCGACGCTGGCCATGACGCTGTCCATCTCGGCGTCATTGATCCAGCCGGCCATGGGCTACGTCGCGGACCGGTTCGGGCGGCGGCCCCTGGTGATCCTCGGGCCGCTGCTGTCCGCGGTCTTCATGTCCAGCATCGGCGCTGCGCCCACGTTTGCCGTGCTGACGGGTCTGCTGGTGCTGGGCGGGACCGGCAGTGCCATGTTCCACCCACCGGCGGCCTCCATGGCCGCGCGTGTCAGCGAGGGGCGGGGCAGCGGCGTCCGGTATTCCGTGTTCTCGTTCGGCGGCGCCACCGGCAACGCGCTCGGGCCCATCATGGCCGTTTCCGTGGTTGCACTGGTGGGCATGCACCGGATGTGGCTGGCCATGATCCCGGGCCTGCTCATCGTGGGCGTGCTGGCGGTGCTGCTGCCACCCGGCGCCCGCTCCGGGAACGCCGCGCCGCCTCCGGCGCCGGCCGCCGTGCTGCGGGCGCTGCGCGGTCCGTTGGGGCTCGTGTTCGGCATCAGCGCCGTGCAGGCGCTCATCCAGCGGGCGTTCGTGACCATGGAGCCCATCATCATGGCGCAGGCCGGCGCCACGGAGGCCGCCGGCGCGTTCGCCCTGGGCGCTTATCTGGCGGGCCTCGCCGCCGGCACCCTGAGCGGCGGATTCCTCGCCGATCGCTCTGACCGGCGCCACATGCTCGTCACGCTCACCCTGCTGACGCTGCCGACACACATCGCCGCCCTGATGCTGCCGGCCGGCAGCCCGTTGGCCCTCGTGGCCGCGTTCATCGCCGGGACCGTCAGCATGGCCATGCTGCCCGGCATCGTCGTGCTGGCGCAGGAGATCCTGCCCGCCGGCGCCGCCATCGGCTCCGGCATCGTCATGGGGATGGCCTGGGCCGTGGGCTCCCTCGGCGTGCTGGGCACCGGCGTGCTGGGGGACTACGTAGGCCCGAAATGGGCCGCCCTGGCCACCATGCCCGTCGTACTCCTGGGCACCGCGCTGGCCCTGCAGCCTGCACTGCGTTCGCATCGCCGGCCGGCTTGAGGCCGGGGTCTCCCCCGGTCGTCGGTCGAATCCGCCCGCGAACCCGGCCTCACGACGAACGCTGTCGATGGTCGATCACCGATCACCGATCATTCATCACCGATCACCGATCCGAGCTCAACGGCGGGGTGGTCGCCGGCGGGTGCCGGCGATGCGTCGCCTGCTCGTAGCCGTAGGCGATCTTGATGAGCGTCGGCTCGCTCCAGGCGCGGCCGAAGATCTGGAGGCCAACGGGCAGGTCGCCGTGCACGAAGCCCATGGGCACCGTGATGGCGGGGAAGCCGGTAGGCGGCGACAGCTTCCAGGAGTTGTTTCCGTCGGGCGTGTTCAGGTCGCCGATGAGGCGCGGCGGGTTGTTCCACGTCGGGTAGACGAGGGCGTCCAGGTTCTGGTCATCCATGAGCTGGAGCACGGCGTCGCGCAGTGCGGCGGCGTTGGTGTTCACCGTGTCGCAGTGGCTGCCGACGGACGCCGGGAAGTCTGCCATGTAGCGCAGGCGCTGGGCGATGGTCGGGTGGTAGCGGCCGCTGTCGATGATGTCCTGGAGGGTCTTCACCGGCGCGTTGGGGCCCAGGGACGCCAGGTACGCGTTGATGTCGGGCCGGAAGCGGCGGCAGAACAGCGGCTTGGTGATGAGCGTGTCGTAGCCCGGGATCATGGCCGAGTCCACGATGACGGCGCCGCGGGCCCGAAGGTCGGCGATGGCTTGCCGGAACCGCTGCATCGTCTCGGGATCCGCGGTGGAGTCGTCGGACAGCTGCCGGGCGACGCCGATGCGCGCACCCTTGAGGCCGTCGGGGTCCAGGTACTGCTCGTAGCCGCCCGCCGGCACGTGCTCATCGGCGTGCATGGTGTAGGGGTCGGCCGGGTCGGTGCCGGCGATGACGTCCAGCACCGCCACCGCGTCGGCTACCGTGCGGGCGATGGGCCCGCCCACGTCCCGGTCCTCATACAGCGGCACGATGCCGTCGCGGCTGGTCAGGTCGTGGGTGGAGCGGATGCCCACCAGCGCCTGGTGCGACGACGGACCGCGGATCGAGTTGCCGGTGTCCGTGCCCAGCCCGACGGCGCCGAAGCTCGCCGCCACCGCCGCCGCCGTGCCGCCGCTGGAGCCGGCCGTCGTCCGGTTGGTGGCGTACGGGTTGCGCGTGTAGCCCGGCAGCTCGGAGCCCACGGTCTCATACGGCGAGAATGCGAACTCCGCCATGTTGGACTTGGCCAGCACGATGGCGCCCGCCTCCCGGATCCTGCGCACCTGGTACGCGTCGTCCGGCGGGATGGAGCCATCCAAGGACAGGGAGCCGGCCGTCGTGGGCAGGTCGTGCGTGTCGTAGTTGTCCTTCACGATGACCGGGATGCCGTGCAGCGGACCCACGAACTCGCCCGTCGCCCTGTAGATGGAGTCCAGCTCCGCCGCCCGCTGCCTTGCCCGCGGGTTGATGACGATGATGGCGTTCAGGGCGGGGCCCTGCTTGTCGTAGGCCGCGATGCGCGCCAGGTAGTCGTCCACGAGCTGTACCGCCGTGATCCGGCCCGCGGCCATGGCCTCGTGGATCTGGTCGACGGACGCTTCCACCACGTCGAACGCCGGCCCTCGCGCTTGCTGGCGGCACGAGGCCAGCAGCGACAGGGTGAAGAGCAGCGACGGCACGACGAGCCTGCGCAGGATAGGCGGCGATCCGGTCATGGGAGGACTCCGCGTTGGTCGGGTTGGTGATGGCGCTCAAGTTCGTGTCGCCGGCGCCGGAGGACAAGACGCTCGCTTTTTTCGATCGTCGATCCTCGATCGTCTCTCGTCCGCCCCTTTGAAACGCCCGCCCCTTCGCCTTACCTTCCGCCCGGCATGAATCCAGACGACAGGATCAGCCTCGTGCTGGTCGACTTCGACGACACGCTCGTGGACACCGCGCCGCGCTTCGACAACGCCCGGCGCGCGTTGTTCGCGCTCATGGCGGAGCAGGGCTACGACCCGGCGGAAGCGTACCGGCTGCATCACCACGAGATCGACCCGGTGTTGCGGCAGCGGCACGGCTTCGGTCCGGCGCGCCTCCAGGAAGCGTTCCAGCTCACGTACCGGATGCTGTGCCAGCGGGCGGGCGTGGAGCCGGAGCCGGCGCTGCTGGCGCGCTGTGCGGAGCTGGGCCGGACCGTGGTCGGCACGCCGCCGGTGATCCCGGGTGCCATGGAGGCGTTGACGCGCCTGGCACACGCGCTGCCCGTCGTCGTGTACACGCAGTCGGGCGACGAGGCGTACCAGCGAGGCTGTCTGCGGGAGGCCGGCGTGATGGATGTGGTGCCGGAAGGCCGGGTGCGCGTGGTGCCGGCCAAGACCGCGGACACGTTCCGGGAGACGCTGGCGGCGTTCGACGTCGGCGACCCGCGCACCGCCTGGATGGTGGGCAACAGCATCCGCAGCGATGTGAACCCGGCGCTGGCGGCCGGCGCCCGGGCCATCCTGGTGGAGATCGAAGAGCCGTGGCACCACGACATCGTGGAGCCGTTGAACATGGAGTTCGAACGTGTCGCCAGCTTCGCCGAAGCGGTGGACATGCTGCTGGGCGCGGCCCGCTGAGCCAGATCCCCTTCCCACGCTGACATTCCTGCGTCCGTCCGGAGGCGGGCCTGTTACACGGCCCGCCGCCGTTTCGTGACAGTGCCTCGGTAGGGTCCACATGAACCGGGACGCTGGGTCCCGGCGGACCGCCGAGGTGGTATGCCGAATCTCGCACTGCACGTCCTGTTGGCGTCCCGCGTGGCCGAGTCCTGGCGCGTGCATCCGGACACGGCGCCGGTGGATCCGGACGACGCTGCGAACCTGAACGCACTGTTCCATGGGAGCATCGCCCCGGACATGGGCATGTACCCGGGCGGCGAGGTGCTGGTCTCGGATGTCGTGCACCGGATCCGGACCGGCGAGCTCGTGCGCCACATGCTGGACGCCGCGGAGGACGATGCCCAGCGCGCGTTCGCCTGGGGCTGGGTCACCCACATCGTGGCCGACGTGCTGATCCATCCGCTGGTAAACCGGGCGGCTGCCGACCTGCTGGGCCGGCGGCGCATCGACCTGGTGGACCCGCTCCAGGGGGTGGCTCACGTCCGTGTGGAGCTGGGGCTGGACTCGGAGTACCTGGCCCGGAACGACTTCCTGCGGCGCACACGGTTGCGGCCCATGCTGGACGCGACGTCGGTCGCCTTCCTGCACCAGGCGCTGCGCGCGACCTACCACGTCGAGTTCGCAGCCGACGCCCTGCTGCGCTCGCACCAGGCGGTGGTGCGCCTGCACCGGCACCTGCTGCTCCTCAGCCGCGCCGTGGCCGCCGGCTGGGGCCGGCGCGTGCGGCCCACTCCCGCTCTGCTGGCGCTGCTGCCTCTGCTGCCCGTCGCCCGGACCGTGGCACGCATGACCGTCGACGCCCGTTCCTCCGCCGCCGGCTTCCTGGACCCCGTGCGGCCGGAGGGAGCGCTGCTGCAGGACGTGGACGACGTCGTGGCCGCGTTCCCCGACCTGGTCCACCCGTTCGTCGCATCCGGCGCGGCGCTGCTGGACAACTACGACCTGGAGACGGGCGGCGTCGAGAACCCCTACCGCCCCACCCCCACCACGCTGGCGACGCTGCGCGAGATGGACCGGCGCGGCCTGGCGTTGGCCGACTATCCGATGCGCGAAGCCGCCTGACGCGGCGACGGTCCGCCGCGCTGTCCGGCGCGCCCTATGCATACCATCATCCTGGTCCCCGACCGACCGCGGTGCCGGGGTCCTCTCTGAGAAAACCGCGGACCATCCCGATCGGCACACATGATCGAGCGCGACATGCAGTTCCCCCTGCGGGTCGCCGCGGTGGATGTCGGGTCCAACGCGATACGCTACGCGGCGGCGGAGTTCGTCGACCCGGAGCACTACGTGGAGCTGGACGCTCAGCGTGCTCCGGTGCGGCTGGGGCATGGTGCGTTTCAGACGGGGCACCTGGAGGAGGACGCCATGGCGGGCACGGTCGCGGCCATGGCGTCATTTCGCCGCTCCCTCGACACGCTGGGCATCGGGACCTACCGGGCGGTAGCAACGAGCGCCGTGCGGGACAGCCGGAACGGTGCGGCGCTGATCGACCGTGTGCGCCAGGAGAGCGGCATGCGCCTGGAGACCATCACGGGCGGCGAGGAAGCGCAGTTGGTGTGGCGTGCCGTGCGACGGCGGGTGCCGTTGCAGGAGGGCCGCTGGCTGATGGTCGACCTGGGCGGCGGCAGCCTGGAGGTCTCGTTGATGGACCGGGCCGGCATCGCGTGGTCCGAGTCCCACACCATGGGCGCAGTGCGCCTGCTGGAGGACCTGGCGGGGTCATCCGACTCGCCCGCCGGGTTCGGCCGCACGATGGCGGAGTACGTGGCGACGCTGCGGATCCCGCGGATCCACGACGGCGACCTCGCCGGCCTGATCGCGACGGGCGGCAACATCGAGGCGCTGGCGGACCTTGCCGAGGTGGAGGAGACCGACGGCATCAGCGTTCTGCCGCTGGACGCCCTGCGCGGCCTGATGACCCAGCTGGCCTCCCTGACGGTCGCGGAGCGGATGGAGCAGTTCGACCTCCGGCCCGACCGGGCGGACGTGATCCTGCCCGCGGCCATGCTCTACGAGCGGGTGGCGTTCCTGGCGGGTGCCGACCGCATCATGGTGCCGCGGGTGGGCGTTCGCGAGGGCGTGCTGCTCGACCTGGTGGAGCGGGTCACCACGCGCCAGGCGTACGTGGGCGGCCGGGAGCGGGAAGTGTTCGCCGCGGCGGTGGCGGTGGGCCGTCGCTACGACTTCGATGAGAGCCATGCGCGTCACGTCGCGTGGCTGGCGAGCTCGCTGTTCGACCAGCTCAGGGGCCTGCACGGGCTCTCGAAGAACGACCGCTGCACGCTCATCGCGGCGGCCCTGCTGCACGACATCGGCCAGTTCGTGTCGTACCGGAAGCACCACAAGCATTCCATGTACCTGATCCAGCACGCGGAGCTGGCGAGCCTGAACGACGCCGAGATCGGCCTCGTGGCGCTGGTGGCCCGCTATCACCGCAGGGCGGAGCCGGCCGATCGGCACCCGGTCTTTCACGACCTGGGCGCGAAGGACCGGGACCGGGTTCGCAAGCTGTCGGCGCTGCTACGGCTCGCCGACTCGCTGGACCGGGAGCATCTTCAGCGCGTGGACGGGGTGGAGGCCCGGTGGGAGGACGATGTGTTGTGGCTGGAAGTGTCGGGTGGAGGCGACCTGCTGTTGGAGCGGTGGGCGCTGGAGCGGAAGGCGCCGCTTTTCGAGCGGACGTTCGGCGTAGGCATCCGGCTGACGACCGGGGAGGACCGGAACGAAAGGCGAGGCGATGAGAAACGAGCTACCGGGTAAGCTGATCGCGGTGGAGGGGTTGGACGGCTCCGGCAAGTCGACGCAGCTGCACCTGATCCACGAGTGGCTGCGCGGTCTGGGGCTCAAGGTCTACATCAGCGAGTGGAACTCGAGCGAGCTGGTGAAGGGAGCGACCAGCAAGGGTAAGAACCAACAGCTTCTGAGCCCGACGACGTTCAGCCTGGTGCATGCCACCGACTTCGCGGACCGCTACGAGCGCCACATCCTGCCGTCCCTGAAGGGCGGCTACATCGTGTTGTGTGACCGGTACGTGTACACGGCGTATGCCCGCGACGGCGTACGCGGCTGCGATCCGGACTGGCTGCGCCGGCTATATGGGTACGCCATCGAGCCGGACATCACCTTCTACTTTCGCCTGCCGCTGGAGATCGCGCTGGGCCGGATCCTCTACGGCCGGCCTCGCCTCAAATGGTTCGAAGCGGGCATGGACATGGAGCTGTCGCCGGACATCTACGAGAGCTTCCACATCTTCCAGGGTCGGATCAAGGAACATTACGACGCCATGATCGACGAGTTCGACTTCACGGTCGTCGACGCGACGCAGAACGTGCATGCGCAACAGAATGAAGTTCGGCGGCTGATCGAAGGAACCATCGACTTCTCCCAATTCGAGACACGGGTGGAACAATGGCCCAGAAACGCTGTTACGGAAATCCACCGGCTGGCATAGACCTGCGTGAGTTGGACGGCCTCCTGGTCGTCATCGAGGGGCCCGACGCTTCCGGCCGGTCCACGCACATTCACCTGCTGAGCGCGTGGCTCGAGCAGCGCGGCTACCCGGTCGCGCGCACGGGCCTGACGCGGTCCAGGCTGGTCTCCGCGGAGCTGGACCACGCCAAGCTGGGTAACGTGCTCAGCCCGCGGACCATGTCGCTCTTCTACGCCACGGACTTCTACGACCAGCTAGAGAACGTCATCGTCCCCGCCCTGCGCGCCGGCTCCATCGTCCTCGCCGACCGCTACATCTTCACCATGATGGCCCGGGACGCCGTGCGCGGCGCGGACCGGGACTGGCTCCGGTCCCTCTACTCCATGGCCATCGTGCCGGATGCGGTCTTCTACTTCTCCGTGGACATGGACACACTGATGGAGCGCACCCTGGCCAACCACGGGCGCCTGGACTACTGGGAGTCCGGCATGGACCTCGGGATTTCCCGCGACTGGTACACCAGCTTCATCCAGTACCAGGAGAGCATGCGGAAAGAGTTCGCGCTCCTGCAGACGGAGTACGGCTTCGAGACCATCGACGTCAGCGGGAAACTCAAGGACATCCAGGAGGACCTTCGAGGCGCGCTGGATCGCGTCATTGCCAAGGCGTACCCGAAAGCCCGCGGCAACCCTCTCGTGCTGGCCGGCTGAACATGCGTATTGCCCTGTTCTCCGACGTTCACGCCAATCTCGTCGCCCTGGAGGCTGCCCTGGCCAAAGCGGGCGGGTTGGGCGGCCGGAGGAGTACCGGCTCGGCGTGAAGTTGAAGCGAAGCGCCGTCCGGCCGGCGGGGCGCAGGCCCGCCGGCGGACCGGCACGGCCCCGGGTCAGGCCGGCTTCGGAGCCGACCCGCCTCGGGCCTGTGCCTTGAGCATGGCCAGGTACTTGCGCTTGTTCTCCGCGATCTCGTCTTTCAGCGCCGACTCTTCGCCGCTCAACAGCCGCTCCACCGCGCGGCCCTCGCCGAAATGCTGCCGAACGATCTCGGGGATGTCCTCCACGTGCACGCCCGAGTACCACACGCCCTCCGGATAGACGACCATGTTCGGGCCCCGGTCGCACAGGCCCAGCGAGCCACACGTCGTGACCTGCACCTCGGCGTCCAGACCCTGCTTGCCGATCTCCTTGCGCATGGCCTCGATCACGGCTTCCGAGCCGTTGGCCGCGCAGCCCGGCACGCCCTCCGGCTTCACCTGGTTGCACATGTATACGTGACAGCGAAACGGTTCCATCTCTGCTCTCCTCCGGCCGCGTCGTCGCGGCCCTTTGAACGGTCTTTCTCCCCTCTCCCCGTCGCCCCGTCGGCCGAGGGCGCCCCGGCTCCCGTTCAGTCTACCTGTTCCAGCGCGTCGATGACTCTCCGCAGCGCCCCCAGCCCCTGCACGTCGCTGTCGAACAAGGGCACGCGCAGCCGGGGCAGGTCCGCGAACGCCTCGTCGATCTCCGCCAGGTAGCCCGCCTGACGGTCCCGGCGCCGCGCCAGGAACTCGCCTCCCGCATCCGCCGGCAGCACGCGGTTCACGATGAGCCCCGACACCGGCACCTTCGAACGGGCCAGGGCCGCCACCGCCTTGCGCGTCTCCATGATGGGCAGCCGTTCCGGCGTGATGACGAACACGAACGCCGTGCGCCTCGCGTCCGTCACGATCTCCCGCGCCGCCCGGAACCGGGCCTGCCGCCGCTCCAGTGCCTCCAGCACCGGGTCGTCCGCCCTGCCGGCGTCGCCCGCCGCCGCCCCCGCCACGTTCCGCCACATGCGCCCCAGGGAGCGCACCTTGCGCCGCCGCGACACCAGCCCGTCGATCCAGCGGCTCATGAGCTCCGGCAGCGAAAGCAGCCGCACCGTGTGCCCCGTGGGCGCCGTGTCGAACACGACGCGGTCGTACGCATCGCCCGCCGCCCGCATCAGCTCCGCGAACCGGTCCAGCAGCGCCGCCTCCTCCGCGCCGGGCGAGGAGCGCGCCAGGTCGATCTCCCGCTCCACCTCGTCCAGGATGCGGGGCGACGCCACCTCCCGCACCCGCGTCTTCACGTCTGCGATGTAGCGCTCCGCCTCCGCCTCCGGGTCGATCTCCAGCGCCCACAGGCTCGGCAGCACTTCCCGCGCCTCGTCGCCCAACGGCACGCCCAGGATGTCACCCGTGGAATGCGCCGGGTCCGTCGACACCAGCAGTGTGCGGCTGCCGCGCTCCGCGGATCGCACCGCGTAGGCCGCCGCCATGGTCGTCTTGCCCACACCGCCCTTGCCGCCGAAGAACGTTACCGGGGTGGTCGGGAGGACGGCGCTGGCCGGGTTTCCGGAGCGGGGTGGGCTCATCGTGCTTCGGCGGCGACCGGCGATCGCCGACCGCCGACCGACGTCGGTTCGCGGGGTGTTCCGGCCAGTCGGCCGCCGTTCTTCGGGGCGCGCCTCAACAGCATCGGAATCCCCCGGCCGGTGCGTGCTCCATGCCCATGCGCTTGTGCCATTCGTGGAACTGCTCCATGGCCTCCGGCAGCAGCTCCAGCGTGTAGAACTCCACCGGGTTCGGCACACCCAGCAGGTCGGACGTGGTCAGGACCAGGAACAGGTCGCGCTGCTGCACGTACTCCCGGTGGATCTGCGACCGGTACGGCGCGAAGTAGATCGCCTCGTACAGCTCCTTGAACGTCTTCAGCGCGTGCTTGATCCGGTGCCACATATCGTCCTCCGCATCCCGCTCCGTGCCCTCTTTCCCGTCCGGTCCCTCGCCGCGTCCCTCACCCGCGTCCCCCACCGTGTCCCTCGCCGTGTCCCTCGCCGCGTCCCTCGCCGCGTCCCTCGCCGTGTCCCTCACCCGCGTCCCTCACCCGCGTCCCTC
>CAZUFP010000041.1:0-14085 GCA_964619835.1 uncultured Gemmatimonadaceae bacterium | reverse complement strand
GTCCCTCACCCGCGTCCCTCACCCGCGTCCCTCGCCGCGTGCCTCACCCGACGACACCTCTCGTTTCCCCGACATGTCATCCGGATGACATTCCGCCGAACGTGGAAGTCTCCACCTGCCCTCCAACGGCCGGCGTCGCGCGCCCCCTGCGAACGCGCCCCACCCCGAACCCGCCTCACTCCTCACCCCGCGCACCCGACGCCGGTCGGTCGTCGCCGGTGGATCGTCGCCGGTCGGTCGTCGCCGGTCGATCGTCGATCGACGATCCGGAGGCGCGGCCTCATTCGGCGCCGCCCACATCGTACACGATGTCTTCTTCCGGCGTGCCGCCCGGCAGCCCCGCCCGGACCCGCCGGAACGCCGCGATGGCCTCCAGGATCAGCCAGATCTCCAGGGCGAAGATGAACGCGCCCACGCCGAACAGCAGCCACTGATGGCGGAAGTAGCCGCCCAGCTGCTGGATCATGGCCCAGGTCGTCATGACGAACAGGAAGATCATGGGCACGGCGGTGACCCAGGCGTTGCGCTTGAGCTTCCACAGGAACGCGGTCACCACCAGCAGGGTGAGGGCGCCGGTGAGCTGGTTGGTGGTGCCGAACAGCGGCCAGATGCGCATGCCGCCGGCCCCCCGGTCGACGCCCAGGGCCAGCACGCCGATGGTCACGATGGCCACGAGGGTGGCCACGATGCCGTTCTTGAGCGGCTTGATCCTGTACTGGGAGCCCAGCTCCTCCAGGATATAGCGCTGGAGGCGCACGCCGGTGTCCATGGTGGTGACGGCGAAGGAGATGACCACGACGGCGGCGAAGATGGCCGCCACGTTGTGGGGGATGCCGAGGCCCTCGGACAGGGAGGCGACGCCGTCCACGAAGGCTAGCACGCCACCCGCCGACGCCGACGCGAACGACGCGTAGTGCGCCCGCCAGCCGTCGACGCCGGCGTAGAGGGCGAAGCCGGCCGTCGTCGCCAGGATGGACGTCAGCGCCAGCGTGCCCTCGCCCACCATGCCGCCGTAGCCCACGTAGCGCGCGTCGGTCTCCTTGTTCAGCTGCTTCGACGTCGTACCCGACGCCACGAGTCCGTGGAACCCGGAGATGGCGCCGCAGGCGATGGTGATGAAGAGCAGCGGGAACCAGCCGGGGCTGTCCGCCGGCAGGTGGTGGTTCACCATGGGCGCCACCACCGTCGGGTGCACGACGATGATGCCCGCGAAGATGACGGCCAGGGCCACGAACAGCTGGTGGCTGTTGATGTAGTCCCGGGGCTGAAGCAGCAGCCAGACGGGCAGCGTGGAGGCCAGCCCGCCGTAGATCAGCATGATGATGACCCAGCCGGCGCGGATGCCGTCCGTGGCGGCAGCGGCGTGGGCGGCCACCATGTTGCCGCCCGCCGCCTGGATCTGGGCGGCGGTGGGCGCGAAGTGGAAGAAGTCGGGCAGCTGCGGCTGGATGTACTGGCCGAACCAGATGTAGGTGTAGAGCAGCAGCAGCGCGGCGATGCTGGGCACCAGGATGCCGGCGCGGGTGCGGTACACCAGCAGGCCCACCACGACGGCCGTGGGCAGCGCCATCCAGATGGGGAAGATGGCGCCCGGGTTGGCGATGAACAGGTTCGCGATGATGACGGCGAACACGGCGTTCACCATGAGCAGCAGGAAGAAGATGATGAACAGGAACAGCACGCGGGCGCGGGAGCCCAGCACGCCCTGGGTCACGGTGCCGATGGAGTGGCCGCGGTGGCGCACGGAGAGCCAGAGCGCGCCGAAGTCGTGCACGGCGCCGGCGAAGATGGTGCCCAGCACGACCCACAGGAACGCCGGCAGCCAGCCCCAGATCACCGCGATGGCCGGGCCCACGATGGGCGCGGCTCCGGCCACCGACGTGAAGTGGTGCCCGAACAGCACGTGCTTGTTGGTGGGCACGTAGTCGGTGCCGTCCTCGAACTGGTGGGCCGGCGTCACGAAGTCAGGGTCCAGCTGGTAGACGCGGCGCGCGATGTAGCGGGAGTAGATCTGGTAGCCGGTGAGGAATGCGGCCAGGCCGATGACCAGCAGTGCGATGGCGCTCATGGGCCTCTCGGGAAGACGCCGATGTCGATGGATTCCGGATTGGGATAGTGCGGCGGCGGCGCGTGCGGGCGCAAGCGCGCGCGGCTCAGGCGGAGTCTAGCGACGCGGGCGCTTCCGTGCCTACGGCATCCGCCACCGCCCGGAACCGGGGCTGGTTCCGCAACCCGTCGAACAGCGGGTGCACCAGGAAGAACGGCAGGTTCGGGTCCTGGCCTTCCACGAAGGCCTGCTCCACCATGCGCAGCGCCGCCTCGTTCTCGCCCAGGGCGGCGTACAGCAGGCCACGCTGCGCGCTGGGCAGCGCGGCGCCCAGGCCATCCAGCGCGGCCACGGCCGCCGCGCGCCGGGGCGGATCTTCCCGGCCGGCCACGACCGTCTGCACGGCGGATCGCACCGCGGGGTCCGCGTACGCGCCGGGCACGGCGACCCGCGCCGTCGCCCAGTTGCCGGCCGCCAGGGCCGTCATGAGCCGGCCGGTCCAGCCGGGCACGTAGTCGGGCGAGCGCCGCAGCAGCTGGTCGTACACGCTGTCGGCGGCGGCGTAGTCGTGCTCGACGCTCAGCAGGTAGGCCTTGGTGTGGAGCGCGGCGGGCGACAGCGGGTCCAGCGCCAGCGCCCGGTCGATCTCCGTGTGCGCCTGCCGCAGCCGGCCCAGCATCAGGAGCGTCTCGGCGTACCACTGGTGGGCCGTGGCGTAGCCGGGGTTGAACTCCAGTGCCCGTTGGTAGGACGCTTCCGCGCCCGCCAGGTCCCACTCCAGCGCCTGGGCGATCTGGCCCAGCGCCGCGTGGGCTTCCGCCAGGTGCGCGTCCAGGGCCAGCGCCCGCGCGGCCGCCGCGTTGGCGTTCTCCGCCGCCTCGGACCGGGCCATGGTCCCGTAGAACGGCAGCACGGCGTACGTCTGCGCCAGCCCGGCGTAGGCCAGGGCGTAGTTCGGGTCCTCGTCCACCGCGCTCTGGAAGTACGACAACGCCTTCTCCAGGTCCGCCGCCGTGCGCCGATGCCAGCGCGCCAGCCCCAACAGGTAGTCGTCGTGGGCTTTCACGCTCTCCGTGCCCACCAGATCCCCGGCACCGCTGGGCGAGAGCTGCAGCCGCAGCTCGTCCACGATAGCGTTGGCGATCTCGTCCTGGATCTCCAGGATGCCGCCCGCCGCCCGGTCGTACGTCTCCGACCACAGCTCGAACCCGCTGGCCACGTCCGTCAGCTGCGCCGTCACCCGAACCCGGTCGCCGTCCCGGCGAACGCTGCCTTCCAGCACCGCATCCACGTTCAGCCGCTGGCCGATCTCCTTGATGCCCACCGTCGTGCCCTTGAACGCGAACGACGACGTGCGGCCCGCCACCTGCAGCTCCGGCACGCGGGCCAGCCGGTTCAGCAGCTCCTCCGTCACCCCGTCCGTGAAGTAGCCCTGGTCCTGCGCCGCGCTCAGGTCCAGGAACGGCAGCACCGCCAGCGACTGCACTTCCGCCGGCGAGCCGCGCGCCGCCCGGCCCGGGCCGTAGTGGGCGTAGGCGCCGAACCCGATGAGCGCCACCAGGATGCCCACGCCGAACACGCCCACCAGCCGTCCGGTGGACGGCGCCGCGTTCACGACGACCCCGGCCGGGCCCGCCCCACCGCCGGCACCCGCCGTTGATGCCGCCGCGCCGGCCGAGCCGCCACCCATGCCGGCCGCGCCGGCGCTCGCTCCTTCTCCGCCCTCGGGCAGCGCCGGCGTGCGGACCACGCCTTCCGGCGTGATGTCGAACGCCCAGGCCAGCGCGAGGGTGAGGGGGAAGCCCAGGAAGGCGGCCAGCACGGCCAGGGTCGAGACCCAGTGGGGAAAGCCGAACACGTCGAAGGAGGTCAGGGCGATCTCCAACGTCATCCACACGACCACCACGTACGCCCCCGCCACGCGCCACACCCGGCGGCGCTTCATCTCGGCGAGGAAAGGCTGGAGGCTCATGAGGTCGTCGGTTCGGGGTCCGGGGCCTGCTACCGATGAGACACGTTCCGGCCCCGGAAAGTTGGCACGGCCGGTTCGCCTCCGCCACTCCGGCCTTGCGCCTCGCTCCTACTCCCCCACCAGTGTCACCACAACCGTCCGGCTGCGGGGCCGCGTGTCGAAGTCCAACAGCACCACCTGCTGCCAGGTGCCCAGCGGCAGGTCGCCGCCCAGGATGGGCAGCGCCAGCGACGGGCCCAGCAGGCAGGCGCGCACGTGGCTGTGGCCGTTGTCGTCGTGCCACGTCTCCTCGTGCCGGTACCGGCCCCGCTCCGGCGCGATCTTCTCCAGCGCCGCGCGGATGTCGTGGTGGACCAGCCCCGGCTCGTATTCCAGCGTGGACAGTGCCGCCGTGGAGCCCACCACCATGGCGGTGGCCTGGCCCGTTTGGATGCCGCTCGCTCGGACCAGCGCCCGCAGCTCGTCCGTCAGGTCGACGATGTCCGTGTCGCCCTGCGTGTCGTGCTGGATCATATGATGCTCTGCCGTCATCGCAGTCTCTTTCATGGTCGCGCCGCCGCGCTCACCAGGCTCGTCATGACGGCCCGCCGCAAGGGGTTCAGGTCCGCGTAGTAGCCCCGGGCATCGGGCCCCACGTTCTGCCGGTTCGTCAGCAGCACGACGGCCAGCCCGTACTCCGGCACGCCGGCGACGAACGTGCCGGTGAAGCCCGTATGCCCGAACGTGCCCGCCGGCGGATGGTCCAGCTGAACCATGGCCGGCGCCATGCCCCAGCCCAGCCCGTTGCCGAACCACAGGGGCTGCAGGAACTCGTTCACCACGCGCTCCGAGATGTAGCGCTTGCCGCCGTACTCGCCGCTGCCCAGCAGCAGCTCCAGCAGCACGTGCAGGTCGTCGGCTGTGGAGAACAAGCCCGCGTGCCCCGCGATGCCGCCGTTGGCGTAGTACGCGTTGCCGTCGTTCACCTCGCCCACCAGCGTGTAGTCCCGCCAGCCCGTGAACGATGCCGGGTCCTCCGTGCACCTGTAGCCGAACGTCGAGTCGTAGACCATGTGCTTCTCGTAGGGGTTGCCCTGCGACGTCGCCGCGAACGGACCCAGTCCGCGAGACTTCGGGTTGAACGCCGTGTGCTCCAGACCCAGCGGGTCGTACAGCTCCCGTCGCACGAACACGTTCAGCCGCTCCCCCGTCACGTGCTCCACCATGTAGCCCAGCAGCATGAAGCCCAGGTCGCTGTAATGCCGCCCTTCACCCACGCCCCACTTCAGCGGCAGCCGGCGGATGTAGGCGTACGCGCCCTTCTCGTTCCGGGCGTGGTAGTAGATGGGCACCCACTGGGCCAGCCCCGCCGTGTGCGTCAACAGGTTGCGCACCGTGATGCTGTCCTTGTGCGGCCCGCGGAAGTCCGGCAGGTACGTGTACAGCGGCGCGTCCAGCGACACCTTGCCCCGGTCCACCAGCATCATCACCGCGAACGTCGTCGCCATGACCTTCGTCACCGACGCCAGGTCGAACAGGTCGTTGGTCGCCATGGGCACCGGATGCGACAGCCGCACCACCTTCCCGCCGCGCAGCACGTTCAGCTCCGCGTACCCGAACGCCCGCTCCTGTACCACCCGCCCGTGCCGCGCCACCAGCAGCACCGCCCCCGGAATGCGCTCCGCAGACACCCACGCGTCGATGGCGCTGTCCGCCGACGCCAGCGCCGCGGCCATGGCCTGCACTGGCCGCACACCCTGCGCGGCAAGAGGGACGGGACGGCCCACCCCTGTGCAGCAAGCAAACGCCACGACAACTGCGAGCAACGTCCTGTTTCGAATCGACATGGCACCCGGCGCACGAGGACACGGAATCACCGCAGTGCAAATTCCGCACGCACCGATAATGCCGCCCTCGCCCCACCCTCACCACCTCGCCCCACCCTCCTCGCACGACCACCTCGCCTCACCCTCCTCGCAGCACCCGCCTCGCCGTATCCTCCTCGCAGTATCCTCCTCGCCGTATCCTCCTCGCAGTACCCTCCTCGCCGTATCCTCCTCGCCGTATCCTCCTCGCCGTATCCTCCTCGCCGTATCCTCCTCGCAGTGCCGCCATTAGATTCCCCCCCGGCCATCCATTCTCAACGCTCTCCTGGAGGGATCCAATGTTCCGGAAGCTGGTGCTGAGCGCGGTGCTGTTAGCTCTGCCGCTGAGCGGCGCGGCCGCGCAGCAGAAGACGCTGGATCAGGTGCTGAGCTGCTACTACGACGCCATCGGCGGTCTTCCCGCGTGGCACAATCTCAAGACCATGGAAGCGTGGGGCACGATGGCGGCGGGCGGCATTCAGGCGCCCATCGTCGTGTACCAGAAGCGGCCGCGCAAGCAGCGCTCCGAGTTCACGTTCCAGGGCATGACGGGCATCCAGGCGTTCGATGGCGACACGGCGTGGATGATCATGCCGTTCGCCGGCAGCACGGATCCGGAGGTGATGCCGGAAGAACAGCAGAAGCAGATGCGGGATGAGGCCGACATCGATGGCCCGCTCGTGGACTACAAGGACAAGGGCGTCCAGATCAAGCTGGTGGGCACCGAAGACGTGTCGGGCACGCAGGCGTACCGGCTGGAGGTCACCCTGAAGAGTGGCGATGTGCGCTACTACGACCTGGACACCGACTACTGTCTGCCGATCCGCGTCAGCGGCAAGCGGGAACAGAACGACCAGACCATCGAGTTCGCGGTCGTCATCGGCGACTACAAGCCGGTGGACGGCCTGGTGATGGCGCATTCCATCCAGACCCAGGTGCAGGGAATGCCCCAGGCGAACCAGACCATCACGCTGGACTCCGTGAAGGTGAACGTGCCCATCCCCGACTCACTCTTCACCATGCCGAAGAAGAACTAGCGCCCCGGAGCCGGGGCGTCCGCCGGCTGCCCGGGCCGGCGGACGTTCCGCATCCGAACCTCTTCCCCGCGAGGTCATCATGCACAGCCCGAGAGCCACACTCGTCGGCCTGATCGTGTCGCTGGTGGTGCTGCCGGCGCACGCCCGTGCCCAGGCCGCCGAGATGCCGCCCATCCGCTCTTCGCTCTTCAACGGCCTGGCAGCCCGCGCCATCGGACCGGCCACCATGAGCGGCCGGATCGCCGCCATCGACGCCGTGCCGGGCGAACGCCTCACCATCTGGGTGGGCGCGGCGGGCGGCGGCGTGTGGAAGTCGGATGACGGCGGGACGCGCTTCCGGTCCGTGTTCGACGACCACACCCAGTCCATCGGCGCCATCGCGGTGGACCCGTCGTCGCCCGACACGGTGTGGGTGGGCACGGGCGAGGCCTGGACGCGGAACAGCGTGTCGGTGGGCGACGGTGTCTACCGCACCACCAACGGCGGTGACACATGGGAGAACATGGGGTTGAAAGACTCCGAGCACATCGCGCGTATCGTCGTGGACCCGCAGGACGGCAAGACAGTCTACGTGTGCGCCCTCGGCCACCTCTGGAGCACGGGCGGCCAGCGGGGTGTGTTCCGCACGAAGGACGGCGGCAAGACCTGGGAGAACGTGCTCGAGGTGGATGACAAGACGGGCTGCTCCGACCTGTCCATCGACCCGCAGGAGCCTGACATCCTGTACGCCGGCATGTGGCAGGTGCGGCGCTGGCCGTGGAAGTTCGAGTCGGGCGGGCCCGGCAGCGGCCTGTACCGCAGCAAGGACGGCGGGGACACCTGGCAGGAGCTGGAGAACGGGCTGCCGGACGGGGAGAAGGGCCGGATCGCGGTGGCGCCGGCGCCGTCGCGGCCCAGTGTCGTGTACGCCCTGGTGGAGGCCAAGAAGACGGCGCTCTACCGCTCCGACGACCTGGGCGAGCACTGGACCGAGATGAACACGTCCACCAACATCCAGATGCGGCCCTTCTACTTCGGCCTGGTCGTGCCGGACCCGGTGGACTTCGACCGCGTCTACAAGCCCGGACTCACCCTGAGTGTGTCCCGGGACGGCGGCAAGTCGTTCACGTCGCCGTTCACCGCCGTCAACGGCGGCGCCGTCCACAGCGACCTGCACGCCCTCTGGATCAATCCGAAGGACCCGCAGCAGCTGGTCCTGGGCACCGACGGCGGCGTGTACATCTCCGATGACCGGGGCGGCCGCTGGCGCATGGTCCGCTCCCTGCCCGTCGGCCAGTTCTACCAGGTCGGCGTCGACATGGCCTACCCGTACAACGTCTACGGCGGGCTCCAGGACAACGGCTCCTGGATGGGGCCGTCCGCCGCGACCGGCGGCGTCCAGAACCGGGATTGGGACAACATCGGCTTCGGCGACGGCTTCCACGCCTACCCCGATCCCGCCGACTCCGACTACGTCTACTCCGAGTACCAGGGCGGCAACCTGCTCCGCTACCAGCGCAGTACCGGCGAGATCAAGCAGATCCGGCCCTACGCCGACGCCGGCCAGCCCAAGCTGCGCTTCAACTGGAACACGCCCCTGTTCGTCAGCCGCGCGCACCCGGGCATCCTGTACTACGGCGCCCAGGTCCTGTTCCGCTCCCGCGACCACGGCGAGTCCTGGCAGCGCATCTCGCCGGACCTGACGACGAACGACCCGGCCAAACAGAAACAGGCCGAGTCCGGCGGGCTCACCATCGACAACTCGTCGGCCGAGAACTACACGACCATCTACGCCATCAGCGAGTCGCCCCTGTCCGACTCCGTCATCTGGGTCGGCACCGACGACGGCAACGTGCAGGTGACGCGAAACGGCGGCGGCTCCTGGACCAACGTCGTGCACAACGTGCCGGGCGTGCCCGCCGGGACCTGGGTCTCCCACGTCGAGGCCAGCCCCCACGACGTCGCAACCGCCTTCGTCACCTTCGACGGCCACCGCATGGGCGACATGGCGACGTACGCCTACCGCACGACGGACTTCGGGAAGACCTGGCAGCGCCTCGCCACCGACAGCGTGGAGGGCTACGCCCACGTCATCCGGCAGGACCCGGTCAATCCGAACCTGCTGTTCCTGGGCACCGAGTGGGGCCTCTGGCTCAGCCTGGACGGCGGCGCGTCCTGGGCCCGCTACGACGCCGGCCTGCCGGCGCGCGTCGCGGTGCGCGACCTGGCGTTCCAGCCGCGGGCCCAGGACCTGGTCATCGCCACCCACGGCCGCGCCCTCTACATCCTGGACGACTTGACGCCCATCCGGCACCTGACGCCGGAAGTGCTGGCGTCCGACGTCGCCATCCTGCCGTCGCGCCCGGCCGTCATGACGCTTTCCGGCCAGGCCCAGGAGTTCAACGGCGACGACGAGTTCGTGGGCCGGAACCCCGACGACGCGGCCTCCATCGTCTACTACCAGAAGAAGCGTCACCTCTTCGGCGACCTGTTCGTTCAGGTGTACGACAGCGCCGGCAAGGCGGTGTCCAACCCCATCCCCGGCACCAAGCAGGCGGGCATAAACCGGGTGGAGTGGCCCATGCGCATGCGCGCGCCCAAGATGCCGCCCGCCACGGCGCTAATCCCCACGTTCGTAGGCCCGCGCGTCCCGGAGGGCCGCTACAGGTTCACGCTGACCAAGGGCAAGACCACGTATGACGGCACCGTTCGCCTGGTGCCCGACCCGCGCAACACGTACACGGCGGCCGAGCGCGCGTTGCAGCAGAGCACGGCCATGCAGGCGTATGACATGCTGGAACGGCTCAGCTACGTCGTGGACGCCACCATCGACCTGCGCGACCGGGCCCGGGCCCGCGCCGACAGCGTGGGCGGACGCACCGCCCGCCGGTTGAACGCCTACGCCGACCAGCTGGACGCGTTCCGCAAGGGGCTCGTTGCCACGAGCGAGGCGGGCATGCTGTCGGGCGAGGAGAAGCTGCGGGAGCAGATCGGCGAGGTGTACGGCGCCGTGACGGGGTACGACGGTCCGCCCACCCTGTCCCAGATTGCGCGCATCAAGGCGCTGGACGGGCAGCTCGTGGCCGCGGAGCAGCAGTTCGCGCAGCTGGCCGACGGCCGGCTCGGGCTCGCGCCGATGACGAAGGAGGCGTGGCGGGCGAAGACGTGACGGCGGGTACTTCGAGGAGGGTACTTCGAGGAGGGTACTTCGAGGAGGGTACTTCGAGGAGGATGAGGCGAGGACGGTGAGGCGAGGACGGTGAGGCGAGGACGGTGAGGCGAGGACGGTGAGGCGAGGTCCTGGGTACGGCGAGGCGAGGTCTTGGGTACGGCGAGGCGCGCCGGCGATGCGGGGGTCGTCGGCGCGCATTCCTTTCCAGCGTCGTCGCGGCTCCCCACGCGGCGGGGCCTTTCCCTATTTCCGGGGACCGGAAGGAGCGGGCGATGGGCATTCAAGGGCATTTCGTCTGGTACGACCTGCTGACCCGTGACCAGGCCGGGGCGGTGTCGTTCTACGCCCACGCGGTCGGGTGGGCGGCGGAGCGATGGGGGGGGGAGAACAGCCCCTACCTGGTCTGGACGGCGGGCGGTTCCCAGATCGGGGGCGTGATGGGATTGCCGCCGGAGAAGGAAACGGAGTGGGGAGCCCCGCGGTGGTGGGCGTACGTCGCGGTGGATGACGTCGATGCCACGGCCGAAAGGGCGGAAGAGCTCGGCGGCCGCATCCGCACCCCGGGCACGGACATCCCCGGCGTGGGTCGCTACGCCATCATTGTGGATCCGCAGGGGGCGGAGCTCGGGCTGCTGCGATCCGACGACCCGGGCGCGCCGCCGGACCGGATGCGGCCGGGGGCCGTCGGGTGGCACGAGCTCCACACCACGAACCATGAGAACGCTTGGCCGTTCTATGCCGACCTGTTCGGCTGGCGGAAAACGGGCAGCATGGACATGGGTCCGGCCGGTGCCTACGTCACCTTCGGACACACCGACGAGCCCGCCGATGTCTCCCTGGGCGGCATGTTCAACCCCGACGCCATGACCACCCCGCCGTTCTGGCTCTACTACGTGAACGTCCAAGACATCGACCAGGCGGTCGCGCGCATCCGCGACGCCGGCGGCCGGATCATGAACGGACCCGCCGAGGTGCCCGGTGGAATGGTCGCGTCGTGCATGGACCCGCAGGGGTGCCGGTTTGCCGTGTTCGCGCCGGCGGGAGGGCAGGCGAATTGAGGCGAGCCGGTATGGCGAGGACAGGGTACGGCGAGGGGCGTGGTCCGGAACACGGTTCTTCGTGTCCGGGGGGTGGTGGACCTACGCCACGCCCTCGCCGGAACCCACGGCGCGCCGAAGGCTCGCGCCGAGCGCCGCTGACAGGCGCATCCTCGGAGGGCGCCGTGGGCGCCCTCCCTCCTGTTGAATCCTCCTGAGCACGCCGGAACGGCGTGCGTCCTGCCGTGCTACAGGACCCGCGCTCTCACGCGGAAGTCCACGTTGTCCTTGATCCAGTGCCACAGCGCGGGCCCGCCGGGCGGGAATTTCCCGTTGCCGTTGGGAGCGGCCGCGAGGGCACCCATGTCGGCCTGGGTGGGTGGCGCCGCTTCCACGGCCGTGGCGGGGACCGCGGGGTTGGTGAGGGCCGGTTCCGCCGAATCCGCCGCCGCCGCACCGGCGGTCCCCGAGTCGGCCGCCGCCACGGTGGTGGGCGGTGCCGCCTCCACGGCGGGCTGCGTCGGCCGGGCGCCGGCGGGCTGCGCCGCCGTCGTCGTGGGCTGCGCCGTGCCCGTGCCGGCCGCGGCCACGGCGCTGGCTTTCAACTGCTCACGCCAGCCGGCCATGACGACGTTGTCGGCGGTCCAGAGTCGGACGCGCTCATGCGGCACGTCATGCTCCCAGTGGGAAGCGACCTCGGGGTCGGCGTACAGCAGCCGAACCGTGATGTGGCGGGCCAGGTACTCCAACGGCTTCACGTCGATGGCCCGATAGGGTGCGGTGGGGTCGGATCCCTTGCGGCCGAGGTCCGGCACGCCGTCGCTCAGGATCACCAGCGTGATGGGCGTCAGCACGAGGTTGCGCCGCTGCGTCTCCGTGGCCGCCCGCTTGAAGAAGGCGTTGAAGTCCGTCAGGGGCTCGTTGGCCGGGAACCACTGGCGCAGGTCGGCATCGATGCGCGCCACGCTCTTCCCCTGGAAATCCTGGATGGGGTGGAACGCCTGCGGCTGCCCCGGATGCTCACCGCCAATGGAGCCCACGAACAGCTGCTTGGGCTGCTCCAGCCCGCCCGCGCCCGTCAGGTGGGCGTGGATGTAGTAGGCGGCGAAGGCGACCGCGTCGTCGTACCGGCCGCTCTTCTGGAACGACCCGCTGACGTCGATCCCGATGAACATGGTGCTGCGCGGCCCCACCGGCGTGGTGTTGCCCGTGCAGCTCGTCGTGAGCAGCAGCAGGCGCACCATCACCAGCTTGACGCCCAGCCGGACGTAGCGTTTCCATCGCATCATGGTCAGACCTCCGGTGCCGGGCGCACCGGGGCGGAACGAACGGCTTCCTGTGCGCTCCGCTTCGGAATGCGCGCCATGGCTTCCTTCAACGACGCGAACGGCAGGTCGAACGCCGGCCGGGACGTCACCACGATCAGGCAGAAGTTCAGCGCCACGCCCATGAGCTGCAGCACGGGCAGCACCATCAGCTCCGCCAGCTCGTCCGCCTTCGCACGGAACCAGTCACGCTCTCGCTTGAAGTCCACCAGCATGTCGCGCCACCAGCCCATGGGCTCCACCGTCGCCTGCGCCTGCGCCGCCGCGTCGTCCAGTCGCAACGTTTCACGCGACAGGATGGCTATCACCGCCGGCGTGCCGAACCGCCCGAACAGGAACCACGTCATGCCACGGATGCCCACCCAGCCGAACGCGCCCAGCGCCAGCGTGGACCAGAGGCCCAGACGCACCTGCTCGCTCGTCTGCTGCGCGATCCATGGCGTGATGGCGTCGATCAGCTCGCGGTAGAGGAACACCACTTCGAAGAACATCACGAAGAACTCCACCACCAGCATCTGGATGACTTCCTTCACGCTCCGCTTCTGGATCGCTTCCGTCAGCACCTGGATGCACGCGAAGCTGCCCGCAATCAACAGGAACAGAAGCATGAACAGGATCGGCGTCAGCAACGCCGGGTTCGGCGGCGAGCCCGTCAGGTCGTACAACACCTCCGACATCGTCGGACGCAGCGTGAACGTGAACACCGCACCCTCCAACGCCGACCACCCCAGGATCAACACGAACGCCACCCACGGCACGCCCGGCTTGAAATAGCGCCGCGCCGTCCAGTCCAACGCCGCCGCCGGCGTCGCGAACAAAGACCTGATCAGCTTGCCCACCAGCACCACGGAGAAACGCAGCGCGCCCCACACCAGACCCACCACCACCAGCGCCAGTCGCGCCAGGCCCGCCCAGTACAACGACACCCCCCGGCCCGCGTCCCACCACGCAAACGCCACCGTGCGCACGTACACCGTCCGGCCCGAACGGAACGGCAGCGTGTACACCGACAGCATTGTCGTCCACATCGCCACGACCAGCAGCAACACCGGCAGCAACAGAAGCAGCCAGCTGGCCACCGTCGCGAACGAACCGCCCGGCGACAACACGTAGGACAGCAGACGACTCTGCCACGCCGGCACCCACGCCACGATGCTCACTACGAGGCTCGCGGCTGCGCGCCAGTTCGGGGGCAGTGCTTGTAGGATCGAATCCACCATGGATGCACCTCCTGCGCGAACACGAGGGAGTGTTTCCGGTATGGAAAGAAGAAAGACCGCCAGTCCACTCGAGTTTCCTCGAGCTCGCTGGCGGCCCGGCGGACGTTGCGACGACGTGCTCCTGCCGTCGCGGTAGCCCCGTGACTCTGCGCCCCCGCCTTTCGACGGGTTTGCTCTGAGCAGCGGTACCGTCCCTTCATGAGACGGGTCGATTTCCGCACTCATCCGGCAAGACCCGGACCAGGCATGTTCGGTTTCCGAACACACCGGCCGCTTCGCCAGGCCGGTCGGTCGATTGTGAAGGGGGTTGCGCGGGGCGGGGTGGGGGCCCGGGGGCGGGCGGGTGGGAAATCGTTTCGGGGTTGGTGACCGAAGGTTGCGGGGTACTGCGAGGAGGATACGGCGAGGTTGGTGATGCGAGGTCGCAGCGGCCGGGTGGGGAACCGAGGGGG
>CAZUFP010000040.1:0-38732 GCA_964619835.1 uncultured Gemmatimonadaceae bacterium | reverse complement strand
AGTTGGCGGATTATCCGGGCTCCGTCGCCCACAACCCCTTCCTGATCGTGGAGCTCCTGCGCGCCAGCATCGAACAGGTGCAGAAGGACTACGGGCTGTAGGGGGCCGCAGGGGGAAGCATCACGCGGAGGCGCAGGGACGGCATCTCCACGCGGAGGCGCAGGGACGGCGGATCACGCAGAGGCGCAGGGACGGCGGATCACGCAGAGGCGCAGAGGGTGCGGAGAACATCCGGGGGAACGGCGGCGGGCGCGTCGTTGATGGGTGAGAAGACGGCAAACAGAGCGAAGGAACCGGCAAACCCGGCCACGTTGTGGCGGAAATTGCCGGTTCCTTTTTTTGCCTGGTGGGAGATGGTGCGGTTGACCCTTGCGGACGAAGGCCGCGTCCGGGCACGGGCAGGAACCGAGCGCACCGTTGAAGCAGTTTCCCTTTTGCGGCAAGGTTCCGGGCCGCATCATGCCGCGGTCGAACGGGATCCAACTCCCCCCCCTTGCGGTCCCTGCGCCCTCCGCGCCTCTGCGTGATGCGGTCCCTGCGCCCTCTGCGCCTCTGCGTGATGCGGTCCCTGCGCCCTCCGCGCCTCTGCGTGATGCGGTCCCCGCGCCCCTAGCGGGCGCGCTCGAGGTACGTGCCTTCCTCGGGGTCCACGCGCACGACGTCACCCTTGTCGACGAACGCCGGCACCTGGATGGTCACGCCGTTCTCCAGCTTGGCGGGCTTGGTGACGGAGGTGCGGGTATCGCCGCGGACGCCCGGGTCGGTCTCCACGACTTCGAGCTCCAGCGTCTTGGGCAGCTCGATGCCGATGGGCTTGCCTTCGAAGAACTCGACCTGTACGACGAGGTTCTCGGTGAGCCATTCGGCGGCGTTGCCGAGGGTCTCATCATCGAGCGCGATCTGCTCGAACGTCTCGTTGTGCATGAAGACGTAGTGGTGAGCATCCTTGTAGAGGTACTGGAGCTCCTGCGTCTCCATGGAGGCGGGCTCGACGGTATCGGCGGCACGGAACCGGTTTTCGAAGATCACGCCGGTCAGGATGTTGCGCAGCTTGGCCTGAATGTACGCAGGTCCCTTGCCGGGCTTGATGTGGTTTTTTTCCAGCACGCGACACGGCTCGCCACCGTACACGATCACGCTGCCGCGCCGGATTTGCGTCGCGGAAATCGCCATGAAATGCTCCCCTTCGTATTGCCGTTTCGGATTCGACGTGGCGGCGGGCGGATTGCACCGCAGCGCAGGTTCCGCGTGGAATGTCGGCGGAATTCAGGTCGCCGGCAAGGCCCGGGCGGCGGACGTACGGGCATCCAGCCAGTCGACGATGCGGGGCCAGACCTCGGCCCGGGCCGGCCGGCTGATGACGAGGCCGTTGTGGTCGTAATCGCGGGAAAATCCTTCGTCACGCCCGCAGACCATGAACGTGCGGTCGGGCGAGGCGAGCAGGTCGACGAGGCCGTGGACGGCGCGAGGCGGAGCCCACAGGCGGTCGCCCGCGCCGGCCATGGCCAGGACGGGCACGCGCACCTCGCCGAGGCGGGCGCCGTAGTCGGTCCCGTCATCGGCGCGCCAGCGGCCCCGGAGGTTCCAGGTCATCCACTGGGCCATGACGCGGGCGAGCTCGTCCTCGGGCCCGATCCCCATCATCCGCGCGGGGAACCGTCCTGCGGCGAGGGACAGCAGCCGGATGCCGTGGGCGAAGATCCGCCGGATGGGCTGGAGCCAGGGCAGCGGCGTGGCGAGGATGACGGCCCCGCGGATGCATTTCTGGAGCTCGGGGTGTGCGGCGAGGGCGACGAGGACGACGGCGCCGCCGGCGGAGTGGCCGACGAGGAAGAGAGGTCCATGCCGGGCGACGCGCAGAATGGCGGCGGGCAGGTCGCGGCGCGCCCAGTCGTCGAAGGTCCAGCGGTCGTGGGGCCCGGGCCTCTGGCTGTCGCCGTGGCCGCGGGGGTCCAGGGCGAAGGCGCGGTAGCCGGCGGCGGCGAGGTGCCGGGCGAAGCCGGTGCCGCGAGTGCCGAGCCAGAAGCTGTGGTTGGAGAACGTGCCGGACACGAGGAGCACGGGTATGCCGTCGGCGGGTCCGACGGCGTGGAGGGACAGGCGAGTGCCGTCGGACGCCCGGAACCGGATCACCTCGTGAGGCGGCGCGTCGCTGCCGGCGGAGCGTCCGCCGCGGGCTTGGCGACTCACGGCGTGCCGGGGGCCCGGCCCAGGAACAGGACGCCGCCCGGCGTGACGGCGGCCGACACGGGCGTGACGCCGGCGGGGTCGCCGTCGATCTGGACGGCGACGGGCGGGTCGGCATCGATGCTGACGCGGGTCGCCTGGAAGTGGAGCAGGCGGTCGTCGCCGGCGAACTGCCGCCGTGCGGCTTTCCAGACGACGTTGGCGACGTCACCCAGGTTGCGCGGTGCGATGATGACGACGTCGAACAGCCCGTCCTGCCAGGACCGCCGCGGCTGTGGGGCGAGGGGGAGGGCGAACGGCAAGAAGGACGTGAACAGCTCGCCCACGTTGGCAAGCATGACGCTGACGGCGCGCACGTCCAGCTCGCGCCCGTCGACGTTGAGGTGGAACGGCACGGGGGTCGCCGACAGGGCCTCCTTCACCGCGGCGACGACGTAGGCGCCGAATCCCCAGCGGTCCTTGAGGTCACGCGTCGCCGAAGCCATGACGGCGGCATCCAGGCCGGCGCCCGCGACCAGGGCGAAGGTGCGGCCGGCGATGCGGCCCACATCCACGGCGGTGGGGGCGCCGTCCACGGCGATCTCGACGGCCTCTTCCAGCCGGGACGGCAGGCGAAGGTTGTGCGCCAACTGGTTGGCAGTGCCGCGGGGGATGACGGCCAGAGGCACGGCGGTGCCCGCCACGCCGGTGGCCACCTCCGCGACGGTGCCGTCCCCGCCCACCACGCACACGGCGCGGTAGCCCCGTTCCACGGCGTAGCCGGCCAGCTCGGTGGCGTGGCCCGCGTATTCGGTCTCGGCCAGGTCGAAGGCTGCGCGGCGAGCCGCGAACTCGCCCCCCACGAGACGGCGGAGCCGGGCCGCGTCCTCGTGGCCCGCCGCTGGGTTCAGGATGATGAACGTGCGTCCGGCGTAGGGCCCGGACGCACGTGAAGGGTCGGGGGGCATGAGCGGCCGATCAGGCGTTCAGCTGCTGGAACTTCGGATCCTGTGCCAGTGCTTCCAACCGGGCCACCCGCTCCTCGGTGCTCGGGTGGGTGCTGAACAGGCGCATGAGTGAGGCGCCGCGCTGTCCGGCCAACGGGTTCACGATGGCCAACTGCGCCGCAGCCGGGTTCACCTTCATGGGGATCTGGTGACTGTACGACTCCAGCTTCTGGAGCGCGTGGCTCAACGACCGGGGCCGGCCACAGATCTCCGCGCCCGTGGCATCTGCCTGGAACTCGTTCTGCCGGCTGATGGCGAACTGGATGAGCATGGCGGCGATGGGCGCCACGATGGCCATGGCCAGCATGCCGAACACGTTGTCGCGGTCCCCGCCGCGCCCGCCGAATCCGCCGAGGATGGCGCCCCATCTCACGGCGTAGCCGATCATGGAGACGGCACCCGCCATGGTGGCGGCAATGGTGCCCACCAGCATGTGGCGATGCTTCACGTGCCCCAGCTCGTGGGCGAGCACGCCCTCCAGCTCGTCCCGGTCCACCAACCGCAGGATGCCCGCGGTGCAGCACACGACGGCGTGGTTCGGGTCGCGGCCCGTCGCGAAAGCGTTGGGCTGGTCCGACGGCGCGATGGCCACGGTTGGCATGGGCAGGCCGGCACGCTGCCGGAGCCGGTCGATGGTGTCGTAGAGGTCCGGTGCGTCCTGACGCTGGATGATGCGCGCCTTGTACATGCGCAGCACCATGCGGTCGCTCCACCAGTACATGCCGAAGTTCATCGCGGCGGCCAGCACGAAGAAGAGCAGCATGCCGCCGCGGCCACCCACCAGCCCGCCGAGCACCACGAGCAAGGCCGTCAGGCCGGCCATCAGCACGAACACCTTCACCCGTTGCATTCCGTCCTCCTTCTATGAACGAAGGGCCTTCCGGATTCCGTTCCGGTGCTACCCCGCCCTGCGGCCGCGGATCCTGTCAGTAGCTCCATTGGCGGAACAGCGACATGCCCAGGATCTGCTGTTGCGCCGCCAACAGCGTAGCGTCCAGGCCCGACGGCGGCTGCCGCAGGAACCGGCTCTCCCAGTAGGCTTCCAGTGCCCACGTGCGCGTGAACTGCCATTCCAGGCGCAGACCGAACAGGTCTGCGAGCGGCAACTGGGCGTTCTGGCTGTTCACGGAATTCCCGGGGTACCGCAGCGATCCGGCCAGGAACACGTCCGGCGCCACGTACCGACCCGCTTCAAGGACCGTGCCTTCGAAAAACGAGGCGGCCCCGCTCTGCGTGGTCGATGCGTACGGCCTGGACAGGCCCACGTAGTCGAACAGCCCCCAGCTGGAGAACACGCTCTGGAGGGCCGTGGACGCCGCCCCGGTCACCAGGTTCAGCCACTGGGACTGATTCGCGCCCAGCACGAAGCTGGGCCGGCCGAAGTACAGGTAGCTGATGAGGTCCGTCTCACTGATGGGCGGCTGGGCGTCGCTGGTGAGATCGACCCGCGGATTCTGCAGCGTGCCGGTCACGTTCGCCTGGATGGTGAGCTGGCCGAGCTGGCTGCCCGCCTGGGTCTGCACCTCGTGCGTGGCCGTGACGTTCAGATTGGGATCGACGCCCGGCGTGCCCACGAATTCAATGGTGCCCTGCTGGATGTCGAACTGCTTGCGCACGAACGGCTGCGTGTAGGCCAGGTAACGGTCGGTGCCCGGCTGGAACTGGTACGTGCCGCGCACGGACTGCAACGTGCCGGTCATGGCGATGGCCTGCGTCTGCCGATCGATGTTCACCGTCAGATCGCCCGTCACCGCCATGTTCAGCCCCTGGCCGCGCAGCCACATGTCGGAGCCGATCTGGAGGTCCGCGTTCACCTTGATATTCTGCAGGAACGGGCTGGTGGCCGTCGGCACGACCTGCTGGACGGGCGTGAACGTGGTGTCCACCACCTCGAAGAGGAACGGGCTCTCGAGCTGCACGATCTGGGTCTGGCGCCACAGCTCGTCCAGGTTGAGCGTGCCCTGCGAGACCCGCAGCGAGCCGGTCACCTCGGGCCGCCGGTAGTTGCCGGCGAGGTGGAGGTTCCCGCTGGCGATGCCCTCGAAATCCCGGCGCCGGGCGGCCTGGAAATTCTGCGCGTGCACGTCCAGGGAGAGCTCCGGGTCGGAGACGGGCTTGAACGTGATGTTGCCATCGACCGTCGCGAAACCGTTCCGCGTGGTGAAGCGGCTCTTGACGGTGACGGCGTCGCGCCCGGTCATCTGGAACTGGCCCTGCATCTGCCGGTAGCGCACGCCGAGCGCGTCCCACGTGGCGGCGCCGTTCTGGAGGGTGAGGGCCCCACCCAGCTGAGGCTGCCGGGTCGTGCCCGCCAGGCGGACCTCGCCGTCGATGCTGCCCTGGACGTCCCGGAAGCCACCGACGAAGGCCAGCACGAGCCCCGCGGGCAGCTGCGCGACCTGCACGTGCAGCTGGAGGGGCTGGTCCAGGCGCCGTTCGGCGACGCCGGCAAACGCGAGATCGATGGGAACGGTGCCATCGCCCACGAGGATCCGGGTGCCGTCCTTCCAGGCCCGCACGTGGGTTTCCAGCGAATTGGCAGCGTAGGAAAGCTGCGCGTTCAGCGTGTCCACGGCGGAGGCCTGGTAGCGAAGTTGCCGCACCGAAAGGCGGCCATCCATCCGTGGTTCACGGGCCGTACCGCGCACCGTGATCCGGCCATCGACGATGCCGTCCAGCGCGGTGTCGGCCTGCGCCAGGCGGAGGAATTCGCCGACGGGCAGGGCGTGGGCTTCCAGAACGAAATCGGCCGGCAGCCGCACGGTGTCCGCCATCACCGCGGGGCGCCAGGGCAAGGCGCCCGCCAGCCGCAGACTGCCGCCGCCGGCGCGGGCCAGGTGCACGCTGTCCAGCTGCAAGCCGTCGTTGGCGATGTGGATGTCGGCGGGCGTCGCGAGCTGCCAAGGCTGCGCGCCTGTCTGGAACGTCAGGGTGTCCAGGCGCACGCGCACCCCGTGGTCCTCGAGGGCGTAGTCGCCCGCGACCTGAAGGCTGGTGCCGCCGGGCGCCTGCGAATGGACGATGGCGGACCCCGCCCGGTCCTTGTAGCTCCCGGACGCCTCGACCCGGGAGAACGCGCGTCCGTAGCCGCGGAGCGCCTTCGCCTCCAGCTGGACGTCGACGGCCTGGTCCGCCGTTCGCAGGTCCCGGGCGACGAAGTTGGCGTCGGCGCTGTCCACGGAGACGTCGTGCAGGCGGAAGCCCGCGACCTGCATCTCGCCCCGGGCGTCGAAACGCTCCAGCGTGCCGTCCAACGTCGCGTTCAGCCGCAGACGTCCCTCGAGCGGAGGGGGCGCCGTCGGATCGAGCATCGAATCCGACTGCACGAACGACCGCAGGGCTTCCAGCGAGTCCGCCACCAGCTCCACCTCCGCGTTTCCGCGGGCGCCGCGGGCAATGCCGAAATTGCCTCGCGCGTTTAGCGTCCCGAACGCCGCCCGGGCGTACAGGGTGTCCACGTGGACGAGCCCGCTGTCCAGCGTGAGGCGCGCGGACGCGCCGTCGATGTTCAACTGGCGAATGCGGGCGGATCCCAGGGTCACCAGCACGTTGCCGCGGGCATTTTCCGGCTTCGTTCCTACGCCTTCCAGCTGGAAGTGCCCGCTGATGCGTCCGTCCAGTGCCGCGGGGAACAGCACCTGCGGCCGGAAGTCGGTGACGTCCCCGCTGGCCTGGTAGCGCGCCTCGAGGCCGGTGCGGTCCAACTGGCCCTGGACCGCCAGCCTGCCGGCCTGCGTCTGGAGGTCCGCGTTGAGCTTGAGATCATCGAGGGGGCCCTGTGCCGTGATGGTCCCCCGCGCCTCGCCCTGGATGCCGCTCAGCTGGGGGAACTGGGCCGCCAGCGACGGAAGGTCGATGGGTTGGAGATCCAGGCGGGCGTCCAGGCTGGTGTGCCCTGCCGCCTGCGTGACGGTGCCGCGGGCGAGGATGCTGGTGTGCCCGCTCGCTGCCGGCTGCTGGAGCTGGCCGTCGAACGAAAGGCCCTGGTCGAGGCGCCCGTCCAGGCGCACCCGGCCGGTGACGGCGCCGGGCACCCTGAGCTGTGGCGCCACGCGGGCCACCAGGCCGAGGTCCAGGCGCTGGACCTGGACCTGGAGGTCGTCGGCGGCCAGGGGCGCGGCCAGGCTCACGGCGCCGGTCCAGCTGGTGACGGCCTCCGGCTGCCGGCGCCCGGGCGCAGCGAGGGTCGCGTCGCCGTGCGTCCGGAGGTTGGTGATGGGGCCGTCCATGGCGATGTCGCCCGTGACCAACCCCTGCACCGGCAGGCGCTGCCCGACGAAGCGGTCCACGAGGGCAAGGTCCACGGGCGCGGCGTGCACCGCCACGTTGGTGAAGCGGAGCGTGGTGCCCGTGAGCATGCCGAACGTGCCCGACAGGCGTGACTCGCCCGAGCGGATGCGCATGTTCTGCGCGAGGATGGACAGCTGCCCATCGGGCTGGGTCACGAGGGTGAGGTCGAGCTGGGCGCGCCCCTCGGCGGGCAGCTGCGGGAACAGCCAGTGAAAGTCGGCGAACGAGGCGTCGGCGTTGACGAACTGGAGATCGTAGCGCTGAGTGCCGTGTCCCACGACGATGCGACCGCGCACCGCCGCGTGCGAAGCGGGCAATGCCGCGTCCCGGACGGCAAGCCCGATGATGGAGTCCTTGATCTCGACGGTGCCGCGCAGGTCCCGCACCGGGATGGGCTGTCGCCAGATGCCGACGCGCGCGCTGAGGCCGTCGAAGCGGAATCGCCGGCCCTGGGTGGTAGGGGATTCGATGAGAGCCTGCGGCAGCACGGCGTTGATGTCCGCGATCCGGATGACGCGGGCCTGCCCGCCCGGGATGGATTCCAGGATCAGGTTCGTGGTATCGGCGCCGGGTGCGGGCACCCACGGCTGGCGGATCACGAGCTGCCCGTCGTGGATGTGCGCCTCCTCCAGCAGGATGGTCCGCCGGCCGCCGCCGGCCGGTGCGGCGGACGGCGTGGCGGACGGCCCCCCGGTCCCGAGCAGCTGGTCGTAATTCCACAGGCTGTCGCCGGGAAGCTGCTCCAGCGTGACGTCGGGGTGGAACAGGTCCACGCGATCGAAGGCGATCTGTCCGCGCAACAGCCGGAGCAGGCTGTAGCGCAGCCGGATGCTGTCTGCCGTGACGAAGGGCCGGCCGTTCGGCATGGTGAGGGAGACGTCGTGCAGGACGGCGCCGCCCAGCAGGCTCGTGCTGGTGATATCGCCCACGGACAGGTGGCCGTGGAAGCTCTTTCCGATCTGGGCGACGATGATGCTGCCCGCCCGCTCGATGCCCGGCGGCGTCCGGGACAACACGTACGCCGCCACGGCCGCCAGCACCAGCAGCGCGGTGATGGGAATGACGATCCAGCGGACGAAGCGGGGGGCGATCTTCATCAGAACGCCTGCCCGATGGAAAAGTGGAGGCGCAGGCGCTGGACGAACCCGCGCAGCGAATTCGCCGTCCAGGAATACGCCGACCACTCCACCTCGTTCTGGAGCGCTACGAGCACGTCGGTGTTCCGGTAGCCGCTGTCGATGCCATTGGCCGGCGGGCAGGTGGTGCTGTTCGACTGCACCTCACACACCTGGGTGGTGAGCACCTGGAGCCGCTGGACACCCTGGGTGTTGTACGCCACGTCCAGCCGGATGGGGCCGACAGGGCTCTGATAGCGGATACCGACGCCCGGCGTGGCGATGAGTCGGGACAGGTTGATGTCGCCCGGCTTGCGCCAGACCTGGCCCGCGTCCACGAACACGGCCGTGCGCAGCTTGTCGCCCCAGATAGGCGATGGCAGGCGCAGCTCGATGCTGCCCTCCAGCACGGCCTCGCCGCCCGTGGGACGCGCCTGGAACTGGCTCGACAGCAGGGGGGCGGCGTTGCACGTGCCGTCGTTCACCGACGCGGGCGTGCAGCCGGCGCCCGGCAGATTCGCATCCGGCACCGTGTCCGGCAGGAGGTAGCGCCGGGCATCCACCGTCAACACCTTGGGCCCCAGCCCGAACTGGCGGAAGCCGCGTACGCTGTTGGCGCCGCCGGCGAAGAACCGCTTCTGCGGGTTCAGCCCCAGCTCGCCGTCCGACGCCAGGTCCCGGGCCAGCCCTGCCCGCAGGTGCAGGGCAAGGACGGTCCGCCCGGTGCCGCGGTACCAGGAAGCGTCGGCGCTCCAGCGGCCATAGGCGAACTTGGAGCCGGTGAACGACGCCGCGTACTCCAGATCCGTGCGCAGCACGTGGCCGGAGGTGGGGAAGAAGATGTCGTTGCTGCGATCCTCGAAGTAGGTCAGCGTCAAGGGTGAGAGCCAGTTGCTCTGGCGCAGGACCTCCAGCTCGTTGTAGGCGCAGCCGACGAAGCCGGTGCAGAGGAAGACGTCGTCCGCCTCGAGCTTGGTGAGCTCCGGCCGGTAGGCGAGGGAGAGGGACGCGGAGCGGCCGAGGCGCCGGGTCGCGGAGATGTACCCGCCGCGCGCCGTGCGTACGAAGATGTTCGGCACGCTGCGGCGCTCCATGATGATGCCCGCGCCGGCGTTGTTGGACGGCCCGAAGAAGAACGGCTGCACGAAATCGATGGAGAACAGGCCCGCCAGCCGGCTGTACGGGTCGCTGCCCGTCTGGTCGCAGGGGAACCGCTGGACCTGGTCCGCGAACAGATTGCTGACCCGGCCACGTATCTGGAGCTGGCGGGCGCCGCCCAGGAAATTCTGGCTCTGCCAGCGCCCCTCGGCGGTGAGGCACTCGGCCTGGTTCATTCCGGCGCCCACGTGGACGCTGTGGGTATCCCCCTCGTTGACCTGCACGGTGACGGGCACGACGCTGTCGGGCGAAGCATTCAGGTCCGGGGTGATGTCGACGTGGCGAAACAGCTGCAGCTGGAACAGGTTTCGCTGACTGTCCAGGATCGAGGCCTGGTCGTACAGGTCGCCGCGGCGGAAGGCGAGCATCCGCTTCACGACGCGGTCCGAGACGGTCCGGGTACCCACGACGTCGACCGCTCCGAAATGTGCGCGCACGCCGGGCATCACGTTGTAGCGAATGGCGGCGGCGTACGGCTCGGCGTTGCGAATGTCATAGCCGGCCAGCACCTCGGCGCGCGGATATCCCCGATCCTTGAGGCGGAGAATGAGCGTGTCGCGCACGGCGTCGTACAGCAGCACGTCGAAGCGGTCGCCGGTTTGGAGCTGCAGGCCTCTGGCCACGTTTTCGGCGCCAGGCACGTCGAGCCCGTTGATTGTGATCTGCGAGACGCGCACCGGCCGGCCTTCGTCGATGTGGAAGGTCACCCGGACCGTTTTGCCGGCCGCGGCGGTGTCGGCCGACACCGTCGCCTCGCGGAACCCGTGCTCGTAGTAGAAGATGCGCAACCGGACGACATCGGCGCGCAGCGTGGGCTCGTCGAAATAGTACGGTTCCTTGCCGATGCCCATGGCGCACAGCAGGGCGAGCACCTTGCACTGTCCGCTGTTGGTGGCGATGGCGGTGGCCAGCGTGGCGCTGTCGAAGGTGCGGTTGCCCACGAAGCTCACCGCCTTGACCGCGGTTCCAGGTGGCCCCTGCGCCTGGAGGGCGGAGGGCGCGGCGAGCGTCAGGAGAACGCCGGAAAGCGCTAGAACGGGGCGCGCCTTCACGACGCGTCCGCCTTCCCCGAAGCCTTGCTCGCGCCGGGCGCCGGGGCGCCGGAGCCGAGCGGCGTCTCCTTCCTGGCCGCCGGCTCCGACGGCGCGAAGTAGTTCCTGCCGCGCGGGAAGATGTGGCGGCTGATGGGCGCGAACTCGCCGATCTCGTCGAAGTACATGTGGTGCGTGACGCGCACCGTGTCGGCGCCGATACGGACCACGTTGAACGAGTTCTTCTCCCGCTCCCGCGCCCGGCCGCGGCGGGACGTCGTGGTGCCGCACTCGACGATGGTGATGCCCCGCTCCCGGTCCATGCCGGGATAGACGTCGAGGGAGTTGCCCACGTACGCCCGGTGCAGGTGCCCGCCCATGATGAGGTCCACGCCGAGGGCGGTGAAGGCGTCGAGCGCCCGCTTGCCGTGGGGCATCACGTCGGCAAACTCGTAGTCGGGCGCGGGCGCGAAATGGTGGTGCGCGACGACGATGCGCGACGCGCGCGGGGACGCGTCCCGGAACGCACGCCTGCAGAATGCCAGTTGAGCCCGGCTGATGCGGCCGTTGGTGATGGCCCGCAGCGGGCTCGTCGAATTCAGTGAAACGATCACCGCATCTTCCCGACGCAGCACGGTATCGAGTTCTGTGGAGATGTATTCTCGATACCAGCGGTACGGCGAGAAGATCCGCTCGGCGATCCGGTAGAGCGGCACATCGTGGTTTCCCGGAGTCACCACCAGGGGCACGTCCGGCAACCGGTCCAGGAACGCGCGGGCTTCGGCGTACTGCTCGCGTTTCGCGCGCTGCGTGAAGTCGCCGCTGGCCACGATGACGTCCGGCTGCAGCCGCTCCGCGGCCGCCCGCAACGCGTCTCCCACGCGCGGCACGTAGGGCGGTCCGAAATGCAGGTCGGAGATGTGCAGCAGCGTCAGCACGTCAGTGTGCCCCTTCCTGCACCGGCAGCCTGAGCAGAACGAGCCCGCCCACGATGAAGCCCGCCGCGACGAGCTGATCCACCGTGAACGGGCCGATGTCGTGTTCGGTGTTCAAACGCAAGAATGCGACCGCGAATCGCATGGCGCCCATGAGCTGCTGCCCCGCGCGCCGGAACAGGACGGGCAGCATCAGCGGCTCGCCAGACCGGGGAACGGCAGGTCCGCACGCGCCGTCAGGCTGAGCGGCGCCCGCTCGCCTCGCCCGAACCGGAACAGCGCGGCGCGCGCGATCATGGCGCCGTTGTCCGTGGCCAGGCGAAGCCGGGGATGGTGGAGTGAGCCGTCGTCGCCCAGGGCGCGGGCCATCCCGGCGCGCAGCGCGCGGCTGGCGGCGACACCGCCGCCGATGAGGACGCGGCGGCACCCCTTCTCCTCCACCGCGCGCATGGTCTTGGCCACGAGCACATCCACCACCGCGGCCTGGAAGGAGGCCGCGACATTGGCCCGTTCGTCCGCCAGGTCGCCGGAGCGCTCCAGCTCGAGGACGCGCGTCCGGACGGCCGTCTTCAGGCCGCTGAACGAGAAGTCGTAGTAGTCATCGTCGCCCGGACGCTGGTTGGAGGCCAGCATGGGCCGGGGGAAGCCGTGAGCCGCCGCGTCGCCGGACTCGGCCGCACGTTGGATCTCCGGCCCGCCCGGATAGCCCAGACCCAGGATCTTGGCCACCTTGTCGAACGCCTCACCCGCCGCATCGTCCCGCGTCGCGCCCAGCAGCTCGTAGCGCCCCCACTCCGGCACCCACAACAGCAGCGTGTGGCCCCCGGAGACCAGCAGCGCGACGAACGGCGGCTCCGCGTCCGGATCCTCCAGGTTGACGGAGAACAGGTGGGCCTCCATGTGGTGCACGCCGATGAGCGGCCGGCCCAGCGCGAAAGCCGCGGCCTTCGCCCACGACACGCCTACCAGCAGCGCGCCGATGAGCCCGGGTCCCGCGGTGACGCCGAACAGGTCCACATCGGCGAGGTCCAGGCCCGCCTGCCGGAGTGCGCCGTCCACCACGTCGTCCACCACGCGCAGGTGGGCGCGCGCGGCGATCTCCGGCACGACGCCGCCGTAGATCTCATGCTCGTCCTGGGACAGGATGATGTGGCCCAGCAGCTCCCGCTCGCCTCGCAGGACGGCCGCGGAGGTCTCGTCGCAGGAAGTCTCGAGGCCGAGTACGATCGGCTCGGCACCCATGGCGTCAGCCCGGCTCCCGGTGCCCGGCAAGGCCGGGGAGCACCAGTTTCACCGGACTGGCCGTGCCCAGGGTGTCGGCCTGAACCGCGCGCACGGTGACGCTGACGTCCACCGGGGACACCACGAGCCCGCGGATGCGCGTGGTGTCGACCGTGGTGGGAATGGTGGTCACCCCCCGGACGTCGGACAGGTCGATGGGCGCAAGGTCCAGGGAATCGAGCCGCCGGACGCGGGCCGCCGGTCCCCGCACCTGGACGATGGAGGGGTCGGCGCGCAGCGGCATCTCCAACGCGTAGCCCGGCGGCAGCTGGCCCGTCGTGGTGGGCCGTACCAGCACGGCGCGTGTCTCCAGCGGCTCGTAGCGGAGGGTGACGGTGTTCGGGTGCAATGCCTCGACGCGCGTGCGGCCCAGATCGTCCTGCTGAAGCCGGACCCAGTTGCGCGACAGCACGCGCAGCTCCGTGGTGTCGGACACCGTCTCCACCGGCACGACGACCCGGGGATGGGCCGCGCCCACGCGCCAGAGGTCCCGGAACGGGCCCGAGAACGTCACTTCAACCGAATCAGGCTGTGGAGGCTCCGCCAGCTGCCAGTCCGGGTCCGCCACCTCCACCTCCACCGGCGCCCATTCGGTGCGCTGAAACGGCTCCTCCGCGCGCACGAGCGACCACAACAGCAACGCCACCACCAGCGCGGCCAGCTTCAGTGCCCAGTTGTGCGTGATCGCATCGAGGAGCCCGCGCACCTATTCCCCCAGTAGCTTGCGTACGAGGTCCGAGTATGGCGGGCGGTCCCATTCGGCGCCGCCCACGACCTTCCGCCGGATACGGCCCTGCCGGTCGATGAGGAACGTCGTCGGCAGCGCGTCCACGCCGTACAGGTCTTCCACGTGGCCCCGTGGATCCAGCAGGACCGGGAACCGCAGGCCGAAACGCTTCACGAACTGCTCCACCAGGCTCCGGGTGCCATCGGGCCGGTTCGATTCATCCACACTCACCGCCACCACGCTCAACCCGCGCCGGCCCAGCTCTTCGTGCAAGCGTTCCAGCGACGGCATTTCCTGCCGGCAAGGCGGACACCACGTGGCCCAGATGTTCAGCAGGATCACCTTGCCCGCGTAGTCCTGCAACCCGACCGTATCCCCGTTGAGCGCCGTCGCCTCGAACCCGGGCGCGGACTCTCCACCTTCCGGCGCGCTGAAATGGTCCCGGCTCGCCCACCCCAACCCCACCAGCACCGCGACCACACCGACGAATCCGCCGGTGATGACCCAGTCCTTCCATCGACCGCTCACTCGCCGTGCCCCTCCCCGCCCGCCGCTCCACCGCCGGGCAGCACCGGCTGCGGTGTCGTGTCCAGGCCCGTCGTGGGCGTCGGGATCAGCGGCGGGCCCTGACTGACGACGAGGTGAACGGTGTCGCCGCGCGCCACCGCACCCCCGGCTGCAGGCGTGCTTTGCGCGACCTGGCCCACGGGCAGCGGTGACAGGCTCCGGGTCGCCGCCGTGTTGAGGCCCAGGGAGTCCAGCAGGGCTACGGCGTCCGCGCGGCTCATGCCACGCACCGGCGGTACGCGGACGGGCGCGGGTCCATCACTGATGGCCAGTGTCACCGTCCCGCCCGCCCGAAGCTGCTGCCCGGGCAGCGGAGCCTGAGCCAGTACGGAGCCCGGCGCCTGGCTCCCGTTCAACGTGTCCAACGCCCCTACCGTCAGCCCGGCCTTCTCGACGACGCCGCGGGCTTCGTCCAGCGTCTGCCCGACGACGTTGGGCATGGGCACCCCGGCCGCTGCTTCCGCCGGCACCGGAAACAGCACATACAGCGCGAGCAGATAGCCGACCCCGAAGCAGCCGGCCGTGAGCCCCAGCACCGTGAGCACCCAGCGGCCCCAGCCCCAGTCGAACAGCCAGCCCGAACCGCCGCGCGGCCGCCGCGCCTTGCGGGGACGCGGAGACTTGTTCGGCCCCTGCCGCCGCCGCAGCGAATCGCCGAGCATCAGGCCACCCGCCGCAGGCAGGCGGCGAACGCGCCGTCCATGCCGTCCCGTTGTGGCACCACCACCAACCTGTCCTGTCCGTTCATGGCATCCCCACCGACGCATCCCCGGGCCGGCTCGAAGGCCGGATTGCGCTCCAGGAACGCGTCCGCCTGTTCATCGTTCTCCTCGGGTTCCAGCGAGCAGGTGGCGTACACCAGCACACCGCCCGGCCGCACGAGCCCGGCCGCCGCATCCAGCATGTCCCGTTGCAGCGCCACGAGCGCCGCCAGGTCCGCCGGTTCGATGCGCCACCGCGCATCCGGATGACGGCGGAACGTGCCTGTGCCCGTGCACGGCACGTCCAGCAGCACCAGGTCCGCCGCGGCGACGGGCGCCCGCCGGGCATCCGCCACCGCCAGCCCCAGCGGAAGCGGCCGGTCCAACCGGCCCGCGATCCTGTCGACGTTCTCCCGCAGCCGGCGCAAGCGACGGGCCGACCGATCGGCCGCCAGCACGTACGCCACTCCCGGAGCCTGCGCCAGAGCCAGGGTCTTGCCGCCCGGCGCGGCGCACAGATCCGCGACCCGGCCCTTCGCCATCGACGCGGCCAGCGCCCCAACCCGCGCGGCCCCCGGATCCTGCACCACGGCCGGGACCACGTCCAGAGCGCGACGCACATCCGCGCCGTCCGCCAGCCGGACCATGTGCTCCCCGTCCACCGCGGCTTCCACGCCGGCCGCCGCCAGGGCCGCCGCCGCATCGGCCGCACCGATGCCCAGGAGCCGCAGGAAGACGTCCGGCCGAGCGTTGTTCCACTCCACCAGCGCCTGCGTGTCCCGAACGCCGTACCGCTCGATCCAGCGGTCCACCAGCCACCGGGGGTGCGAGCCCCAGACGGTCAGGTACGCGGCAGGGTCCGTTTCGGGCGCCGGGAAGGCCGGCGGCTCGGCCCGCCGGACCAGGGCCATGAGCACCCCGTTCACCAGCCCCGCCGTGCTCCGACGCACGCTCTTCGCCAGCTCCACCGACTGGGACACCGCGGCATAGGGCGGCACCCCCCCCATTTCCAGCAGCTGGTAGGCGCCCAGCCGCAGCACATCCAGCACGTCGGGCTCGAGACTGTCCAACCCGCGCCGCACGTGCGCCCCCAGCACGTGGTCCATGCGGCCGCGCAGCCGCAAGGTGCCGTACACCACCTCCTGAAGCCACGCCCGGTCCCTCGCCTCCAGGCCGGCCATGGCCCGGCTCAGCGCCCGGTCCGCGAGGCCGCCACCGCGCACGCTCCGCAACACACGCAGCGCCGCGACCCGGGCGGGCGTCGCCGTCAATCCAGCAGGCCCGTCGTCGGCGATGACGGAACCGCCACCTCCCGCTTGGGCATGCGGCCCGCCAGGTACGCCAGCCGGCCGGCCTCGATGGCCAGCCGCATGGCGCGGCCCATGCGCACCGGGTCCTGCGCCGCCGCGATGGCCGTGTTCATGAGCACGCCGTCCACGCCCTGCTCCATGGTCACGCACGCGTCCGACGCCGTACCCACCCCCGCGTCCACGATCACCGGCACCGACAGACGCGTCTTGATCTCCCGGATGTAGTACGGGTTCACCAGGCCCAGCCCGCTGCCGATGGGGCTCGCCAGCGGCATCACCGCCGCGCAGCCCGCGTCCTCCAGCCGGAGCGCCGAAATCACGTCCTCGTTCGTATAGGCCAGCACCTGGAAGCCCTCGGACACCAGGATCTTCGCCGCCTCCACGGTCGCCTGCACGTCCGGCAACAGCGTCTTCTCGTCGCCGATGATCTCCAGCTTCACCCAGTCGCTCAGGCCCGCCGCACGCCCCAGCTTCGCATAGCGCACGGCGTCGTCCACGTTGTAGCAGCCGGCCGTGTTGGGCAGCAGCGTGATCCGGCCCGGGTCCAGGTGGAAGAGGATGCCCTCCTCCTTCGTGCGGTCCAGATCCACCCGCCGCACCGCCACCGTCACCATCTCGGCGCCCGACGCTTCGATGGCCGACACCATGTCTTCGTTCGTCCGGTACTTGCCCGTCCCCACGATCAGGCGCGACCGGAACTCCCGGCCCGCGATCACCAGCGGCTCGTCCCTGAGGCCCGCTTCCAGCGTCGTGCTCATCTCGACTCCCGTCTTCGTCTTCGTCTTCGTCTTCGTTCCGGCTCGACGGTCCACGGTCACCCCTCCGCGGCCAACAGTCGCCCTCACCCTCCGCCCACGAAGTGGACCAGCTCCAGCGTGTCGCCGTCTTCCAGACGCGTCTCGGCGTAACCGCCCCGTTCCAGGATCTCGCGGTTCCGCTCCACCACCACCAGCTCGGGGCGCAACCCGAGGTCCACCAGCAGGTCCGTCACCGAACGTCCCGCCGGCACGGTACGCACATCGCCGTTCACCGTGATCCGGATCTCTTGCGCCGTCATCGTTCCCGTTCCCGCCCGCTCCCGTTCCGTTGACCCACGCCGTCCGGCGGGCCGGCCCCCGGCGCGGTCGCGCCGCTGCCGGCGTCGGACGGCAGGGCTTCGTGCAGCGCCTGCAGATACGCGCCCGCCGCCGCTACCGGGTCGCCCGACTGCCAGACCCCTCCGAGCACCGCCACGCCGTGGGCACCCGCGGCCACGCACGCGCCCACGCGCTCCGGCGTCACGCCGCCGATGGCGATGACCGGCGCCACGCGCGCCGCTGCGCCCACCAGCGCCACGCCGGCCGGCCGCCAGCCCGGGTGCGATGCCGTGGCGAAGATCGTGCCGAGCACGACGAAGTCGGCACCATCGGCCATGGCGTCTTCCGCCTCCCGCGCGGCGTGCGCCGAGTAGCCGAGCCAGCGCGACCCCAACAACCGCCGTGCGGCCGTCACGGGCAAGGACCGCTGGCCGATCTGGGCGCCCACGCCGGCCGCCAGCGCGACGTCCAGCCGGTCGTTCACCAGCAGCATCGCCGCGCCCGCCGGGGCGAGGCCCCGCGCGATGCCCAGCAGCGGACCGCCGTCCAGGCGGTGCCCGCGGATGTGCAACGCCAGCTCCGGCCCGCAGGCCGCCAGCACAGCAGCCGCCCGGTCCATGAACCCGCGGGCGCCCAGGACCTCCGCCGACGTGATGAGGTGCAGCCTCGGCAGGCCGGCGCGGGCCCGGCTCACTGCAAGCAGTCCCCCCGGTGCGCGCCCCGGCCCAGCAGCCAATCGGCGGTGCGCATACGACGCCGCCCCGCCGGCTGCACCTCGCGCACCCAGACGGCGCCCGTCCCGCACGCCACCAGCATGCCTTCGTCCGGCCGGTCCGCATGGCACTCGATCACCGTGCCGGGCTCCGCGTGGTGCGGGTGGTCCGGCACGGGGCGCGGCCGGAACATCTTCAGGTCCTGGCCGTCCATCAGCGTCCAGGCGCCCGGTCGGTCATCCAGCCCCCGCATCCAGCAGCTCACCTCGGCGGCGGTCCGGCTCCAGTCGATGCGTGCCAGGTCCCGGTTCAGCCGTGGCGCGTACGTGGCCGCCTCCTCGTCCTGCGGCTCCTCATCGAGAGCGCCCACCTCCATGAGGGCCAGCGCCTCCACCAGCGTGGCCGCGGCCACCTCGCTCAGCCGGGCCGCCAGGTCCGTGGCCGTTTCCCACTCCCCGATGGGCTCCGGCACCTGGAACATGATAGGCCCCGCGTCCATGGCCTCCACCATGCGCATCACCGTGACGCCCGTGGTGTCATGCCCCCGGATGATGGACCAGTTCACCGGTGCGGCGCCGCGCAGCTCGGGCAACAGCGACGCGTGCACGTTGATGGAGCCCCGCTCCGGCACCTCCAGGACCTCCGGGCGCAGGATCTGACCGTACGCCACCACCACGGACAGTTCCGGCTTCAGCCCCGCCAGCTCGCCCATGAACGGCTCGCCCCGCGCCCGCTCCGGCTGCAGCACGGGGATGACCTGCTCCACCGCCTCCGCCTTCACGGGCGACGCCTTCAGCTTCCGGCCGCGGCCCGCCGGACGGTCCGGCTGGGTCACCACCGCCACCACGTCGTGGCCTTCGCCCAGCAACGCCCGCAGCGACGGCACCGCAAAGCCCGGCGTACCCCAGAAGACTATCCGCATGCGCCGCTCCGGTCGCGCCCGCGGCCGCCGGCCCGACGCGTCCTGCGGCGCCGGGACCCCGACCGGGGTCTGTTACCGTTGCCCCTTCCTCCGCTGCTTCCGCCCGCGCCCCTTCTCCCCCGCCGCCGGCTTGCCCGACGACCCGCCTTTGCCGCCCCGCGGCACCTTCGGACCCCGGCCCGCTTCCAGCGCCGCGCCAGCCCGCTCCCTGCGCGCCACCGCGAACGTCCGCTTCGTCATGTCGCCGCCGCCTCTTCGGCCCGCAGCTTCTGCCATTTCTTCAACAGCAGCTTGCGCTTCAACGGACTCACACGGTCCAGGAACAGGACGCCGTTGAGATGGTCGATTTCGTGGAGCAGCACGCGCGCGAACAACTGGTCCGCTTCCACCACGACCTCGTTGCCGTCCACGTCCAGGCCACGGATCACCGCCGTCGCCGGCCGCTCCACCACGTCCCGCAGGCCCGGGATGCTGAGGCAGCCCTCCTCGCCCCGCTCCGTCTCTTCGGAGGCCTGGACGATCTCCGGATTCACCAGCGCCAGCGGCTCCACATCCGGGTCCCGCGGATCCACCACGATCACGCGATGCAGGACACCCACCTGCGGCGCCGCCAGGCCCACGCCGTCCGACTCGTACATCGTGTCGAACATGTCGCGGATGAGCGTGCGCACATCCGCGTCCACCGTCTCCACCGTGTCTGCCCTCTCCCGCAGCACCGGGTCGCCGAAAATCCGGATCTCTCGTACCGCCATGCCTCACCTTCGTCCGTGTCCGACCTTCACTCGCCCGACGTCTCCTCGCCTTCCCCCGTCAGCTTTCGCGCGATCTTCGAGCGAGCCACCACGATGCGCGTGCTCTCGCCCGTGCGGATCGTCAGCCGACCTTCCTTGATATGGATGATCTCGCCGATGATGCCGCCATCCGTCAGAACCTGATCGCCCTTGTTCAACCCCTCAAGCATCTCCTGGTGCCGCTTCTGCGCTTGCCGCTGCGGCCGGATCAGGATGAAGTAGAAGATCAGGATGATCAGCCCCCACATCAGCAGCATCGGCATTACGCTGCTGCCGCCGCCCTGCGGCGTCGCCAACGCCAGTGTGAACAAGCTCACGGTTCCTCTCTCTCGTGGTTGTTGCCCGCGCCACGGTACCGCGCGAGCCAGTCTTCGCTCCAGTGGTCGTATTCCCCGGCCGCGATGGCGGTCCGGGCCTGTTCCATCAGCCGCACCAGGAACCGCACGTTGTGCAACGACAGCAGCCGCAGCCCCAGCACCTCGCCCGCCACGAACAGATGCCGCACGTACGCGCGGCTGTACCGACGGCAGGTGTAGCAGTCGCAGTCCGGATCGAGCGGGCCTTCGGCACCCCGGAACCGCGCCGACTTCACATTCACCTGGCCTTCTGCCGCGATCCACGCCGTGCCGTTCCGGCCATTCCGCGTGGGCGCCACGCAGTCGAACAGGTCCACGCCCCGGCGGACGCCCTCCAGCATGTCCTCCGGATACCCCACGCCCATCAGGTAGCGCGGCCCATCCGCGGGCAGCTCGCCGTCCAGAACCTCCAGCACCTCGTGCATCACGGGCTTCGACTCGCCCACCGACAACCCGCCGATGGCGACGCCGGCCCAGTCCCCCAGATCCAGGATACGCCGGGCCGCGTCCCGCCGCAGGTCCACGTACGAGCCGCCCTGCACGATGGGCATCAACGCCTGTGCCGGACCCTCGTCCCGCGTCTCGTCGAACCGACGGCGACAACGCTCCAGCCAGCGCAGCGTCCGCTCATGTGCCGCCTCCGCCACGTCCCGCTCCGCCTGGCCCGGCGGACACTCGTCAAAGGCCATGATCACGTCCGCGCCGAGCGCACGCTCGATGTCCATCACGCGCTCCGGCGTGAACAGGTGCCGGGACCCGTCGATGTGGCTCTGGAACTCCACACCCTCTTCCCGAACCCGGTTGATCGCCGCCAGGCTGAACACCTGGAAGCCCCCCGAGTCCGTCAGGATCGGCCCGTCCCAGCGCATGAAGCCGTGCAGCCCACCCAGCGCCCGCACTTCCTCGTGTCCGGGCCGCAGGAACAGGTGGTACGTGTTCGACAGCACCATCTCCGCCCCCGCCCCCGCCACCTCCTCCGGCGTCAGCGTCTTCACCGTCGCCTGCGTCCCCACCGGCATGAACGCCGGCGTGTGGACCGGCCCGTGGGGCGTGTGGAACACGCCCGTCCGCGCCGAGCCGGACTGACCGTTCAGCGCAAAACCGAAGCCCGGGAACGAATTCGAGTTCGAATTCGAGTTCGAATTCGAGTTCGAGGAGTCCCCGGCGGTGTCTGGGTTCGCGGTCGAAACGCTGGCTCCCGGGTTCGGATCCGTCTTCGTCTTCGTCTTCGTCTTCGTTGCTGGCGGCCGGCGCTTCGAGTTCGAGTCCGAACCCGGGGCACCCCGCCCCCGCCCGCGCCCCCGCCTGCCTCTACACCACGGCCATCGCATCCCCGTACGAGTAGAAACGGTACCCCTGTTCCACGGCCGTATGGTACGCCGCCATCACGGCGTCGTAGCCGCCGAACGCCGACACCAGCATCAGCAACGTCGAGCGCGGAAGGTGGAAGTTCGTCAGAAGCCGGTCCACCCCCTTGAAACGGTACGGCGGCCGGATGAAAAGATCCGTCCAACCGGATCCCGCACCCACCCGCCCCGTCCGGTCCGTTACCGTCTCCAGGGTCCGGGCCACCGTCGTGCCCACCGCCCAGATGTGGCCGCCGGCGTGCCGCACGGCGTTCAGCCGCTCCGCCGCTGCGCCCGACACCTCGTACCACTCCTCGTGCATCGGGTGCTCCGCCGGATTCTCCTCGTCGACGGGCCGGAACGTACCGATCCCGACGTGGAGGAGGGTGCGCACGATGTGCACGCCTTGCGCTTCCACGCCTTCCAGCAGCGTGGGCGTAAAATGCAAACCGGCGGTGGGTGCGGCAACCGATCCGCGCGTACGCGCGTAGACGGTCTGGTAGCGCCGCTCGTCGGCGGCGTCGGCTTCGCGTTGGATATAGGGCGGCAAGGGCATGTGGCCGTAGCGGGCCATGACCTGGTCGGCGGACAGCGGCGTGTCGAGGCGCACGATGCGGCCGCCGTCGGGCGTGGAGTCGAGGATCTCGACGCGGAGGTCGTCGGCGATGTCGACGACGCGTCCCGGCTTCAGCTTACCGCCGGGCCTCACCAGCGCGTGCCAGACTCGTCCACCCCCCCACCCCTCCGAGGGGGAGACGGGGCGATGGGGCGACGGGGAGCGCCCCCCCACCATCCCACCCGCACGCTTTTCCGTGCGAAACGGAGCGGGGGTGTCGGGCTCTCCGTTTCTCCCTGTCGCCTCTTCTCCCTGCGGGCGCGGGGTGGACGCGGGGTGGAGCAGCAGGATCTCGGCGGGGGCGCCGGTGGGTTTGCGGCCGATGAGTCGTGCGCGCAGGACGCGGGTCTCGTTGAGCACGAGGGCGTCGCCGGGCGGGATCAGGTCGATGATCTCGTGGAAGCGGCGATGCTCGATGACGCCGGAGTCGCGGTGGAGGACGAGGAGTCGGCTCCAGTCGCGGCGTCGTGCCGGCCGTTGCGCGATGCGGTCGAGCGGCAGTTCGTAGTCGTAGTCCGGGGTGCGTGAACCGCGAGGGGGCTGATTCATCCGCCGCCTGGTGCGGTGCCGTGCGGCGCGCGTCGACGGGCCACGGGTCAGCCCCGGAACAGGTTGATCTGGCCGGGTCCGTCGTCGTTGCGCTCGTCGGGCAGCGCGTAACCGAAGCGGCGGTAGGCGTTCTTCGTGGCGACGCGGCCGCGGGGCGTGCGCATGAGGAAGCCGCCCTGGATGAGGAACGGCTCGTACACCTCTTCCAGCGTGCCGGCGTCCTCGCCCACGGCAACGCTGAGGGTGTTGAGGCCCACGGGCCCGCCGTCGAAGTTCTCGATGATGGTCTTGAGGACGCGGGCGTCCATCTCGTCCAGCCCGTACTCGTCCACGTCCAGCATGGTGAGGGCCTCGACGGCCACCGCGCCCGTGATGACGCCGTCGGCGCGAACCTGGGCGTAGTCGCGCACCCGCCGCAGCAGCCGGTTGGCGACGCGGGGCGTGCCGCGGGCCCGTTGGGCCACTTCGGCCGCGCCTTCCGGGGTGCACTCGACGCTCAGGATCTCCGAGCTGCGCTCCACGATGGTCCGCAGCTCATCGACGGAGTAGAAGTTCAGCCGCTGGATGATGCCGAAGCGGGCGCGCATGGGCGGCGTCAGCAGGCCGAACCGGGTGGTGGCGCCGATGAGGGTGAACCGCTCCACGGGCATGGTGATGGTCTGCGCCTTGGGCCCTTCCGACAACCGGATCTCGATCTTGTAGTCCTCCATCGCGGGATAGAGGAACTCCTCGATGATAGGGCGCAGCCGGTGGATCTCGTCGATGAACAGCAGGTCGCCCTCGGCGAGGTTGGTGAGGATGCCCACCAGGTCGGCGGGCTTCTCCAGGACGGGTCCGGACGTGGTCTTGACGCCGACGCCCAGCTCGCGGGCCATGAGCATGGCCAGCGTGGTCTTGCCCAGCCCCGGCGGCCCGTGGAACAGCGTGTGGTCCAGCGCTTCCTTGCGTTGGAGCGTCGCGTCGATGGCGATGCGCAGGCTCTCCTTGACCTTCGGCTGGCCGATGAACTCGGCCAGCCGCTGCGGCCGGAGCGACAGCTCCACCGCGCTCTCTTCGGTCAGAACCTCGGGCGTCGTGATCTCGGATCGCATGCTGGGTCGGGCGTAGGAAAATCGACGACATCAACCTAGTGGAGGGCGGGGCTGGGGACCAGCCGGCGGACGGGATCGAATTCGAGTTCGAATTCGACGAGGAGGGCGGAGTGCGTTCGATGGGCGGGCGCCGGGGCTCGGAGGAGCGGACGCCTGCATCCGCGGTGTGGCCGCTTGGGGATCGCGAGTCCGACGTTGCGACCGTTTTCTTCTCCCCGAGCCGTCATCCGGATGACAACACCCGGACGCGTGGACGGCGCCCGTCGCACCGCCCGACCCAGCCCGACGCCCGCATGCCTGCTGGACCGGCAACCTCGCCGTGCAACGACGACGAAGACGGAGACAAGCGCCCGACGACGAAGACGACCCCGACGACGAAGACGACCCCGACGACGAAGACGATTCCACCCGAATCCCGCCCTCGCCGGGCACGCGGCCCTCGAATTCGAACTCGAACTCGAATTCGAACTCGAAAGAAGGGCCGTCTTGCCGGGAACGCCTGTCCGACCGATCGTGTACCAATCGTTGGACCTACCTCAATGGGAGGCATCATGTCCGTTCGTGGCAGACTCCTATCCCGACCTCAACCGGCGCGGCGTCGTGCGCCGCTGCTGGCCTTGGCGGGACTCGCGGTTCTGGTGGGGGCGACGGGCTGTGTGAAGCACGTCAGCCGTATCGACCCCAACTCGGTGACGGACCTTTCGGGCCGGTGGAACGACACCGATTCGCGGCTCGTGGCGAACGCGCTCATCGAGCAGAGCCTTCAGAATCCGTGGGCCCGGGTGTACATGGACGCCCACGGCGGCGAAACGCCGGCGGTGATCGTGGGCTCCTTCCGCAACCAGACCATGGAGCACATCCCGGTGAACACGTTCGTCTCCGACCTGGAGCGTGCGTTCATCAACTCCGGCATGGTGCGGCTGGTGGCCAGCCCGGAGGAGCGGCAGGAAGTGCGCGCGGAGCGGCAGGACCAGCAGGAGAACGCCCAGGCGGGCACGCGGGCGAAGATGGCGCAGGAGCTTGGCGCGCGCTACATGCTGCAGGGCGAGATCCAGGCCATCGAGGACCAGGAAGGCCGGGAGAAGGTGGTGTACTACCAGGTCGATGCGACGCTGATCGACCTGCAGTCGAACGTGAAGATCTGGGCAGGCCAACACAGGATCAAGAAGTATATCGAGCGACCCCGCATCGGCTGGTGAGGTGACCCATGATTGCACGAGCAGCGGTCCTCCTGCTGATCGCGCTGGCGGCCTGTGCGCCGAAGCGCATCCACGAGGCCCCGATCATCCAGCAGGGCGACCGGGTAGCGCCGCCGGATGCCGAAGTGGCGGCGACGGCCAACCAGGCGGCGATGCAGCGGGTGCAGCTGGAGAACACCCGTGACTCGCTGACGGCGGTGGCACTGGCGACGTGCCAGGGCGACATCTGCGCGGCGGTGAACCGCGGCGAGGTGATGCTGGGCATGAACGAGGCGCAGGTCATGGCCGCGACGCACTCGACGTCGTACGCGTGGTCGATCCGGGACGCGGGCAACGCCACGGTGCTGATGCCGCGCAGCCTGGACAGCCCACCGCGGGACGCCGTCGCCGACCTGGCCATGGTGCAGCTGCGGGACGGGCAGGTGATGATGTACAGCTACCGGGAAGCCCAGGGCGTGCGCGTCGTGAGCAGGCCGGAAGACGCCACGACGCAGGGCCGTGCGAACGCGCTGGCGGATATGCTGATCCGCGAGGGCGACGACTACACGGCGCGCGGCGATCTCGAAGCGGCGCTCAACCGCTACGACCGTGCGGACGTGCTGCGTCCGAACGACCCGGAGCTGACGTACCGCATCGCGACGACGCTGGACAAGGCGTTGCGCCCCGTCGAGGCGCTGATCCAGTACCAGCTCTTCCTGCATCAGATGGAGCTGGAAAAGATCCAGGCCTATGGCGACGTCTACGCGAAGATGGCCGGCGCCATGGTGCAGGCGCGCCAGCGGGTCATCATCCTGGAGAAGCAGACGTCGTCCGGGACGCAGCCGCCGGCGCAGCAGCCGCCGCCGCAGACGCTGCCATAGGGCCATGACCCGCCAGGCGCTGCTCGCAACGCTCCTGCTGGCGGGCGCCGCTTCGCTGAGCGGCTGCGCGGCTGCGTTCGCCAACCAGGACCTGGCACCTAACGGCCTGCCGAAGCCGGAAGAAAGCCTCCGCCGCATGCTGGTCGCCGGAAATGCGGCGGGGGCGTTCAAGAAGGTGACGGGCAAGGACGCCGTGGTGCCGGACGACGATCTTCTCCGGCTGCTGTTCGCCGGTGCCCTGGGCCACTACGCCGGCCAGTACGACCAGAGCAGCGAGCTCCTGGACGTGGCGGCCGCCGTGACGGACGACCGGGTCACCCGCAGCATCTCCCACGAGGCGCTGTCCTTCCTCACCAACGACCGGGTCCTGCCCTACACCCCCTCCCGGACCGAGCGGCTGATGCTGCACTACTACGCCGCGCTGGACTACCTGGACATGGGCGAGCCGGACGAAGCGGCCGTGGAAGCCCGCCGGATCGCGGCGCTGCTGGACCGATGGGATGGCGACGCGGCGCCGGACGCCACGCCCGAGGCGCACCGGTTCTTCCGCTACTTCTCCGGCGTGTTGTTCCAGGCGGCGGGCGAGTCCAACGACGCCGCCGTGGCTTTCCGCCATGCCCCCGGCTGGGCCGACACGCTCAACGCGCCGCCCCCCGATTCGGGCGATGTGCTGGTGCTGGTGGAGCGTGGCTTCGTGGCCCACCGGGTGGAGCAGTCGGTGATGATCGTGCTGCCGGACCGCCAGCTTGAGCGGCTCACCTCCGGGCCGCTGCCCCAGCAGATGGCGGAGGCGGGCATCGTCGCCACCTACGTGCTGGCCATCGCCAACGCCGCCGGGTACCGCACGTACTACCACGACGGCGCCTACATGCGCCCGGTCCACTTCGACCCGTGGGGCTCCGACTGCCGCCGGGCCGGCGTCCGCTGCAATGGCGACGACGATGAGAACCCGTACCTGCTGCGCGTGGCGTGGCCCGTCTACCGCTCCGCGACGGAGCCGGCGGATCCGGCCAGCATCCAACTCCCGGACGGCGGCATCGTCGCGCTGGCCCCCGCGTTCGACGTCACGGGCGGCGAGCTGGGCGACTTCGAGCGGGAGCGCGGCTCGATCCTGACCCGCACCGTCGTGCGGGCCGCCGCCAAGCTGGCGCTCACCAAGACGGTGGAGAAGAAGGTCGGCAAGGAGAACGAAGTGGCCGGCCGCATCCTCGGCATCCTCACCAACGTGGGCACGCTGGTCAGCGAGCGCGCGGACACGCGGACGTGGAACGTGCTGCCCGGCGAGATCGAGTTCGCGACGGTCAGGCTCCCCGCCGGCGCCCGGTCCCTCACCCTTCAGGTCGACGGGGCCCGTGTGGACATCGGACCGGTGGATGTGCCGGGCGGAGGGAGCGTGGTGGTGTCCCACAGGCTGTGGCACTGACCGGCCGGCAGCGCCGCCGCTCCAGGGCTTTGCGAATGCCCTCCGCCTCACTAACTTTGCACCTTTCCAGACCCCCCAATGTCCACGCACGAGAACGCTGGGATCGACCTGCTGCGCCTGCCAGTGCTGGGTGGTTTCCTGCGCTGGAAGCACGCACGTACGGCGGTGCAGGTGCCGCTGCTGCTACTGGCGGCACTGGTCCTCATCGACGGCTTCACGGGCCCGTCGGACGGCCCGCGCAACGTGGCCGGGGTCGCTCCCTGGATCCAGTACCGGGGGTTCGTCGCACTGGCGCTGCTCGTGGCCGGCAACCTCTTCTGCTTCGCCTGCCCGTTCATGTTGCCCCGCCGCCTGGCGAAGTGGCTGTTGCCGGGGGATCGAGCCTGGCCGGCGTGGCTTCGCGGCAAGTGGCTCGCGGCGGCGCTGCTCCTCGTGTTTCTCTGGGCGTACGAGGCCTTCTCCCTCTGGTCCAGTCCGTGGCTCACAGCGTGGCTGGTCGCGGCGTATTTCGCGGCGGCGTTCGTCATCGACGGGTTCTTCCGCGGCGCTGCCTTCTGCAAGTACGTCTGCCCCATCGGCCAGTTCAACTTCGTCAACTCCCTGGCATCGCCCACGGAAGTGGCCATCCGCGACGCGGACGTGTGCGCCGGCTGCCCGACGAAGGACTGCATCACGGGCCGGTACGCGCTCGCGGGCGCGAACGCGCCGGCGGCCCGAGGCGCGGGGCTCAAGCCGTCCGAGCGTGGACGGCTGGTGCAGAACGGCTGCGAGCTCTGGCTGTTCCAGCCCATGAAGACGGGCAACATGGACTGCACCTTCTGCCTGGACTGCGTGCAGGCGTGCCCGTACGACAACGTGGGCCTGATGACCCGCGTTCCGGGCCGCGAACTGGTGGGCGACCCGCAGCGCTCGGGCGTGGGCCGCTTCGGCGCCCGGCCGGACCTGGCCGCTCTCGTCCTCGTGCTGGTCTTCGGCGCGTTCGCCAACGCCGGCGGCATGATCGGGCCGGCCCAGACCCTGAAGGACCGCATCGCCGGCCTCCTGGGTACCACGGCCCCGGTGGCAGTGGAGGGGGTGCTGTTCGCGATCGCACTGGTCATCCTGCCGCTGCTGGTGGTGGGGGCCGCCGCCGCGGCCAGCCGAGCGCTGGCCCCCGGGGCGGCGGGCGCACCGGAGACCGTCGTGGGGAACGCCACCCGCTTCGCCTACGGCCTCGTCCCCGTGGGCTTCGGCATGTGGGTGGCCCATTATCTCTACCATTTCCTGGGCAGTGGCCTGACCCTGGTCCCGGTGTTGCAGCAGTTCTTTGCCGACCGGGGCGCCGCCGTGCTGGGTCCGCCCAACTGGATGCTGGGCGGCGTGGTCCCGGCGAGCTGGCTCGAACCCATCGAGATCCTGTTGCTGGAAGCCGGGCTGCTGGTGTCGCTGGCCGTGCTCTGGGGCATCGCTCGGCGGGCATTCGGCCGTAAAGCCCGGCGCGCGTTCGCGCCCTGGGCTCTCGTGGCCCTGCTGCTGGGCGCCGGCGGCGCCTGGCTGTTGAGCCAGCCCATGCAGATGCGCGGCATGGAGATGCCGGGCATGGAGATGCCGGGCATGCCGATGCCGCAAACGCAGAAACCAGGGATGCAGAAGCCCGAAACGCAGAAGCCCGAAACGCAGATGCCCGAAACGCAGATGCCGGAGTCTCAGAAGCCAGGGATGCAGATGCCGCGGACGCAGGAGCCGGGCGCGCCCATGCCGGAAGCGGGAAGCGCGGACGCATGAGCCCCGAGCTGCGCGCATTCCTGGTGTCGTGGGAGTGGGATCCCACGGTGCTCATCGGCCTGGCCCTGGGCGCCTGGCTGTACGCCCGTGGCTGGCGCCGGCTGCGGCGCCGCGGGCGCGGCGGCCGCTGGCTGAAGCCGTGGCGCGCGTGGTACTACTACATCGGCCTGGGCACGGTCTTCCTGGCCCTGCAGTCCCCCATCGACACGTACGACTCCCTCTTCTTCACCATGCACATGATCGAGCACCTGCTGCTCATCATGTTCGCCGCGCCGTTCATCCTGCTCGGTGCCCCGCTGCTGCCCCTGCTGTGGGCGTTCCCGCGGGACGGCCGGCGCCGCATCGGCCGCATCTTCCGGCGCGACCACCCGGTGCATCGCGTGTTCCGGTGGCTGACCTCGGCACCCATCGCGCTGACCATCTACGTGCTGACGCTCGTCATCTGGCACTTCCCGGGGCCGTACGACGCCGCCCAGGGCCGCACGCTCGTCCACGACCTCGAGCACATCAGCTTCCTGGTCGCCGCCCTCATCTTCTGGTGGCCGGTCATCCATCCCACGGGCGGGCAACGCCGCCTCAGCTACGGCATGGCGATCCTCTACCTGTTCCCCGCCAAGATCGCCGGCTTCGTCATCGGCGCGGCCCTCACGCTGACCAGCCAGGTGGTGTACTCCACCTACACCCACGCGCCCCGGCTGTGGGGCCTGACCGCCCTGGAAGACCAGCAGCTGGGCGGCCTCATCATGTGGGTGTTCGGCGGCTTCATCTTCGTCGTGCCCATCCTGTTCCTCGTCACGGAATGGATGAAGCAGGACGAGGGCGACGTGTGGGCCCCCGGCACCACCCGCGAGGAGGCTCGACTGGCACGACAGGCGGCGTCCAGGCCCGAAGGATGAGCCCCGGACGCCTCGCCATCCTGGCCGCTCTCGCTACCGCGGTCGTGGCACCGCCCCTCCTCCTCGCCGACGGCGGCAAGGTCCAGGTCTCGCAGGCGCCGGCCGGACCGTTCCTGGTCACCGTCTTCACCAGCCCCATCCCCCTGCGCACCGGCGGCATCGATGTGAGCGTGCTGCTCCAGGACCGGGAGACGAAAGAGCCCATCCAGGACGCCAACGTCACCGTCACCGCCGAGCCCGTCGATCACGACGGCCGGGCCGGCACGTTCGCCGCCACGAGGGCCCAGGCCACCAACAAGCTGTTCCTGGCGGCCGAGTTCCCCATCCCGACCGCCGGACGATGGCGTTTCACCGTCACGGCCCACGACGAGCGGGGCGGCGGCAGCGTCAGCTTCGAGACGATGGTCGCCCGGCCCGGCTTGCTGAACCGAGGGATCTGGGTGTGGGTGATCATCGCCATCCCCGTCGTCCTGGTGCTCTGGCTGTTGACGCGGTCGGACGACCGCGAGACGGAGGACAGGCCGTCCTGACCCGGACCGGATGGTTGTGGTGCTTCAATGACGGTTGAATATTCCTGACGTTGCTCTCCCGCCGGCCATCCATGCCGGAACAACCGCTCGCTTCTCCCTGCCCCGGAGGTTTTCATGGCGACGAGTACCACCCGGAACGCCTCGGCCGAGGAGACTGGCAGCACCGAGGCCGTGGAACCCTTGACCGTCCGCATCGATGTCCACGGCGACCACGTCGTGGTATCGCCTGACCCGTTCGTGGTCCGGCCGAGCCAGGCGATCTGCTGGGAAGGGCGGCGGCCGTTCACGGTACGCTTCGATGGTGCGACCCCGCTACGCTCGCGCACCGTACTGTACGCCGCCGGCCGGGACGAGAAGAAGTACTCGGCGTCCGCGACGGTGCGTTCCGACGCCGTGCGCGTGGACTACTACAAGTACAGCGTGGCGGCCCAGGACGAGGACGGTCGCATCCACCTGCTGGACCCCACGGGCGTGGTGGAATCCGACAAGACCGGCAAGAAGTGAGGCGGGGCCCGCCGGGGGGTCAACGGACGGCGGCGGCCTCCGTGGGCTGACTGTAAAGAGCCTGGTACCGGGGGTCCTCCCAGAGGTCCCGGAACCAGGTCTCCGAAGCCAGAGCGGGCGCATCGGAAGGGACGAGGCCGACGTAGAGACGCAGGAGCGCGAGGGCCGAGTCCCGCTGCCCCAGGCGTTCGCGGATGACCGCATCGAACAGGTACCCGGCCGCCTGCATGCGGTGGGAAGCATGCTGCAGCGCCGGCCAGGACCGTTGAACGACGTGGTCGGCGCTGTCGGCCTGCCCCGCGGCCGCCAGGGCCATGGCCGTGAGGAACTGGCCGTAGGCGCGCCATTCGTTGCGGCGTTCTGCGTAACCCAATGCAACGAGGGTGTCCACGTTGGCCCATACGGCCGCGATGTCGGCGGGGCCGGGCCGGGGCAGCGTGGCCAGGATCAGCAGGCGGCGCTGGATGAAACCCTGGTCCCCGGGCCGGATGCGTCGTCCTTCGGCGACCCAGTGGCGCGCGTCATCGAAGCGGCCCTGGTCCAGGGCGTTGTCCATGAGCGCACGCAGGATCTCGTCGGTCAGGTCCAGGAAGCTGTCGCTCCGGTAGGCTCGCATGGCGAAGGCGTAGGCGCCCTCGAAGTTCCCCCGGTAGCGCATGATGCGACTGAGCGCCCACCACGCGTAGGGCCGTTCGGGGTCGCTGCGGACGGCGGCCCTCAGGTCTGCCTCGGAGAGGCGGATGAGCTCCCGTGCCTCCTGTGCGTTGGAGTGCTGCGCGATCGTGTAGCGAAGCCTCCCGCGCCATTCCAGCGCGGACGGGTCCTCGGGGTCCACGGCCAGGGCGCGGTCCGCATGGGCGATCGCCTGCTCCAGCATGTCTCGATCCCGGCTGCCCACACCGCCCATGAGGCGAGAGCGATCGTCCGCGATGCTGACGCGCAGGAGGATGGGCGCCGTCCACGAAGGATCCAGGTCTTCGGCCCAGGCGGCCGCTGAGTCGGCGTCTACCAGCAGGGCGGCGGCGCGCCGCGTGTCGGTCACCCACTCCGCGGGCGCCTCGTCCTCCGTGATCTCCCGGGCTTGTTCGTACGCGGCGAGTGCGGCGGGCACGCGCGTGCCCGCTTCGATCCGACGACGCTCCACCTCGGAACCGAGCCGGGCACGCACGTCCTCGGCGACGAAGCCGGCCAGGTCATCCGACAGGGACGCCGAGGACGCCGCCTCGGTGAACGTCCAGCTGTCCAGGTGCGCATTCGACGACGTCTCCACGAGCTGGGCCGTCGTGAGGATGCTGTCCCCGCGCCGGGTCACGCTGCCTTCCACGAAGGACCCGATACCCAGCCGGGCGACGATGCTGTCGAGCGGCACCGCCGAACCCGACCGGAAGCGCTCCATGGCCGTCATGGGCAGCACGTCCAGGGCGGGCACGTTGGCGAGCCGATGGACGACGGCCTCGGTCAGGTCGGCGCTCAACGGACCCAGATCGCCGGGCTGGCTGTGGTCCTCGAAGAAGAAAACGGCGATCCGGGTCAGCGGGTACGCCGGCGGGCCCGGCGCCATGTCGGCACGCCCCGGCGGGTGGACCAGGAACGTGCCGGTCAGGGCCACGGCGATGAGGCCGTGGATGGCCAGCTCCCGACGGCTGATACGCTGAAAGCCCGCGGCGCCGTGGAACCAGGCGACGGTGACGGCGGAGAGCACGCCAAAGGACAGCACCAGGGTCATGACGGGAATCGGGTCGAACGGCCAGCCGAACTCCCCCGCCATGAAGTTCGTCGCCTCCAGCAGGACCCAGGCCCCGGCCAGGTACGCCAGCGTCCACGGGACGACGTGCCGGTCCACCACGCGTTGCGCGAGCCGCCAGCCCCGACCTGGCCGCTTCCTGCTGATGAGGCGCCACTGCGTTTCCAGCCAGTCCCTCCAGCCGGCGGACCAGGCGGCGAACGTGTAGCCTCCCGCCGCGCTCGCGCCGGCCAGGAACGGGCCGCGATACAGCGCACGGGCCCGGGCCGTATCGCCGGACCGGCAGGCTTCGCAGTACTCCAGAGCGTCGGCGCTCACATCGTCCGAAACTTCAAGACGGCCGTCGGACGTGCGCAGCCAGCCGTCGCCCAGGTTGCGGCTCAGCGTTCCGAGCGCGTCATCCAGGCGGTCGCTGGCGTCCTGCGGGTCCCGATCGGGCCAGAAGAACCGGCACACGTCGGTCCGGTCCGCACTGCGCTCCAGGGCGAGGTACACCAGCAGGGCGCACGGCAGGGGCAGCGACGCCAGGTCGGTCGCCTCCGCACCGTCGCACAGGATGCGCAACGTACCGAGGGTCTCGAGACGGATGACCATCGCGGCTCCGCTCGCGGGGAGAATAGCAACGGTCCAAGGTGCGAACGGCCGCGGCGAGAATGCAAGGCTGCCGACGGCGCGCCGCACGGGCGGAAGACGACCGGGTGGCGGGCGGAGGCTGCCGGCTTCGCCCGCTGGCCCCCTCGCTCTACTGGCCGGGCGGCGGAATCGCCCTTTCGCCTCCCGCCGGGGACGCGGCCAGCGTGTCGGCCAGCGGGTTCTGCGTCCGGATCACGTGGCCGATGCGGTTCCAGCGCACCGCGGTGATCCAGCGGAACGGCTCGAGGGACTCGGCGTTGTACGAGTAGTACAGGACCATGGCGCGGCCGCGCAGCTTGCGCATGTCGAGGTAGCCCCAGTACCGCGAGTCGACGCTGTCGTCCCGGTTGTCCCCCATCATGAAGACGTGGCCGGGGGGCACGACGAGGGGCCCCCAGTTGTCGCGCGTGGGATGGCAGCCGATGGTGTCGTGCGGGGTCCCGGGCGGGATGCGGTACATGCCCGAGATGTCGGGGCTCAGGTGTACGGTCTTGCCGCATTGCCACTGCATCCACGGGTGACCCACGTCGCCCTGCAGGTCGGTGTGGCGCACGTACGGCTCCCTCACGGCGACCCCGTCGATGTAGAGCTGCTTGTCCTTCATGGACAGCGTGTCGCCCGGCATGCCGATGATGCGCTTGACCACGTCCAGGTGGGGGTCGTGGGGCGGGCGGAACACCGCCACGTCGCCCCGCTTGGGGTGGCTGAAACCAGGCAGGCGCGCCTCGGTGAACGGGATCAGCGGCCCGTAGGCCACCTTGCTCAGGATGAGGAAGTCACCCACGAGCAGGGTGTTCTTCATGGAGCCCGATGTGATGACGAACGTCTGCAGGATGAACGTCTTGATGAGCAGGAACAGGATGATGGCGGTGATGCCCGACTTCACCCATTCGCGCGTGGTGTTGCGGGGCTTGCGAGGCTTCCCGCCGCCGTTGGCACCGTTGCCCGCGTCGCCGTTGCCGCCGTTGCCCCGACCGCCGCCATCCTTCCCGTTCGGCGGGTTGCCCGCGGCCCGTTGTTTCGACGCCTTCGTCCGTTTCGCCTTCCCCACGCGCCCCCTCCGGAGCTCTATTTGCCTGCGGCCGCCAGGGCCCGCTTGATCAGGACCTGGGGATCATCCGTGGGCCCGTCTGCTTCGATGGCCCTGCGCACGGCGGAGGTTGCGTCCGCCGTCGAGAAGCCCAGCGACACGAGGGCGCCCACCGCGCCTTCAGCAGCCCGACCCTGGGGCCGGGCGCCGCTGGCCGCAACCGCCAGGTCGTCCACCTTGTCCGAGAGCTCGACGGCAATGCGCTCCGCCGTCTTGCGGCCGACGCCCGGCACCTGCACCAGCACGGCGATGTCCTTTTCGGCGAGCGCTCGCACCAACCGTGCCGGCGACAGCGCGGACATCATGCCCAGGGCCAGCCGCGGGCCCACGCCGGACGCGGTGAGCAGGCGCGAGAACAGCGCGCGCTCGTCGTCGTCCAGGAAGCCGAACAGCAGGACGGCGTCCTCACGCACCACCTGCACCGTACGCAGCTCGATCTCGGTTCCGGGACGCGGCAGCTTTTCGTACACCGATATCGGGATGGCGACCAGGTAGCCGACGCCGCCCGGCGTCATCACCTCGACCTCGTCCATGTCCCGGCGCAGCAGCGTACCCTTGATGCGTGCGATCATGCCTCACCCTCCACGTCCCTCATGGGCGCCCGTCCGCGTCTGTCGGCTCCAGGTAGCGCCCCACGCCGCCACGCCCGCGTGGCCCGGCCACGGCCTCCTGCAGGCCCAGGGCGTTCAGGTGGCACAGCGCCACCGCGACGCCATCGGCGGCGTCCGCGGGGCTGGGCGGCGCTTTCAGGCCCAGGAGCCGCTGCACCATGAACTGCATCTGCGGCTTCGTCGCCCGCCCGGTCCCGACTACCGCGTTCTTGATCTCCGCCGGAGAGTATTCCACGGCCTCGAGCCCACGCAGCGCCGCCGTCAGCAGGATGGCGCCCCGGGCCTGACCAAGCTGCACCGTCGTACGCACGTTCTTGCCGTAGAACACGCCCTCCACGGCCACGATGTCCGGCGAGTGGCGCGCCAGCACGTCGTTCAGGCCTTCATGGATCTCCCGCAGACGCTCGGCCAGCGGCGCGTGGGCGCTGGTCTTCACCACCCCGCACTCCAACAGAGAAACGGCGCCGCCGCCCTTGCGGGCCACGACGCCGTACCCGGTTGCCGCCGTTCCGGGGTCGACCCCGAGAACGATCAAGACTCCACCTCAGCCAGCGCTTCCTCGTCGATGTCGGCATTGGTGTGCACGTTCTGCACGTCGTCCAGGTCATCCAGCGCGTCCATCAGCTTCACCAGCTTGGTGGCGTCGTTGCCGGCCACTTCCAACATGGTCTTCGGCACCATGGCCAGCTCTGCGTCCTCGAACTCGATACCCTGGCCGCGCAGCCCTTCCTGCACGATGTGGAAATCGCTCACCGTGGTCGTGACGACGTAGACATCGTCCTCGCGCTGGAAATCCGCCGCGCCGGCCTCCAGCGCCGCCATCATGGCGCTGTCCTCGTCGTAGCGCGACGCGTCCAGGTAGATCTGGCCTTTCCGCTCGAACTGCCAGGCCACGGAGCCGCTGGTGCCCAGGTTGCCGCCGTGCCTCTCCAGCGCGTGCCGGACTTCGGCGACCGTGCGGTTCTGGTTGTCCGTGAGCGTTTCGATGAACAACGCCACGCCGCCGGGGCCGTAGCCCTCGTAGTTCATCTCCTCGTACGACGCCCCGTCCAGCTCGCCGGTGCCCCGCAGGATCGCACGGTCGATGTTGTCCGCCGGCATGTTCGCCGCCTTCGCCGTGTCGATGGCCAGGCGAAGCCGCGGATTGAACTCGGGGTCGCCGCCGTCCCGCGCCGCGACGCTGATCTCACGGATCAGCCGGGTGAAGACCTTGCCGCGCTTTTTGTCGTTCGCTGCCTTCTTCCGCTTGATCTGCGCCCATTTGCTGTGGCCGGCCACAGAGGCTCCTTCCTGCTGCTCCCGCTGATGTCCCCGGGGGGAAATTGCGCGCTTGGTGGTGGTACCGGAAGTCGTTGATATCGCTGGCGGAATATACGACGCGCTCCCCGCGAGTTAAAGGGGCGGCCGTCCGCTCCCGCACGGCTCCGTCCCCGGCTCGCGCCCCGTTCGCGCTCCTCGCCCGCCCCGGCCTTCCTGAACGGACGTTCACCCGGTGGCGCACCGCGCCAGGAACGCTACTTTTCCGGCACGGACCAGGCAGACAACCGCGACAGCGGACCGACCGCAAGGCGGAATGATGAATATTCTCGTGCTGAACCTTGGATCTTCGACGCTGAAGTTCCAGCTCATCCGGACCGACGAGGAACGGATCACAAGCGACACCGATGAACGCCTCGCCCGCGGCGTGGTCGAGCGCATCGGCGGCGAGGCGGTGCTCACGCTGCGCGCCGGCGACAAGGCGCCCCGCCGGACGACGGCACCCATCCGCACCCATACGGCCGCGGTGCAGGAAGTGCTGAAGTGGCTCATCAGCCCGGACGCCGGCGTGCTGGGCGGCTGGGGCGAGATCGACGCGGTGGGCCACCGGGTCGTACACGGCGGCGAGGAGTTCCAGCACTCCACGCTCATCGACGACGAGGTGGAGCGCCGTATCCAGGACAACATCGACCTGGCGCCGCTGCACAACCCGCACAACCTGAAGGGCATCCGGGCCGTGCGGGAGCTGCTGGGCGCCGCGGTGCCCCAGGCCGCCGTGTTCGACACGGCGTTCCACCACACGCTGCCCGACCGGGCCTACCTGTACGCCATCCCGTACTCGTACTACCGGCGCCACAAGGTGCGGCGCTACGGGTTCCACGGCACGTCGCACCGCTTCGTCGCCTACCGCTACCGGAAACTGACGGGCACGTCCCGGGAGGACACGAAGCTCATCACGCTGCACCTGGGCAACGGCTGCTCTGCCTGCGCCATCGACGGCGGCGACTCCATCGACACGTCCATGGGCTTCACGCCCCTGGAAGGCCTGGTCATGGGCACCCGCGCCGGCGACCTGGACCCCGCCATCCTGGAGCACCTGGCGGCCAAGGAAGGCCTCAGCTTCGCCGAGCTGGACTCCGTCCTGAACAAGCAGTCGGGCCTGCTGGGCATCTCCGGCCTCACCAACGACATGCGCGAGCTCATCGAGGAGGCCGAGGAGCACCTGGACCGGCGCGCCTGGCTCGCCATCGAGATCTTCGCCTACCGGGCCAAGAAGTACATCGGCTCCTACCTGGCCGCCCTGGGCGGCGCCGCCGCCGTCGTGTTCACCGGCGGCATCGGCCAGAACTCGCCCCTCATCCGCTCCATGATCCTGGACGGCATGCAGTGGGCCGGCCTGGGCATCGACGAGGAGGCCAACGCCGAGGCCGTGAGCAAGGAAGCCAAGATCAGCTGCAAGGACTGCGAGCTGGACGCCTGGGTCATCCCCACGGACGAAGAGCTGCTCATCGCGCGGGACACGGCGCGGCTGGTGCTGGGGCTCGAGACGCGCTACTAGGCCGTGACGGGGTGAGGATTGCCACCCTGTCGCCACCCTGCCCCGGGAGACGGGGAGACGGGGAGACGGGGAGCCCCGCCGTCCGGGTGCGGGTGCGGGTGCGGGGTAACGTGCCCGGCCATTTCCCGTGTCCGGGTGCGCGTCCCCGCCCGGGCCCGGGTCCGGCCGTCCGGGCATGAGGGCTCGCCCGCGCGCTGACGCCGTCTCGCTGACGCCGCCTGACGGTTTCGTGCCCGTGCCTGTGCCCGTGCCCGGATCCAGGGAGACTGCCGGGCTCGAGTCTCCCACCCGCACCCGCACCCGGGCTCGGATCAACCCATCGTCGGACTTCTGCGAGCTTCCAGGGACTTGATCATTGCGATCAGCATCGCCACCACCCGGGCGAGGATCTCCTTCGAGGCAACCACCCGTTCCTCTGACGCCAGCCCGAAGTCCACCAGCTCGTCCAGGCACGCGGCGCATTCAGTCGCCGACGCACGCGCGATGTGGTAGAAATGGATCTTGTCCGCGACGCGCCATTTGCCCGCGCCTTCCGCGATATTGCGCGTGATGGACTTGGCCGCCCGCTTCAGGTTGTCCTTCGAGTCCGAGTGCCCACGGCCCAACCCGTCCAGGAGCGCACGGACCAACCGCGCGAATTCCCGGGCGAGACGGTACACCTCCAGCCGTTCGTGATCGAAAAAACCCGCCATGCGCGACTCCGGAGAAAGTCATGCGCACGATGGCGTCCCCCGGAGGGCACCGGAATGCCAGAACGGGACCTGCCCCTCCGCCCCGCCCCACCCCACCCGGGTGCGGGTGCGGGTGCGGGCAACGTGCCCGGCCGTTTCCCGTGTCCGGGCGCGCGTCGCCGCCCGGATCCGGCCGTCCGGGCACGAGGGCTCGCCCGCGCGCTGGCGTCGTCTGACGGTATCG
>CAZUFP010000039.1:36240-39294 GCA_964619835.1 uncultured Gemmatimonadaceae bacterium | reverse complement strand
GGTAACAGCGGACCGTACGACGTCAAAACACGCCGGGTTTCGGCACGCAAGAATCGGGGAAGGATCGGAACACGGCAAGTGGAAACGGGGATCGAAGCGGCATCATCCGGCGTGGCCCGGTTGCCGGTCCGCGCGAGAGCCCGGCGCCGGCGCGATGCTGTTTCTCCCGGTCTCCCCGTCGCCCCATCTCCCGGTCACTGTCCCGGCCCGGTGGGATCGTCGACGCGACGAATCAGCTCTCCACGATCGGGATCAGCAGCACCGGCGCCCGCGTCCGCTTGAGGAGGCCGCCGGCGACGCTGGAGGTCCAGATGGCCTGGAGGCCTGCACGGCCGTGGGTCGCGGACACGACCAGGCCGTCCCCGTGCTCGCCGGTGTCCTGGGCCAGCTCGCCCACGGGAAAGCCGCGGCGCACCTCGGCGACGGCGCTGATGCCGGCGGACCGCAGGGTGTCGGCGAGACGCTCGAGGTATTCGCCGGCCTGCCTTTCCTCGAGGTCCAGGATCGCTTCGGTGGCCCTGGGCATGAGCGCCGCGGCGGGAGACTGGGCCCGGGAGAGGGTGGAGCTCGTGGCGACCACCATGACCAGGCGGAGCTCGGCACCGAGGCACCGGGCCAGGCCGGCGGCCGGCGGAAGTGCGGCTTCCGCCAGCGGCGTGGCGTCCAACGTCACCATGATGGTCTGGGGCTCGAACGGTTGGTGGACGGTGTCCTTCGTGGCCCGGCCGATGAGCACGGGGACCCGGCTTCGCTGAAGGGCCTGCTGGGCGATGGAGCCCCAGATCACGTCCCGCAGCCCGCCGGACCCATGGCTGCACAGCACGATCAGGTCGACGTCGTATTCCTGCGCGTGGTCCGCGATGCTCGCGGCGACGTCACCGACGGGCACCTCGTGCGTGTGCCACTCGATGGCGCGCCGGTCATTGTCCAGACGCTGGGTCAGGTCCGCCAGATAGGCTTCGGCGCCGGCGGTGTCGCTCAGGTGGGGATCGCCGTGCACGGCCGACGGCGCGTTCTTCTCGATAACGTGCAGCAGGACGATGGACGCGCCGCACACGTCGGCCATCCGGGTCGCGATCCCCAGCACGGACTCCGCCAGGCGGGAGCCGTCCAGCGGCACGAGGATGCGTCGGAACGGCGGCCCCTCTCCGGCCGCGGCTCTTTCCGCGTCCTCCACGGCGCCTTCCGGCGGATTGCCCCGAGCCATTGCGATCTACCTTTCGATGGATTCCATGCAGACGAGATGTCGGCGCCCCCTTCGCGGTCAGGACGCTCCGCCCAATCCGGGAAGGCTGCCGCCGAACGTCAGATACAGCAGCACGACGTTCAGGAACAGGATCACCGCGGCGGACGCCGAGGCAGCGATTGTCGTGATCCGGTGGTTCACCATGCCGCCCATGAGCTCGCGGTTGCGGGTGAACATGATGAGCGTAATCACCGGGAAGGGCAGAGTAAAGCTCAAAATGACCTGGCTGATGACCAGCGTGCGCGTCGGATCCAGGCCCAGCAGCACGGCTCCCACGGCCGGGATCATGGTCACGATCCGACGGAGCCAGATGGGGATGCGGAAGTCGATGAAGCCCTGCATCACCACCTGCCCCGCCATCGTGCCGACGTGGGAGCTGGAAATGCCCGAGGCGAACAGCGAGATGGCGAACACCAGGCTCGCCGCGCCGCCCAACAGCGGGGTCAGGGTCTTGTAGGCCCCGTTGATGTCGGCCACGTCCGCGTGGCCCGTGAAATGGAACACGCTCGCAGACATGAACAGCATCGCCATGTTCACAAGCCCTGCCAGCCCCATCGCCACCACCACGTCGATCTTCTCGAACGCGAAGATGCGGCGCGCTTCCTCCTCGCTCCGCGGAACGATCCGGTTCTGCGTCAGTCCCGAATGCAGGTAGATCACGTGCGGCATGACCGTCGCCCCGATGATGCCCACCGACAGCAGCACCGCTTCGTTCCCCGGCAGGCTCGGCACGAACGTGTGGAACAGGACCTGGCCCCAGTCCGGCTTCGCCAGCAGCGTCTCGATGAGGTAACTCAACGCGATGACCGCCGCGCAGCCGCCGATGAAGATCTCCAGGCCCCGGTACCCCTTGCCCTGGAACGTCAGGATCGCGAAGACGGCGAAGCCCGTCAGCAACGCCGCGACCACCAGAGGGATGCCGAACAACAGGTTCAACCCGATGGCCGCGCCCAGGAACTCGGCCAGGTCCGTCGCCATGGCCGTCACTTCCTGGGTGATCCACAACGCGTAACAGACCCATTTCGGGAACCGCTCCCGCGATACTTCCGCCAGGTTCCGCCCCGTGGCAATGCCCAGCTTCGCGGAAAGGCTCTGGAGAAGCATGGCCATCAGGTTGGCCAGCAGGATCACCCACAACAGAGCGTACCCGAACTGCGCGCCGCCCTGGATGTTCGTCGCGAAGTTGCCCGGGTCGATGTACGCGATGGACGCGATGAACGCGGGACCGACGAACGGAAGCAACGCCCGCAGGCCGCGGCGCCTGCCCAGGATCGCCTCGCGTGCCGCCCTTTCTGTCCGGTTGTGCGGTTCGCTGGTCACGTCGACCGCGCGATATGTAGGTGGCATCGGATCCAAGTATGAGTCTCGGCGAACAGTCAACACAGGTGCCGCCGTCAACAATTATTAGGCTGACCTAAAAATTCAACCCCTCGATGCACTGGTTCCTCTGGCGAGCGTGCTACAGCAGGAGCCGGGCCACGGTGACCGATCCATGCCAAGGTCGCTCCGGCGCCGTGGCGGCCCGTCCACCCGGGCCGCACGGCACCGGCGGTCCTGCCCTGTGCGTTGCAGCTCACAGTGTGCCGGGCGACGGCTGGAAGCCGTGGGACGGATGTGGAAGAACGCGATCAGGTCCCGGATGTCGGCGGTTGTGAGCGAGGGCGGGTCACTCCGGCGGCGATTGAAGGTCGTGAAAGTGCGGGTCGTGGGGGGGCGCCCGGTCTTCCCGGCCCGCCGCCCCCCCCCCGTCGCGACGATGCTGCCCCATCCCCATTTCCGGTGTCCGGTTCACGCTCCCCGCTCCACGC
>CAZUFP010000039.1:0-36140 GCA_964619835.1 uncultured Gemmatimonadaceae bacterium | reverse complement strand
CACGGGACGGGTGGTGGGTGGCCGGCGGGGTGGGGCCCGAACTGGCCGACGCCAGCTTGCCCTTCGGGTCCAGCAGCCGGTAGAGCCCGGGGAGGACGAACAGCACGATGGGTCCTGACAGGGTGAACCCGCCGATGACGGCGATGGCGAGGGGCTGCATGAGCTGTGCGCCCTGGCCCAGAGCGAGGGCGAGCGGGGCGAGCGCGAAGCCTGTGGCGAAGATGGTCATGGCCACGGGGCGGAGCCGGCGGCGCGCGGTGCGGCGCCAGGCTGCCGCAGGCGAGAGCCCCTCCCGGAGGGCCAGGTTCGCCTCGTTGATGGCGAAGATGACGTTGTCGCCCACGAGCCCGACCATCATGATGGCGCCGACGTAGCTCGAGATGTTGAGGGTTTTGCCGGTGAGCAGGAGGGCGCCGAGAGAGCCGGCCAGGGAGGCGACGGCGCACAGGGAGGTGATGAGCGGCGCCCGCCAGTCGGCGAAGGAGAACAGGACCACCAGGGCGACGAGCACGAGCCCTGCCAGGAGCAGGTAGAGCAGATACTGGAAGGACTGCTGCTGCTGCTGGAACTGGCCGCCGTAGCGGATGGACATACCGGACCCGAGGTCTACCTCTGCGCGGATGCTATCCTGAATCTCCGCGATGGTGCTACCCAGGTCGCGGCCGGACAGCCGCGCGGTGACGCCGACGTACGTCTTCAGGTTTTCCCGGTCGATCTCCGTCTCCGGCGGACCGGTGCTGATCGTGGCCAGGTCGCGGAGGGGCAGCATAGCGGAGCCTGCGCGGATGCGTACGTCTCCCAGCGGTCCGTCGTGGGGCTCCAGCACGCGCACGTCGTACATGCGGTCGCCCACCCGGATCTGGTCTACGACGGTGCCCAGCACGGCGGGCTGCACCTGGGCATGGACGCTCTCGGTAGTGAGCCCGTAACGCGCGGCGGCTACCGGATCGACGCGTATGTCCAGGGCGGGCCCGGCAATCACGATGCCGTCGAACGCGTCCTCGGTGCCGCGCACGTTGGCCACGATCCTTGCGATCTGCTTCGCCTTCTGCTCCAGCAGAGACGGGTCGTCCCCGAAGATCTTGATGTCGATGGGCTGCGGCTCGCCGCCCGTGAGGTCGCCGATGTCGTCTTCGATGAGCTGGCCGAAGTCGGTGCGGATCGCCGGCTCTACCTTGGCAATCCGGCCGCGCAGCTCGTTGATGACGTCGTCCACGGGCCGGCGCTGTGAGCGCGGTTTCAGGTTGATGACGTAGTCACCCCTGTTGGGCTCGGTGATGAAGAAGCCGAGCTGCGTGCCCGTACGCCGCGAGTAGCTCACCACATCGGGCAGCGACATGATGACCTTCTCCACCTGGTCCAGCATGGCGTTGGTGTCGGTGAGCGATGTTCCGGGCGGCGTCCAGTAGTCCAGGATGATGGACCCCTCGTCCATGGACGGCAGGAAATCCGTGCCGATGTCGCGGTAGAGCAGCCATCCGCCGGCCAGCAGCACGGCGAGCATGAGGGCCGCGACGGAGCCGTGGTCGATGAAGACGTTCGCGACCCGCGTGTAGCCGGCGTCCAGGCGTTGCACCAGGCGCCGCCACGGCCCGGTGCGGCGGTCTTCAAACGACGCGTGCGGCGCCGGCGTCGTCGTGCTCCGCTCCGCAGGGCCGCGGCTGTCCGCCGTGCCGCCTCCGTGCCCTACCCTGCGGCGCCACCCGATGCGTTCGAGAGCGGCCATTGCCACCGGCGCCGCCACGGCGGCGATGAAGAAGGACACGGTCAACGCCAGCGCCATCGTCAGGGCCAGCGGCTTGAAGAACGCGCCGGTGATACCGGGCAACAGGGCGAACGGCAGGAAGATGATGACCGTGGACAGGCTGGACCCGATCAAAGCCGGCAGCAGCTTCCTGAGCGACGTGTGTGTGGGGTCCGGGTCGCCGGCGTCATGATGCCGCTCGATGTCTTCCACGACGACGATGGCGTCGTCGGCGATGAGGCCGAGGGCGGCGGCGATGCCCGCCAGTGTCATCAGGTTGATGGTCTGGTGCGTGGCGCCGAGAGCGACACCCACGATGGCGACGGTGACCGGGATGGCGGCGGACGCCACCAGCGTGCTGCGCCACCGCCGGAGGAAGGCGAAAAGAACGCCCGCGGCCAGCAACACGCCGATCAGGATGGCGTACTCGGTGCCGACGACGGAGTCGGAGACGAAACGTGCCTGGTCGTAGAACGGCGTCCAGCGCACCGCACGGGGCAGCAGGTCCGGCTGCTCCCTGAACAGCTGCCGCACGTCCTTGGCGATCGTAACGGTGTTGGCCGACGGCTGTCGGATGATGTTCACCAGCACGGCCGGCTTGCCGTTGGCGGTGGTGCGTATGTAGGAGACTTCGTTGGCGGTGGCCAGGGTGCCCAGGTCGGCGAGGGAGGCGGGCGGCCCGCTCCTGTCGGGCAGGGGCACGGAAATCCTCGACAGCGCCTGGCTGTCGTGGACGCGGCCGGTGACCAGCGCCAGATACAGCTCGTGATTCTGTTCGACCAGGCCGGCGGACAGGACGTCGTTGTTGGCCCGCACCGCGTCGACGATGTCCGCTGCCGACAAGCCCCGGCCCTGGAGGGCGTTGGAATTGAGCCGGATCTGGAACTCGCGTCGGCGCCCGCCCTGCACCTGGATCTGTGATACGCCGTCGATGCGCAGCAACGCCGGCTTGAGGGTGTACTCGGCCAGGTCCCAGAGCTGCGCCTGCGACAGGCTGTCGGAAGTAAGGGCGTAGCCCAGGATGGGGAAGATCGCCGTGTTCATCCACTCGACGTCGATGTGCGTCTCCGGCGGCAGATCGGGCTTGATGCGCTGGGTTTCACCCTGCACGCGCTGCAGGGCCACCTGCATGTTGGTGCCCCACCGGAACTCCGCGGACATCTCCGATGAGCCGCGCGACGTGGTGGACCGCACCAGGATCACGCCTGGCACACGACGAATGGCCTCCTCCAGCGGCCGGGTCACCGTCGGCATCATGCGCGCCGCCGGCTCTTCGCCCACGTCCGCGATCACCTTCACGATCGGGAACGTCACCGAAGGGAAGATGGCCGACGGCAGCCGGACCAGTGTGAAGACGCCGGCTGCCGCCAGGACCATCAGCAGCCCGAACAGCGCGGCCGGGCGCCGACGCAGACTCTCGAAGAAGTTCATGAGACCCCCGCGCCGCCCGACGTGCCGGCGCCCGGACGTTCCACCTGGACCGGGACGCCTTCCGGCAGACCCACCTGCCCATCCGTGATGACCCGCGTGCCCGGCGCCAGCTCGGGGCTCAGGATCTCGACCCGATCGCCCTGCTGGACACCCGTCTGCACCACGACCCAGTGGGCCGTGCCGTCCGGCCTCACCTCGGCGATCCGGCTCACGCCCGTCACGTCGTCACGCAGCACCGACGACGCAGGCACGACGGCGGCGTCCGTCCGTTGCGCCACGACGATGTGCGCAGTGCCGAACAGGCCCACCGAAAGCCCCGGGCGCCCGGGCTGGAAATCCAGACGGACCGGGGCGCTCAGGTTCTCGCTGGACGCCGACGGCAGCACGCCGTGCACGACCGCCTTCACCGGACCGCCGGCCGCCGGCATGTCGATGGTGGCGTGCTGCCCCGGACGCACTTTCGCCACTTCGCTCTGCGACACCTGGGCATCGAAGAAAACGGCGCCGGCCTCCGCGATGGTCACCAGCACCTCGCCTTCGTCCACGTAGTCGCCCGTCTCCGCCCCGTGGGACAGCACCACGCCGGCAGACGGAGCATGCAGCGCCTGCCGCACCAGGCCACGCTGCGCCAGCTCCACCGCCCGGCTCGCGTCCGCCGAGTCCTGAGCCGTTCGGGCCGACGCCAGCATCTGGCGCGCCCCCCTCAACGCCGCTTCGCTGTTCTTCGATTCCACTTCAGCGACCACCTCCCCCGCCGTCACCCGGTCGCCGTCCGTCACGTGCAACGAGACCAGCCGCGCGGGGAATGGCGCTCGCACGCGGTCCTGCCGCAACGCTTCCGTGCGGCCGGGTGCGGTGACCACGACGTCCATGTTCTCCAGCGCGACGGTGTCCGCACGTACCGGCACCGCGGTAGGCGCCCCCGATTGGGGCGCTCCTCCGGACCCTGCGCCGCTGGATGAAGCCTCGTCCGCCCCGCCGGACCCCGAACAACCCGGCATGGCCAGGCTCAGCGCCAGCACCGTGCACGTGCCGATCACCGCGTGCCAAACCGGCGCCGCCCGACGGCCCGCACCTTCCTCGATCCTCATGGATTCCCCCAGCGTTGCAGCTCTGCCTGCGCGACGCGCCAGGCGTAGATGACGTCCAGCCGGTCCTGACCCGCGCTGATCCAGGCGTCGTATGCATCCAGCACGTCCAGAGCGCTGCCCTGTCCACCCCGGTACAGGCTCTCCGCCTGGAGGTAGGCGTCCCGGGCCACGGCGGCCGCGTCAGCCCGGGCACGGAGCTCGGCGGCGAGATTGGCCACATCGGCGACGGCGCGGGTCCAGGCGAGGCGTGCTGCCCGACGCACGATCGTCTCCTGCTGCCGGGCCTGGTCCAGTGCGGCGCCGGCTTCTTCCATGCGCCCGCGGTGGATGCCATGGTCCCAGAACGGCAACGTGAAGGAAAGGAGGGCTTCCGTTCCCAGGGGGCCGCGGCCGTTGTTCAACGGGGCGTCGAACGAGCCCAGGACCGGTTCCGTTCCCGCGTCTATCTCAAATTCCACGTGTGGTTTACGGCCGGCGCGGGCGGCTTGCACGTCGGCCTGCGCCGCCCGGATCTGCGACGCGGCCCGGGCCAGGTCCGGCGTCGACTGCCACGGCTGGCCCGCCGTGTCGGGCATGGTGCCCGGCTCTGGCAGCGCCGTGAGCTTCAGCGGTGCGTCGGGGTCACGGCCGAGCAGGTCGTTCAGCTCCATGCGGCCGTTGTCCAGGTCGCGCCGGACGGCGTCCAGGTCCGCCTGCGCAGCGGCAACCCGCTGGCGTGTGCGCAGCACGTCCGCGCCCACGCCCTGGCCGGACGCCTGCCGTGCCTGGACCACTGCCAGGTAGGCCCGGAGCCGGTCCAGCGCCCGGCGCCGGAACGACAACGTGGAGTCCGCACGCAGCATCCGGCCGAAACCGACCCGCACCGCGTAGTCCACGTCGCGCACGGCCATGCGGTAGCCCGCTTCCAGCGACTGCGCCTCCGCATCGCTTCTCGCCACGCCGGCCCGAAGCGCACCTCCTTCGTACAGCGGCGCCCGGGCGAAGACCGCCAGCAGGGCATCGCCGCTGGCGAACTTCGTGGGTGCGCCGCCGTGCACGTCGCCGTCCAGCGACAGCACCGGATAGAGCTGGCCGCGTGCCTGGCGCGTGCGTGCCACCGCGCCCTGCAACGCCAGCCGCGCCGCCGGCAGCTGCGCGTTGGCCTGGTGGGCCTCCGCCAGCGCCCGTTCCAGCGAGAGAGCGGTGGTGTCCGGGGACTGGGCCGCAGCCGGCGCCGCACGGGCCGCGATCGACGCCGTCAGCGCCAACATGGCCGTGACGAACAAGGCGCCCCGCCTCCTGACCAGCAGGCGGATTTCGCCCTCGATGGGTCTCACGACGACACCTCCTCCAGCGGAATGACCACGACCACGCGCGTGCCCTGCCCCGGGGATTCGAGGGTGATGGACGCGCCGTGCACTTCCACGATCCAGCGGGCGATGGACAGGCCCAGCCCGGCGCCCGTCGCGCGGCTGTGTGCCGGATCGCCCCGGTAGAACCGGTCGAATACGTGTGGCAACGTGTCCGCCGGGATGCCTGGACCGCAGTCCTGGATCTCGATCCGGCCGCGGCCGTCACTTCGCCGGCCCGCCACGCGCACCCGTTCACCCGGGGGCGAGAACTTCACCGCGTTGTCCAGCAGGATCATCAGGAGCTGCCGCAGCAGGTCCGGGTCGCCCCGCACGGGCAGCTCGTCCAGCGCGACGACGTCCAGCGTCACGCCTTTCGCCGAGGCGAGCGCCCCGGCGTTCTCCGTTACGTCCAGCAGCAGGTCGTCCAGGTAGAGGGGCTCGCGGTGTACGGGCCACGCGCCGGCGTCCGCACGGGCGATGGTCAGCAGGTTCTCCAGGATACCGCTCAGACGCGCCGCTTCGCCGCGGATCGCACCCAGGATCTGCGCGTACTCGTCCGCTTCCCGTGGCTGTCGCAACGCCACCTCGGCATGACCCGCCACCACCGCCGCCGGCGTGCGTAGCTCGTGGGCCGCGTCCGCCATGAAGTCGCGCATCCGCTGGAACGAGTCCCGGACCGGCTCCGTGGAGCGCCGCGCCACCCACCAGCCACCCAAACCCACCACCGCCAGCGCCACCAGGCCGGCCAGCGAGAACGCCAGCAGCAAACCCGCATACTCGTCGTCCAGCTCCACCACATCGGCAGCCGCCACCGCCACGTAGCGCCGCCCCCCCGGCAGCGCGAAGGGCCGGGCAAGAGCCCGCCAGGTCACCGCTTCCGATACCTCGTGGCGCGTGTACACGGGCCCGGCCCGGCCGGAATCCGCCAGCGCGCGGATCCAGGCGGCCGCCGTGTCAGGATGCACTAGCGTGCCGTCGACGTCGAAGAGGTAGAGGGTGCGGTCCGGGATGCGCAGCTCGTCCAGCGCGTCCGCATGGCCGGGCTCAGGCGGGCCCTCCCGCTGCCGGATGAGCGCGGCGCCGGCCAACTCGTGGGCTGCGTCCGCCAGGGACTCGTCCAGGCGCGTCGAGATCTGGTGGGAAAGCACCGCCAACAGCGCGGCGCCGAAGGCCAGCAGCACGAGGGCGAACACCCCCACGTACCATGCCGTAAGGCGGATCCGGAGGCGGTTCAGCTCCTCGATCACGTGCCCAACCTGTAGCCGGCGCCGCGCACCGTGTGGATCAGCTTCGGCTCGTAGCCGTCGTCGATCTTCCGCCGCAACCGCCCGATGAGCACCTCCAGCACGTTGGAGAACGGGTCGTGGTTGTCGTCCCACACGTAGGCCGAGATCCCCGCACGGTCCACCACCGTGTCCTCGTGCCGCACGAAGTACTCCAGCAGGTCCCACTCCCTCGACGTCAACCGGATCTCCGCTCCCGACCGTTCCACGCGCCGGCTCCGCAGGTCCACCCGAAGGTCCGCCAGCTCGAACACGTCCTCCGCCAGCGCCGCCGGACGACGCGCCAGCGCACGCACCCGCGCGAACAGCTCACGGAACGCGAACGGCTTCGTCAGGTAATCGTCCGCTCCGCCCTCCAGGCCCTGCACCCGGTCGTCCACCGCCGCCCGCGCCGTCAACATCAGCACCGGTGTCGCCACTCCCTCCGCCCGCAGCTTCCGGCACAGGTCGAACCCGTTGCCGCCCGGCAGCATGACATCCAGCACGACGACGTCGTGGCTGCCCAGCAGCGCCTGCAACAGCCCGTCCCGATAGTCCGCGGCCGTGCTCACCTGCACGCCTTCGTCCTCGAAGCCGCGCCGGAGAATGGCCAGCAGCTCGATGTCGTCTTCTATGACCAGCAATCGCATGGGGTTCTCTCAGGGGCGCCGGGCCCGGAGGAGATCCGAGCCCGACGTCGCCCGCCCGCGTGCCACCAGCTATGAATCCGTAACCATAAAGCTGGCCACCTGACAGACGGATAACGGAGCCGATCCGGCATGGAGAGCAACCGGCGCAATGGGCGGGCCAGGGCGTCACAGCGGTGGGTGGCACACCGTTGCGGCGACGCAACAAAACGGGGAGGCTGGCCCACATTTTCGCGTACGCACAACAGGGTCGTCTTTGCCGCCGCGCCGCCGTAAACCATTGGGGGATTGAAGGATCGGCTGCCGCACGGGAGGTGGCCGGCTGCGGCATGGCGCTGGCATGCGCGGTCGGGCATGAAACGCCTTGCCGTTCTTCTTTGCGTAATCATCGCCGCCGCCGCCACGAGCGCTGCCGCTCAAGCCAGCTGCGGCTCTATGGCCGAGTGTCCGGCTGTCGTGCTGTCTCGCACGACGGCGCGGCAGGAAGCGACGGTTGCCGGAATCAACGCGCTCCTGGGCGGTGCTACGGCGGCGGTCTACCGGTTGGCGCACGGGCAGTCGCCCTGGCGCGCGTTGTGGCAGGGGGCCGTGGGCGGGGGCCTCGTCTACGCCGGGAAGCGTGTGGCGGTGGAGCCGTTCGACGGCGCGGGGTTGGCGGGGCGCGAGGTTGCCAGCGTGGGCGGATCCATGATCCGCAATGCATCGGCGGGGCGCGGGCTGCTCGATCGGTTGGTCCTGCCGCTGGGTCCGGTGCGGCTCTACGTTGGCGGCGGACCCATCCGCGCCAGACTGGATCTGGCCACCGTAATGGCCTCCGCGATGTTCATCGGCCGGTACGACGCCCGGTTGGACCCTTCCGCATCGTTGTCGGCCGGCGCGCTCATCTTCCGGGCGAAGACGCCGATGCCGGGGCAGACGGCCGCGGGCGTGATGGCGCTGTGGGACGACATGCCGGCGAGCGAGGGTCCACGCTTGATGGCGCACGAGCGGGTGCATATCCTCCAGTACGACCAGGCCTTCCTGTCCTGGGGCCAGCCGCTGGAGCGGTGGGCGTTGGACTACGGGTGGGCTGACGCCTTCTTCCGACACGTGGACCTGGGCGGAAGTGCTCTGGCCATCCGCTCGGGTGCGGCGCTGATGTTCGGCTACCAGTCGCGGCCATGGGAGCAGGAAGCCTATTTCCTGTCGCTGCGCGTCTTTCCTTTCCATTGACGCCCGTCTGAATCAGACCCCGAGCCATCTCCTGGCCGGGTCGTCGCTCGTCGTTTCCGGTCGCAACCTTTTGTTCCGGGACTGTTTGGCGTCGCCAGGCGCCTGAGTCGCTGAAAACCCTGACGGGTCGCGACCCAACGAATCCGCCTGCCGCAGCATCGAAAAGACGTGTCATCGAGCTTTTCCCCTCCGGGAGGTCCGCCATGCTCGCCAGCTGGATCCAGGATGTCCGCTACGCCGTACGCTCCCTCCGCAAGAGCCCCGGTTTCACCATCATCGCCCTCCTGACCATCGCACTGGGCATCGGCGCCAACACGGTCATGTTCAGCGTGGTGTACGGGGTGCTGCTGCGGCCGTTGCGCTACCCGCACCCGGACCGTCTCGTGGCGCCGGCGTACGCATACAAGGGCGTGCAGGGCGGGCTTGCGGTGACCTACCTCCAGTACCAGTTCCTCCAGGAGAACACACCAGAATTCCAGGCCCTGACGGCCACGACGCCGGTGGGGTTCAACCTGTTCGCGGGCGACCGCGCGGACCGGGTCAGCGGGCTGCGGGTGTCGCAGGGCTATTTCGACGTGCTGGGGGTGAGCCCGGCGCTGGGGCGGGCGTTCGCGGCGGACGAGGACCAGCCGGGCGGCGCACCGGTCGCGATCCTCTCTCACGGGCTGTGGGCGCGGCGCTTCGGCTCGGACCCCGGCGTCGTGGGGCGCTCGGTGCTGCTGGACGGGTCGCCCTACACCGTGGTGGGCGTCATGCCGGCCGGGTTCGAGTCCCTTCCGGCGGTGGATGTCTGGTCCACCATCGCCCAGGTGGGCAGCACCATCGGCAGCGGCCAGAACCTGGAGTTGCTGGCCCGGCTGGCGCCCGGCATGTCCCTGGAACAGGCGCGCCTTCGCATGAATGGCACGACGGCGGCATTCCGCGAGCGCTTCGCGGAGAGCTTCCCGCGGGACGGCGACCTGGACCTGTTGCGCTACCAGGACATGGTGGTGCGGAACGTGAAAGGCGACGTGGGCATCCTGTTCGGCGCCATCGCGTTCGTGCTCCTCATCGCGTGCGCCAACGTGGCCAACCTGGTGTTGGGCCGCACCACGGGCCGCCTGGGAGAGGTGGCGATGCGGGTAGCCCTGGGCGCGACGCGCGGCCGGTTGGTTCGGCTGCTGCTCACCGAGAGCGTGGTGCTGGCCGTGGCCGGCGGCGCGCTGGGCCTGCTTCTGGCGCACTGGGGCCTCCAGGCGCTCCTCGCCATCGCGCCCACGCATGCGGGAACGATCAGCGACCGGCTGAACCTGCCCCGCGCCGGTGACATCCACCTGGACGGCTGGGCCGTGGCGTTCACCTTCGGGCTCGCGCTGGTGACCGGGGTCGTCTTCGGGTTGCTGCCCGCGTGGCGTGCCGCCCGGACGGACCTCCACGAGACTCTGAAGGAAGGCGGCCGCGCCACCGCGCCGGCCCAACGGGGCCGTGCCCGCGGTGCGCTCGTGGTCGCGGAGGTCACGCTGTCCCTCGTGTTGCTGGTGGGAGCCGGTCTGCTGCTGGGGACGTTCGCCAACCTCATGCGCACCGACCCGGGCTTTCGCAGCGACCACCTTCTCACGGCGGAGATCTGGCTGACGGGCTCGCGCTACGACTCGACCGCCGCCATCACCGAGTTCTACCGCCAGCTCGACGAGCGCCTCGAAGCGCTGCCGGGCGTGCAGTCGGCCGCCGTAGTCGAGGCGGGCCTGCCGCTGGAGCGAGGCGGCAACATGGGCGTGAAGATCGAGGGTCGGGAAGATTGGGCATCCGTCGAATACCGCACCGTCACGCCCGGCTACCTGAACGTGCTGGGCGTGCCTCTGCTCCAGGGGCGCATGCTGACCGAGGCGGATGACGGGGACGCGCAGCCGGTGACCGTGGTCAATCAGGCGTTCGCGAGCCGCTACCTTTCGGACGTGGACCCGGTGGGCCGCACCATCCAGCTCGGCGGCGTGAACCGCCGCATCGTGGGTGTGGTGGGCAGCATGAAGTCCTATATCGGCGCGACGCCCCGACCCGGCCTGTTCATCCCGTCTGCCCAGACGGAGCCCGGCCTGACCCGCCTCTTCGGCAGCTGGTTCCCCATCCACGTCGTCCTGCGCACGGCAACGGATCCGGGCACCCAGACCCGTTCGCTGGTCCAGGCGATCCGCGACACGGACCCGCTGGTGCCCGTGGGACAGGTGCGCACCATGGACGAAGTGCTCGGCGACTCCCTGGCTTTCCAGCGCTTCGCCATGCTGCTGCTGGGCATCTTCGCGGTCCTCGCCCTGGGCCTGGCGGCCGTGGGCATCTACGGGGTCATGTCATACATCGTGGCCCAGCGCACCCACGAGGTGGGCCTGCGCATGGCGCTGGGGGCGCTGCCGGGCGATGTTGTGCGCCGGTTGGTGGGCCGGGGCATGCTGTTGGTGGGGATCGGCGTTCTCGCCGGGGTGGCCGGAGCTATCGCCCTCACCCGCCTCCTCCAGAGCCAGTTGTACGGCATCCGGCCCACGGACCCGGTGACGTTCGCGGGCGCAGCATCGGTGCTGGCGCTCGTCGCGCTGATCGCCTGCCTCGTGCCGGCTCTCCACGCCATCCGGGTCGATCCCATCGAGGCGTTGCGGAGCGAGTGACGGAAGAGGAGCCCGCGCGGTCGGAGTTGGCCGCGGCGGGCTCTGACGGTGGACAAGACGGCGGCCGTGATCGGGCGGTCAACCGGCGTTCGTCTTCAGCCGCTGCGCGGCCGTCGCCGCGGCCTTCTCGAAGGCGTTGAACCCGTCCGCGCCCGGGCCGGGGATGGAAAGGCCCGCCGGCGAAAGCTGAAGCACCTGCTTGCCGACACGCACGGCGAGGATCGCGACGCCGGCCTCGATGTTGTACTTCGGGTTCGCCTGCTGAACCGCGACGGCCGCCTCATCACCCAGGCCCGGCACGTCGGTGACCGTGTAGCCCATCGGCCCCATGCCCTCTTCCAGGGTTTCTTTGACGCTCGACTCGCCCGCCGGCACGACTTCCAGCATGAGCGCCGGTATGCCGTGGGCGTTGTCCCACTGGCAGGTGGACACGCCGGGTCGCTGCATCTTGCCGGGGTGCCCCGCGCTCAGGCCGGGAGCGAATGCGTGTACCTCGGCGTCGGTGAGGAGCGAGCACGCGTCCACACGGTGTCCCCCGGCCTGCGCGTTGGCGGGTACAGCGCCGCCGCCGGCGAGGCTGATGGCCAGCACCAGCGTGGGTAGGGGGAGATTGCGGCGGACGTGGGAGACTCGGCGAGTCAACATGCTGGCGCCTCCGGGCGGACGGGGATCGACGGGATGGCCGCGGCGCGGCTCCAGCCGCAACATCGGCCGGGCCAGGCGGCACCGCAACGGTCGCCGGGGCCCCCGCCCGAGCATGACGGGCGGGGGCGTTCCTCAGGGGTACGGGTGTTCTCGACTACTGTCCGAACACCATCAGCGTGAACGAGCCAGGCACCACCGGCGGGCGCCGCCGCCGCTGCCCCGGCTGCGCCGGTGGTGCCTGGCCGTACTCCGCAGACACCGTGTACAGCCGGTGCGTCGCCGGGTCCAGTTCCATGGTCCGCGCGCCGCGCATGGTCTGGATGGTCTGCACGACCTCGTAGCTGTCAGGCGAATTCTCGTGCACCACGGTGATGGTGCCGTCGCCGTTGGAGGCGAATGCGTCCTGCGTCGCCGGGTCGAAGCGCGCGGCGTCCACGCCGGAGCCGATGGGCACGGTGGTGACCAGCCGGCCCGCCTCCGTGTCCGAGATGCCCATGGCCTGGCTGTGGCACACGCTGAAGAGCCGGTGGTGCGCCACGTCGATGGCCAGCCCCGACGGCGACTCGCACGGCTTGATGGACCAGCGCCGCGTGACCTTCATGGCCGCCGCGTCGATCTCCGCCACCTCGCTCGTGCTCTCCAGGTTCGCGTAGACCTTGCCGTCGCCCGCGCTGACGCCGAACTCCGGTTTGGCGCCCAGCGGGATGTTGGCGATGCGCCTGCCGCTGACCGGGTCGATGACGCTGGCCGAGTGGGCGTCGCCGTTCAGCGTGAAGATGCGCTTCGTCGCCGGGTCGAACAGAATGGCGTCGCAGTCCACGGCGGCGATGGTCCGGCCCAACACCTTCAGCGTCTTCAGGTCGAACATGACCACCGTGCTGTCGCCGCCCGACGTGGCGAAGCCGTGGTTGTCCGCGTAGTCGAACGCCACGCCGTGGGCCCGGTTGAGCCCCTGGATCTGGCCTAGCAGCTCCCCGTTGGACGGGTCCACGACCATGATCCGGTCCTGGCGCCCGATGAACAGGCGGTGGCCTACCGTGTCCAGCGCCAGGTAGTCCCAGCCGCCGTCGCCCCCCAGCTTGAAGCTGTGCACCTGATGGTAACCCGGGCCCTGGCCCTGTGCGGACGCGACGGACGCGTTCGTGAAGCCGAGCAACACGGCCAGCGCCGCGACGACGATGCGCGCGTTCATCGGATCAAGCTCCTGCTGGGGGATGCATGCCAGGTTGCCAACATGCGTCCCCGCACCTGACAGGACGGTGACAGAGGGCGCCCGCGATGGAACGCCCGTTGCACTCTCGCCACCTGGTGGGGACCTTGTCACACCCCCCGTCCGCCGCCGCGATGGCACAACGTCTTCAACTTCAGGGGTCAGGGGGTGCAATGAGCGAGAGAGTCGTCGTCATCACCGGGGCGAGCGGAGGGATCGGGGCGGCATTGGCCCGGGAGGTGGCCGGCCGCCTCGCGTCCGTCGTCCTGGTGGCGCGCCGCCAGCCGGAGCTGGACGCCGTGGCCGCGAAGTGCGCCGGGGATGCTTTGCCCGTGGTCGCGGACGTAACCGACCGGGCGCAGGTGAAGCGCGTCGTCGAGACGGCCCTCGACCGTTTCGGCCACGTAGATGTCTGGGTCAACAATGTCGGCCGCGGCATCACGCGCATGCCTTCCGAGCTGACCGACGACGACGTGGACACCATGATGCGCGTCAACGTGAAGGCGGCGCTGTACGGCATGCAGGAGATCCTGCCGCATTTCCGGGAATGCGGCGCCGGCCACATCATCAACGTGTCGTCCATGCTGGGACGCATTCCCTTCACGACTCAGCGTTCGGCGTACAACGGCGCCAAGCATTTCCTGAACGCGCTGACGGCCAACTTCCGGGCGGAGCTGAAGGAGACCGATCCGGGCATCCATGTCACCCTCGTGTCGCCGGGCGTGGTGTTCACCGACTTCGGCAACAACGCGCTGCACGGCGGCGCCGACTCCCGGTCCTTCCCCCACGGGCAGACGGCAGAAGACGTGGCGGTCGTCGTCGCGGACCTCATGGACGAGCCGCGCCCCGATGTCTACACCGCGCCCGGCGCCCACGACCGCGTCGTCGAGTACTACGACCGGACGACGTCGGACCCGTGAGCCCGTCGTCCCCCCGCGACCCGGCGGTCCCGGCTCCGCACCCCTCGTGCAGCCGCCTCTGCCCCAGGTGCAACGGCGGAACGTCGGCTAGTGCAGCGGCCGTCCCTCCCGCAACCGCGCGATGGCCGCGCGGATGGTCGAGGCCTGTCCGGCGCGGCCCAGCTGCGTCGCCTCCGACTCCGCCCGTTCTGCCGCCGCCAGCGCACCCCGGAAGTCACCCGTCTCGGCGAGCGCAGCTGCCAACGTGTACTGGAAGACCGGATCCGCCGGGTTCGTCCCCAGAGCGGCTCGGGCCAACCGCACGGCCTCGGCGCCGTCGCGCAGGTCCGCCTCCGGCGCCGTCGCCAACTCCCAGGCCAGCAGCTGCTGGAACGACACATCCTCCGGCTGCAGATGCAGCCCCTCACGCAAAAGCGCCATCGTCTCCCGGTGCCGGGACTCGCCACCCAGCAGCAGGGCCAGGTTGAAGCGCACGTCCGCCAGGCGAGGATTCAGGTCCAGCGCACGGGCCAGGTGGGCCTCCGCCTCTCCAGGTCTGCCCGCTCGGAGAAGTGCCGAGCCCAGCGCGCCTTCCGCAGGAGCGTATCCCGGCACCTGCCTGATCAGAGCCTGCAACTCCAGGATGGCCTCGCCGGTTCTGCCCTCTTCCAGCAAGACCTGCGCATAGCTGTTGCGCGCGCCCGGCAAACCCGGATCCAGCTTCATCGCCTGACGGAGCGCTGATCCCGCCTCGTCCAGCCTTCCCTGGCGCAGATACGCGCCGCCCAGATTGCTCAGCGCCCCGGGATGGTCGGGACGCTCCCGCAACGCCTCCCGGAATTCGCTGATCGCCTCATCGGTCCGGCCCCGGGCGGCCAGGATCATGCCCAGGTTGTTGTGCGCCATCCAGCTTTCCGGATTGCGGGCGAGCGTGGCCCGCCACAGCGTCTCTTCGTCCCGGTACATGCGGCTCTGCACCAGCGTCAGAACCGCCAGCACCGCCAACACGGCACCCGCCGCCACCCGCCCTGCGGCCCTGGCTCGATCCGCTTTCTTCCACAAAGCCGCCACGAAGCTCGCAGCCAGCGTGATGGGGCCCAGGCTCGCCAGGTACTGGAAGTGGTCCGCTACGTACGAGTACCGCATTGGGTATACGTTCAGGAACCCCAGCACAGGGAAAAGCGTGACCAGGTAGAACGCGCCCGCCGCCGCCGGCCCCCGGCCCCAGCGCTTCCGCAGCCGCCAGAGAAGCCATCCCACCGCCACCGTGCCCGCCAACCCGAGCCAGGCCGCCAGCTGCCGCGGGTCGATCGCCCACCGGGGGTACGAGAACGTCAGGTTTGCCGGCCACACCAGCTTCGACAGGTAGAACCACGGGATCCGGCCCGCCAGCAGCAGCCGCTGAAGGATGCCCGGATCCCACGCCGCACCCTCCGCGCCCACCCGGTGGACCTCCAGCCACGCCGTCACCGCCCCGGATACCGCCCCCAATGCGAAAAACGGCAGCAACCGCACCACCGACGATCGGCGCACCCTCCCGTCCCGCCACCACAGCACGATGAGCGCAGCCGCCGGCATCGTCGCCGTCACGCTCTTGCTCAGCAGCGCCGCCACGAACAGAACCAGCGCGAAGGCGTAATCCCGCTCACCACGGCGCGCCTCGAAATCCAGGTAGCGACCCAGCGCCAGCAGGTAGAACAGGCCGGAGAGCACGTTCTTCCGCTCCGTCACCCACGCCACGCTCTCAACCTGCACCGGATGCAGCGCGAACACCGCCGCCGCGAGCCACGCGCCCGGTACCTCGAAACGCTTCAGCAGACGCCAGACCAGCACCGCGCTCGCACCGTGAAGCAACACGTTCACCAGGTGGTAGCCGAACGGGTGCAGGCCCCACAACAAATTCTCGATCCAGAAGCTCGTGAAGACCATCGGGTAGTACTGCGGCGTTTGCGTGGTCAGCCAGATGCGCTCCAGCCCCCGCCAGGACCCCATCAGCGGATTCTGCGTCAGGTAGTTGCCGTCATCCCAGATGTAACCACCCCGCAATGCCGTGGCGTACGCTGCCAACACCAGCACAGTCAGCAACCCACCCCACGCGACATCCGCCGCGACCTTCCTACGCGCCCGCAATTCCACGGTTCCCCGCAGCTCCTTCCGGCACGTCCCCCCTTGTTCGGCCACCCGAGGACCCAACTTACCATCGTACGATCTTGCGTACAAACTCGTATACTATGCATCCTTGTACGCGAAAGTGCGGTGTTGTTGTCGTCCACGAAAGGCTTCCGACATGGGTGACCCCAGGCGCTCCGGGGACAAGCGAAGCGACCAGGCGTACGAGCGGATCCGCGACCTCATCCTGGCCGGGGCACTGGCCCCGGGCACGCGCATCGTGGAGACGGATCTCGCGGAGCGGCTGGGCATGAGCCGGACGCCGGTGCGGAGCGCGCTGCAGCGGCTCATGCAGGATGGGTTCATCCTGGGGTCATCGAAGGGGCGGAAGCTCCGGCTTGTGGTGTCGCCGTTGACGAAGGACGACGCCCGGGAGGTGTACCACATCGTGGCGGTCCTGGACGGGCTTGCCGCGCGTACGGCTGCGGGGTTGCCCGAAGAAACGCGCAGGGAAGTCGCGGCGGACATGAGGGCAGCGAACGAGGAGCTCCGCCGCGCCTCACAGGCAGAAGTGGCGGATCCGGCACAGCTGATGGATCTGCACGCTGCCTTGCACGGCCGTTACCTGGACGCGATCAATGCCCCTCGCCTGCTCGCACTGTTCGCCAACATCCGGCCGCAAGCGGACCGGTATCGGCGGATCTACAGCACCGGAAACAGCGGCAGCCGTCTGACGCGATCGGCCGAGGAACACGAGCGCATGATCGATGCCATCGAAGCGGGTGACCGGGTGGAGGCGCAGCGAGCGACGGAGGAGAACTGGATGGCGGCGGCGGAGCGCCTGTGCCGGGTCATCGATGTCGTCGGCGAGCACGGACGCTGGTAGACGTCACTCTTGCATGGGAGGGCATCGGCCTGTATCCTCGATTGTATACTAAATGATGCGCAATGTTACACGCGAAGCCGTGTACTTGTCGGACCCCCCTTCGTGCCACCGTTCGGCACGCCACCCCTCCACATGGGCCTTCCGAGCCGGAGGTTGATTCCAATGCTTGAGTCTTTCGAAGGTCGGCACCCCGCCCGCGGGCCGCGTCGGTGGGTTCGCGAACTTCTCGGCGGGTCCGCCATGGCGGCCCTGCTGCTCACGCTGACATCGCCGCTGGCCGCCCAACAGGTGGGGACGGTCGTAGGCAGGGTGATCGACGGAGCCACGTCCCAACCCATTGCCGGTGCTCAGGCGGTGGTGGTGGGCACCCAGATGGGAAGGGTTTCGAACAACCGTGGCGTCTTCAACATCCCGGGCGTGGCGGTGGGCCCGCAGCGAGTGCGGGTCCTGATGCTGGGCTATGGTGAGGCGACGCGGGACGTGGTCGTGCAGGCCGGAGCGGTGGTGACGGTAGAGTTCGAGCTGTTCGAGAAGCCTCTGGAGATGGATGCTCTGGTGGTGACAGGCACGCCGGGCGCGGCGCGGCGCCGGGAGATCGGCAACACGATCGCGCAGATCAACGCCGGTCAGCTCCAGGACTCTCCGATCCTGACACCGGCGGATGCTCTGCAGGGCATGGCGGCCGGCGTGCAGGTGTTGGGGAACTCCGGGATGGTGGGCGCGGCGAGCACCATCCGGCTGCGGGGCAACACGTCGGTCACGGCGGGCAACGACCCGTTGATCTACGTGGACGGCGTCCGCATGAGCTCGCGGACGTACGGCTGGAGCGGGGAGAACAACCAGGCGGCTTCGCCGTTGAACGACATCAGCCCCAATGACATTGAGCGCGTCGAGGTGATCAAGGGTGCGGCAGCGACCACCCTCTACGGCACGGAGGCGGCCGGTGGCGTCATCCAGATCTTCACGAAGCGTGGCGCTTCGGGAAACGCGGCCTGGACGATGTCGATGGATCAGGGGTTCAACAGCCTGGGCCACGTCGGACCGGCGTCGGATCCCAGCGGCCTGAACATGAACGACTGCACGCTTCAGGATCCGCCGGACCCGTCCTGCCCGCCGAGTGGCACTTGGCTGCGCCGGGGCTACGTCCAGCGCTACAACCTGTCGGTGCGAGGCGGCGCGGAGCAGATGTCGTACTTCCTCTCCGGCAACTACGGCAACGAGCTGGGGGCCCTTCCGAACCAGGGGCAGAACGGTTTCGGTGCGCGTGGCAACTTCACCTTCTCGCCCAGGGACAACCTGTCCATCCAGTTCAACAGCGCGTATACGCGTCGCGTGGTGGACTGGATCCCGGACGGGAACAACGCGGAGGGGTTCACGACGAACGTCTTCCGTGGCGATCGGGGCGTCACGCCCAACAACGAGGATGCGTTGGCGCTGGACATGAAGCTCAAGACGGCGATCAACCACGCCATCACCGGTGTCGCCATGATCTGGACACCCACGACGAGCTTCTCCCATCACCTGAACGTGGGCATCGACTACACCAACTCGGATTACACCGAGTTCCGACCGTGGGGTTTCTACTACCGGCAGGAAGGGAATCGGACGGACATCCTGCGCTCGGACCGTTCGCTCACCCTGGACTATGCGGGCACGTGGAGCCAGGACCTGCCGGCCGGGCTGTCCTCCAGCTTCTCCTGGGGCGTCCAGGGCTATGACAACGAGTACAACAGCCTGACGGGCTTCGGCGAGTACTTCGCCGGGCCGGGCGAGAAGCTGGTGGACTCGGGCTCGCAGACGCAGGCGAGCGAGGGCAGAACCCACACGGTCAGTGGCGGTTTCTTCCTTCAGGAGACGGCCGGTTGGAGGAACCGGCTGTTCCTGACCGCAGGCGCCCGGTGGGACGGTTTCAGCAGCTTCGGCCAGGACTTCGGGCTGGCGTTCTATCCCAAGTTGTCCATCGCGTACCTGCTCTCGGAGGAAACGTGGTTCCCCGGGTGGTTCGAGACCTTCAAGCTGCGGGCGGCCGTGGGTGAGTCCGGGAAGGCGCCGGGCCCGTTCGACGCCCTCCGCACCTGGACGACGGCGGCCGGCGACGAAGGCCAGCCGGCGCTGACCGTCGCTTCGATCGGGTCGCCGAACCTCGGTCCCGAGCGCACGCGCGAGTGGGAGGCCGGGTTCGACGGCTCGTGGCTGAACTCCCGCATCACGGCACAGTTCACGTACTTCAACCAGCACACGTACGATGCCCTGATCCCGGTTCAGCTGCTGCCGTCCACGGGCATGGGCGTCTTCACGCAGGTCAAGAACGTGGGCGATATCTCGAACACCGGCACCGAGACGACGTTGGGCGTCAACCCGGTACAGACGCCCGTCGTGAACTGGGACTTGGGCTTCCGGTACTCGACTATAAACAGCATGGTCAACAGCCTGGCTGAGGGGTTGCCGTCCATTTACATCGGTTGGCGCAATGAGGCCCGGCCCGGGTACCCGCTACCCAGCTACTTCCACGTGAAGGTGACCAACCCTGATGCCGTGGGCGTCGCACCGATCATTGAGAGCGATCAGTACATCGGACCGTCGTATCCTTCGCACACGTGGTCCGCGAACACCAGCGTCAGCCTGTGGGGTCGGATCACGTTGCAGGCGATGGGCGAGTATGAGGGCGGGCAGTACCTGCAGAATGGCACCGGGTACCAGCAGATGCGCCGCGGCCAGTGGGCGCCCTGCCTCGCGACCCAGGAGGCGTACGCCGCCAACCCCAGCACCGACAAGTTCGCAGGCCTCAAAGCCGGCGACGTCGCCAAGTGCATCTCCAGCTACTCGGGTTACGGCATCTGGACCATGCCGGCGAAATTCTTCAAGCTACGTTCCGCGTCCGTCTCGTACCGCCTGCCTGACAACTGGTTGGGCAACCGCTTCGAATCGGCGACGATCTCGCTCCAGGGACGGAACCTCTGGACCGTCACCAACTACGACGGTCTGGACCCCGAGGCGGCGCAGGCCGGAAGCGCCGCGATGTACCGCATGGAGTACTACAACCTGCCGCCCCTGCGGTCGTTCCTCGTCAACCTGCGCGTGACTTTCTGAGGCCGGAGAAACTTCTCATGAATCCCATGACCGACAAAGCATCGAAGGCGGGGCTCCTGGCCTGTTTGATGGGAGTCGCCGCGCTGCTCGGCGCCTGCTCGGGTGACCTGTTCAGGGTCACCAACCCCGGGCGGACGCTGGACTCAGACCTGAACGACCCGAACCTGGTGCCGGCCCTCGTGACCGGGATGTCCCACGACTTCTCGATCATCCACGACGACAACTCCGTGGACGTGGGCCTGCTGTCCGACGAGCTGGCGGGCACGGGCAACTATGAAGAGACCGGGCTCGAGGGCAGCGGCGTCGCCCGGCGCCAGGACTTCAACTACAACTACGAGGCGACGCACCGCGCCCGCTGGGCGGCGGAGACGGGCATCGAGCGCATGAAGGCCATCGACGGATACTCCTTCGATGGCAACCCGCTCACCGCCCGCGCCTACCTGTTCGCCGGCATGAGCAACCGCATGCTGGGCGAGCTGTTCTGCCAGGTCACGTACGACGGATCGGCCGCCCTCTCCAGGGACAGCGCCTTCAGCCGCGCACTGCCCTACTACCAGGATGCGCTCACGCAGGCGCAGGCGGCCGGCAACCAGGAATACACCTACGCGGCGCTGGCCGGCCTCGCCCAGACCTACTTCGACCTGGGACAGGGCGCCACGGCGGTCACGTACTCTCAGCAGGTGCCCACGGACTTCGAGCAGGTGGCGTACTACTCGTCGAACAGCTCGGACGAAACGAACCAGATGTGGACGTACAGCTTCCAGCGCCAGGAGATCTCCGTGTACAACACGTACGCGGTGACGGCGAACGACCCCCGCGCACCTTACACGGACTGCGCGTCGGGCGGTTGCATCGATCCTGTCAGTGCGGACGGCAGCTCGCCCCAGTACCGGCAGGACAAGTACGACGGTGCGGGCTCGGACATCCCGGTGGTGAGCGGGGCCGAGATGCGCCTGATCGAGGCCGAGGTGGCCTACGATGCCGGCCAGCTGACGGAGGCCGTGGATCGGGTGAACGAGGAGCGCGTCTATTACGGGCTCACTCCCGCCACCGCCACCACGGCGACGGAGGTCTTTCAACTCATCAAGAACGAGCGCTTCCTGGTCCTCTGGCTCACCGGCCGCCGCCTCTTCGACCTGGACCGGTGGGATGATTCGTTCCTGCACGGTGGCACGATCGTGCGTACCGGCGTGACGGACCGCGCCCGCTGCTTCCCGATCTCCGAAACGGAGTGCGACACCAACCTGGCGGCAGGCTGCCAGGGCACGTACCAGTAGCCGACAACGGGCGGGGCTCGCCGCGGTCGAGCCCCGCCCGTCTTCCCCGGCACCGCGACCATCCAAACGTCCCTCTGTCAGGAGAGCACGACGTGTCCCCTCTGCATGCGTGTTCCGCGTGGCGACGGCTCGCCCTCGCCCTGCTCATCTGCGTCCTGCCTGTCACGGCCACGCCGCTCCGGGGGCAGGATTCCTTCGACGTTCTCATCCGAAACGGGCGCGTCCTGGACGGCACCGGGAACCCTTGGTACTACGCCGACCTCGGCATCACCGGCGGCCGCATCGTCGCCATGGGCGACCTGGCCGGTGCCCGGGCCAAGCGCGTCATCGACGCCAACGGCCTCTTTGTCGCACCCGGCTTCATCGACGTGCACACCCACGCAGCCAACGGGTTGGCGACGCCGGGCCTCAGCGCCGCCCGTCCGATCCTGGCCCAGGGCGTGACAACCATCGTGGGCAACCCGGACGGCGAAGGCCCCGTCGACCTGGCGGCCCAGCGCAAGGCCCTGTTGGCCGACGGCCTGGGCGTGAACGTGGCTCTGCTGGTGGGGCACGGCTCCGTGCGTGCCGCCGTGATGGGCATGGCCGACCGGGACCCGACGCCGGCGGAGCTGGATCGCATGCGCGCGCTGGTGCGCGAGGCCATGGAGAACGGAGCGTTCGGCCTGTCCAGCGGTCCATGGTACGCGCCCGGTAGCTTCTCCAAGACCGAAGAGCTCGTGGAGCTGGCCAAGGTCGCGGCGGCGTACGGCGGCACGTACACGAGCCACGTCCGCGACGAGGCCGACTACAACGTGGGTCTGGTGGCCGCCGTCGATGAGGTCATACGCATCGCGCGCGAGGCGCGGCTACCGGCGGTGGCGACGCACCTGAAGGCGCTGGGCCCACGCGTCTGGGGCTTCTCCGGCGCGCTCATCAGCCGCATCGACCGGGCCCGGGACGAGGGCCTCGAAGTGTTCGCGGACCAGTATCCGTATACCGCATCCTCCACCAACCTGAAGAATTCACTCGTGCCAAGGTGGGCGCTCGCGGGCGGCGACACGGCCATGTTCCGACGCTTCAGCGACCTCGCCGAAGGCCCGCGGTTGCACGCCGCCATGCTGGAGAACCTGGACCGGCGCGGCGGCGCGGATCGGCTCCAGTTTCGCCGCTACCGGCCGGATCCGAGCATCGAGGGCAAGACACTCCAGTGGGCTGCAGACCGGGACGGAAAGCCGCCCGTCGATGAAGCGGTAGCGCTCATGAAGGGGGGCGTGGCGTCCATCGTCTCCTTCAACATGGACGAGGGTGACGTGGAGGCGTTGATGCGCCAGTCGTGGATGATGACCTCGTCCGACGGCGACCTGGTGCCCATGGGCGTGGGCGTGCCGCACCCGAGAACCTATGGCACACACCCGCGGAAGATCCGCGAATACGTCCTGAACCGGCATGTGATCGACCTGCCGGCGGCGATTCGCAGCATGACGTCCCTGCCGGCCACAGTGTTCCACATGAGGGATCGCGGCCTGCTGCGCGAAGGCGCGGTCGCCGACGTCGTCGTGTTCGACCTGGCCCGCGTCAACGACCCGGCCACGTACCAGAAGCCTCATCAGTTGGCCGAAGGGATGGTTTACGTGCTGGTGGACGGGCAATTCGCCATCGACCGGGGGGCTTTCGCAAAGGCGCTTCACGGCACCGTCCTTTCTCTGAAAGGGACCGAGCAAAGTGCGGCGTCCCGATGAGCCCGGTCGCCGCAGGGCGCGAAAGCGGCCACGCGAAGCCGGCCCGGCTTGCGTCGGACGGCCTGGCCGACAGGGCCCGTCCGGCTTTCGTGCAGGATCTCGAGACGCCTGCGGCTCTCGTGGACGTCGACCGCATGACCGCCAACATTCGCGTTGCGGCCGACTACTGCCGCAGGCACGGACTGGGTTTCCGCCCTCACGTCAAGACGCACAAGACGCGCGAGCTCGCCACGGAGCAGCTGCGTGGCGGAGCGATCGGCCTGACCGTGGCCACGCCTCTTGAGGCGGAGGTCATGTCCGATGTCGCCGATGACATCCTGATGGCGTACCCGCCCGTGGGCACGGGCAAGATCCGCCGCCTTCTTGCCTTGCCGGAGCGCGTCACGCTCGCCGTGGCCTTGGACTCTTCCGAGACACTCCAGGGCCTGGGCGCCGCCGCCCGGGAGCACGGCCGCGAGATTGGCGTACTCGTGGAGGCAGACGTCGGCATGCGTCGCGTCGGCGTCGGGAACCCTACCGGCGTCGTACGGCTCGCTCGTGAGGCGGCCGAGACGGACGGTGTCCGGTACCGCGGCCTCATGCTCTACCCCGGGCACATCCGGATGCATGTCGGTGAACAGGCCGTGTCGATACGACGCCTGTCCGAGCGGCTCCATGCCCACCTGGAACGACTGGACCGCGCGGACCTGTGGCCGGATGTGGTGAGCGGCGGCTCGACCCCCACGTTCAGCCGGTCGCACGAGATACGTGGGCTGACCGAGGTGCGCCCTGGCACCAGCATCTTCAACGACCGAACGACCGCGCTGCTGGGCGCCTGCCGCTGGACGGACTGCGCGTACAGCGTGCTGGCCACCGTCGTCAGCACCGCCGTCGCCGGACAGGCCGTCGTCGACGCCGGCTCCAAAGCCCTGGCCAAGGAGGAGGTGCGCGCCACGCTCCCCGACCCGGGCGTCGCCGCTGGCTACGGTTGCGTGCTGGATCGCCCGGAGATCCGGGTATCCGCCCTCTCGGAAGAGCACGGCGTCCTGGACCTCAAGGACACGGACTGGCGCCCTCGCGTGGGCGACCTGGTGCGCATCGTCCCGAACCACGTGTGTGTGTCCGTGAACCTCCAGGACCGGCTCTGGCAGGTCCGGGGCGACGATGTCCTGGGCGCCTGGCAGGTTGCCGCCAGCAGGAGGTTGATCGCCTTGTCACGGTAGTGTCAGCCTCTGGTCGCTACCGTTCGGCACGCCGGCGGCAGGATCGTTGCAGCCCGGCATGACCGAGAGACCGGAGGTCACCGATGCGAACGATGACATGGGCCGCCCTGGCCCTGATGCTCGCCGCGACGCCCGCGGCGGCCCAGCAGCAGAAACCGAAGATCCCCGAGGCGCAGGCACGCGCCACGGCCCTCGCCCGCGTGCCCGACGGCACCGTCAAGTCGTTCGAGCTCGAGCGGGAGGGCGGACGCCTCATCTACTCGTACGACATCGCGGTGAAGGGCAAGTCGGGCATCGAGGAGGTGAACGTGGATGCCATGACGGGCAAGGTGGTGGGTGCGCAGCACGAGGACGCCGCCGCCGAGCGCGCGGAGGCCGCGGCCGAGAAGGCGGCAAAAGGCGACCGGGAGGAGAAGGGCGAGGAGCAGGAATCGCGGGAGCAACAGGCCGGGCACGTGCGGACACCGCCGGCGCCGTACGCCCAGTGGCTGGTGGATCGCAGCGTGACTTTGCACGGGCCCGTGAAGTCGGTGGAGATGGCCGTCGTGCTGGACGGCGTATGCCGCACCATCGCCGCCACCGCGCCCGAGGATCTGGGCGAGAAGTGCGATGACGATGAGAACCAACCCATGGCAACGGGGACGCCGAGCGTCGAGGCGCCGACCGCAGCGGACCCGGTCTACGACATCACGTTCGCGCTGCACGATGCCAGGGGCACGCTCATCGGAGCGGTAGGCATGGACATCGCTCCGGGCGGCATGGATCGCGCCGGCGTCCTGTCGCTGGCGCGGAGCGTTCTCGCGGAGATCGAGCAGCAAGTCCCGTCGAAACGACGGTTGTTCCAGGCGGCGCCCTGACGCCTGCCGTCCATCCCGTTTCCGGCATTCCGCTTCCCCCTCCGGCATCCGGCGGAGGGGGTGCGGCCGGAAGCCTTTGCTTGCACGCCACCATCGGGTTACCTGTAAAGAAGGTCCTTCGTTCGGTCGCGTCCCATCCCCGGCGTCGTGTTCGGCTCCCCTGAAGGTCCCTGAGAATCGAGCGAATCGAGGTCCCGAGTGTCTTCAGACGCGTTCGGTGGTCTGAAACGGTTCTTCGCAGAGCTTCGCCGTCGGCGCATCCTGCGTGTGGCCGTCGTCTACGCCGTCGTCGCCTGGGGCGTCCTCCAGATCGCGACCCTGATCGTTCCGGAGCTGCTGCTGCCCGACTGGATCTCCCGGGCCGTCGTCGTCCTGGTGCTGCTGGGGTTCCCCATTGCCCTCGTACTGGCCTGGGCCTTCGAGATCACACCCGACGGCGTGCTTCGGACGGAGCCTGCCGCCGCCGACCGGCCCCCGCCGGCTTCCGATCAGCCTGCTCCGGCCCCTGACCAGCCCGCCGCTGCCGACCGACCCGCGCCCACGCAGGCGTCGCCGGCCCGGCCGAAACGCTCGCTGTCCGTGCCCGTATTCATCGTCGTGGTCGTCGCGCTGGTGGTGGCGGGTTTCTCCGTTCCGCACTGGCTGCACGCGTCGGCGAAGCGCCACGCCCGCACGTTGATCCCTGAGATCCGGCGGCTGGCGGACGCCGGTCGCTACTCCGGCGCGTACGACGTGGCCGTGCAGGCCGCTCGCGCCCTGCCCGCGGACACGGCCCTCGCCCACCTGTGGCCCGTGATCTCGAACCGCCTCACGGTCACCACCTCTCCATCCGGCGCGCAGGTCCTCATCCGGCCGCTGCCCGGCGACTCCGAAATGGGCGGATCCACCGGTGGCCCGGATTCCGGGACGGGCCAGATGGCGGTGTCGTCGTCCGTCACGGGGTTGGATGCCAATGCCGCGGCGGCGGGATTCCGGATTCTGGGCACGACGCCGCTGGACGACGTGCGCATCCCTCGCACGCCGGAGCTGCTCCGCATCGAGAAGAAGGGGTACGCGACGGTGGAGCGGCTGGCCTCGAACGAGTTGGCCCGGGCACAGAAGGAGCCCGCCCTCGGCTCCCTCGACTCCATCGCCATCCGGGTGCCGCTGATCCCCGCGGGCGTGGCGCCGGGCATGGTGTTCGTGCCGGGTGGCGAGTACAAGCTCGTCACGCCGGACCTGCCCCGGGGCCTGAAGGCGCAGCTGGACGACTACTTCATCGATCGCTACGAGGTGAGCAACGCGGACTTCCGGGCGTTCGTCACGGGCGGCGGGTACACGAACCCGGTGCTGTGGCCGCACCCCCTGGTGGTGGACGGGGACACGCTCGGCTTCGCCGAGGCCATGAAGCGGTTCGTCGACCGCACGGGCCTGCCGGGGCCCCGGGGGTGGACGTCGCAGGAGGCGCCCCACGGCCAGGACGATTACCCGGTCACCGGCGTGTCGTGGTACGAGGCCGCGGCGTACTGCGCCTTCCGCGGCAAGCGCTTGCCGTCGGTGTTCCAGTGGGAGAAGGCCGCCAGGAACGGCCGGGTCACCTACTCGGAAGGCGTCATCATGCCGTGGGGGTACGCCAGCCCCGAAGGCCACTACCGCGACCGGGCGAATTTCAGCGGCGAAGGCCCCGTCCCCGTGGACGCGCATCCGTTCGGCATCAGCCCGTTCGGCGCGTACGCCATGGCGGGGAACGTGAAGGAGTGGACGGCGAACCCCATCGGCGCCGGGCGGGCCGTGACCGGCGGCTCCTGGGCCGACCCCATGTACGTCTTCTCCGAGTTCGGTGCGTTGGACCCGGCCTACGCGTCCGACGCCCTGGGCTTCCGCTGCGCCCGTGTCCGGGCGACGGACGCCCGGGCGAGGCGGGACCAGGGCACCTTCGCGCTGGACGTGAACGATCGCACGCCCACCTATCATCCGGTGGACCCGAAAACGTTCAGGACCCTCCTGTCCTACTACCGCTACGACTCGATCCCCCTGGAGCCGCAGGTGCTGGACACGGTGGAGACGCCCGACTGGGTCCGCCTCCGGCTCAGCTATGCCGGCCCGAACGATGAGCGCGTCCTCGCCTACCTGTGGCTGCCCAAGGCCGCGGCGCCTCCGTACCAGACGCTGGTGTACGTGCCCGGCGCGGAAGTCTTCGCCGGCGTCCCGCTGTACCAGGAGGCCGAGCGCTGGGTCGGGCCGCTAGTCCGCTCCGGCCGCGCCCTCTTCTCCGTGGTGATGAAGGGGATGACCGGGCGGCAGTGGGGGCCGGGCTACACGTCGCCGCCCCCCGCCTCCGTGCGCTACCGGGACCAGATGGTGCTCCAGGGCACGGAGCTGCGCCTCGGGCTGGACTACCTCCAGTCCCGGCCGGACATCGACATGAAACGGCTCGCGTACGTCGGCCTGAGCTGGGGCGCCGGCTCGCATCTGGTGTTCGCCGGCATCGACCCCCGCTTCCACGCCATCGTGTTCATCGGCGGCGGCATCGACGAGCGCACCCGGCCGACACTGCCCGCCGCCGACGCCGTCAACTTCGCCCACTACCTCCGGCCACCCAAGCTGCTGGTGAACGGGCGCCACGACGAGGAGCACCCGTGGTTCACCCGCGGCATGCCCCTCTGGAACCTGCTCCAGCAACCCAAGAAGCTGGTACTGGTGCAGGACGCCGGACACATCCCGCCGGCCGAGGCGCGCATCCCGGCCATCAACCACTTCCTGGACGGCCTGTTCGGATCGCCCACGGCGCCGCACGGCGGAGGAACGTCGACAGGGCATCGGTGAAACCGGCGGCTCCGGCGGCCCCGGCGGCCGGAGAAACGCGACGCCCTGGCGCGGTTCCTGCCATTGAAGCCCGGGGGAAGCCCCACTACACTTGCTCGGAACTCGGCGCGTCACAGTGCGTGGAGGAGGCATGGAGACAGCGGCTGTTCCTCGCCCCGAAGGCGTGGACGGCAAGCCGCGGGGAACCGTCGGCGGGGACCCGGCGCTGCTGGACAGGCTGAAAGCCCGTCAGGCCATGGCGGACGACGGCGCGCGAGCCGCCATCGAGGTGGTGGCACCGTTCACCGGCGAAATCGCAGGCACGGTGCCGGCATCGACGGAGGCGGACATCGCCGACGCCGCCCGGCGGGCCCGGGCCGTGCAGCCGGCATGGGCGGCGCTGTCCTTCCGGGAACGTGCGCGGGTCTTCCTCCGGCTGCACGACCTGCTGCTCCAGCGCCAGGACGAGGTCATGGACCTCATCCAGATGGAGACGGGCAAGGCCCGCAAGGACGCGTTCGAAGAAGTGGCGGACGCGGCCATCTGCTGCCGCTACTACGCCCACACCGCGGAGCACCACCTTCGCAGCCGGCGGCGGCGGGGCACCATGCCCGTGCTCACGCAGGTATGGGAGCATCACCATCCAGTGGGCCTGGTGGGCTTCATCACGCCCTGGAACTACCCGCTGAGCATGGCACTGTCGGACGTGGCGCCTGCGCTCATGGCCGGGAACGCCGTGCTGCTCAAGCCGGACCACCAGACGCCCTTCACCGCACTGTGGGCGGCACGCCTCGCGGACGAGACCGGCCTGCCTCCGGACCTGTTCCAGGTGGTGAACGGGGACGGCGCACGCATCGGCGCGCCCATCATCGACGCCGTGGACCACATCGCGTTCACGGGCAGCACGGCCGTGGGCCGCATCGTGGCGAAACGGGCCGCCGAGCGCCTCATCGGCTGCTCGCTGGAGCTGGGTGGCAAGAACGCCCTCGTCGTGCTGGACGACGCGGACCTGGACGCCGCCGCGGACGCCGCCGTGCGCGGCACCTTCTCCAACGCCGGCCAGCTGTGCGTGTCCATGGAGCGTATCCTGGTGCACGAAGGCGTGTTCGATGCGTTCACCCGCCGGTTCGTCGAGCGGGTCGGGCGCATGCGTGTGGCGGCCGACAACGGCTGGAACACGGAGATGGGCTGCCTGATCTCCGACGCACAGCTCGAGCGCGTGCAGGCCCATTTCGACGACGCGGCGGCGAAGGGCGCCAGGGTCCTGTGCGGCGGCCTCGCCCGCCCCGACCTGGGACCCACGTTCTTCGAGGCCACCGTGCTCACCGACGTGACGCCGGACATGCGCCTCTACGACGAGGAGACGTTCGGCCCCATCGTCGCTCTCTATCCCTTCGCCACCGAAGACGAGGCCGTCGAACGCGTCAACGCCAGCCACTACGGCCTCAACGCCGCCGTCTGGTCCAGAAATGCGCGCCGGGCCCACCGCCTGGCCCGCCGCATCCAGGCCGGCACCGTCAACATCAACGAGACCTACGCCGCCGCGTGGAGCTCCGTGGACGCGCCCATGGGCGGCTTCAAGGACTCCGGCATCGGACGGCGCCACGGCGCCGAGGGCATCCTGCGCTACACCGAAACCCAGACGGTCGCCCGCCAGCACCTGCTCCAGCTGGGCCCTTCCCGGTGGCTCGACGGCAAGCGCTTCCGCACGGTGTTCACCGCCGTGCTGAAGGTGCTGCGCCACACGCCGGGAGTCCGATAGGACCGACCCGACCCCTCAATGCGGCATGGTGAGCCTCAGGACCCAGCCCACCAGTGCGAAGCCTGCCACGGCCGCGAAGAGCGTCTTCAACTCGAACGGATGCCCGTTGTTCATGGGCCGCGTCCAGATCAGGATCAGGCCGCAGCCGTTGGGGTCGGCGAAGCGCGTGTCCGGCGGGCCGAAGTCCCGGTAGAACTCGATGCCCTCGATGTTGCTGACGGACATGAGGCCGTCCATCTCGTCCGGCTGGATGGGACGGCCGTCCCAGTACATGGTCGCCTGGCAATGCGAGAACGCCACGGGCGCCTCCCGGCGCATGAAGGTCTCGTACTTCCAGGCGTCGTAGGCTTCCAGGTCCTTGCGGGTGAAGATCCAGCCCATGTGCTTCGTCTTGTTCTCCTCCGCACGCCGGTAGTACTGGTTCAGGTCTCGCTGCCGCAGGCTGCGCTCCCGCGCCACGACCTTGAGGGGCTCCAACGCCACCGGCTGCACGCTCATGCTCAACTCCACCTGCAGCGTCTCCCCGAAGCCCAGCTTGACGGTTTCGCTATGCGCCGCCGCGTAGCCCAGCCGCGTGCCGCGGAGCGTGTAGACGCCGGAGTCCGCCGTCACCAGGGTGAAGTGCCCGGCGTCGTCGCTCACGACGGTCTGCTGCACCGTGCCCGTCGTGTCCAGAAGGGCCACTTCCACGTCGGGCACGGGAGCCCCCGTGCCGGCGTCCAGCGTGGTGCCGGTCACCATCTGGGCCGCGGCCGGCGCTGCGGCGAGGCCGGTTGTGAGGGCCGTCAGCAACGCCAACGCCACCGTGGTCGACGCAGGGAGTCGGCGATTCCCGGAACCCTTCAGAAGATCCGCAACGGCAAGCCGAGCACCCAATGCAGGAAGAACACGGCGCCGACGAAGCCGCCCGACGCCAGCAGCAGGGTCCGCATGGTGAAGCGCCGGGCATCGGTCAGCGGCCGGCTCCACACCAGGATGACGCCGCAGCCGTTGGGATCGGAGAAGCGGATGTCGGCAGGCCCGTAGTTCCAGTAGAACTCGATCCCTTCGATGTTGTGGAGCGACACGTTCTCGAGGGGCGACTCGGCGCTCGGCGCTTGCATCTGGTAGATGCCGTTCCAGTAGATCGCGGGTTGGCAGCGCAGGCCGTGGACGAACGGCAGCGGCGCCGCGCGGCTCATGTACTCGGTGAACTTCCACGTCTGTATGGGTTGGAGATCCTATCGCGTCGCGATCCAGCCGATGTGCAGGCGACGGTGGCGTTCGATGCGCCCGTAGTAATCGTGTAGGTCGCGCCAGCGCGTGTCCCGCTGCCTCGCCACGACGGTCAGCGGCGCCAGCTTCAGCGCGCGAACGCCCAGGCTGAGCTGCACCTGCATGGCCTCTGCCGCCTCCAGGTCGAACGGCCGCGTGCTCGTCGTGTCGTAGCCCAGCGCCGTGGCCCGCAGCGAGTACCGCCCGGCGGCCGGCGACAGCGTGAAATAACCAGCCCGATCCGCCAGCACGGTCCGCAGGGCCAGCAGCGCCAGGAGCGGCCGTCGCGGCCAACGTGACACCGGCGACGCGGCCGGCGCCCGGAACCAGGCGGGTGAGCCCGGCGGGGTGAGCAGGCGCTTCTTCATCCGGCAGGCATCCTTCGGCGGGGCGTTGCGGGACGACTGTCCTACAATCATACAATGCATGTGTTCCGCGCAGCCAGGCTCGCCGTCCGGCCCCGCCGGCCCGTCCGGGGACGGCCGGCACCTCGGCGAGTGCACACCTTGCCCCATGCCTTCGCCACGGCCTAAACTGGACGCCTCGCGCACGCGGAGAAGCCGATGAAGCCCCGGCCCACGAAGAGAAGACGGGAGGGTTCCTCCGGCCGGGCAGCGGCGGGTCTGCTGCTCGTCGGTCTCCTGGCGGTGGGCTGTGCTCGCTATCATGCACGCCCCATCTCACCTGACGTCACCCTCACCGACTTCCAGACCCGGCGCCTGGATGCGCGGGATCTGGCCGCGTTCCTTGTCGATACCGGCGCCGTCACGGAATGGCCGCCGGCTGCCTGGGACCTCCACGCCCTGACTCTGGCGGCGTTCTACTACAGCCCGGACCTGGACGTCGCCCGCGCCCGCTGGGGCGTGGCACGGGGTGGTGTGGTCACGGCAGGTGGCCGGCCCAACCCGTCGCTGACTGGCGCCGTGGGCTACAACGCCACGACGCCGGCGGACGAGGTCACACCCTGGATCCCCGAGGCCATCCTGGACCTGCCAATCGAGGTGGCGGGCAAGCGGGGCATCCGCATCCGGGAAGCGCGCCAGCTCTCCGAGGCCGCGCGGTTGAACATCTACACGGCGGCCTGGCAGGTTCGCGCCCGGGTTCGCCGGGCCTACCTGGACCTTTACGCCGCCCGGGTCGCCGACTCGCTCTACGCGCGGCAGCAGGAGATCCAGACGCGGAGCGTCCGCATCCTGGAGCAACAGCTGGCGGTGGGCGAGGTCTCGGCGTACGAGGTGTCGCGGGCGCGCAGCGCCCTCGTCGCCAGCCGGTTCGCCGCCATGGAGGCCGTCCGGCGGCGGGCCCTGGCTCGGAGCGAGCTGGCCACCGCCATCGGCGTGCCGCCGGCCGCCCTGACGGACGCCGTCTTTTCCGACGCCGACATGGAGCGCGTCTCCCTGAACGTGCCGGCCCCCGAGATCCGGCGCAGGGCGTTGACCCAGCGCTCGGACATTCTCGGCGCGTTGGCCGAGTACGAGGCCAGCCAGGCGGTGCTCCAGCTGGAGATTCGCAAACAGTACCCCGACATCAGCCTGGGCCCGGGCTACCAGCTGGATCAGACCGATGCCAAATGGACGCTGGCCCTGACCCTGGCCCTGCCGGTGTTGAACCGGAACCAGGGGCCCATCGCCGAAGCGGAGGCGCGACGGCAGGCGGCGGCGGCGCACTTCCTGTCGGTGCAATCGGGGGCGCTGGCCGAGCTGGAGGGTGCCCTCGTAGCCTCCCGCTCGGCCGTCGCGGAGGTGCAGGCCGCGGACACGTTGCTGTCGGAGCTGAAGCGGCAGGAGCGGTCGGCGGAGGCCGCCTACCGGGCGGGCCAGATCTCCCGGCTGGAGTTGTTGGGGATCCAGTCTGAGATGGCCAGCACGGCGCTGAGCCGTCTGGATGCGCTGGTGAAGGCCCAGGAAGCCATTGGAACGCTGGAAGATGCCACGCAGAGCCCGCTGGACGTAGCGGACTGGGTGCTTGCCAACCCTCGGCGAAACGCCGGGAAGGAAGAGCCGGGAGATGAATAGACGGGGCATCGTCGTCGTGGCCTCCGCGGTCGTCGTCATCGCGGCCATTCTGTGGGCCGTGCGGCGTGGCGGTGGGCCGGGTGAAGAGGAGATCACCACCGACGTGGCGGTACACGTGGACACCATCGCACGGGCCACCCTGCACCGGTACGTCACGGCGTACGGCTACGTGAAGCCGGAGCCCGGCCGTGCGAAGCGGCCGGCAGGCGGCACCCTGGTCACGCCCGTGGCGGCCGGCGTGCTGCGGGAGATCGACTGCGTGGAGGGTGGCGAGGTGAAGGCGGGAACGGTCCTGTTCCGCCTGGACAGCCGGCTGGCGCAGGTGGCGCTGACGAAGGCGCAGCAGGATCTGGAGTTCGCGCAGAAGGCGTTCGACCGCCAGCAGCAGCTTCTCAGCACCGACGGAACGTCGCAGCGGGCGTACGAGGAGGCCCAGCAGCGGCTGGAAGCGGCCCGGGCCGGTGTGGCATCGGCGCGCGCCGACCTGGCCTATCACAACATCAGCGCGCCCATGTCGGGCACGGTTACGCGCATCAACGTGGCGGTGGGCCAGTCGGTGGAGCCCGGTACCGAGCTGGCCGAGGTGGTGGACATGAGTCGCCTGGTGGTGGCCGCCCGGGTTCCCGCCCGGGAGGCGGCGAGCCTGCGCGTGGGCCAGCCCGTGCTCATCGGCCCCGACAGCGTGCCGGTCCGGGGCACACTCATCGTCCTGTCCGCCGGCCTGGATCCCGCCACGGGGGCGTATCCCGTCCAGGCGTCCATCCCCGCGGGTGCCGGCTTCACGCCCGGCCAGTTCGCGTCCGTCCGCATCGTTGTGGACGAGCACCCGGACGTGCTGGTGGTGCCGGAAGTGAGCCTGGTGACGCGGACGGGCGCAGGCAGCTGGATCATGGTGGTGGAGGGCGACCGGGCGGTGCGGCGCCCGGTGACGGTGGGGCTGCGGGACGGCGGGCTGGTGGAGGTGTCCGGCGGGGCTCTGGTGGTGGGCACGCCCATCGTCACCGAGGACGCGTACAGCCTGCCCGAGGAGACGAAGATCCACATCGTCCGGCCCGTGGTCGGCGGCTGACATGCTGGGGCGGTTCGCGACGCGGCACTCGGTCTCCATCATCTTCATCAGCCTGGCGCTGTGCCTGGCCGGCGGCTACGCCGCGGTGAGCCTGGCGTCTTCGGTCTTCCCCCAGACCGACTTCCCCCGCGTGGTCATCCTTGTGGACAACGGGGTCATGCCGGGCGACGAGATGATGGCCACGGTCACGCGGCCCATCGAAGAGGCCATGCACGATATCCGGGGCGTGACGACGGTCAAGTCCGCCACCGGCCGGGGTTCCGCGGAGATCAACGTGTTCTTCACGTGGAACGTCGACATGATCCAGTCCGAGCTTTACGTGCTGAGCCGGCTGTCGCAGATCCGAAGCACACTGCCCGCCACCGCCGTGACCACCGTCTACCGCCTCACGTTCGCCGCTTTCCCGGTCGTGGGTGTGAGCCTGACCAGCGACACGCGCGACATCACGGAGCTGTGGGAAGAGGCGCGTTACGACCTGAAGCTCCGCTTCCTGCGCATCCCCGGCGTGGCGCGGGTGGACCTGGTGGGCGGCCGCGCGCCCGAGTACCAGGTGGTGGTGGACCCGCTGCTGCTGGCCGCCGCCCACCTCAGCCTGGCGGACGTCACCGACGCCCTGGGGGCGAACAACCTGGTGGCGGCCGCGGGCATGCACGAGGAGAACCACACCCTCTACCTCACCGTGGTGGACGGGCGCGTGCACTCCGTCCAGGACATCGAGGACTTCGTGGTCACGGCGCCGGGCGGCCACCCGGTTCGGGTGCGTGACTTCGCCACCGTGGAGCGCGGCCCGGAACCGGTCTTCAACGTGGTCACGGCCGACGGCCACAACGCCGTGCTGCTCAACATCCGCAGCCAGCCGGACGGCAGCACGCTGTCCATCGCGTCGGCCCTGCGGAAACAGATCACGCAGCTCCGGGGCGAGCTGCCGCCGGACATGAAGCTGGCCTTCTTCTACGACCAGTCGGAGATCGTGCGCTCCTCCGTGGAGAGCGTGTGGGAGGCCATTCTGTTCGGCCTGCTGCTGTCCGTCGTGATCCTGTACTTCTTCCTGAAGAGCTGGGGCACCACGCTGGTGGCGACGCTGGTCATTCCCGTGACCGTGCTCATCACGCTGGTGTCCATGAAGCTCACCGGGCTGACCTTCAACCTCATGACGCTGGGCGGCATCGCCGCGGCCATCGGCCTGGTCATCGACGACGCCATCGTGGTGGTGGAGGCCATCCACACCCGGCTCATGTCGGGCATGAGCCGCGTCGAGGCCGTCGAAGCCGGCATCGCCGAGATCTTCCGGCCGCTCGTCGGCTCCACGCTGACGCCCGTCGTCGTGTTCATCCCGCTGGCGTTCCTGGACGGCATCACCGGCGTCTTCTTCCGGGCTCTGGCCATGACCATGGTGGTTTCGCTGCTCACCTCCCTCGCGCTGGCCGTCACCCTCACGCCCTCACTCGCCGCATGGCTCGTTCGCGCGCACGGCGGCGCCCGGCCCGGCCCGGAGGCCCACGAAGGCGGACCCATCCTGCGCACCGTGATCGACCTGTACGAGCGCGCCGTGCGGCCCGCGCTGCGCCACCCCTGGCGCACCATGGCGGGCTGCGCGGTCATCCTGGTGGCCGGGCTGCTGGTCTACGGCCGGCTGGACAGCGAGTTCTTGCCGCCCATGGACGAGGGCGGTTTCGTCATCGACTACTTCACCCCGCCGGGTACCAGCCTCCAGGAGACGAACCGACAGCTGCTGCAGGCGGAAGCCATCCTGCGCACCGTGCCGGAGGTGGAGAGCTACTCACGGCGGACCGGCGCGCGCCTGGCTCTGGCCATCGCCGAGCCCAACACCGGGGATTTCCTGGTCAAGCTGCGCCGCGGCCGCAAACGCACAACCGACGGCGTCATCAGCGAGCTGCGCCACCGGTTCAATACCGAGCTACCCGGCCTGAACTGGGAGTTCCCCGGCATTCTGAGCGACCTCATCGGCGACCTCATGTGGGCGCCGGAGCCCATCGAGATCAAGC